>CALUGI010000010.1 GCA_944320135.1 uncultured Phocaeicola sp. | reverse complement strand
CTTTCTTCCCTCCCTTTGCTTTCCTCCGTCTTCTTTTTCCTTCCCGCCCGCGCTTCCGCCTTTGCCGCCCGCGAGGAACCCCGAAGGCGGGCGTAGTGCAAAAAAATGTGGCGGAAGGACAAGGGCGTATGGAGGATTGCATTTTCTTTCAAGTATTCTTTTCGGGAATGGCGCAGGGCGATTGTATGAACGCCTCGTAGAACGTTTGCTTCTGGGCTGTTTTTATGTCCATATTATGAACTGTAGATTGCAAATAGGAATGGTTTCTTCAATTTTGGTGCCGGATGCTCTATTTTTCTTTCTTTGGACGTGAAAAATATAATAAGATTTTTTTTTAATGTTTTGAAACAGCCTAACTTCGCAGTGAAAGATAACACAAAACAAAATAGGTATGAGTTTTAACATTGCGAAAAAAAAAGGCAAAAAGAGAGTGGTGATTGTGGGCGGAGGATTCGGAGGTCTGAAGTTGGCCAATGAGCTTTCCGGATCAGGGTTTCAGGTTATATTGGTAGACAAGAACAACTATCATCAGTTTCCTCCTTTGATTTATCAAGTGGCTTCAGCCGGTTTGGAGCCGAGTTCCATCTCCTTTCCTTTTCGTAAAATCTTCAGCAAAAAGAAGAAAGACGTATATTTCCGTATGGGAGAAGCCCGTTTCATTTATCCTGAGAAGAGTATCCTACAGACTTCCATCGGCAAGGTTGAATACGACTATCTGATTCTGGCAGCCGGAACGACCTCCAATTTTTTCGGCAACAAACATATTGAAGAAGAAGCAATCCCGATGAAAACTTTGTCGGAGGCTATGGGGCTGCGCAATGCTCTGTTGAGCAATTTTGAGCGCAGCGTTACTTGTGCAACCGAGCAGGAACGTAGGGAACTTTTGAACATTGTTATTGTAGGAGGCGGAGCGACAGGGGTGGAAATAGCCGGCGCTTTGGCCGAAATGAAGCATTATGTGCTTCCAAAAGATTATCCGGATATGGACAAAGACCTCTTGCGCATTTATTTGCTGGAGGCAACGAACCGCTTGTTGTCCGGCATGTCGGTGGAGTCTTCGGAGAAGTCTGCCGAATTTCTCCGCAAGATGGGTGTGAAGGTCTGTTTGGGCAAGAAGGTGCTCGATTACCGAGATCATAAAGTGATATTGGAAGACGGGACGGAAATCCCCACCCGTACTTTCATTTGGGTGAGCGGAGTGCGTGCGAATGCAATCGGAAATATCCCTGAAACGTCGATTGGAAGAGGAGGGCGCATCAAGGTGGATGCCTTCAACCGCGTAAATGGTCTTTCAAACGTGTTTTGTATCGGCGATCAGTGCATCATGGAAGGAAGCGACCCTGAGTATCCTAACGGGCATCCCCAATTGGCGCAAGTGGCCATTCAGCAGGGAAAACTGCTGGCAGGCAACCTGAAGCGTATGGAGTCGGGGCAGGAGTTGAAGCCGTTCCGTTACCGGAATTTAGGCTCTATGGCTACCGTGGGACGCAACAAGGCGGTGGCAGAGTTCAGCAAAGTGAAGACGCAGGGATGGATTGCCTGGTTTTTGTGGTTAGTTGTCCACCTTCGTTCCATCTTGGGCGTGCGGAACAAAATCAATGTCCTGCTGAACTGGATGTGGAGCTATCTCACTTACGACCGTTCGTTCCGTTTGATAGTATACGCGCGCAAGGCGAAAGAAGTCGTTGAGCGCGAGAAGCGTGAGGCAGAAGTGCATTGGGGAGAATAGAATATAGCGAAAAGGCGGAGGCATGAGGGCTTTTTCTCGTGTCTCCGCCTTTTTATTGCGGGTCATTCCGTTTTTTCCGGTGCGGAAGGATGGGGATAGTCGATGGTGTAGTGCAGTCCCCGGCTTTCTTTGCGCTCCATAGCCTGCCGCGTAATCAGGTAGCCTACGTTGATCATGTTGCGCAGTTCGCATATTTCGCGCGAAGCCTTTACGCGCTTGAACAGGCGTTCCGTTTCTTCGTAAAGGATGTCCAGACGGTTCCATGCACGGACAAGGCGGAGGTTGCTTCTTACGATGCCTACATACGACTCCATGATTTGGTTCACTTCCTTCATGCTTTGCGTGATGAGGATTCGTTCTTCATTGTTCATCGTGCCTTCTGCGTTCCATTCGGGAATGTCTTCGTTGAAGTCGTACCGGTCGAGGACGCTCAATGCGTGTTTCGCGGCTGAATCGGCGTACACGATGGCTTCTATCAGCGAATTTGAGGCGAGGCGGTTTCCCCCGTGAAGCCCTGTGCAGGAGCATTCTCCGAGCGCATACAGCCGTTTGATGCTCGACTGGCCGTCGAGGTCAACCTTGATTCCTCCGCAGAGGTAATGCGCTGCCGGAGCCACAGGGATATAGTCTTTGGTGATGTCGATTCCTAAGCTGAGACATTTCTTGTAGATGTTCGGGAAGTGCTTTTTCGTTTCTTCCGGGTCTTTGTGGGTGACATCGAGGTACACATGGTCTTCTCCGCGCTGCTTCATTTCGCTGTCTATCGCGCGGGCCACGATGTCGCGCGGCGCCAGCGAAAGCCTCGGATCATACTTTTGCATGAACTCTTCGCCCGACAGGTTCCGGAGCACGGCGCCGTATCCCCGCATGGCTTCCGTAATCAGGAAGCTGGGGCGGTCGCCCGGATGGTAGAGCGCAGTGGGGTGGAACTGGATGAACTCCATGTCTTTTACCGTTCCCTTGGCGCGGTAGACCATCGCTATGCCGTCGCCCGTGGCTACGAGCGGGTTGGTGGTATGGTTGTACACCGCTTCGCATCCTCCCGTGGCCATTACTGTAATTTTGGAGAGGAAAGTGTCCACTTCGCCGGTGGCCTCGTTCAGCACGTATGCCCCGTAGCATTTGATTCCCGGAGTGTGGCGGGTGACGATGATGCCCAAATGGTGCTGCGTGATGATTTCCACGGCATAGAAATTGGAAAACACCGTGATGTTGGGATGGCGTTTCACTTCCTCTATCAGGCTGGTCTGTATTTCCGCTCCCGTGTTGTCTTTATGGTGGAGGATGCGGAACTCCGAATGTCCGCCTTCCTTGTGCAAATCAAACTCTCCGTTTTCTTTTTTGTCGAAGTTGACTCCCCACTTTATCAGCTCCTCTATCTGTTCGGGGGCGTTGCGCACCACTTTCTCCACGGCTTGTCTGTCGCTTATCCAGTCGCCTGCCACCATCGTGTCGTGGATGTGTTTCTCAAAGTTGTCCACCTTCAGGTCGGTCACCGAAGCGATTCCTCCCTGCGCGAAGTAAGTGTTGGCTTCTTCCAGTCCGGCCTTGCAGATGAGGGCGACCGAGCCTTTGTGCGCCACTTTCAACGCGAAACTCATTCCGGCTATCCCTGAGCCGATAACGAGAAAATCAAACTTTCGTATCATATTGATGTGTGTATTTGCAGCAAAAGTATAAAAAACTTGTCTGTTTCGTGAGGTTCCGGCATCTTTTTCGGGCCGGTTTTTTTTAAAATAAGTCAAGAAGACGGTTGATATATTCCTTTTTTAAGGAGATTTTCTTATCTTCACCCGAAAAAGCGGGCGGATGACGGGAAAACTTGCCGGACTTTAAGGCAAAACCTTGCGGACTTTAAGGCAAAGGCGGCGGGAGTTTTGCGGTCAGGTTTACGGACATTCCGCAGAGACTGGAAAAACGAAAGGCAGAACATGAACCGGACATTTCAATCGGAGGTAGGAAAGTGGTATTGGGCGGTTGTCGCGGTGTCCTCCGCAGCCTTGTTTTATTGTTTTTGGGAGCATCATTTGTGGCTGACCGTGCTGACGGGCGCAGCGGTGGTGTTCGAGATTGAAATGTTGGTGCATACGCGCTATGTGGTGACTTCCGAAGGCGAGCTGAGGATTGAGGGAGGACGCTTCGTCCCCAACCGGGTGATACAGGCGGAATCCGTGTGCAGCGTCTGCCGGACGCGCTCGCGGAGCTTTCTCAATCCCGCCTTGTCTTTTGACGGCTTGAGAATAGAGTTCGGAGAGGGAGGGAAAAAAGAAACGGTTTTCGTTTCGCCCAAGAACCGGAAGGACTTTGTCGGCTGCCTGCTGAAGAAGAACCCCCGCATTCGGGCGGACGTGTGAACAAGGTTTAATATAATATGCTGAAGATATATGGTAAAAGAATTCAAAATCCGAAGGGCTCCTTTTAAGGTTTGGTTAGGAGTGCTCATCTTGGTGGTGGCTATCGTGCTGATGGCCGTCCATACAGAAAACTATTGGAACCTGTTTCCGCTCGTATTTCCCGTCTTGCTTGTCGTGGACGAGCAGATGACCCGCATTTTGGTGCAGGAAAACGGCGATATATGGCTGAAACGCGGGTTCAGCGGCAGCATCAAGGCATACGGAGTGGTGCGCATTGTCAGGCGGAAAGGGACGCTGCTGAAAGGCCGCGTAACGATATATTACACGAAGGGCTTCATCAATTTCGACCCGGCAGACCTGACCGAGTTTCTCCGTTGCGCGAGGGAGCGGAACCCTCATGCCATCTATAGCGAGGAAGTCTGAACGGTCGGCGGTATGGCTATGGATTGTCAGTTGGCGATTATAGGCGGAGGTCCTGCCGGCTATACGGCTGCGGAACGCGCCGGAGAGCTTGGAATGAGCGTCGTTCTGTTTGAAAAGAACGCTTTGGGCGGAGTATGTCTGAACGAAGGGTGCATTCCGACCAAGACCTTGCTCTATTCCGCAAAGGTGTACGACACGGTGCGCACGGCGCCGAAGTATGGCGTAGAAGCCGGTTGCCCCGAAGCGGACCTCTCTAAAATGGCGGGGAGGAAGGCGAAGGTGGTGCGCAAGTTGGCGCTGGGGATAAAGGCAAGGCTCGCGGCCCGGAACGTGAAAATAGTGGCGGGAGAAGCCCGGATTATTGACAAGAACACGATTGAATGCAACGGGGAAACCTTTCGCTGCAAGCGGATGATTCTTGCCGCAGGGAGCGAAACGGTCGTCCCGCACATCCCCGGAATCGATGCCGTACCTTATTGGACGCACCGGGACGCGCTTGAATGCAAGGAGCTTCCGAAGTCGCTTGCCGTGGTCGGAGGCGGAGTCATCGGCATGGAGTTCGCTTCCTTCTTCAACAGCCTGGGAGTGCAGGTGACGGTGGTTGAGATGGCGGACGAAATATTGCGCGGCATCGACCGTGAGATTGCGGGGATGCTGCGTGCCGAATACGCCAAGCGGGGAGTCCGCTTCCTGTTGCAGGCGGAAGTGACGGGCGTAGGCCGGGACGCGTCGGGCGGCGTTCGCATAGATTATGAAACGAAGGAAGGGGCAGGGTGCGTCTCTTCCGAAAAGATGCTTTTAAGCGTGGGGCGTCGGCCTGCGCTGAAAGGCTTCGGATTGGAAAACTTGGGTCTGGAGCTTACGGAACAAGGAAACGTAAAGGCAGATTCCCATCTTGAGACATCGGTGCGCGGTGTGTATGCCTGCGGCGACATGAACGGGGTTTCCTTGTTGGCGCATACGGCGGTGAGGGAAGCCGAGATTGCCGTGTCCCACATTGCGGGCGGGAGCGACGAGATGGACTATCGTGCCGTGCCTTCCGTGGTGTACACCAATCCCGAAGCGGCTTCCGTGGGAGAAGCCGAGGAAACGTTGGTAAAAGCGGGAAGGAAATTTCGCGCGATAAGGCTCCCGATGGCCTTTTCCGGCCGCTTCGTGGCGGAAAACGAAGGGGCGAACGGGATGTGCAAGGTGCTGGTAGACGATGACGAGCGGATATTGGGCGTGCATATACTGGGAAATCCCGCATCCGAACTGATTGTGATGGCCGGAATGATGATAGAAGACAGACGCAGGCTTTCGGAATGGAAACGTTACGTGTTTCCCCATCCGACTGCGGGAGAAATATTCAGAGAATTGTAACAGACACGAAATGAAACGGATATTATTGGTCGCTTTGTGGAGCCTCTCCTGCATATCGGCGTCGGCCCGCGATGCTTTGGCCGGGAAACTGGACACGTTGGTGCAGTCGGCCTCTTTTTTGAAGACTTCGGAAGTGGGTATGGTCGTGTACGACCTGACGGACAATCGCGAGCTTTACAGCTATCAGGCCGACAAGCTCTATCGTCCCGCTTCCATCGAGAAGGTGATAACCGCAGTGACGGCATTGTCGGTGCTCGGAAAAGATTATCAGTTTGAGACGCGCCTGGCGTATAGCGGAGAAATAAAGCGCGGCGTTCTCGACGGAGACCTTTACGTGATAGGCGGGTTCGACCCCGAATTTATGGAGCAGGACATGAAGCTGCTGTCCGGAGCAGTGGCGGAGGCAGGCATTAAGTCGGTGCGCGGAAAGCTGGTAGGGGACGTGTCGATGATGGATTCCATTTATTGGGGAACAGGATGGGCGTGGGACGATACTCCCGAACCTTTCCAGCCCTATCTTTCTCCGCTGATGCTGAACAGGGGGTGCGTGAGCGTTACGGTCACTCCTGCCGCGAAAGGAGATACAGGGGTTGTAGAAGTGTTTCCCGAATCGGACTTCTATCGGATAGAAAACCGTTCGGTCAGCCACTCGCCTTC
The DNA here is from genome assembly GCA_944320135.1 of uncultured Phocaeicola sp. GTDB lineage: Bacteria > Bacteroidota > Bacteroidia > Bacteroidales > Bacteroidaceae > Phocaeicola. Next base: position 84,770 of record CALUGI010000010.1, on the reverse strand, counting down.
CGCAGGGCAGCTTTCTATCAACCGCAACTGGCTGGAGAACGGAAACGTGATTCAGGTTTCCGGAAACGTGTCATCCGTCAGGGGCAGGCTGATAAACGTGTTCGACCCCAAGTCGTTCTTTATGGAAACGTTCCGTTACAGGCTTTCGCAAGAGGGAATAGAGGTGGAGCGCGACAGCATCCGGTATTTGCAGGCTCCCGATAGCGTGCAAGTCATCTATATCTGCAAGCGTCCGATAGAGCTTGTCATGAGGCGCGCCTTGAAAAAGAGCGACAACCTTTGTGCGGAAGCCATTTTCCGGCATTTGGGGCTGAAGAACGGGAAAACCACCTCTCGTCTGGGGTTTGAAGAGAGCCAGTGTGTCGTCAACCGCTTCATGCGCCAATCTATCGGCTTCTCTCCGGACGATTACAAGATAGTGGACGGGAGCGGAGTTTCGTTGTACAACTACGTGTCTCCGCAATTGATTCTGGCTTATCTGAACTATGCCTACCGCCATCCGGAGTTTTTCGGGATGTTTTATGACGGATTGCCGGTGGCCGGAATGGACGGCACGTTGAGCTATCGTATGGGTAAAGGGAAGACTTTCCGCAACGTACATGCAAAGACGGGGACGGTAACCGGCGTGTGTTCGCTGGCCGGATACGTCACTTCCGGCAACGGGCACAAGCTGTCTTTCGTCATCATCAACCAGAACGTGTTGAAGGCAAGGCTTGCCCGGAAGTTTCAGGATGAGGTGTGCCGCCTTCTTTCCGAAACGGACTTATAGGGGAAGATGAGCGGAAAACCATTTGCACCTGATAGGGAAACTCATCCGGGATGAACGTTCAAAATTGGATGTCATTAGGTAAATCGGACAAGCCGGACGTATAATATTGGAGAGAAAACTAAAAATGTTTGAATCTTGATACGATTTTATAGATTTTCTGAACAAATATATGATGTCTGAGTCTATAACTTTCGTAACTTTGTGAGTGGATATAAAGAATGTCAACAACTGATTTTTCTTCGTCCTTGTCTTCGGACGGGAAGGAGAGGAACTTAAATTATTTAATCAACTATGGTAAACTTTTCACTTGAAGGTAAGGTAGCTCTTGTAACGGGCGCTTCTTACGGAATCGGTTTTGCTATCGCAACCGCTTTTGCACAGGCTGGTGCAACGATTGTGTTTAACGACATCAAGCAGGAATTGGTGGACAAAGGTCTGGCTGCCTACAAAGAAAAAGGCATCGACGCGCACGGTTATGTATGCGACGTGACTAACGAAGAAGCGGTGAACGCATTGGTGGCGCAGGTAGAAAAAGAAGTCGGCGTTATCGACATCTTGGTTAACAATGCAGGTATCATCAAGCGCATCCCGATGTGCGAAATGACGGCCGACCAGTTCCGTCAGGTTATTGATGTGGACTTGAACGCTCCGTTCATCGTTTCTAAGGCTGTCATTCCGGGAATGATTAAGAAAGGCCACGGAAAGATTATCAACATCTGCTCTATGATGAGCGAATTGGGCCGCGAAACGGTTTCTGCATACGCTGCCGCTAAGGGCGGTCTGAAGATGCTGACTCGCAACATCGCTTCTGAATACGGCGAATACAACATCCAGTGCAACGGCATCGGTCCGGGCTATATCGCTACTCCGCAGACGGCTCCTTTGCGTGAGCGTCAGGCTGACGGCTCCCGTCACCCGTTCGATGCATTCATCATTGCGAAGACTCCGGCCGCTCGTTGGGGAACTCCTGAAGACCTGATGGGCCCGGCTGTGTTCTTGGCTTCAGATGCTTCCGACTTCGTAAACGGTCATGTGTTGTATGTAGACGGCGGTATCCTGGCTTATATCGGCAAGCAGCCTAAATAAATCCGAACATATATTTATTATTTGATAAGAAGGTGGTGGATACAATGCGAAATTGTGATTCATCACCTTTTGTCTTTAATGCGGGAAAAAGAGAAGTTATGAAAAAGAATGTTTTTATGGCATCCGTTTGTGCGGCGGTATGCCTTTGGGGATGCAGCAATCCCCAGTCTGTAACGGTGAGCGTCACCAATCCGCTCAGTGCGGCCCGTTCCGGAGAGATGGTGGAAGTGCCCGTAGACGAGGTTTTCGCAGAACTGAGCTTGCCTGATACGGCGCAGGTGGTCGTGTACGACAACAAGGGTCATGAAGTGCCTTATCAGTTGACGTATGACGACAAGATTATTTTTCCTGTATCGGTAGACGCCAACGCTACGGTTGAATATACTATTCAGAGAGGAACTCCTTCCATTGTGAATGCAGTGGTCTACGGGCGGCAGTATCCTGAACGTTTGGATGATATTGCTTGGGAGAACGACCGTGCCGCTTATCGTGCATACGGTCCTGCTTTGCAGAAGACAGGCGAGAAGGCATACGGATACGACGTGTTTACGAAAAGCGTGGAAGGACTGGTGGTGGAAGACCGTTACGCGATGGAACTGGATTCTGCTGTGCGTGCCCAGATAGCGGCTTTGCGGAAGGCCGGAAAGAAAGAAGAGGCACAAAAGCTGCAGAATACCATTTCTTATCACATTGACCACGGAAACGGAATGGACTGCTATGCGGTAGGGCCGACGTTGGGCGGAGGAACAGCTGCTTTGATGTCTGATTCAACCATCGTATATCCGTATTGCTACAAAGATTACGAGATATTGGACAACGGTCCGTTGCGTTTCACCATGAAGTTAGTGTTCAATCCGTTGGTTGTGAAGAACGACTCGAATGTGATAGAAACGCGTGTCATTCAGTTGGACAAGGGCTCGCAGCTGAACAAAACCGTCATCATGTATGAAAATCTGAGCCAGGCCGCTCCCGTTGCGGGAGGTTTGGTTATTCATGCGGCCAATCCGGAAGGTTATTCCTACAGTGCAGACAACGGATATATCGCGTATGCAGACCCGACAACAAATGCGAAAGCAGACAATGGCATTGTGTATGTAGGTGCGGTATTCCCCGCTCCCCTTGCGGATGCGAAAGTGCAGCTGTTCGATGAAGCGGCAGGCGATGCGCTCGGACATGTGCTTGGCATCAGCAACTATGAACCGGACAGCGAGTTCGTCTATTATTGGGGTTCGGGATGGAGCAAATACGGCTTCGAGAACGCCGAAGACTGGAACAATTATCTGAAGGATTATGCGGCAGAAGTGCGCAATCCGCTGGTTGTAACGTTGAAGAAATAAGAAGAAAATAAAAATCTGCAGTCTGCATGGGTTTCACAACTGATGCAGACTGCAGATTTTTATTTGTATAAAGATTGTAAGTGTGTTTTGAATTATCAAGAGATTTGCTGTACTTCACCCCATGTTCCGGTTGCTTCCAAGGTTTCTATGCCAAGGGCATTAATATTAAGAGGAAGTTCAAGATTAACCTCTATGCCTGTCAAGGCATTAACTAAAGGAGTCAGTATCTTGTTTAACCCTAATCCGTCAATTAAATATCCGACAAGTTCACCTACGGTAGTAGTGACAGGGGATACAATATTGCCTAATAACCCTCCTAACACTCCGTCTATCAGGCTGCCAACAGCACCCAAAAGATCGAATGTTTTTAATGATTCCAGAAAATCCTTGGCCGTATCTCTATCTGTCGTTGTTGTATTGTTTCTTTCTCCGTCAAGAATTGCTGTCAGAAGTTCTTCCAAATCTAAAATATCACCTAATGTTACATGAACTTTTAGATTTGGCTCTCCCGTATTCTGATCATGGAAGTTTTCTTTTACATTCAATGTAATGGCACCATAAACTGATTTGTATTTATAGTTAGAGCCAAAAGTATAGGTCAGGTCGGAACCTGTATCAATTAATGAACCTGTCAAAATATAGTCTTCCAAAAAGTCGTCTACCAAGATTCTACCCACAAGACCACTGCTTATTACATCAATTTTCCCTATTTCCCATTGGCTGTCAGAATCTGCCAAACCTGTTAGTTCCAAATAATGGAAGTCGCCGTCTTCCTTCAGTTCACAAGCATATTGAGTACCTTTTGTATAATAGCCTGTAACCTTTCCCTCAAGATTAATGGCATTCGGAACTTGCTCAAATGTAAGGACTGCACCTCCTGCACCTGCCCACGACCATGGATTTGTCAATTGTCCTAACAGAGCATATTTGTTGTTTGCTTTCAACTGTTCATCTAACAGCATTGTAAGATAATCCACTATTGCAGGTTTCAATGCTTCTGTTACACCTTTCAAGATAGGTTCAAGCAACAAATCTTCAATCTTATCAACCCCTATTGCGCCAAGCGCACCGCTTATTGCTGTACCTAGGTCTCCACTTAATAAATCAGTTATAGGTGCATCTCCCTGTAAATGGTCAAATACATTCTCGACCAGTTCGGTTAGAATAAACCCGTTGTCCGAAGCTACGGTTTCTCTCCAAAGCTGCACTTTGCAAACCACACGTTCCAGCCATACCTGCGCCGTAGGACTTCCGGTGCTTACTTCCACCGCATCCATGTAGAACATGTTGTTGTCACCAAAAGGAATGTCGGGCATGTTAAGACGAACCTGATCCCAACTGCCTTCCTTGTCATAGGTCAGCAGCTCGTTGCATTCTGCACCGAAAAGTTTCGGATTCGTATTCGCCACGAAAGCCACTTTATAGTTCCCGCCCGGCAATTCCACCTGTATCTTGTCTGTATAAGGCCATTTGATGCTCTCGTTCGCAGTCTCGTTGACGTTTTCATCAAATCCAAAGAGGTCTCCTTCCGTAAAATAGAGGTAATCGCCGTTTTCGTTTTCCTTATAAATAAGGTATTTCAAGGACTGGACTGCGGTACTTGCAGTTTCTACAGCCGCGCGCGACATCGGCTCATACATGTTGGGTACAAAAGTAGCGGTAAACGTACCGCCCTCATTTACCAAAGTGTTCTTGTCGCTGCTTTCCTCCATCAGCAGGTCATCCTGCGAGCAGCCTGAAAGCATCATGACTCCAGCGGTCAACAAAGCCGCAAAGCCTATATTGAAACATGTCTTTTTCATCGTTTGAATCATTTTTCAGTTGTTCATAGCTATTTACTGTCTTGGGCCATCCCACTTATCATCTTCCAGTTGGATATTAAAGTCAAAACCCGTTGCACTCAAGGAGACATTGGTTCTCTTGTTCGGGAAAATCTTTACCCCGGCATCAGTGCCAAAACTGTTCTCATAATAAGTATGGCCGGCATCATCATGCATCCGGATTGTGCAGGTGATTCCCTCGTACTGAGGCAAGCTGTGAATTGTCAGAGGCTGATCTCCCGATGCCAGATTCAAATCAAATGTCTTTTCAAGTGTCTGGACATCATCTTCTTTATCTGTCTTGCACTGCGTATAGAAAATTTCATCTTCGCCCAAGATTTCGACCGAGATTTCCTTTTCAGCCAGATACATCTTCTTATACACATTGCCGATAGTAATCGTAGCTTTGGTAGCCTTCACGCGGTCTCCTTCCGACAAAGTGTTCTGCTTCACATTAAGAGAAAACTCCCCATCCTGATGATAAAGTTTCACCCATACATCATTTATATCCGATTCCTCTGTAAAAGCAATGTCATCATAATTGTCTGCATCATTGCTAAGGATGTCCACCACATCTCTGTAGACGGCATTGTCTGCATTCTCTTTGGCATACCAGTAGAACTGATTGGTCAAAGCATCATCATATGGGAAATCGTATTCTAAAACCTTATATGGTTTCGGAAATACAAAACTTCCCTTCGGTGCTGCCAAGAATACCACTTTGTATTGATATTTATGATAATATGTATTTTTCTCTCTTGAGACTAAATCTATTTGAAATTCATCAGTTGTAATATCTATATATCTCTCCAAATTATAATTATTCCAATTTTCATCCCAACTACTCCCCCATATCAATGTCTTCTTTTTTTCTGCCTGAAAAATATAAGCCTTTACATCAAAGCGTTTAAAATCAACTCCTTTAAGAGCGCGCGACAAGTCTTCACCCTGCAGATGGAAAGTTACAGGAACAACCGTACTCACCACTGCACCCTCTTCCGCAGAAGAATCTGTCTGTCCAACCAAATCTTCTTTTCCGCATCCGCTCAATACAAAAAGCAATGCGGCCATGCACATGCCCCCCAGCATGTTTATCCATTTCTTTGTCATAGCTTGCAATAGATTAGCGTTGTTTTTAAATGTTGTCAGAAACTTCTTTCACTCTCCGAATTAAAGCCTCCGCTCCGTGTGCCGAAAGGATTATAATCTACGTCCCCACCGCCATAATCTTCATCTATACCCACTGACGTGCATACCACATTTTCTACATCTAAAGTCACAACTTCAACTTTAGGAGTTTCATAGTTTTCTTTTTTCATGATTATTTTTATTATATTGCTTGTTTTTTAATTCCGGGTGCAAAAGTAACAAATAATATTAACGAGTGAACAATTTGAGTGTGGTTTTAACATATTAATTCTTCGTTACTTATGTGTTAGATGATTGAGAGACTGAAATTCAAAAACTGAAAATTTCTTTTTTTCATTAACCGGATAATTTCAGCGATTACCTTTTTATATATAAATGAAGGCTGCTTATTTGTCGGATATCGGAATTTCTATACGATAAACAAAGGCTTTTTCAGGGTTGTCTCCGAACAATTTTTGCTTATTGTCCAACAGATAACAAGGTGTGTTATGCCGGAAGACTTGAAAGGCTTCCGGCCAGAGAAGTTGTTTTTATGCTGTTATTTCAACATTCCTTTTATCCATGCTATCGATTCCAGGTGAGTTTCAACGAACCGCCAGTGGCCGGATGTGGGAGTCACCGCTATCGTTTTGGGCGCTTTGACGGCGTTGAGAGCGGCTGCAACGGAGGTAGGCGAGCAGGTTTCGTCGTTGTATCCGTAAGAATAGAATCCGGGAATTTCCAGCATTCGGGCGAAGTTTGCCACATCGTAATATGCCAGTGTGCGCACGGCGGTTTCCGTATCCGTTTCCATCGGGCGCTTTTTCTGGAAGAACTTCGGCCATCCTCCTGCTCGTCCGTGCAAGAATCCGGACATGTCGCTCATGGCAGGATAGAAAGCCGCTATGCAGGTTACTTTCGGGTTGAGCGCAGCAGTCGCTATGGTCAGCGCACCGCCTTGGCTTCCGCCCGTTACCGCCACGTTTTTCCCGTCGTATTCGGGCAGGGAGCAAAGAAAGTCAACACTTCTCACGCAGCCGACAAACACGTCTTTATAGTAGAACGTTTCGGGAGACCGAAGTCCGGAATACATATAGTTGTCCGTTTGTTTGCGCCGTTCTTCATACACAGAATCCGTCCATTCGGGCGAAAGTCCGTGGATTTCGATGTTCAGCGTAACGAATCCCCTTTCTGCCATGTCTGTCATCGGCTCTATCCTTTTCGACCCGGCTCCGGGAGGGGAGAAGAGCACGGGGTATTTTCCTTTCATTTTCGGTTTTGAAAGGTAGCCGTAGACGCATCTTCCTTCAGGGCCGCAATCAAGTTTCACCAACGACACTTCTGCATGTTCCGTGTCGCGGTGAGGCAGGCGGGTTACTGTCGGATTGGCCGGTGTTGAAGAACTTTCCGCCAACATGCGTTTCCAGAATTTCCCGAAGTCATCGGGCAATTCCGTTACGGGCCGGATGCGTTCAGGAGAAAAACCTACCTTTATCATGTCGGCATATTCCTTCCCTTTTACCCAGAAGCGCAGTTTGCAGGTGCGGAATCCCGGCACGTCCATCGTTCCTGCCGGAAACTCCGCCATTCCGTCATCGAACTCCACTGAATCCGTATGCTCGGCAGGCATCATTTCGTTGCCCGCCGAATAGTGGAGCCATATCCCGTCCAACGGAATCCCTCCCGCGTATGCCTGCACTTTGATGCGGGGCTGTTCGCCGGGGAGATATACCCTGTCGGCATGGTCGGCGGTTACTATAAACTCCACGTAAGCGCGTTTGGGTTTGGAGATACGGGCGTATGTTGCCGCCTGCATCAGGAGCAGGCAGCACAAGAGTAGCCCCGGCATTTTCAGTTTCTTCATAGCGTTTCGTGTCATTCTGCCAAAGCGAAATCAAGCTGTTTTTTTGCCAAGTTGGTTTTTGCCACTTTAATTCGTATCGGGTCGCCCAAGCTGTATTTCTGGTGATGGCGGCGGCCTATCAGACAATAGTTCTTCTCGTCGAACTCATAATAGTCGTTGTCCAAATCACGTATCGGAATCATGCCTTCGCACTTGTTTTCGTTGATTTCCACGTAAAGTCCCCATTCGGTGACTCCTGAAATCACTCCGTCATAAACGTTCCCGATGCGTTCGCTCATGAACTCCACTTGCTTGTATTTGATGGATGCGCGTTCGGCGCTTGCCGCCAGCTGCTCCATGTCTGAGCTGTGTTTGCACAACGTTTCATACTTGTCGGCCTGCGCGCTCCTGCCTCCTGCCAGATAGCGCGTCAGCAAGCGGTGTACCATCAGGTCGGGATAACGCCGGATGGGGGAGGTGAAGTGCGTGTAATAGTCGAATCCTAATCCGTAGTGTCCGATGTTGTAGATGGAATAGTGCGCCTTCTGCATGGTGCGTATGGAGACGGTTTCCACCAAGTTCTGCTCTTTTTTGCCCTTCACTTCGTTCAGCATCCGGTTGAGCGAGCGGGACACTTCCATTTTGTTTCCTCCCGTGCGGATTTTATATCCGAAACGTGCGATAAACTGGTTCAGGTTGTCCAATTTGTCGGGGTCGGGGAGGTCGTGTATGCGGTAGGGGAACACTTTGGGCTTTCTGTTTTTGGGCACTTTCCCGATATGCTCGGCCACCGTGCGGTTAGCCAGAAGCATGAACTCTTCGATGAGCTTGTTCGCTTCTTTCGATTCTTTGAAGTACACGTTCGTGGGCTTTCCGTTTTCGTCTATTTCAAACTTCACTTCCGTGCGGTCGAAGTCGATAGAGCCTTCGGCCATGCGCTTCTCGCGCAAGAACTGCGCCAGCCGGTTCAGCTCCAGAATTTCTTCCTTGTAGTCGCCTTGTCCGGTTTCGATGATTTGCTGCGCTTCCTCGTAGGCGAAGCGCCGGTTGGATTTGATTACCGTATGCCGGATGCGGTAGTCCTTCACTTCAGCCTTCTCGTCCATGTCGAAGATGACCGAGTAGGCCAGCTTTTCCTCGTCGGGGCGGAGCGAGCAGATGAAGTTGCACAGGCGTTCGGGGAGCATCGGCACCGTGCGGTCTACCAGATAGACGGAGGTGGCCCGCTTCACGGCTTCCTTGTCGATGCTGCCTCCTTCCTTCACGTAGTGCGACACGTCGGCGATGTGTACGCCCACTTCCCAGATTCCGGGGCGGAGCCTGCGGATGGAGAGCGCGTCGTCGAAGTCTTTCGCGTCTTTCGGGTCGATGGTAAACGTCACCACGTCGCGGAAGTCCTCTCGTTCGGCGTAGTCTTCGGGAGATATTTCGGCAGGAATCTTGTCGGCCGCCGCCTCCACCGCCTGCGGGTAGGAGTAGGGAAGCCCGTATTCCGCAAGGATTGCGTGCATCTCCGTCGTGTTCTCTCCCGCTTTCCCCAGGATGTCTATCACTTGTCCGAACGGGTTTTTCGAGTCTTCCGGCCATTCCGTGATTTTCACCACTGCCTTTTCTCCGTTCTTTCCGCCTTTCAGCTTTTCTTTCGGGATGAAGATGTCGTTGGCCAGCGTGCTCGATTCGGTCAGCAGGAAGGCGTAGTTCTTGCTCACCTTCAGCGTTCCCACGAAGGTTTCGTTGGCGCGTTTGAGTATTTCGATTACCTGTCCTTCAGGCGTCTGCTTCTTGCGTTTCGCGCTCAGCGCCACTTTCACCTTGTCGTTGTTCATCGCGTGTGCGGAGTTCCGTTCGGCGATGAATATCGGTTCTCCCCCGTCGTCGGGTATGAACGAGTTCTTTCCGTTGCTTTTCCGCTGGAACGTTCCGGTAAGAATCTGTCCCTTGTCGTTGATTTTGAAGCGTCCTTTCTCCGGTTCGATGAGAAAATTGTCTTCCAGCATCTCCCTTATGATGTCGTTGCACAGCATCTTCAGCGGATGCGTGGTGAGTTTCAGCTTTTGATACAACTGCTTGGCACTGACGGCCGCGTCCGGCTTGTTGCGGAAGCTGCCGATTATCAGCTCGGCCAGTTCGCGTTTCTTCATGCGCTTCCCGCCCTTTTTCTCTTTTTTCTTCTTAGCCATGTTGCATTAGTTTTGATGACATTACAAAGTAAGCAATTAAAACGGAATAAACGGCCCGTTCGGGCTATATTTTCTGTTAATACGCCGAAAAAAACATGCTTGCGGGAGCGCGTATGGAAAACCTTCGCGAGTTTGCGGCAAAACGCGGGGACGTTTTCGGGTAAAGTCCGCGCGTTTGAGCGCAAAAGCGGGCGGACCTTTGCGCTCAAATCGGTTGCGCGTATCCATAAAAACGCTATCTTTGCGGGAACATTTGTTGGTTCGTGTATGAATGAAGTTGAAACGTCCGTTCGTGAGCGGGAAATCTATAAAGTCACGCTGGCTGGAAGCCTGGTCAATATCGTGCTGGTGGCGTTCAAGTTTGCCGCCGGGATTTTCGGACGGAGCGCGGCGATGATTGCCGATGCCGTCCACTCGTTGTCTGATTTGATTACCGACATCATCGTAATCGTGTTCGTGCGCATATCGAGCAAGCCTGAAGACGAGGGGCACGACTACGGTCACGGCAAGTATGAGACTCTGGCTACGTTCCTGATCGGCGCCGCCCTGTTAGTTGTGGGCATCGGGATATGCTGGAGCGGCATCGAAAAGATTATCGTGTTTTTCCACGGGGGGAGCTTGGAGTCGCCCGGATGGATTGCTTTCGTGGCGGCGCTGGTTTCCGTCGTGTCGAAGGAAGCGCTGTTCCATTGCACGCGCATCGTGGGGAAACGCTTCAACAGCCCGGCCGTGGTAGCCAACGCCTGGCACCACCGGAGCGACGCGTTTTCGTCTGTAGGCACGGCCGTCGGCATCGGGGGAGCCATCCTTTTGGGAGAGAACTGGCGCGTGCTCGACCCGCTGGCGGCGGTAATAGTGAGCTTCTTCATCGTTCAAGTGGCCGTGAAGCAGCTGAAAGAATGTATAGACGAGCTGCTGGAACGTTCGTTGCCGGACGACATCGAGCGCGACATCACCGGCATCGTGCTGTCGTTCGACGGCGTTTCCCAGCCCCATCACCTGCGCACCCGGCGCATCGGAAGCCATTATGCCATCGACCTCCACGTGCGGATGGACGGAAGCATGACTTTGCGCGAGGCTCACGACAAGGCTTCGGCCATAGAAGCCCGGCTCAAGGGCGCTTACGGCAAGGGGACGTATATCAACATCCATGTAGAACCCAACAAATGAACGGCGTTGCGATGGAAAAGAAGAAAAAGGTTTTAGTGACCGGAGCGAGCGGCTTTATCGGGAGCTTTCTGGTGGAAGGCATTCTTGAGCGGGACATGCAGGTGTGGGCGGGAGTGCGCAAAACCAGCAGCAGGAGGTATCTGCAAGACCCGCGCATCCGGTTTGCCGAACTCGACTTCACGGACTCGGAAAAGCTGGAGGCGCAGCTTGCCTCCCACAAGAAGGAACACGGCGGGTGGGATTGTATCGTCCATTGCGCCGGAGTGACGAAATGTCTGGACAAGCGCGATTTCGAGATAGGCAACTATTGGGCGACCCGCCACTTTATCGAAACGCTTCTCCGTCTCGGCATGGTTCCCTCGCGTTTCATATTCATCAGTTCGTTGAGCGTGTTCGGTCCTGTGCGCGAGCGCGACTATTCGGAAATCCGCGAGCAGGACACTCCGCGTCCCGATACCGCCTACGGGGTCAGCAAGCTGCATACGGAAGAGTATATCCGCTCTTTAAGCGGATTCCCGTATGTGATACTCCGCCCTACGGGAGTGTACGGCCCCCGCGAGACCGACTATTATCTGATGGCGAAGTCAATCGCGCGTCATTTGGACTTTGCGGCAGGATTCAAGCGTCAAGACCTGACCTTCGTGTATGTGAAAGACTTGGTGCAGGCTGTTTGTCTGGCTTTAGAAAAGGAAAGTGCGGCGCGCCGCTCCTATTTCGTGAGCGACGGAGCCGTGTATGCCAGCCGCACGTTCTCCAATCTGATATGGAAGGAGTTGGGCAGACCTTGGATGCTGCGCTTCGTGTGTCCCATAGCCATTCTGAAAGTCATCTCGTTCGTGTCGGAAAACGTAGGAAAGCTCATGCGCAAGCCGACCACGCTGAACAGCGACAAGTGCCGCATTATGAAACAACGCAACTGGAGGTGCGACATCTCTCCGCTGGAAAAGGAATTAGGCTACGTGCCCCAGTATCCGCTGGAAAAGGGGGTGAAGGAAACGGTTGCCTGGTATAAGGAGAAGGGATGGCTGTAGAGTGGAAGTTGTTCGAGCGGATAGAGAGCGGGAAGTCCCTGTTCGCCGTAGAGAGTGTCAGCTTGATATACAACGCGCTGACAAGCATTCTGATATTGTTCCTTTATCCGAAGCTGGACCACCCCGGCGTCATGCTCTTGGAGCGTGCCGGCATCGTGGCTCTTACCTTTGCGCTGATATTTCTTTACCAAGCCTTTCCGTGCCGCCTGACCGCTTTCGTGCGCATGGTTGTCCAGATGTCCTTGCTCGCATACTGGTATCCCGACACGTATGAGTTCAACCGTCTCTTTCCGAACCTCGACCATCTGTTCGCTTCGGTCGAGCAGGCCGTTTTCCGTTGCCAGCCTTCAGTAGAGTTCAGCCGCCTTTTCCCGTCGGTATGGTTCAGCGAGCCGTTCAATATGGGGTATTTCTTCTATTATCCCATGATGCTGATAGTGACGGTTTATTACTTTCTTTGTCATTTCAAGTGGTTCGAGAAGATATGCTTCGTGCTTGTCACCTCCTTTTTTGTCTATTATCTGTTCTATATCCTTGTGCCGGCCGCCGGGCCCCAGTTCTATTTCCCCGTCATCGGGGCGGACAATGTGAGCGCAGGCGTCTTTCCTCCTGTGGGCGACTATTTCGCCCATCATACTCTTCTGCTTCCCGGCCCCGGTTACGAACACGGATTCTTCTACGGCTTGGTAGAGGCTTCGCAGCAGGTGGGCGAACGTCCCACGGCAGCTTTCCCCAGTTCCCATGTGGCCATCTCCACCATTGTGATGATTATGGCTTGGCGCGTCAGCCGCAAACTGGCATATATTCTGCTGCCTTTCTACCTGTTGCTTTGCGGAGCTACAGTGTATATTCAGGCCCACTACCTGATTGACTCCGTTGTGGGGTTCGTGTCTTCCTTCTTCGTGTATGCGCTTGCATCGAAGATGTACAGGCGTTGGTTTGCATCTTCGGCTTTTGGCGGCAAATCCGGATAGTTTTTGACGGAATTAGCGTTGTCGGAAATATTTATTATTTTTGCAGATAAGTAAAGAAACGGATTGAATAGGTTTAAAATTTGATTGCAAAATGGGAACATTGCTTTTGTTTGGTCTGGGAATGACCGAAATATTGATTATTGTGCTTGTGATTCTGCTGCTGTTCGGCGGAAGGAAAATCCCCGAACTGATGCGCGGGTTAGGCAAGGGCATCAAAGGTTTCAAGGACGAGATGAAAGAAACCGGCAAGGAAGACATCGGCAAAAAGGAGAAAGAAGAATAAGTATGCCTGAACAGAAGGATATGACTTTCTGGGATCATCTGGAAGCGTTGCGCTGGATGATTCTGCGGTGTCTGGCTGCACTGGCGGTTTTTTTGCTGGCGGGTTTCATCTTTGTGCCTTGGATTTTCGACCATATAGTGATGGCGCCTTGCCGTGACGATTTCTTTCTGTATCGTGCAATAGCGGATTTGGCTTCCCGAACGTCGGTAGTGCCTGAGTTTATGAACAAGCCGTTTCATGTGGACGTAATTAATATCAAGCTCTCGTCCCAGCTTTTCATGCACGTCACGTTGTCGTTCTGGCTGGCTTTCTTGTGCGCGTTTCCCTATATAGTGTATGAAGTGTGGAAGTTCATTTGTCCTGCCCTTTACAGCAATGAGAAAAAGGGAGTGCGTGCGGCCTTTCTGTTCGGCACGGTTATGTTCTTCATCGGTTGTGCGGTGGGCTATCTTATTGTGTTTCCGATGACTTTGCGTTTCCTTTATACTTACCGGCTGAGTGCAGATATATCCAATCAGCTTGCTCTTGATTCTTATATGAGCAACTTTCTGATGTTGGTATTCATGATGGGCGTCATGTTTGAGCTTCCTCTTGTGTCGATGCTGCTTTCGCGGATGGGCATTCTTTACCGTTCGTTCTTCACGAAATATCGGCGTCATGCTATTGTTGCCCTTCTGGTCTTGTCCGCCGTAATCACCCCTTCCACCGACCCCTTCACGCTGATGGTCGTTTTTATTCCCATCTATCTGCTTTGGGAACTGAGCGCGTTTTTGGTGAAGAAGAAAAAAGTGGAAGATGATGGATGACATACGGAGAGAAATTGTAAATTTGTCGGTATGAATGCTGATAGAATGAATCGATTGACAGAGCGATTAAAGCAAGGCGACGAGAAGGCTTTTAAATATATTTATGAGCGTTATTACGAGCCGCTGTGCCGTTTTGCCAATTTGTTTCTTAACAATCCTTTCCGAGCGGAAGAGATAGTTGACGATGTGGTCTTTTATTTATGGGAAAATCGGGCGTCGGTTGAAATAGTCTCTTTGCAGGCTTATTTGATGCGTGCGGTAAGAAACCGTTGCTTGAATGAACTGAAATCCCAGCATGAAGAGTTATGCTTTTCTTCTTTCTCTTATGCTGAAAACAGGGACTTTCTGGACAATTTGTTTGCGGACGCTCGGCATCCTCTGGGCGTGTTGCTTGAGCGGGAATTGGAAGAAAAGCTGGCCAATGCCATTGACGCATTGCCGACGGAATGCCGTACCGTGTTCAAGAAAAGTCGTTTTGAAAAGAAAAAGTACGAAGAAATAGCTGATGAGCTGAACATATCGGTCAATACAGTCAAATATCACATAAAGAACGCTTTGTCTGTTCTTCAGGAAAAGATGGCCGATTATCTGGAAATCTGTATCTTGCTTTTTTTCTGGAAATTTTGAAAAAATAGGCGAAGCAGACTACCCTCTTTTATTATAATGTTGTCTTATCTATAAACGCACTCGATTATGCATGACGATAGTTTACATGCCGGAATAGACCGGCTCATAATGGAATATGTGTCCGGAAAACTGGATAAGGATTCTTTTGACCGACTGAAGTGCTGGAGCTTGGAGTCGGAAGATAATCGTCGTTATGTCAGGCAGAGGTTGGAGGTGTGGTTTTCTTCCGGAGCGGCTGATAATCGAGTTTCCTTCGATAAGGAAAAAGCCTATTTGCGTTTCTTGCAGAGGATACATGACAGACCGGAAAGCGGAACGGGGCGTACAACAAGAAGGTTGCCTTTGTCATATCTTTTTTATAAGGTGGCAGCCGTGATATTGATAGTCGTTCTTCCGATAGCCGGTTATTGGTCGGGAAAGGAAACTGTCAAGAGCACATTTGCGGATATGGTTGTAGAGGCTCCTTTAGGGGCGCAAACCCGTCTTTCTCTTCCTGACGGTACGTCTGTATGGTTGAATGCCGGTTCCAAGATTACTTATTCTCAGGGGTTCGGGATGGACGACCGGAAGTTGTCTCTTGAAGGGGAAGGCTATTTTGAAGTGGAGAGGAATGAAAAGATTCCTTTTGAAATCATGACGCCGGAAGTGAGTCTGAGAGTTCTGGGGACGAAATTTAATTTCCGGAATTATCCGGACGATAAAGAGGTGGCCGTAAGTCTGTTGGAAGGCAGCGTGATGTTGCATAATGAGATGAAGACAATGCCTGATATGGTGTTGAGTCCGGCTGAACGGATGACGTTGGACAAACGGACGGGCGAGATGAGAAAGTCGAGGGCGGATGTAGAGAACTCCATGCTCTGGACGCGTGACGAGTTGTTCTTTGATGAGGAACTGCTTGAGGATATTGCGAAGAAGCTGACGAGAAGTTATGACGTGCGGATTGAAGTGGCTGATTCTTTGAAGGGAAAACGTTTCTATGGCAGCTTCAGAATATTGGGAAATACCGTGGAAGAAGTGTTGGAGGCGATTGCCTCTACCGGCCAGATGCGCTACAAACTTATAAATGGGAAATATATCCTTTATTAACTTGATTGTCTAACTTAAAAAATGAAAGCACATGGAAAAAGAACCGCCAAATCTAAAGAAGTAGGAGACAGAAAATCGGAAAGGACTAAAAAAGAGAAGATGCCCTCACATCCTCTCTTCTGAAAATAGACTTCCGGTCAAGTATCAGCCGAAAGATTAGCTTGATAGCGCAAAGATAGCCATTCTTTGATTCTTTTGGTTGCAGTTTCATTTATTAAATCTAAAAAATCACAGAATTATGGGATGTTTCAATAAGGCTATGTTAATAGTCGGGGCTGCGCTTTGCCTGAATTTATCTGCTTATTCGCAGAATATTTCATTGAAAGTCAGCAATGTAACTATAAAAGAGGCAATGGAGCGCTTGAAAGAAGCCTCCGGCTATTCGTTTGTGTTTTCTTCATCGGATGTAGATACGCAGAAGCGGGTTACGGTCGATGCCGAGAATGCTCCGATAGAAGAAATTATAGGCAGGATTCTGCAAGGGCAGGATGGACTGAGCTATGAGATACAGGGCAAGAGGATTATAGTGAAGAAAAATGTTCCGCCGCATTTCTCTAAAACGCGGCGGAATGTGAGCGGAAAGGTCGTGGACAAAAATGGTGAACCGGTTATCGGCGCTTCGGTGAGAGAACACGACACATCCAACGGGACGGTAACCGATATGGACGGAAATTTCGAATTGTCTGTGCCTGAAGACGCAATTATAGATGTGTCTTACATCGGATATAGAGAGCAGAGGGTCAAGGCCCGTCAGGGAAAGATGTTGGCTGTTACGTTAGTAGAGGATTCCGAACTGCTTGACGAGGTGGTCGTGGTTGGATACGGTTCGCAGAAGAAAGTGAATCTTTCGGGTGCGGTTTCCATGATTAATGTGGACGAACACCTTGCGGGACGTTCGATAACAAGCACTTCTGCTGCGCTGAACGGACTGATTCCGGGGCTGATGGTCCAGCAGTCCAGTGCGATGGCCGGCAATGACGGGGCTACGCTGAGAATCCGCGGACTGGGCACCGTCAACAATTCAGCGCCTTTGATTGTAGTTGACGGGATACCTGATATCGAACTGAACAGAATCGACATGAACGATATTGCAAGCATTTCCGTGTTGAAAGATGCGTCTTCTTCCGCTGTCTACGGTTCGCGCGCTGCCAATGGAGTGATTCTGATTACGACCAAGAAAGGAAAGTCGGGAAAAATGAGCGTCAGCTATTCCGGCAACTTCTCTATAGGGAAAGCCACCAATTATTATGATTTTTTGGATGATTATCCCCGTGCGCTGACCCTGCACAATCTTGCAGCTACGAACGGAAACAGTGCAACCAACTATAAAGACGGAACCATCGACGAATGGATGGCCAAAGGGATGGTCGATCCGGTCCTGTATCCGAACACAGACTGGTGGGATGTGATTTTCCGCACTCCTTTTACGCAGAACCATAGCATTTCGGCTACGGGAGGAAGCGAGAAAGGCTCGTATTATTTGTCTGTCGGTCTGTTGAACCAGGAGGGGTTGATGATTAACAACGATTTTAAAAGGTATTCGTTCCGTTCGAATGTGGAGCAGCAAATCAGCAAGTATATAAAGGTGGGACTGAATGCAGCAGGACAATGGTCGGACGATTCTTATCCTTATGAGGACGGATTGCTGACTTATGGGAACGCTGCAAGCTGGGATTTGATTAAAAGTCCGGCCGGCATCTTGCCGAAACATCCTGTTACGGGGGAATATGGAGGCGCTATGGCGTATGGCGAAGACGGGTTGGCGAACAATCCGCTGGCGAAATACGAAGCGTTTCATAACGAGCGTGAACGCAAGGATTTCAACGGCCTTGCCTACTTGGAGTGGAAGCCGTTGAGCTTTTTGCAGTTCCGTGCGGACTACGGACTGACTTACCGGAACGACTTTGTCAAGTCTTGGTCGATGCCCACTGTGTTGCAAAACTTTCAAACGGGGCTTCCTTCATACGAGATGGTTTCCAAGAATGCGGGAATTACGGACTACACGGCCGAAAGGACAAAGACGATACTGAACCTCCATGCCATTTACGAGCAGGAAATATTGAAGGGGCATAACTTGCGTTTCCAGTTTATCTATTCTGAAGAATATTGGCATGAGCGTTCGCAGAGCAGCTCCAGAAACGACCGTTTCCATCCGAGCCTGACGGAAATAAACGGTGCGGGACTGACTACGCAGTCTACGGCGGGTTCTTCCAGTTCCGAAGGATTGCGTTCTGTTGTCGCTAAATTGAATTACGACGTGCTGAACAAATACATGCTGCAGGCGTTGGTGCGTTGGGATGCGTCTTCAAAGTTTTCCAAAGGCCACCAGTGGGGAGTTTTCCCTTCAGTGTCCGCAGCCTGGCGTTTTTCGGAAGAAGACTTTTTTGAGCGTCTCCGGCCTGTGGTCAATGACGCGAAGGTACGCTTGTCATGGGGGAAGATTGGAAACAATTCGGGCGTTGACAGGTATTATCAGAAAGACACTTACAATTCATATCCCTATACGTTCGGCGACAATGTGATAGCGGAAGGATATGCTCCTTACAAGCTGATTGATCCGAACTTTACGTGGGAATCGACGGCTATGACGAATGTCGGTCTGGAGCTGTCGTTCCTGAACAGCCGTTTGCGGACGGAAATTGATTTCTACAGCAAACTGACGACAAACATGATTCGTCCGGGGCAGGTGTCGCGCCTGTTGTCCGGATTGAACGCTCCCGACAGGAATATCGGCGAGATGCGCAACCGAGGCATGGAGCTGACGGTTTCGTGGAGAGACCAGATAGGCGGCCTTTTCTATGGAATAGGAGTGAATTACGCTTTGAACAAGAACAAGCTGCTCAAATGGAATGAGAGGCTTGGACGCGGAGCCACGTTTATAGGCTATCCATACGAAATGGTATACACCTATAAGGCGGTCGGGATAGTTCAGTCGTGGGAGGAAGTGCAGAACGCGCCTTTCCAGAATGAATATCTGGCTCCCGGCGACTTGTTGATGGAGGACATCAACGGTGACGGTGTAATCAACAGCAGCGACAAGGTGGCAATGCCCGGCTATATGCGGTATATTCCGATTCATGACTTTAGCTTGAATCTGAATGCGGAATGGAAGGACTTCGATATTGCCGCGTTGTTCCAGGGAAACGCAGGGCGCAAGAACTTCTGGCTCGACAATTTCAACAATGTGAACGTCCTTTCCAGCAAGTATTCGTTCCAAAGGCATCATTTGAATTCTTGGACACTGGAGAACAGGAACGCTTCTTTGCCGAGGCTGACCACAGGAAGTAGTGGAGGATACAATCAGGAGCAATCCACTTTCTGGCTTTATTCGTGCAACTATTTGCGTCTGAAGAATCTTCAGATAGGCTACTCTTTCCCAAAGAAACTGCTGAAAACGTTTGGGATACAGTCGATGAGGATTCATTTGTCGGCGGAAAATCTGCTTACTATTACCGATTGGCCGGGACTGGACCCGGAAAAATTGCCTAAGAGCGGTTCGGAAACGCCGTATCCGCTTGTCAAGACTTATTCGTTGGGGATTAATGTTACACTTTAAAAAGCATACTTATGAAGCGATTTGCAAAAATGATATTGTGTCTGTGTCTTTTGATGCAGAATGTGGGCTGTGTAGACCATTTGTTGGATTATCCGGCCACAACGCAGGTCAGCACGGATATATTCTGGAAAACGATGGAAGATGCAGAGAAAGGCGTCAATGCAGTATATTCTGCGATGCGCACCGCTTTCGGCCTGAATTATAAGCTCGACTGTTTTCCTTATGGCGACTTGTTGTATTTCCAGCAGCAGAACGAACAGTCTATTACAAGCAATTATTGGAACAACTGTTATGCGGCAATCAACAGGGCGAACAATGCGATATCGCATTTGAAAGATATGCAGGCGACGGCGATAGAAAGCGACAAGGAACTGCTCCGAAGGTATGAAGGCGAGGTCCGCTTTCTCAGAGCTTTGCACTATGCGTTCTTGATTGATTTGTATGGAGACGTTCAATATTTGGACCATGTTCCGACGCAGGAAGAGGCTTATTCGATAGCGAGAATGCCCATCGTGCAGGTGCGTGACTCCATTTTGAAGGATTATGATTTTGCCATATCCGCCCTTCCGCCATCTTATACCGATGCGAATGATGTAGGGCGCGTGACGAAGGTGGCGGCTTTGGCCTTCAAAGGGAAACTGGAGCTTTATTGGGCATGTTGGAAAAAGAACGGACGGCCCGAAATCAAGGGATTCTCCCAAGATCAGGCAGAGGCGGAAGCGTATTATCGGAAAGCCATCGATGATTTCAGCGAAGTCATGTCTCCGCAGTATGGTCTTGAGCTGTTTGGCGGCGGAGAGCCGGGAGAATATGTGAATCCCAACTATCTGCAGCTGTTTGACGTGGCTAATGAAAAGTGCTCGGAGGTGATTTTCGCTATCCAGTATGGCGGGCCGAACATCGGGCAGGGGGAGGAACTTGTCAAATATTTCGGGAACAGAAGCGTGTTGAACGGATGGGCCAACGTGCAGCCTACAAATTATCTGGTCGATCGTTATCAAAGTGTCAAGACGGGAGATTATGTGGAGCCGGTTGTGCTGGGAAGCAATGAGTCGTTGCCAAACGGAGCGGCCAATCCGGATACATATAGAGACAGAGACTGGCGAATGCGTGGAACGATTGTATGGAACGGTGAAAAGATGCGTACAATAACCGTTGACGGGATGACAATCGGAGACAGCCTGGCCTTTTGGTTCGGAAACAAGACCGGTTATATCGACTACAACGACTCGCGCAGCGGCTATATGTTCAGAAAGTTTGTTCGTCAGTATGCCGGTTTCTCCCGCTCGAACGGTCCGCAGGACTTTTATCTGATGCGCTTGCCCGATGTGTGGCTGATGTATTGTGAAGCGATGAACGAACTGTACGGACCGAGCGAAGAATTGTTCGTGTTGGTAGACAAGATAAGGAGGAGAGGGAACCTTCCGGGACTTGACCGTTCGAAATTCAATACGAAAGAGCTGTTCTTTAAAGCGATTGAGCAGGAACGGGCAATTGAATTTGTGGCGGAAGGCTTGCGTTTCTTCGATATCAGGAGATGGCGGATGGCTGAAGAAATATGGAACTATCCGAACGGACGGGAATTGCGAAGCACTTTGAACGATTTTATCCAAGACCAGTTCAAGAACGCGACTGACCGCACCTTCCCCAGATACTATATTTATGATATTCCGGAAGACGAACGGATTCAGAATCCGAATTTGACTCAAAATGAACCTTGGCTATAAAAACTAACGAATATGAAACAGTTGAGAATATTATTTGGTGTATATGTGTGTCTGCTCTTTTGCATGGCATGTAATAAAGACGAGGAAGTGTTTCTTGTTACAGACAGAGCAGATGCGTATATAAGCGATCTTCAGTTGTACACGGTGGACAATCGCAATGTGGTTGTCGGACTGGACATAAACGATGAGACGGGCGTGATTACGGCTGAAGTGAAGAACGGAGTGAATATGGCTCATCTCAAGCCTCGTTGCTCTTTGGCTCCTGAAGCTACGGTGACTCCTAAAATGGGAGTGTGGACAGACTTTAGTTCTCCCGTAGAATATATTGTGATTTCCGGCAACAGGGAAGTCACGAAGAAGTATGTAATCAATATCGTTGAACAAGAATGAATGTGCTATGGAAAAGAATAAATGTTTTCTTTGGTTATTGCTTCTCATCGGAGCAATGGGCGTATTGACCTCCTGCGAGGATGAGAATGAAGACAATCCGTTGAGGAATGATTTGTTGAAAAAGGGAGTTGAACCGGTTTTGGTGGGAAATACACTTGAATTTGCCTATGCGATAGGCTCTACCGACGGGACTCCCATCAAAGCGGTTGAGGTAACGGCCTCGTGTCCGGGAGCGGCAGGTACGGGAATCTCGAAGCATAGCATTTATACCAATCATGATAACGGGAATGAAGAGGAAATGCTTATTGCCTCCGAGACCAGTACGGAAGGAGCCGTCTCAAAGGCTTACCTCGTTGATACGGTTGCAGCTACTGTCCGTTATTTCTATGTCGTCCCGGAAGAGGCTAAAGGCAAAAGAATCCGTTTCAACTTTCGTGCGATAACGGAAAATACTTCCGTCTCTATGTCGTCTCCGGAATATACTGTAAGCAGCGTGGAGATATTTAAGAACCTTGCTTTAAGGAGCGGGGAAAGATGTTGTTTCTCTTTGGAGACAATGCAGTCATACACGGTTGAGCAGGTGGAACAATTGGGTATAGCGGACAAGATTGATTTCATTTATACGTTCAAGCCTACTATGGGGTCTGGCTGGACTTTCAATCATGGTTTGGTGTCGCCTTCAAACGAGAAAGGATATTTGTATCCGGTGGAGATTCCTTCGGGAGCCGCCAACAGAACGCTCTTGGAAAGACGGGTGTGGCCGGACGGACAATTGAAGACGAGCGGTGTACCGACGGTTTACGTAGATGAGATGGATTTACGCAATCTTACTTTCGATGGGGTGACTACTCATGCGTATGATCTTGGCCAGGATCAAGGCGTGGCGATAAAGACTCACGACGGAAAGTACGTGGCATATTTGTATATTAATGAAACGAGCAGCAATCTGAAGCAGATGAAGTTTGCGATAAAGCGTTTAACCTTAAAATGAATGGCGTATGAAAGTAACGAAATATTTATATGGTTTGGTCGGCATGTGGTTGTTTACGGCATGTAGCGATGACTACAGTTTGCCATTGTCAGACGATAATCCCTCCATTGTTCCGGAAGCGCCTGAACAGGTTGCTCCGATTGTGATTTTGGATGAGGCGTTCAATGACAGAAGCGCATATTTGACTCCGTCGGGTGCTGTGCTTCCGGAGGGCTTTTCTGACGGATACTTTGAACGTGTTGTCTCTGAACGCACCGTTAAGGTCTATTTGAACGCTTGCAAGTTGGAAGCTGATGCGTCAAGTATAGAAGTTGAAGGCGAATCTACTTCCAGAGGAAGGCTTATATTGGACGGGGAGACGGGTGCCATTGAAACGGATGTATTGGGAAAGGTTACAAGTTTGTCTCTTTCCTTGTCTGCTGTGCAGGATAAGGCGCAGGCCGTATTGTGGATAAAGGCCCAAAACGGAACTTGGGAAGAGTATTGGAGAACTCCGGTCTTGTCTCTTGGACAGACTTTCCGGTTAAAGACGGAGAAACCTGTCATGAAATATCCCATATCTTTGAAGATAACATCCGTTGCGGCTCCAATAGCTGTCTATGACTTGGATGTGGAAGGTGTTCCGGAAGTAAATGAAACCGCGTCGCCGGAGTCTGGAATGGTGTTGTTTGAAGAAGGTTTCTATAATCATGAAGAAAAAACGTTCAAGAAAGCGGACGGAAGCCCGTTTGAAGGAGGAAAATGGACTACAGACGGATATTTTGAAAGGGCTGTTGACGGAGAAACTTTAAGAGTGAAGCTCTACCAATGCCGTATTGACTATACTGAAGAACGCATTTCGATTTATGGAGAAAGCACATCGAAAGGACGTTTGCAGATAGGTACCGGTGGAGGATACATGGAATTTCCTGTGTTGGGTTCCATTACCAAACTGTCTTTGGCTTTGTCTGCAGGTACGGAAGGTGTGCCGACACGCGCTTTGGTGCAAGTCAGGGATAAGGGAACTTCCGTCTGGAGGGATTTGCTGATGAGTCCGGATATTACCACGGATTCTCCTTTGAGATGGGAGCTTGAGGACGTGTCAACCAACCCTGCTGCAATCAGAATCATGCAAGATCCGGCCATTACAAAGGGAAATGCCTTGGCTGTTTATGATTTGGTTCTGGAAGGTTCGTTGGATTTGTCGTCTGAGGAGGCTTATGATGTGACGCTGATGGACGAAAGGTTCAGAGACTTGAATGAGTATGTCGATGCGGAAACAGGAGCCGCGCCTGAGCGTAACAAGAAGTATGCCCAGTTATATTTCGACAATATAGTGGAAGGAAGAACGTTGAGAGGCAATATTTTCAACGGCGCTCTTTACACTACGTTCAGGGTGTCTGGATTGAATGAACCGAACGGCGCGACGGACGGACGTCTGTTGTTCTCGGAAGACGGAGTATTAGAATCTCCTATTTATGGCAGCATAAAGAAAATAGACGTAAAGGTTGCAGCCGCTGATTCCGACAAGCCGAACAAGGCTATTGTACAAATCAAGAAGGTAGGCGAAGCAGAGTGGACTGAATATGCCGTGACAGACGAGTTGGGTAATGATCCGGTATTGGCTTGGGTTTTGGAAGACATTTCTGAAGAACCTTGCGCTTTTAGAATTGTCGCTCATCCTGATTATGCAGGAAATAATCTGGCAATATACAATATCCGGGTAGAAGGCAAACTGTATTAAATAAGCAGAGAGATGAAACGAATGTGTTTAATAGTATGGAGCGTGCTTTTCTCTTTTCTTGCGTTTGCAGCGGAAGGAGAAAAACACCTTCCTGATGTGATATCGATGGCGGAGCATCCGAGGCTGTTGCTTTTGGATAAAGATATTCCGCAAATAAAATCTAATGTCAGCAACAGCCGGGAGTGGGGAAAGATTCATCGGCTGATATTGGAAGAAGCGGACAAGATGCTGCAGTTTGAACCGGTCGAGCGTATCAAGACCGGACGCCGGTTGCTGGCTGTTTCCCGTGAGGCTCTTCGCCGTATCTTTTATTTGTCGTATGCTTGGCGGATGACGGGTGATGAGGCTTACAGCAAGCGGGCGGAAAAGGAAATGCGGGCTGTCGCTTCGTTCTCCGATTGGAATCCTTCGCATTTTCTGGACGTGGCCGAGATGACATTGGGCATGTCCATCGGTTACGACTGGCTGTACAGCCGGTTGTCGGAAGATTCCAAGCAAGCCATCCGGCAAGCGATTGTCGAGAAAGGGTTGAATCCTTCTTTCGATGATTCGGTGAACGACTGGCTCCGTTCTTCCCACAATTGGAACCAAGTGTGCAATACGGGAATGGCTTATGGGGCAATTGCCGTCTACGAGTCGATGCCCGATACGGCTAAGGCGATTGTTGAGCGTGCTATCGCTTCAATCCGTCTGCCCATGCAGAAATATGCTCCGGACGGGGCGTATCCCGAAGGGTTTACGTATTGGTCATACGGTACAAGTTTCAATGTCATGTTCCTGTCCGCATTGGAAACGCTTTTCGGTACGGACTACGGGCTGTCCGCTTTAGAAGGTTTCCTCCCGTCTGCCGTGTACATCCAGAACATGATCGGGCCGTCCGGCGAGAATTTTAATTATGGAGACAGCGACGGAGGATCTTCCTTGAATCCGACATTGTTCTGGTTTGCAGAGAAGACGCATGATTCGTCTGTATTATGGAGCCAGCCGGATTATCTGGAGTCGCCCCGGAAAGTCCGCGCTTTGAGGAAGAACCGGTTGCTGCCCGCCATAATGGTGTGGGGAAAGAACATAGACTGGGACAAGATATCGCATTCCGCAGAGAATGTCTGGGTCGGGCAAGGCGTTACTCCTGTAGCGTCGATGCGGACGTCATGGACAGATTCGGATGCCGTATTTGTCGGGTTCAAGGCCGGACGGGCCGGAAGCAACCATTCGCACATGGATGTCGGTTCGTTTGTGATGGAGGCCGAAGGCGTCCGTTGGGCTGTCGATCTTGGTCCGCAGGACTACAATTCGTTGGAATCGGTCGGGATAGATTTATGGAATCGGAAGCAGGATTCGCAGAGATGGGACGTGTTCAGATACAACAATTATGCCCATAACACGCTGACATTCGACGGAAAGAAGCAGAATGTGAACGGATACGCGTCAGTAGACCGCATCGGCAAGCGGGATGATTTTATGTTTGTCGTCTCTGATTTGGCGGAAGTCTACAAAGGGCAGATCGGCGAGTGCAGGAGAGGGGTTGCTATAGTCGGCAAGACTTGCGTTGTGGTCAGGGACGAAATGAAAGCAACGGATTCTCCTGTAAAGTTCACGTGGACAATGCTTACCGGAGCGGATGTGAAGAAGGTTTCCGGCAGCAGTCTGTTGCTGTCTCAAAAGGGGAAGGAACTGAAACTTTCAGTTTCTTCCGATATGCGCGACTTGCGGATAACTTGCTCTCCGGCCCGTTCCGGCAATTTTTATGATGCGGACAACGAGGGAATTACAATGGTTCGCGTGGAGGGAACGATTCCTGCGGACGCACGGAGGCATTGCAATATATGTTTGTTTCCCGGCGGTCGGGGAGAGGGTTGCGACATGCCGTTGGAAGAATGGAAATGATGAATCTTTTAAAACTCAAGATTATGGACAGAATAATAAGATATTTGTGTGTTTTTTGTTTCTTGTCGGTTGCGGTCGGATGTTCTTCAGACGACAAGTTTTCTGACATTGTGATTTCTCCCTCCGAAGAGGTGAAGCCGCAAGTGGTGAAGGTTTTTTCCCATCCAGGCATCTTGTTCAATTATGAAGACATGGCGCGTATCCGGAAGCAAGCCTTTTATTACGCCAAGCCTTGGAGTCTGGGGTATGACTTGCTGGCTGCCAACACGAATGTGAACTATGTGGTGCAGGGGCCTTATGCGGAAGTGGAAAGGACGGAAGGGGTCAACAGTACGGCGGCGGGCGCGTTGAGCGGCGATGCTCAGATGGCTTATCATTGTGCCGTGATGTGGTTTGTCTCTGATGACAGGAGGTATGCCGACAAAGCCATAGAAATACTGAACTCATGGTCGGGTACATTAAAAAGGTTTACGGGCGGAGACGACATGCTGATGGCTGCGTGGTACGGATTCAACCTGATCAATGCAGCCGAAATCCTGAGATATACTGATTCGGGTTGGGAGGAAGAGGATATTGCGCAAGCCGAGTCGATGTTCCGGGACGTATTCTACGAACTTATAAAAGACTGGAAAAGGGGCAGGGCCGGCAATTGGGATACGGCAATCACCAAGATGCACCTGGCTGTAGGCGTGTTCCTTGACGACAAGGAGATTTTTGATCGGGCCATTGCCTTTTATAAGTCGGAAACGGAGGGAAGCAACGGTACGCTTGTGAAGAATATTTATGAGTCGGGGCAGAACTTTGAAAGCGGACGCGACCAGACACATGCGCAATACGGGATAGGCGGACTGGCTGAGGCTTGCGAAGTGGCCTGGAAGCAAAAGGAGATAGACCCGTCTTATGGGGAACTGTACGGCTATAAGGACAACCGGCTGCTGAAGGGTTTCGAATACACGGCCAAATACAATCTTGGGAATGATGACGTTCCGTATGAATCGAATGTGTACGGCAGCGTAATTTCTTCGACCGACAGAGGGAAGTTCCAACCTATTTATGAACTTGTGTACAATCATTTTGCCAATCGGGTGAACGTTCCCGACGAACAGATTGCCTATACGAAGCAAGTAGTTGACAAAATCAGGAGCGAAGGCGGAGAGTCGTTCAATGCCCAGTGTCTGGGGTTGGGCACATTGGTGTACAATTTAGCGGAATAAGGGTATGAAGAAGGCTATACATTTGATTTATCTTGCTTTGTATGGGTTCCTTTTGAGCTCCTGCGCTCAGTCCGGTTCCGAACAGAGGTTTGTAAACGAGAATGTGGAGTTCGCTTGCAGGCAGACTTCCTGTATGCTGGACTTGCTGGGGGCTCCCGACGGGCGTTATCCGAGAACTGTCGGAGATGACGGCAAGTTGGTGACGACCGACATTTACGGTTGGACAAGCGGGTTCTTCCCCGGAAGTTTGTGGCTTCTGTATGAGTTGACCGGGGACGAGAAGTGGAGGCGGGAAGCTGATGCGTGGACTGCTCCGCTGGAACCCAACAAGTTGAACGTCAATGACCATGATGTCGGATTTATGGTTTATTCAAGTTTCGGGAGGGGCTATAAACTGACGAAAAACGAGCATTATAAGGAAGTGGTCGTGCAGACCGCCAATTCTCTTATGACGAGGTTCAGCCCGGTAATCGGCAGTTTGAAGTCGTGGCAAGGAGGAAAAGCGCCTCACGACTCTACGGTATGGCAGTTTCCCGTGATTATAGACAACATGATGAACCTGGAGCTGCTGATGGGCGCTTTCAGCATCACGGGAGACAGCGCGTATCGTAAAGTGGCTGTGGCCCATGCCGGAACCACGATAAAGAACCACGTGAGGGAAGACTACAGCTGCTATCATGTGGTTGATTATGATACGGTGTCCGGAAAGGTCAGAGACCGGGCTACGGCTCAGGGATATGCGGACAACTCGGCGTGGGCAAGAGGACAGGCGTGGGGCGTTTACGGCTTTACTATGATGTATCGCGAAACGGGGATGAGAAAATTTCTGGATGTGGCGGAAGGCATGGCCGGATTTTTCTTGAACAACCCGTCGCTCCCGGACGACGGAATCCCGTTATGGGACTTCAATGCCGGGCAGACAGGGTATCACAAAGACTGGAAGTTTGATGAAACGGCTCTTGGGTATATACCGAGAGACGCTTCTGCGGCCGCCATATTGTCGTCTGCCTTGTTTGAGCTGTACACGTTTACACACAATGAAGCCTATTTCGATTCGGCGCGCCGGATGCTTTACGCCCTCGCTTCCGGAAGCTATAGGGCGGAAGAAGGCACCAATTCCGGATTCCTGCTGAAACACTCTACGGGCAGCCTGCCTCACGGGAAGGAGATTGACGTGCCTTTGGTATATGCCGACTATTATTTCCTTGAGGCTCTGTGCAGGTATGAAAGATTGTTGGACGGAATTAGTTTGCAGTAGGTTGTAGAGTGATTGGAGAGAGGGGAGTGCCCGAAATGAATAGGGCGCGCCCCTCTTTTTGGTTTATGCGCTTTTGGGGGTGGAGTGTGCGGTCATCCGGAGATGCGGTGCGTTAAAGATTGTTGCACGTCCGCGCATTCCGGGCCAGCCGCCCGTAAAAATAAAGAAAACGACGGGCGGTGACAAAAATGCCGCCGCCGATACAAAAAACGCGCTTATGAAAAAACATGTCATTCTGTTGCTGCTCGCGTGCTGCGCGCAGCTTTCCGATTTGTATGCCGTCGGGCTGAAAAATCTGAAAGTGGAGTATGCTTCGTGTCCGCTGGGGGTGGACGTGTCCCGTCCGAGGTTCAGTTGGCAGATGTCGGCAGGAGGAGAACGGGGCGTGAAGCAGGTCGCTTATCGCTTGCAGGTGTACGATGAAACCGGTTCGTGCGTATGGGATTCGGGAGAGACGCAGAGCGGCGTCTCGTTGAACATTGAATATGCAGGGAAGCCGTTGGAGCCGGAGACGCGCTACGAGTGGGAAGTTTGCGTCTGGACGCAGAAGAATGATTCCGTCTCGGCTTCCTCTTGGTTCGAGACCGGGCTGATGGCGCAGAACGATGCGGACGAAGCATGGGACGGGGCGCAGTGGATTGGAGGCGGCGACGAGGACATGCCGCTCTATTCGCATTATCTCCCGGTGTTCAGGCTGGACTATGCGTTCCGGTTCGGCAAGGATTCGGGCGCGTTGAAAACGGCTTTCGTCTATGGCGCGAACGATGAACGGCTGATGGATGCCGACAAGAACCTTTTCGGACTCGCGAACGGCAGGGATGAATCGTATGTGAGGGTTGAGATAGACGCAGGCTCCCCTTGCCGGAGGGAGAGAGGCGGAAATCCGGATATATCGCGCGGGCTTCTGTCCGGCGGACAGGGCGGACGTGCCGTTGCGGACGTTCGCCGTCCCGAAGAACCTTCTGAACGGGGCGAACCTGCACGAGGGACATACGCTGAGCCTGACTTCGGAATTGGGATTCACCCGCTTCTTCTTCGACGGAAAGGCGGACAAGATAGGCGAGGTGAATCTGAATCCTTTGGGGCAGGGAGGCGACTTCATCGCCTTTCCCGTGGTAGGCGACGTGGGATTCTGCCGGGAGGCCGGGAAGCCGCTCGCGGCGGAAAGGCTGGAAATCCGCAACTTCCGCACTCCGTGCAACGTGCTGCGCACCGTAGAGGCGGACGGATGGACGGGCATCGCCGACCCCGGCCGCAACTCTATGCCCATGCTGCGCACAACCTTCTCGACCGGGGAGAACAAGGTTGTAAAGGCGCGTCTGTATGTCACCGCGCGCGGCATCTATGACTTCTATATCAACGGGAAGCGCATCGGCGATGCGTATTTCAATCCGGGCGCGACGCAGTACAACCGGACGCACTTGTATCAGACATTCGACGTGACTTCTTTTATCAAGGAAGGGGACAATGCGGCGGGTGCGGTCTTGTCGGAAGGATGGTGGAGCGGGGGATGCACCTTTACGGGAAACAACTGGAACTATTTCAGCGATCGCCAGTCGCTGCTTGCACGGCTTGTGATTACATACCGCGACGGGCGGAAGCAGACGGTCGTGACGAATCCCGACACATGGAAGTATTTCAATGACGGCCCGACGGTTTACGGCAGCTTCTTCCAGGGCGAAGTGTATGACGCGCGGAAGGAAGCGTTCGTGAGCGGATGGAGCACGGCCTCGTATGACGAGGGCAAGGATTGGAAGCCCGCCCAAGTCGTGCCGTTGGAAGGGACGGTCAGCACGACAGGGGGCGGAAACAGTCCGAGGGTGGACGACTATTCCCGCTATCGTCTGACCGGGCAGTTCGGCCCGTCGGTGTATGCGGTGAAAGAGCTGACGGCGCAGTCGGTGAAGGAAGTGCGTCCGGGAGTGTTCGTGTACGACATGGGACAGAACATGGCGGGCGTTCCCCGAATCGCGCTGAAAGGGTGTATGCCCGGCCAGCGGATTTGTCTGCGCTTCGCGGAGGTGAAATATCCCGACCTGCCGCGTTATGCCGGACACGCGGGGATGATTATGCTGGAGAACATCCGTGCGGCGATGGCTCAAGACGTTTATATCGCCCGTGGCGGAGAAGAAACAATTGCTCCCCGCTTCACTTTCCACGGCTACCGCTTCGTGGAGATAACCGGCATCGACCGTCCTTTGCCGTTGGAGTCGGTGAAAGGGACGGCGCTCAGCTCCGTCAATGGCTTGTTGTCGCGTTATGAAACCTCAAACCCGAAAGTGAACAGGCTGTGGGAGAACATCGTCTGATCTGCCCGGAGCAACTTTCTTTCCATCCCGACCGACTGCCCCCAGCGCAACGAGCGTTTAGGATGAACAGGCGACATATCCGTGTTCTCACGGACAGCGACTTATCTCACCGACGCGGCGCAGTTCCTCCGCCGCTACCTGCGTGCCATGCGCGACGTGCAGCGCGAGGACGGACGCTTCCCTGACATTGCTCCCTTGGGAGGCGGCTTCGGCAGGATGCTTTGGGGGAGCGCGGGGATTGCCGTCCCGTGGGAGTGCTACGTGCAGTACGGCGACAAGGCGATGTTGGAAGAACATTATCCGGCAATGAGGCGTTACGTGCGGTACGTCCTCGACAAATGCATCAGCAAGGAGACCGGCGTGCTGGTGCAGGAGAAGGTGTGGGGAAACTTGGGCGACTGGCTCGGACCGGAGGACGGGCGCAACGACCCGACCCTGCTTTGGGAGGCTTATTTCATCTACGACCTGAAGCTGATGCGGCGGATGGCCTCCGTGTTGGGGCATGAGGACGATGCGGATTTTTACGGCCAACTGTGCAAGGAGCGGACGGACTTCTTCAACACTGTCTACATCGAGCCTCAGACCGGGCGCACCCGTTTCGCCGACGGCAAACGGCTTGTCGACACGCAGACTTCCTACGTGCTTCCGCTGGCGTTCGACATTGTGCCCGATTCGATGCGCCTGAAAGTTGCAGGCCGTCTGGCGAATGCGGTGAGACGGGAGAACAAGGCCGACAACGGCGTCTTGTGCCCGCCCTATTCGCTGATGACGGGATTTATCGGCACGGCGTGGATTAGCAGCGCTTTGGCGGATTGCGGCTACGACGATATCGCTTACAGGCTGTTGTAGCAGACTTCCTACCCTTCGTGGCTTTATTCGGTGGAGCAGGGGGCTACCACGATTTGGGAACGGCTCAATTCGTACACGCACACGGACGGTTTCGGCGGAAACAACCGGATGAACTCGTTCAATCATTATTCGTTCGGCGCAGTAGGCGCGTGGATGTATAACTGTTCGTTGGGGATACAGCCCGATGTCCGCGCTCCCGGTTTCAAGCATTTCTTCTTGAAGCCGACGCCTGACCCGACAGGCGGGATGAACTGCGCGCGCGGGCATTACGATTCGATGTACGGGCGGATAGAAAGCGGCTGGGAGGTTTTGCCCGGCAGGGTGAGGTATTCGTTTGCCGTCCCTGCCAACACGTCGGCCACGGTGTGCCTTCCTGCGGCGGAGGGGGCTTCTGTTCGGATGGACGGCAACCGGGTTGGTTTTGTCCGGAGGGAAGGACGTGCCTGCTTCGAGCTGGAGTCCGGGAGCTATGCGGTGGAGGTGTCCGGAGAATGACAGGAAGGGCCGTTTCCGCCCTCAGCCCAACACGACGCTCCGCACGTCCACTTCCGTGTCATGCAGGAACACGGATGCCGATTCGCGGAACTTTTCCGCCGATTCGGTGGTCAGAAACTCACAGCCTCCGCCGCGTGAGCAGCGGGCGTTCATCTCCGGATGGCGGCGGAGGTAGTCTTTCAGACTTTCCGCCACCGGTTCCCCTTGCTCGACGAGGCGGATGTGCGGAGGCATGAAGCGGCGGATTTTCTCCTTCAGCAGCGGATAGTGGGTGCAGCCCAGAATCACGGTATCTGTCTGCGGGTCTTTGCCGAGAAGCTCGCCGATGTATTTGCGCACGAAGTAGTCTGCACCCTCCGAAGCGTACTCGTTGTTCTCCACAAGCGGAACCCACATGGGGCAGGCTACCCCCGTAACCTCGATGTCCGGAAACAGTTTCTTTATCTCAAGGGGATAGGATTGCGAGTTGACGGTGCCCGCCGTTGCCAGCAGTCCTACGTGGCGGGTGCGGGTGACGGCACCGACGCATTCCGCCGTGGGGCGTATCACCCCCAGCACCCTCTTGTCGGGGGCAAGGTGGGGAAGGTCGTGCTGCTGGATGCTTCGCAGCGCTTTGGCCGAGGCCGTGTTGCAGGCAAGTATCACCAACGGGCAGCCTAATTCGAAGAGCTTCTTTACCGCCTCCAGCGTGAATTCGTACACGATTTCGAACGAGCGCGTGCCGTAGGGCGTGCGTGCGTTGTCGCCCAGATACAGAAAGTCGTATTGGGGGAGAAGTTCCCGGAACTTCTTGAGGATGGTGAGGCCGCCATAGCCGGAGTCGAATACTCCTATGGGGCCGGTTTTTTGGAAGGCAAACGGATACATGGGGAATGATGAGGTATTTTTTCGGTAAAATGTCGGGGAGTTTGGCCGTAAACGCCGCGTCCTTTGGCGGAAACGCGCGGACGCTTTTGGGCAAAGCCGCGCAAGTTTCAGCGCCGCAGGTGCGGGCGGTTTGCGGCGGCGCAAAAAATAATGTCATTCCGAGCCTTGCCTGCCGCCCGGAATGACATTGGTTTCTTCTTTAGACAGCCGCCTTTCAGTTTGCGGAAGCGGGTGCTGTCGGAGTGTAAGGCGCAGCGGTCAGGCTGATTCCCAACTTTGTCTTGATGTCGTTGGTGATGTCTTTCACTTCCGCTTCATTGATGTAGGGAATGTCTGTGCGGTTCAGGTCGAACACGAAAGTGTATCCGCCCGCTTTTCCTACTTCCTTCATCGCGTCTTCCAGTTTCTTGTAGATGGGGTCCATCATGTCGGTATACGCTTTTTGCAGCTGCTGCTGTGCGTCTTGCTGGAACTGCATGCCTTTTTCCTGCAAGTCCTGCAATTCCTTCTGCCGGCGTTCGAGGATGTTTTGCGGCAGATTCTTCTGTTCTTCCTGGAACTCTGCAAATTTCTTGTTGAACTCGTCGGACGTGCGTTTGATTTCGTCTTCATACGTCTTCTGCATTGCCTGGATGTCGGTTTGCGCCTTGGCGTATTCAGGCATTACTACAGCAACGTCCATCGATCTGAAGTAGGCAAACTTCTGTGCGAACACGCTCACCGGAGCGATGAGCAAAAGTAAAAAAGCAATTCTCTTCATCATAATCTTTAAGTTTCTATTGTTTGTTATTAATCAGTTTTGCAAGTTATTCCGAATATCCCAGCCGTGCCAGCACGTCGTTGCTGATGTCTATGCGCGGCGATGCGAAAATCATGCTTTGCGCCGATGCGCGGTCGATTACGGCATCGTATCCTCTTTCGGCTGCAATGGCTTTGACGGCGTTGTAGATGTCGTCTTGAAGCGGGCCGAGAAGTTCCTTCTGCTTTTTCGCCATTTCTCCCTGCGGACCGAAATATTGCTGGCGGAGTCCGGCGGCTTCTTTTTCCTTCGCCACTATCGCTTCTTCTTTGGCCGTGCGCTGGGCAGCCGTGAGCTTGTCGGCCGTGCGCTGGTATTCTTCATAGAGCTTTTTCGCTTCTTCGGCTTTTGCGTCGATGAGGCTTTGCCATTCTTTCGACAGCGCTTCCATCTGCCGGTTGGCTTGGGCGAAAGCCGGAATTTGGCGGGATATGTATTCCATGTCCACCAATGCGAACTTCTGCGCTGTGGCCGTTATGATGCAGGCCGTTGCGAACAGAGCGGAAAGGATAAGTCTTTTCATAATATTGCGCGTTTTTAGAATTCTTGTCCGATGATGAAGTGGAACTGGCTTCCGCTGTATTGCATCGAACCGTTAATCTTGTCGAAACCGTATGCCCAGTCGATACCCATCATACCAATCATCGGGAGGAAGATGCGGACTCCGACTCCGGCGGAACGTTTCAGTTTGAACGGGTTGAAGTCGGTCACTTCGTTCCATGCGTTTCCTGCTTCCACGAATCCCAACGCATAGATGCTGGTGGAGTTCTCAAGCATCAGGGGATAGCGCAGCTCCGCTCCCAAACGGATGTAGGCGTAGCCTTCGCTTCCGTATGGGGTGAGGGCGCCGTTTTCGTAGCCTCTCAGCGCGATGGTTTCCGACGCATAGTTGTAGCTGTATCCCGTCATGCCGTCGCCTCCCACGTAGAACGTCTCGAACGGAGAGCGTTTGTATCTGTTGAAGTGGCCCAGCAGTCCGAACTCCGTGCGGGTCATGATAACCGGACACTTCTGTATGCCCATCAGCGCCGTATATGTTTTGGCTTTGAACTTCCATTTGTGGTATTCAATCCATTTGAACATGCTGGCCGCTTCGTCATAGTTGTCTTGTCCGTATGTGGAATAATCCTTTTTGCTGAAAAGCGAGTAGGGCGGAGTAATCTGCAAGGATGCGGAGAACTCGGAACCGTAACGCGGGAATATCGGGTTGTCGGTGGAGTTGCGCGCCAGAGTCAGGTTGAGGCTCAGGTTGTTGCAGTTTCCTGTGTTCAGATAGTCGCCGTTGTTCAGGCGGATGTAGAGGTAGCTCCAATCCTTCAGCATGAACCTTTGGTAGGAGAGTTCTGCCGAAAGGGTGAAGTAGTCGTCCGGCCAGCGCAGGCGTTTTCCCCATCCTACGGACACTCCGAACATCTTGATGGAGCGGTCGGGGTCGTAATACGATTCGTAGTTGTCGTAATAGTTTCCGTATCCTCCGTAATATCCGTATCCGCTCAGCAGGTTATAATAGTTGTTCATGTAGGCCGAATTGTAGTATTGGCTGCTCACGTCCGTCTGGATGGAGTAGAATGCCGATACGGAGAACGAGTTCGGGCGTTTCCCTCCGAACCACGGGTCGAAGAACGAGATGCTGTACGACTGGTAGTAGCGTCCGTTGGTCTGTCCGCTGATGGTCAGGGTCTGTCCGTCGCCTTGCGGGAGGATTCCCCGGTAGTTGTCGTTCTTTCGGAAAAGGTTGGCGAACGAGAAGTTGGTGAACTTCAGGCTCAGCTTCCCGATGACGCCGGTCTGTCCCCAACCTGCGGAGAACTCTACCTGGTCGTTGGCCTTCGATTCCAGTCCCCAGTTGATGTCCACCGTACCGTTCTGATAGTTCGGCTGCACGTCCGGCTGGATGTTTTCCGGGTTGAAGTGCCCCATCTGCGCGATTTCACGATACGAACGTTCCAGCGCCTCCTTGCTGAACAAGTCTCCCGGACGGGTGCGGAGCTCGCGGCGCACGATGTTCTCATACAGCCGGTCGTTTCCGTTGATGCGCACGTGGCTGATGCTTGCCTGCGGCCCTTCCGTGATGCGCATTTCCAGATCGATAGAGTCTCCGTCGATGTTCACTTCCACCGGGTCGAGGTTGTAGAACACGTATCCGTGGTTGTAATAGTTGTTCCCGATTGCATCCTCGTCGTCCGAGATGCGCTCTTTCAGCAGCTTCTGGTTGTAGACGTCTCCGCGCTTCATGCGCAACTGTTCGTCTAACCAGTCCGAAGGGTATACCGTATTGCCCACCCACGTGATGTTGCGCAGGTAGTATTTCTGCCCTTCGTAGATTTTCATGTAGACGTCCACCGTCTTCTCGTCATATTGCGATACGCTGTCCACCACGATTTGCGCGTCGCGGTATCCCAGTTCGTTGTATTTCTCGATAATCTTCTGCTTGTCTTCTTCGTAGCGTTCTTCGATGAACTTCTTGGGGCGGAACAGGTTGACGAGCTTTCCCTTTTCGTTGGTCTTCTTCATGGTGCGCTTCAGCTTCTTGTCCGTGAGCACCGAGTTTCCGTCGATGGTTATCTTGTGTACCTTTACTTTCGCCTTCTTGTCGATATTTACGTCTACGTAGACTTGTTCTTCGTTTTCGGGGTCTTCACGCTCGACGATATTGATTTCCGCGTTCTTGAATCCCTTTTCGTCGAAATGCTTTTTGATGAGTATCTTTGCGCGGTCTACCAGGTTCGGCGTGATTTGCGTGCCTTTCGCCATGCCGAGCTTGGCCATCAGGTCTTCGCGTTCGCTCTTTTTCACTCCGTGGATAACGATGTCCGTAATTCGCGGGCGTTGCCTCAACTGGATGGACAGCCAGATTTTGTTGCCTTCAATCTTGTCTGCCAGAATCTTCACGTCGGAGAACAGTCCGTGCCGCCAGTATCTTTTCAGAGCCGACGTGATGTCATCGCCCGGAACGGTGACGGTTTGCCCTACAGCCAGTCCGGAGATGCCTATCAGCACGTAGTCTTCGTAATTCTTTACGCCGCTGACTTTGATGTCGGCTATTTCGTATTGCTTGGGTGTTCCGTTGTACAGGATGACCGGTTTCTGTCCGACTTCCGTAGAATCGTTGTCTTGTGCGAATCCGGATACGGACACGCACGCGAGAACCAGCAGGATGTATAAAAGACGGTATCGCATTGCTTCGTTTATATTTGTTCACTTGTTTTGCCGAACCGGCGTTCTCTTTTCTGGTAATTACAAATCGCTTTGCACAATTCCTCCGCGTCAAAGTCGGGCCAGAACGTGTCGCAAAAATAAAGTTCCGAGTAGGCACATTGCCACAGCAGGTAGTTGCTGAGCCTGACTTCCCCTCCCGTGCGTATCAGCAGGTCGGGGTCGGGCATATAGCTTGTGCATAGATGCGCGTCGACGGTTTTGTCCGTAATGTCGTCCGGATTCAGTTTGCCTTCCGCCGCTTCGCGCGCTATCTGCCGCACGGCTTCCGTAATCTCCCATTTGGAAGAGTAGCTCAGGGCAAGCGTCAGACACATTCCCGTGTTTGCGCTTGTGCGCCGGATGCACTGTTCCAGCCTTTCCCTTACGTCTTTGGGAAGTTTCTCCTTTTCGCCGATGATGCGGAAGCTGACGTTGTTCTTCATGAAGGTTTCTTCCTCGATAGAGTCCATGAGCAGGCTCATCAGCGCCGCCACTTCATCGACCGGGCGGTTCCAGTTCTCGGTGGAGAACGTATAGAGCGTGAGGAACTTCACTCCTAATCGGGCCGCTTCTTCAGTGATGACATGCACGGTTTCCGCTCCGGCCTGATGTCCGAAGGTGCGTGCGTGGCCGCGCGCTTTCGCCCAGCGTCCGTTTCCGTCCATGATGATGGCGATGTGTGCGGGGATGCGGCTTTTGTCTATTTGGTCCTTGTATGACATGGTTCGCGTTGTTTTCGTTTGGTTTACCATTTGGGGTCGAAGCCCAACCGGTTGATTCGTCCTCGGCTGAGGTTTCCGTTGTTCCAGACAATCCAGATGAAATTGTCCGAATCTACCGTTGCGGAATAGCTGCCTTCTTCCGTATAGACTTCCTTGAACGTCTCCGGGAAATACATGCACTCCGTCACCGGCCACCAGGTAAGCCCGTTGTCGTCAGAACTGTAGAAGCTCTTGAACGGCCTTGTCACTATCGATGTAGAACTGGAACTCGGCCCTCCGAAAGCGCACAGCTTGTCGTCGTAATGAATCATGGAAATGTTCTTCAGATTGGGCATGGGCTGGTTTTGGGTGAGCCTGGTCCATCCGCTTTCGCTGGAAAGACGCTGGTAGACAACGGCTGCGGTGTCTGATGCCAGCGGATTGTAGCCGAGAACGACCGTGCGCGTGATGTTCGCGTTGTACGACAACGGTTCGGAATAAGACGAGATGCGTCCGTCCACTGCAAACTCAGCCTCTTCCGTGTCCTTTGTCCACGAAAGGTTCTCGTCGAAGAAGCCCAATCCCTCTTCCGTGCTGGCATAGAGCCTGTTTCCGTCGGTTGCAATCAGTTGCAGGACATTGCTGCATGGTGGAGACGTAGGTTCGGCGCTTCCGTCGGCGGGATTCATATAATATAAGGTGCAATATTCGTCGGCTGTGTTCTTGCACAAGAAATAAATGTTTTCTTTCCACAACACGGGCGAATACGGGCGGATGTCGAGCGGCGTGTCGAAGGTGAGCGTTTCCCATCCGTTCGGCGTGCCGTTGTCGCTTATCTCGTTGTATCGGACGACGGAATTTCCCGTTCCGTCTTCGCCGAATGTGTAGATTCTTCCGTCGGCAAACAACGACGTTTGCAGGGAAAGTTGTTCTTCAGCCGGAGCGTCGAAGTCCGCCCACGACATCGTGTCAGGCTCTATCTGATGCACGTTGACCTTCACCGTGTAGGGGCTTCCCGTAGAGCCGCTGTACAGGTAGACTTTGAACTCCACCGGCTCAGTGAAGTCGATAGAGTCCGTAGAAGACCATACCGTGTCGTTGGCAGCGTTTCTCGGACGATAGGCAAGGATGCCGTAGTTGCTGTCGTAGGTGACGTTGGTCACCACCTTGTCCGCATGGGTTCCCACCGGGAGTGAATCCTTGTTCTCGATGGTGCGGTTTATCTGGTCGATGGTGAACGGATACATGGAGCAGTCGAGCGTGTCCACGTAGGGACTGTCCTGCCCGTTCCGGTCCTTTCCCATCCGGTCTATATGGAGCGTGCCTATCGAGAAGCCTGTAATGCTGCTATTGGGGTCGTAAACGATTTCCTCCACGTCGTTGTCCAGGCATGAAGTGATTATTGACGTTGCCGCAATCGTTGCCGCAATCAATGGCAAGAGTCTTAATTTCATTTGCAAATGGATTCAGTTTATTTACAGGTTGCAAAAGTAGAAAGTTTTTTCTCGAATCGGTACTTTTACTCCAAGTTTTATATAAAATTATATCCCAATCGCTGGTTTTGTGTCTCATTTTGGGCTTTTTCCATTGATTTGCGGGGCTTTAAAAAGCGAGCGTTCCAATCTGTTTCGTTCCGGTGCGGGCTTTTGCAGAGAAAGACACCATTAAAATAAACTTTAACGACTATGGACAAAACAGACAACCTGAATCTCAGGATGATTGAGAGCCTTTGCGAGCGTATGGAACGTATAGAGAAGAAATTGGACTGCCTTCTGAGCGATGCGGATGCGGTCCGAGGGAAAGGGGGCGGCTCTTTTCCTGCGGCGCGGAAGGCTTCTTCCGGGGCGGGAGAGGGCGTTTCCCTTTTCAGCTTTATGCGCCGCCTGATAAAGGGCATGGAGCGGATAGGGAAGGAACGCACGAGCGAGACGTATTCCGCCGCGCTGAACAGCTTCCGGCGTTTCCGGAAAGGCAGGGACATTGCGCTGGCAAAGATGGATTCCGACCTGATGCAGCAATACGAAGCCTATCTGGAGAAAAGGGGGGTGAGCAAGAATACCGTTTCTTTTTACATGCGGATTCTCCGGGCCGCCTACAACCGGGCCGTCGACAAGGGATTGGCAAGCCAGCAATATCCGTTCAGACATGTATATACGAGCGTGGACAAAACCGTGAAGCGGGCCATCCCGTTGGAGGACATCCGCCACGTCAAGGCGCTCGACCTGTCGGACTTCCCCTCCCTCGACTGGGCGAGGGACATGTTCCTGTTCAGCTTCTACACTCGCGGCATGTCGTTCGTCGATATGGCCTATCTGAAGAAGAAGGACTTGCGCGACGGGCTTCTTTCCTATCGCAGAAGCAAGACCGGGCAGCAGCTCGTGGTGAAGTGGGAGAAGTGTATGCAGGAAATAGTGGACAAATACGGCGAGAACGCCACGGAATACTTGCTCCCCATCGTCACGGACATGCAGAAGGACGTAAGGAGGCAATATCAGAACGCCCTCCATCTGGCGAACAGCAGGTTGAAAAAAGTGTCGAAGATGGCCGCCCTTTCCGTCAACCTTTCGATGTACGTGGCCCGCCATTCGTGGGCGAGCATCGCGAAATGCAAGCACATTCCCCTGTCCGTCATCAGCGAGGGCATGGGCCACGATTCGGAGGCCACCACTCAGATTTATCTCGTTTCTTTAGACAATTCGTTGGTCGACAAGGCAAACCGCCAGATATTGAACGGGCTGTAAAACGGAAGTTTGCGCCTGAAAAGTTATGGTCCGGCTGCCGGACCGTACAGACTGTATATACAGACCGTATAGTCTGACAGCCGGACTATACGGTCTGACCGTCGGACTATAAAACATGCCGACGGCTTCCAGAAAAAGAAAAGCGTCAGATTCATAAAAAAGTAACTCTCCGGAAACCGTTCTGTAATATAAAAACGCGACTTTTGTGCAGACAAAAACAAAGGAGGAACCGACAATGGAAGTGATTGGAAACAGATATGTGGTGGAATGCACCTCAGGAGGCGAGTATTATGCCTACTTGCTGCATCACGAACAATGCTGCGCGTTCGGGGAAACGGCCGAGGAAGCCGTTGAAAACTTGGAGGAAGCGGCGGAAGAGTTTTTCAACGAAATCAACTCTGTCTTCTACATCGAGGACATCGCCTGAGCGCAACGGAGGAAAGATGCTCTGAAACACTTAATAGAAAGATTGCCAATATTATTTAGTCGTTCGGCCATCTCTGCGCGATGCAGGGGTGGCTTTCGTTTTTCCTTCTTTCGGAAACGTCATATTCATCTGTCAGACACATCGTTGTAATATCAGAGGGCTATTTTTGCGTATCGTTAAGAGAAAAACATAGATATGGAAGGAAGACCTTATTACCGCACCGTCGTGGTTTCGGACATTCATTTAGGCACGTCGCACTCGAAAGTGAACCAAATCAGCGATTTTTTGAGAAGAGTGGATTGCGGGCGCCTTATCATGAACGGGGACATCATCGATGGATGGCATCTCCAGAAGTCGGGAATCGGCAAATGGAAGCAAGAACACACGCATTTCTTTAAAATCATCATGAAGATGATGGAAAAGCACGGGACCGAAATCATCTACGTAAAGGGAAACCATGATGATTTTTTAGACAATCTGGCCCCTCTGCAGATGGCCAACCTCAGCATTGTGAAGGATTACATTTTAGAGAGCAACGGGAAGCATTATTTCGTGACCCACGGAGACGTGTTCGACAAGGTGACTACTGAGATGAAATGGCTGGCCAAATTGGGCGACATCGGCTATACGCTGCTCTTGTGGCTCAACAGCCAGTATAACAAATATCGGGTGAAGCGCGGAAAGCCTTACTATTCGCTTTCGCAGGCCGTCAAGCAAAGGGTGAAGTCTGCCGTATCCTATATCTCCGATTTCGAGCGCGTGCTGGTTGATTTTGCCCGCACGCGCCAATGCGAAGGGGTGATTTGCGGGCATATCCACCGCCCTGAAAACCGGATGGTCGGCGGCATCCACTATTTGAACTCCGGCGATTGGGTGGAAACCATGTCGGCCCTGACGGAGGACGAGTCGGGAGAATGGAAGGTTGTCTATTATTCCGACATCGCAGGCGTTGCGGCGGAAGAAAAAGAAAGCGAAAATGTGTTGCCTTTAATACCTATTGCATCATGAAGGTCATGTTCATTGTTCAGGGGGAAGGCAGAGGCCACCTCACTCAAGCCATCACGATGGAAAAGCTGCTCCGGAACAACGGGCACGAAGTGGTGGAGGTGCTGGTGGGGAAAAGCGAGTCGCGCCGCCTTCCGGGATTCTTCATCCGCTCCATTCATGCGCCTGTCAAGCAGTTCGTCAGCCCTAATTTCCTTCCTACACAAGCCAATAAAAGAGCCGATATTCCGCGAAGCGTGGCATACAACCTGCTGAAAGTGCCCGAATATGCGGAAAGCATGGTGTATATCAAACGCCGGATTCGGGAGACGGGAGCCGAACTGGTGGTCAACTTCTACGAGCTGCTTACAGGGCTGGCCTACTTCTTTTTGCGTCCCGGAGTGCCCCAAATCTGCATCGGGCACCAATATCTGTTTTTGCATAAGGGCTTCAAGTTCCCGAAAACGAACCGGTGCAGCCTGTTCTTCCTGAACCTTTTCACCAGAATGACTTCGTTGGGGGCCGTCCGTCGGCTTGCCTTGTCGTTCAGCCCGATGGGGGAGGACGGGAACATCGCGGCGGTGCCCCCTCTGCTCCGTGCCGACGTGTTCCGCCAAGAGAGCAGACCGGGCGATTATGTGCATGGCTATATGGTGAATTCCGGATTTTCCGAAAGCGTCATGCAGTGGCACAAGAAGCATCCCGGCGTTCCGCTCCGTTTCTTTTGGGACCATTGGGAAGAAGAACCCGTGAAGAAGATAGACGACACTCTCTCCTTCTATCAGCTCGACGATGTGGAGTTCCTTCGCCAGATGGCCGGTTGCAGGGCATACGCCAGTACTGCCGGGTTCGAGTCGGTGTGCGAGGCGATGTATCTGGAAAAGCCGATACTGATGGTTCCGGCCCACATCGAGCAGGAATGCAACGCATACGATGCTGTCCGGAACGGTGCGGGCATTGTCGACGGAAACTTCAATCTGAGCAACCTTCTTGCTTTTGCCGGCAAATACCGTCCCAATAAAGAGTTCCGGAGATGGGTCGAATCGGCCGAATACATCGTTCTGAACGAGATAGAACGGTTTGCTCCCCAAAGCTCCCGGCAGCGCATGTATATGGTGGAGGAATTTGTGTAAAAAAATCGTCCGTTGAAATCGTGTTGTAACATAAAATCATTTATTTTGCAGAAAATAGTGATTCTATGGCACAGAAGAAAAAAGAAAACCCTTATTTGGAGAGAGATGTCAGTTGGATGTATTTCAACAGAAGAATCTTGCAGGAAGCCTCCCGCCCGCATGTCCCCATTCTGGAGCGGATGGCTTTCTTGGGAATCTATTCGAACAATCTCGATGAGTTTTTCCGTGTGCGCATCGCTACGCAGAACCGTATTGCCGAATGTACGGACAGGTCGGCGGCGCAAGAGCGGGAAAAGGCGAAGAAGCTGCTCAAACAAATCGGAAAAATCAATTCGCACTATTTGAAGGATTATGCAGAAGCTGTGCATACCGTGACGGCTGATCTTCGCAAAGAGAACATCTGTTTGGTTTCGGATACGGAAATCACTCCCGAACAGCTGGAGTTCATACAGTCTTTCTATAAGGAAAAAATCTACGGGTTCCTTATCCCCGTATGGTTCTCCGCCATCAAATTGTTGGATTATGAGAATGACGAGAACATCTACCTTGCCGTGAAAGCCGTAAAGAAAGGCGAGAAAGCAGTGTCTGACTATGCCTTTCTGGAACTTCCGGTCAACATCTGCGGGCGTTTCGTGCGCCTTCCGGACAATGACGGAAAGAGTTATCTGATGTATCTTGACGATGTTATCCGGTGTTGCTTGCCTTTGGTGTTCGAGGGGCTCGGATTTGAAAAGTATGAGGCATACGCATTCAAGTTTACCCGCGATGCGGAGATGGAAATCGACAATGACTTGCGTACCGGCACGTTGCAAAAAATATCGAAAGGCGTGAAGAGCCGCAAGCGCGGCGAGCCGCTTCGGGTGATTTACGACTCGAACATGCCGAAAGACTTGTTGAAAAGGGTATTGAAGAAGCTGGACCTCGACAGTATGGATACGGTAATCAGCAGCGGACGCTATCAGAATCACAAGGATTTGATGAAGTTCCCCGATTGCGGCCGTCCGCACCTGAAGTATCCGGCATGGCCTCCTATCTTGAAGAAGGAACTTGACGGACCGGAAAGCCTGCTCCACAAGATTCAGGAGAAAGACCGCTTCATCCATGTGCCTTATCATAGCTTCGATTCGTTCATCCGAGTGCTGCAGGAAGCGGCGGTGAGCAAGGAGGTGGACAGCATCAAAATCACGCTTTACCGTCTGGCGAAAGAATCGAAAGTGGTCAAGGCGCTTATCGGCGCGGCCCGGAATGGAAAGAAGGTGACGGTCTGCATCGAACTGCTGGCCCGTTTTGACGAGGCTTCCAACATCAATTGGTCGAAAAAGATGCAGGATGCGGGCATCAAGGTAATCTTCGGTGTAGAAGGGTTGAAGGTGCATTCCAAAATCACCCATATCGGCATGAAGAAGGGGCCGGACATC
This sequence comes from uncultured Phocaeicola sp., assembly GCA_944320135.1. GTDB lineage: Bacteria > Bacteroidota > Bacteroidia > Bacteroidales > Bacteroidaceae > Phocaeicola. The sequence goes on along the minus strand of CALUGI010000010.1, from coordinate 39,963 downwards.
GCCTGCATCAGTACGGGCAACTTCCACGAAGGGAACGCGCGCATGTACACGGACTGTATGCTGATGACCGCTTATCCGCGCCTGGTGAGAGACGTTGACCATGTGTTCGGCTTTATCGAGCGTCCGTACACGCCCGTCAAGTTCAAGGAATTGCTGGTTTCGCCGAACGAGATGAAAAACAAGTTCGTAGCGCTAATCAACAATGAGATAAAGAACAAGAAGGCCGGAAAGCCCGCCTATATCAAAATCAAAATCAATCATATCACCGACCCCATTATGGTAAACAAGCTGTATGAGGCTTCGCAGGCGGGAGTAGACATCGATTTGGTGCTTCGGGGGAACTGTTCGTTGGTGACGGGGATACCCGGCATAAGCTCGAACATCAGAATCCACGGAATCATCGACCGTTATTTGGAACACTCGCGCATTTTTGTGTTTGCCAACGGAGGCGAGGAAAAGGTGTTCATCGGTTCTGCCGACTGGATGCCGCGCAACCTCGACAACCGTATCGAAGTGATTACTCCGGTCTACAATCAGGAAATAAAGGACGAGATGAAGCGAATTGTAGAATACGGGCTGAAGGATACCATGCAGGGGCGTATCGTAGACGGTCGCGGAGAAAACAAGTTCTGGGGCGAGGGGGAAGAGAAACCTTTCCGTTCGCAGGAAGCACTTTATGACTATTACGTGGCAGAGAACATGAATGACTGAATAATATTATGGAACTGAAGAACAAATTTGAAGGCTGCGGCTTCAATTATGCTGCAATCGATATCGGTTCGAACGCAGTGCGCCTGCTTATCAAGCATGTGGAGGAAGACCGCAACGGAAAGGCTGCTTTCTCGAAGGTGCTTTTGCTGCGTGTCCCCTTGCGCTTGGGGTTCGACGTGTTCGCTATGGGCAAATTGTCGGAGAAGAAGGAGAAAGACATGCTTCGCCTGATGAAGGCTTACCGGCATTTGATGAGGATTTATGACGTGGAGGACTACCGAGCTTGCGCCACTTCGGCCATGCGCGACGCCAAGAACGGCAAGGATATCATCAGGCGCATCAGGAAGAAAACGGGCATCTGCATCGAAATTATCGACGGGCAGGAAGAGGCGAAAATGGTTTACAACAACCATATCGAATGTATGGAAGACCGGAACGGGAATTACATGTATGTGGATGTGGGAGGCGGAAGCACTGAAATCAACTTGCTCTCGCAAGGCGAACTGGTGTGCAGCCGTTCGTACAATATCGGTACGGTGAGAATCTTGAACAATGCGGTGAAACCCGGCGAATGGGAACGCCTGAAAACGGACATGGCTGAGCTGGCGCAATCGTATCCGGGCACGAACATCATCGGTTCGGGAGGCAACATCAACAAGATATACCGCTTGATAGAGAAAAAAGACAAGAAGGAGCAGAAGATGACGGTAGAAGCCCTTCATGAACTTCACGACAGCCTGAAGACGCTCTCCGTAGAGGAAAGGATGGAGAAGTACCAGTTGAAGCCCGACCGTGCGGACGTAATCGTGCCGGCCGGCGAGATATTTACGACTATCGCTGACATTATCCGCGCGTCATACGTCTACGTGCCTGTCATCGGTCTGTCCGACGGCATTATCGACGGCTTGTATGCGCATCACGTGGAGGAAGAAAAACGGGCTTTGGGAGGGAAGTAGGTTCGTCCTTCGCCCGATTCCGGAAAAATGTCCCGGCGTTTCATTCAGAACGCCGGGACATTTTTTTGCTCGCGGGCGAGAATGCGTTTAAAGATGCAGGCTTATTCCTCCCATGAACGTGGCTTTCGGCATGGGGAATCCCGCGTTTATTTCATATCGTTGGGCCAGAAGGTTTTCGCCTTTCGCCCAGACGGTAATCCGGCCGGCGGCCCGGAACGAGCCTCGGAGGTTCCACAACACGAAATCCTCCGTCTGCGGACGGTCGCCCGCAGACGTGTACAGTCCTGCCACGTATTGCACTCCGGTGGATACGCTCCAGCGTCCCTTCCTGTATGCCGCGCCTGCGTAGAGCTTGTGTTCGGGCGCGCCGACAACAGGCTCTTTCATGTGCAGATAACTGTAGTTGGCGTCGGCCGACCATGCTTGGCTGATGCGCCAGGCTATCTGCCCTTCTGTTCCTGCGTTTTCCGCCTTTCCGGTGTTCAGGTTCATGCGCCGTCCGTCCACCGTGCCTGTCGTAATCAGGTTGTCGGCATCGATATAGAAAAGGTTGATGCCGTATGACAGACGTCCCTCCATCAGTTTTTGGGAGTAGGACAGCTCGTAGTTCCACATCCGCTCCGCTTCGAGTTCCGGATTAGCCGCGCCCCACATGAACATCTCGCGGATGAGGGGATAGCGGAAGCCTTTGCTGGCCGACAGCTTGATTTCGGCCGATTTCGGCAGGTGGAGCGACAGGCCCGCCTGCGGTATCCATTCCGTGCCTGCTTGCGAATGACGGTCGACGCGCACCCCTGCGTCAAGCGTCAGCCACGGGCCTATTGTCTGGCGGAAGTCTGCGTATCCGGCCGTTTCGTGTTGCGCTTTGTCGATGATGTCCTCGCGCTGTCCGTTTTGTGCGCCCGAAATGTACCGGTTCCATGCCTCTCCGCCAAAACGGTACCAGTCGACTCCTACCGTCAGCCGGTTGCCTGCGAAGAGCTGCGCGCTTTGATACCACGACACGCCCATCATGTTGTCTTTCGAATGGAAGCGGTAGTCTAACGGGGTTTCCCCTTCCGTGGGGCTGTATCCGTCGTCTATCTTGTGCCGTCCCCAGTTGTAGAAGAAGCTCACCGCTCCCGACGTGTTTGCATAGCGGTTTTCAACGGCGAAGGAGGTCATGCCGCGCGTGATGCGCTGGCGGGCGTCCAGCAGGGGGACGGTCACGCTTCCCGGATTGGCGGCGTTGAAGTGCGTGACGTTCACGTCGGCGTGGAGGTTCCATGCGCGCGACAGGTCGTAGCCCAGCTTGGCGTATCCGCCGTATTGTTCGAAGTCCATGTCGGCGCGATGCCCGTCCGTGCGGTTGTACGAGCCGCTGGCAACGCTTGTGAAGCGTCCTTTCTTCACGCGGTTGGTCACTTCTGTCTGCAAGGTGTTGTAGGAACCGTACCCTACGTTGGCATGGGTCTTCACTCCGTCTTCCTGCATCTTGCGGGTAACGATATTCACAACTCCTCCCATTGCGTTCGAGCCGTAGAGCACGGAGGCCGGGCCTCGCAGCACTTCCACCCGTTCTGCCATGAACGACTGGCAGGCATCGGCTATCGGATGTCCGAACAGACCCATATATTGCGGATGTCCGTCTATCAGCACCATCAGCCGTCCCGAACTTCCGCTCATGCCTCTCAGAGAGATGCTCCCGGCCGCTCCGTCCGATACGCCGAACCCTATGATTCCTCTTGCCGTGGTGAACAGGCCGGGGATTTGTTCGCTCAATATCGGGAGCAGCGACGGACTGTATGTACGCTCAATCTGTTTCCTTCCTATCACGGAAACGGTCATGGGCAGGTGGCGGATGTCTGTTTCGTTTCGCGTGCCGGTCACTACTACTTCATGGAGCGAAAACTGGCGTGCGATGCGGGTGCTGTCGCTTTGGGCGGTCAGGTTGCCGGCGAATATCAGGCAGGCTGCCGATAAGGTCAGTAGGTCTTTTGGTTTCATGTTTCTGCTTTTTGTTCGTTTCTTCTTTTGCAAGTTGCAAAATTAGCAGGAAACGTTATACAATTTGTATACGAAGTACCGTTAATGCAACCTGTTTTACGGATAATCTCTTGCATATCCCGGACAAAAAGCCTACATTTGCATTCAGAATTGGTTCCGCCTGTCTGTTCAGGCTGGCGGATTAAAAGGGAATCGGGTGAAAATCCCGGACAGTCCCGCTGCTGTGAAGCTTCAAGAATCTTTCGGAGAAGGCTCATTACCACTGGCGCACGACAGAAACACGCCGGGAAGGTTCCGAAAGAGAAGTCAGTCAGAAGACCTGCCAACGTTACATGTTATCCGTATGCGAGGACAATGCGGTTAATTGTTTTTATTACATTATTATTATATGATTGGACAGAAAAGTCGGCTTGTCTGGCTGCTGTTGTTCTTTGTGGCAGGAAGCGGTATATCCATGCTCCGAGCCCAGAATTCAACGGACAGCCTGCAGCATTTGGATGAGGTGTTAGTGACCGCCCGTGCCCTGCAGAAAGAAATCATTCCGGTGCAGAAACTTTCGGGGGAAGAACTCCGGCGTCTCGGCTCGCACAATGTGGCCGATGCGTTGCGCTATTTCTCCGGCGTGCAACTGAAAGACTACGGAGGCATCGGGGGACTGAAGACCGTCAACATCCGGAGCATGGGCACCAACCATGTGGGAGTGTTTTATGACGGCATCGAACTGGGAAACGCACAGAACGGGACAGTTGACTTGGGACGCTTCTCGCTGGACAACATGGAAAGCGTCACACTTTACAACGGACAGAAGAGCGCAGTGTTCCAGTCGGCCAAGGATTTCGGTTCGGCCGGAACGGTCTACCTCCAGACACGGACACCGAAATTCAGTGAAGAAAAAGATTACAATGTCAAGGCTACATTCAAGACCGGCTCGTTCGGGGTGGTCAATCCCGCTATACTCTGGGAGCAGAAACTGAACGACAGACTGGGCAGTTCGTTCAGCGCGGAGTATATGTACACCACCGGAAAATACAAGTTCCGCTATGCCACAGAAGGCGGATACGACACCACTGCAGTGCGCCAGAACGGAGACGTGAACGCGCTGCGCATTGAACACGGCCTTTACGGAAACATGGAAGACGGATACTGGCGTACCAAGCTCTATGCTTATTTCTCCGACAGGGGATATCCGGGAGCGATTGTACGCAACAAGTTCACGCACGAAGACCGTCAGAAGGATGCCGACTTTTTCGCGCAGGGTATGTTCCGTAAAGATTTCTCGGAACGGTATCACTTCATGGCGAGCGCGAAATATTCATACAATTACCTGCACTATCTGGCCGACCCCAACCGGGACGAATCGCTGATGTACATCAACAATATCTACCGCCAGCAGGAAGTGTATGCTTCCACTGCCAACTGTCTGGACCTGACTTCTTTCTGGAGCCTCAACCTTTCGGTCGACTGGCAATTCAACCTGCTCAATGCGAACCTGAAAGACTTTGTCTATCCGCGCCGGAACACGGGACTTTTTGCCGCCGCGACCGCTCTGAACTTCGACCGCTTCAAATTGCAGGCCAGTCTGCTGGGCACGTTCGTGTCCGACCGTCTGCGGGAAAAGGGCAACGCCGCTTCCGACAAGATGGAGTGGACTCCTGCGCTGGTGATGAGCTACCGCCCTTTTGAAAGAATCGGCTTGAATTTCCGTGCGTTCTACAAACGGATTTTCCGCATGCCTACGCTCAACGACTTATACTATACCTTCGTGGGCAACGCCTATCTTGAACCGGAATATACCGACCAATATAATATAGGTGTAACCTATGAAAAGCAGTTCCCTGACTTATGGCTGCAACGGATTGAAGTGCAGGCCGATGCCTACTACAATAAGGTGGAAAATAAAATCGTGGCCACTCCTACCTCCAATTTCTTCCGCTGGACGATGGTCAATCTGGGGGAAGTGGAAATCAGAGGCATTGATGTGGCACTGCAAACCGACTGGAAACTGGGGCATGAAGCGTATCTCAGCGGACGTGTGAACTACACCTACCAGAAAGCGCAGGACTTTACCGACCCTGCCGATGAGTTCTACGGAGGACAAATTCCCTATATTCCCTGGCACAGCGGTTCGACGGCCCTCAATCTTTCATGGCGTTCATGGGAAGCAAGCTACAGCTTCATCTACACAGGTGAGCGGTACTCCTCGCAAGCTAACCTGCCGGTCAACTATCAGCCTTCGTGGTACACCAGCGACTGTTCCATAGCGAAGGCCCTGCGCATCAACGCCCACGAACTGAAACTCACGCTGGAAATCAACAATCTGCTGAACCAACAATATGAAGTCGTTTCCTGCTATCCCATGCCGGGAACAAACTTCAAGTTTATCGCACAATATACATTCTAAACATACCGACATGAAAACCGAAAAGTTCCAGCTCATATCATTGTTTCTGGTGGTTCTGGCCACCGGCTGCCGGAAAGAACTGCCTGTGCTCGACTCCGAAAGAGAATTCGTGACCTATCCCACCGACCCGCAGCGCATCGAAGGGTTCTTCCTGCTGAACGAGGGGAATATGGGAAGCAACAAATGCACAATCGACTTCTTCAACGCGCGGGGAGGATATTATCTGCGCAACATTTATCCGGAAAGCAACCCCCACATCGTAAAGGAACTGGGTGATGTGGGCAACGACATACAGATACACGACGGAAAGCTGTATGTGGTGGTCAACTGCTCGCACTTCGTGGAAGTGATGGACGTACGCACGGCAAAGCATCTTGGAAGCGTGAACATAACCAATTGCCGCTACATTACATTCAACGGCGACAAGGCATACGTCAGTTCGTATGCCGGACCGGTACAGATTGATCCGGAAGCGCGTCCGGGAAAAATCGTGGAGTTCGACACGAATACGCTCCAGATTACCCGTGAGGTGGTGGTGGGCTACCAGCCGGAAGAGATGGTCATCACCGGAGGGCGTCTGTATGTGGCTAATTCGGGAGGCTACCGCTATCCGGATTATGACCGCACCGTATCCGTGATTGACCTTGAAACTTTCCAGGTGGTCAACACGATTGATGTGGCCATCAACCTTCACCGTATGGAACTGGACAGAAGAGGAAAGATTTATGTCTCTTCACGTGGAGACTACTACGGGACAGGGTCTGACATTTATGTCATCGACACCTCCACCGAAACCGTAACCGGAAATCTGGGAATCCCCGCCAATGAAATGTGGATGGACGGAGATTCCATTTATATCACTTCCGCCGAATGGAGCTACACGGGCGGAAAGAACGAAATCAGATACCTTATTTATGATACGGCACAGGAAAGAACGGTGTCGGACAACTTCATCACCGACGGGACGGACAAGGAAATCCGGCTTCCCTACGGAGTGGCGGTGAACCCGGAGACGAAGGAAATCTATGTGAGCGATGCCTCCGACTATGTCACTCCCGGCTATCTTTATTGCTTCACTCCCGACGGAAAGAAGCAATGGAGCGTGCGCACGGGCGACATTCCGGCGCATTTTGCCTTCACTACCGAAGAGTTCTACTACAACAGCACTCCGCAGGAAACCACTTCCTCGGCATACATCACGAAAGTGCTTGAATATATGCCGGCTCCGGGACAGTTTGTCAATACAATGCCAGAATATGAAGAAGGCGACACGCAGGATGACATGAACCGGAAAGCACTCGAAGCCATCGGAAACGACCGGCGCGGCATGGTGTCATTGGGAGGATATGGAGGATACATCACCGTGGGATTCGACCACCGGATTGAGAACAGGCCGGGACTGAGAGACTTCCGTGTGTTGGGCAATGCCTTTTCCGGTGCGTCCACCGTCAGAAGCGGAGGAAGCTATGAACCGGGAATCATCCAGGTGGCACTCGATGAGGACAAGGACGGAAAGGCCGACGGCGGAGTCTGGTATGAGATTGCCGGAAGCGCGCATCGGGATGTCACGCAAGAGTCATGGTACGGGACGGCCCAAAACGCCGGAAACGACATGAACTTCTACACGGATTATGAAATCACTTACCACGCGCCGGAAACGGAACCTGTGGGCAACCATGAAACTTATATCCGCTGGGAAGACAACAAAGGCGGCCAAGGATATGTCGCCAAGAATATATACCATTCACAGACCTATTATCCGCAATGGATAACGGAACGCGAACTGAAGTTCAGAGGAAGCCGCCTTCCACAAAACGGCATTGACGAAAGCGGACAAGGCTCCTACTATGTGCTCTATCCTTTCGCCTTCGGTTATGCGGACAATGCCGTGAACTCCGGTGATGAGTCGGCCATCGACATTGACTGGGCTGTGGATGCCGACGGGAACAAGGTCTCGCTTCCGGGGGTCGACCTCATCCGAATTTATACCGGAGTGAACCAGCAGAACGGGTGGATAGGCGAATGTTCCACAGAAATTGCCGGAGTGGAAGACCTCCATCTGTTGGGAGAGGAAATCGCCACAAGATAAAAGAATAAAGGTCAGAAAAGAACCATGAACCGATAACGATATTGTCAGCACGATAGGACAGGACGGTCGGGGCCTGAAATCCGGAACAGACCCGACGGAAGGGATTGCAACCTTTTTGTCTTGGCAATCCATGCTTTGCGCATAGCATGGAGAGGGAATCTATTGTGCCGGTATCTTGATAAACAAACAGATTGCAAACAATGAAAAGAACAGGAAAAATGAAAAGATTATTCTATTTGTCAGCACTTTTTATGGCAACCGTGCTGGCGGGGTGCGGTGAAGACAATGCTCCGGCCCCGGAGCCATCCACCCCCACACTCAGACTGGATGAAGAAACGGAAGGAACGTCGCCCCATGTGTTGCTTCCCGGCGAACAGTATGTACTGGATTTTCATGCGGAGAATGCAGAGAGCATCACCGCAGGGGGACTTCCTGAAGGATGGACAGTGACAACGGACGAGGAAAAAGGCTGCATGAACATTACGGCTCCTGCCGAAGGAGACGGAGAAAGCGACGCCACTCTCCGGATAACAGCTACAGGAACCGGAGGACAGAGTGCCACGGCCGATGTGAACTTCCATTATGTCGCGTCTTTCGATGACCCGGAAGGGACATTCGTGTTGAACGAAGGAAACATGACCACAGAGAACGGTTCGCTCATCTACATTACCCCGCAAGGCTATGTGGTGGACAACGCATACAGACGGGTGAACGGCACGTATCTGGGAAACGTGACGCAGGACATGTATTTCCACGACGGGAAGATTTATATCATCTCCCAAAACGGAGACATAAATCCTACAGGTTCTTCGTTTGAAAATGACGGGATGCTTGTGGTGGCGGACGCGCGTACTTTAAAGAAAATAAAGGCTTATTCAAAAGAGGACCTTGCCGGACTAGACTGGCCGACTCATATTGCCGTGCCCGATGAACAGCATGTGTATATCCGTGACAACAAGGGAGTGTGGCGACTGAACATGGACGACACTTCACTGGCTTTTGTGGAAGGCTCTGACGGCGCGCCGAAGTCACGGTTTGCGGTTGTGAACGGAAAAGTGTACACTTATTATAACACTTCATACAAGATACCGGGACTTTATGAAATCAATGAGACCGGCGGCACCAAGTTGTCCCTCACAAAATTCAATGGAATAACAGGCATAGCTGCATCTTCTGACAATGAGCTTTGGATAATGAGTGCGCTTACCTTCGGTGAAAGGTATATCGGAAAATACAATCCGGATGACAAGGTCCTAAAGACGAATGTAATCAGTGAAGAAGCCAATGAAGCCTACAACTGCACGTTCGCCGCTCACGGCAACATCATTTATTATGCCAGCGGGACCTCCATCTATCGCGTACACTTCAATCCGGAGAACACAGACAAAGGTCCGCAGGACGAAATGCTTGTCGACCTTTCCAACCTCGATGACAACGCAAGGGAACTCTACAATGGCCTGGGAGTCCATCCTGTAACGGGACATGTATATGTCAACACAATCAAAGGGGTAGGGAATTTCTTCACGACCAACTCCATCTGGGAGTTTGACTTTGACGCAAATCCGGACACTCCGGTACACAGGTTTGACAATTATACCCGCTTCCCGGCCGGAGCGTTCTTCAACGATAAATGACAATATAACTAATACATCTCTTGACTTATGAAAAAGATATACGTCTTATTCTTGACTTGTGCGTTGCTTGTTGCCTGCAACGATGAAAACGTGGAAAACTCCGGTTCTGGAAGCAGCGTTCCGGAAACTTCCCTCAGCGGTTATGCTGACCCGAACGGAATACTGATACTCAACCAAGGAACCTATACGCTTGAAAATGCCTTCCTCTCCTATCTTGCTCCTGACGGGACGATAGAGGCAGACGCTTACAGAAACGCAAACGGAACGGAACTGGGGAATGACGGTGTAGGTCTTTATATGCGCGACGGGAAACTATATATTCTGTGTAATGACTGGCGAAAGGTCGAAGGCAAAGAAAACAATGACGGACTTCTGGTCATAGCGAATGCGGAAACTCTGCAGAAAGAGAAATCGTTCAGAAGGGAAGATATGAAGTTCGCCCATCCGATAAACGATGTGCAGGAAGAAGTGGACGAAAGCATGAAAGGCATCGCCGCATTGGACGAACGCAACATATTCATCATAGCGCAGGGGGTGCTCCGCTTTGACAGCACTACCGGAGAACTGAACCTCATGGAGGGAGCATACGAAATAGGCAATAAGGGATCGGCCAACACCGTGGAATCGACAGTCTCTCCGAGAGGCATGCTCACCGCAGGCGATTGTCTGTATGCCGCTGCCGGAGGTTTCTGGTCTTCAACCGCACTCCTTGAATTTGCAAAAGGGAAAGATGAAGTGAACCGTCGGCTTGAACTGGGGAAAGGGGACCAGATAAGCGGAATGTGTCTTACGGATGACGGAACACTGGTCGTAGGTACATACACCAGAGGGAAGGATACGGGTTATCTTTACTTCATTGACTTAGAAAACTGGTCTGTAAAAGAACAGAAAAACATCCCGGCCAACATCTCTGCCGGTTCTGGCGATACATCCGGGATAACGTACCTCGGCGGATACATTTACTTCACGGGGGCGGAAGAAACAACGTTCACCTCAACCTTGAATACTGCCGTCAGCCGTTATTCGCTTGCCATGGGGAGAGTGGAAAAAGAGGTCATCGACATCAAAACCGATGAGCCGTCTGCCGTATATCTGGACTGCTGTCCCGTAGCAGACCCGAACGCCGGCTATCTTTATGTGGCGACATCCGACACAAGAATGGAAGGCGTTGTTCCGGAATCGCGCTTGCTGGTTTACGATTGCAGCGGGGAAACGCCTCAGTTGGTGAGGGATATTCCGGATGTAGTCCACTATGCAAAAGGCATTTATCCGATGTCAAAATTCTGAAATATTCGGGAATAGTTTGAAAAAGCGTTGGAAATAGTGTAGTGTTTACACCGTAAATGCCTATATTTGCCGATGACATTTTCATTAACAACTTAACCTACATTGCCATGAACAAACACTTTGCTTTTTTGTCGGCGTTGGCCGTTGCTGCCGGTCTGAGCGTGAATGCTCAAAACGTCAGTCGGCTGACGGTGCAAACGGACAAGATTGGTGCGGAAATCCAGCCCACCATGTATGGACACTTCTTCGAAGACATCAATTTCGGCGCGGACGGAGGGCTGTATGCCGAACTGGTCAAAAACCGTTCGTTCGAGTTTCCGCAAAACCTGATGGGATGGGACATCTTCGGCAACGTCACTCTTCGGGACGACGGACCGTTCGAACGCAATCCGCACTACGTGCGTTTGGCCGCTCCTGACCATAAGCATAAGCGAACGGGGATAGAGAACGAAGGATTTTTCGGCATCGGACTCAAAGCGGGCGAGGGGTATCGGTTCTCTGTCTGGGCGCGCGGCGAAAACCAGAAGCTCAGAGTAGAACTGATTGACAACGCCTCTATGGGAGAAACCCAGGTGATTGCAGCTCAAGACCTGCCTGTCGATTCCAAAGAATGGAAGAAATATGAGATGGTTCTGACACCGAAAGAAACTTTCGCCAAGGCTCATCTCCGCATTTTCCTCGCTTCATCCGGAATTGTCGACCTGGAACATGTCTCGTTGTTCCCGGTCAACACGTGGAAGAACCGCGAGAACGGTTTGCGCAAGGACTTGGTTCAAGCGCTTTACGATACGAAGCCGGGCGTTTTCCGCTTCCCAGGAGGATGTATCGTGGAGGGGACGGATATTGAAGACCGTTATCAATGGAAACATTCGGTGGGGCCTGTAGAGAACAGGCCCGTGAACTCTAACCGCTGGCACTATACGTTTCCGCATCGTTTCTACCCGGATTATTTCCAGACATACGGCATGGGATTCTTTGAACTCTTCCAACTTGCAGAAGATTTGGGAGCGGAACCGCTTCCTGTGGTCAACTGCGGCCTTGCCTGCCAGTACCAGAATGATTCGCCCGACGCGCATGTCAAGGTGGAAGACTTGGGAAGCTACATTCAGGATGCGCTTGATTTGATAGAGTTCGCCAACGGAGGGACCGATACGGAGTGGGGCAAGCTCCGTGCCGACATGGGGCATCCGGCTCCTTTCGGGCTGAAGTTTATCGGGGTAGGCAACGAGCAATGGGGGCCAGAGTATCCGGAACGTCTGGAACCGTTCGTTGAGGCTATCCGAAAGGCGTACCCCGACATCAAGATTATCGGTTCGTCGGGACCGAACTCGGAAGGGAAGGATTTTGATTATCTGTGGCCGGAGATGAAAAGGCTGAAGGTGGATTTGGTGGACGAGCACTTCTACCGTCCGGAAGACTGGTTCCTGAAGTCGGGAAGCCGTTACGACAATTACGACCGCAAAGGGCCGAAGGTGTTTGCCGGGGAGTATGCTTGCCACGGAAGGGGCAAGAAATGGAATCATTTCCACGCCGCATTGTTAGAGGCCGCTTTCCTGACGGGTGTGGAGCGCAACGCGGATGTGGTGTACATGGCCACATACGCCCCGTTGCTGGCCCATGTGGAGGGATGGCAGTGGCGGCCTGACCTGATATGGTTCGACAACCTTCGCTCGGTTCGCACCAGCAGCTGGCATGTGCAGGCCATTTACGGACATAACCGGGGCACGAATGTGGTTCCTCTGACGATGGACAAGAAGCCGGTGAGCGGACAGAAGGGGCAGAACGGACTGTTTGCCAGTGCGGTATGGGACGAGAACGGGCAAACTTATATCGTCAAGGTGGTCAATACGTCGGACGAAGTGCAGAAAATCTGTCTGGAATTTGCCGGGATGAAGCGGTCGTTCCAACTGACTGACGGGAAGTGCCTTACGCTCCATTGCGGCAATCCGGACGCGGAAAACACGTTGGACGACCCGAACCGGATTGTGCCGGAAGAAATGCCCGTGGCCATTGAAGGGAACACGCTGGATGCAGAAATAGGCCCGATGACCTTTGCCGTATATAAATTCGTGAAGGCGAAAAAATAATTCGCGCCGAGGCTTGAAGCGAAGGCCCGCCGTCCGCAATGTGCGAGACGGCGGGCTTTTTGTTTTTTTGCGCCGGCTTTTTTCTTGCCTTTTACCATTCGCCGTATGTGCAGAGACGGTATCCCAAGAAAAACAGGAAGCTGCATGACAATATGACCATGAGTGCGGTCACTCCCCATGCCTTCCATTTTTCATTTGAATTGCATTCCATAGTCAATCAGCTTTTATGAATGCTTCAAATTTCGCCGTTTCGTATGACAAAGCGGTGAAGAACGGGTAACTTGGCTGTTACATTTTTTGCCGCTTTCCTGAAAATCCATTAACGGACGGATGTTGATTGTTAATTCATGCTATAAAACATATTTTTGAGGCCCGATTGTTTGCAGATAACCGGAAAGTCCGTATCTTTGCAACGTGTTTTTCATAGTATTAGATTTTAAGGTTAACAAAGGTTGGAGTACAGCGGTACTCCTTTTTTTATGCCCGTATGCGTAGGACTGCCCTTCTTTGGGAGAGGCATTCGTTATCCGAAACAGATTCCCATGTGGCGTCCTTGTACGATAAGGTCATGATTTTCCGTCACTATCTTCAGTTTCCCGGCCGTATCGCTCAGCGCTATCGAGTCAATGCTGTTTCCATGAAGGGCCACCATCCGTCCGAACTTTCCTTGCGCTATCAGGTCGACGGTATGCCCGCCCATGCGGGTTGCTAAGTTGCGGTCGTATGCAGTGGGGCTTCCTCCGCGCTGGATGTAGCCGAGCACTGTTTCGCGGGTTTCGAACCCCGTTTCATATTCTATCTCTTCAGCGATATATTGTGCGGCCTTTTTCCCGCCCAATGTTTGTATTCCTTCCGCTACCACTACGATTGAATAAGGCTTTCCCTGCTTCAGGCGTTCGATGATTGCGTCGCCTATGCGGTGGATGTCATACGGAATTTCCGGCAGCAGGATGATGTCTCCGCCTCCGGCCATGCCCGAATAGAGGGCAATCCATCCCGCCTTGTGCCCCATCACTTCGATGACCATCACGCGCTGGTGGGAGCTCGCCGTGGAGTGCAGGCGGTCTATTGCATCGGTGGCGATAGACACGGCCGAGTCGAACCCGAAAGACACGTCCGTGCCCCACACGTCGTTGTCGATGGTTTTCGGTATGCCTATCACGTTTACGCCCATTTCGGCCAGTTTTGCCGCCGTTTTCTGGGTGCCGTTCCCCCCGATGCACACGATGCAGTCGAGCTTGTTTTCCCGGATGGTCTGCAGCAGGACTGTCGGCTTGTCTTCGGAAAAGGCGCTGTTCCCTTTCCGCTTGAAAGGCTTCACGCGGGAAGTTCCCAAGATGGTTCCTCCCAAGTTCAGCAGTCCCGTGAGCGAGCTGTTCTCTAACCGTACAATGTCGTTGTCGAGCAAGCCCCGGAAGCCGTTCCGGATGCCGTACACTTCCATTCCGTAATGGTTGATGGCCGCCTTGCACACTCCGCGAATCGTGGCGTTGATGCCTGGACAGTCGCCTCCTGAAGTCAAGATTCCTACTTTCATCGTCTATCGCATTTTTATTTTGTGACGTAAAGGTAAGAAAACTCGTCCAAAGGAGAAAATAAAAACGTGCCTTTTCGCGGCAAAAGGCGAGCGCTCATCTGCCGAAAGACGGGCGTTCGTCTTGCAGAACCCGACCGCTCGTTTCGGAAAGGCGGGCGGCAAAGTTTTGGCGCGTCCGGGACTGAAGTAGGGAAATCGGGGACATCAAAAAATAGTGTACGCCATACGGAAAATTGAAAAGAAAAAACTACCTTTGCCGACAGAGCGTTTTGAAACAGAACATCAGATGAATGCAACGAAAGTGATAGGGAAAATATTCGGTTTGCGGCAGAAGGCTATCGAAAAGTATGCCTCTGAAGCGGAAGAAATTCAAAGCCGGGTGTTCCAAAAAATGATACAGAATGCCGCTCATACGGAATGGGGCCGGAAATATGATTACGCGCATATACGGAACTATGAGGACTTCCGGCGCGTGCCTGTGCAGACATACGAAGAAGTGAAGGGGTACGTAGACCGGATGCGCCACGGGGAGGAAGACGTGCTCTGGCCGGGAAAAGTGATATGGTATGCGAAATCGTCGGGGACAACCAACGACAAAAGCAAGTTTATCCCTGTCAGCCAGGACGGGCTTCGCGGAATCCATTACAAGGGCGGGGTGGACGCAGTGGCGCTCTACCTGCTGGAGAATCCCGAAAGCCGCTTCTTTTCTGGCAAGGGGCTTATCCTGGGGGGAAGCCACAGCCCCAACTACAATGTGAAAGACAGCTTGGTGGGCGACTTGTCGGCCATCCTGATTCAGAACATCAACCCGCTGGTCAACTTCATCCGCGTGCCGAGCAAGGAAATCGCCCTGCTCAGCGAGTTTGAAGAGAAGGTGGAGCGCATCGCCGAGACCACCATTCATGAGAATGTGACCAATCTCTCCGGAGTGCCTTCGTGGATGCTGGCCGTCATCAAGCGCATTCTGGAGAAGACCGGCGCCGCCCATCTGAACGAAGTGTGGCCCAATCTGGAAGTGTTCTTCCACGGAGGGGTGTGCTTCACTCCTTATCGCGAGCAGTACAAGCGGCTCATTCCGACCGACAAGATGCACTATATGGAAACCTACAACGCCAGCGAAGGCTTTTTCGGGCTTCAGAGCGACCTGAAAGACCCGGCCATGCTGCTGATGATTGACTATGACGTGTTCTACGAGTTCATCCCGCTCGAAGAAATAGACAGCCCGAACCCGCACGTCGTGCCGCTCGCAGGTGTGGAAGTGGGGCGCAACTATGCAATCGTCATCAGCACTTCGTGCGGATTGTGGCGGTATATCTTGGGCGATACGGTGAAGTTCACTCAAAAAAATCCTTACAAGTTTATCATCTCCGGGCGCACCAAGCACTTTATCAATGCGTTCGGCGAAGAACTGATGGTGGACAATGCGGAGAAAGGACTGGCGCGGGCCTGTGAGGAAACCGGCGCGCAGGTGCTCGAATACACTGCCGCTCCCGTATTCATGGACGCGAACGCCAAATGCCGCCACCAGTGGCTGATAGAGTTCAGCGTGACGCCCGACTCGTTGGAGAAGTTCCGGAGCATACTCGACAAGTCACTCCAAGAAATCAATTCCGACTATGAGGCAAAACGCCACAAGGACATCACTTTGCAGGAGCTGGAAATCGTCGTGGCGCGTCCCGGCCTGTTCCACGACTGGCTGAAGCAGAAAGGCAAATTGGGAGGGCAGCACAAGGTGCCCCGCTTGAGCAACAACCGCGACTACATTGACGAAATTCTGCAACTGAACCGATAATATATGAAACCGATACCCAAATACATCGCCCTGCTGCTGGTGGTTATTGGCTTTTATGCCTGCGCCAGCACCGGAATGCCTGACGGGGGACCGTATGACGAGACCCCTCCGAAGTTCGTGCGCGCTACGCCCGAGCCGAACGCTACGAACAACAAACGCAGCAAAATCTCCATCGAGTTCGACGAATACATCAAGCTCGACAAACCTTCGGAGAAGGTGATTATCTCGCCCCCGCAAAAGGAAGCTCCGGAGGTGAAGGTGAGCGGGCGCAGGGTGCTGGTGGAGTTTTTCGACACGCTTCAGGAGAACACCACTTATACGATAGATTTCGGCGACGCTATCGTGGACAATAATGAAGACAATCCGCTGGGAAATTTTGCATACGCCTTTTCTACCGGGGAGAGCATCGACACGATGGAAGTGTCGGGCATCGTGCTCAATGCGCAAGACCTGGAGCCGGTAAAAGGCATTCAGGTAGGGCTTCACAAAGACTTGCACGATTCTGCATTCACGAAGCTCCCGTTCGTCCGCATTTCGCGCACGGACAGCCGGGGACACTTTACCGTTCGCGGCATCGCTCCGGGGAAATACCGCATTTATGCCCTTATGGACGGAAACCAGAACTACCTGTTCGATTCCAAGACGGAGGCCGTGGCATGGCAAGACTCGCTGATTGTTCCGAGCATGGCTCCGGCGGTGCGCCAGGATACGGTGTGGAATGAAATCGACACGCTGGCATACGATACGATTTATGATGTGCATTACACCCGCTTCATGCCGGATGACATCATTCTCCGCTCGTTCAAGGAAGAGAACCCCATGCAGTATCTGATGAAAAGCGAACGCGAGCAGTTGAACCGTTTCTCGCTCTATTTCAGTGCGAAGGCCGACACGCTTCCCTCTATCAAGGGACTTGATTTCGATGAAAGGAACGCATTCGTTATCGAAAGCAACGCGCGCCACGACACGATTCGCTATTGGATAAAGGACACGCTTCTGTGCGAACGCGACACGCTGACCTTCCAGATGGACTATCTTGCCACGGATACGC
The DNA here is from genome assembly GCA_944320135.1 of uncultured Phocaeicola sp. Classification (GTDB taxonomy): domain Bacteria; phylum Bacteroidota; class Bacteroidia; order Bacteroidales; family Bacteroidaceae; genus Phocaeicola. The sequence continues at coordinate 22,432 of CALUGI010000010.1, read as the reverse complement.
TGGGACAGCTCGTCCCAAGAACGGATACCTTGCGGATGATGAACAAAATCAACAAGGAGCGCCGTATGGCAATGGCCGAAGACGCGCGCAAGAAAGAAGAAAAAGAACGCAAAAGACGGGAGAAGCGCGGGGATACCGTCAAGGCGGAACCGAAGTTTTTTGCTATGACGGTAGACGCTCCTTCCAGCCTGGATATCAACAAGAACATCACGATTAAGTTTGAAGAACCTGTAGAGAGCATCGATACGTCGGCTATACACGTGGCTATGATGGTTGACTCTGTGTGGCAGGACATTCCGTTTATCTTTATGGCCGACAGCATGGCGCACCGTCAGTACCAGATATTGGCCAATTGGCAGCCGGGGTTAGAGTACCAACTCCGTATTGATTCGTTGGCTATAAAAGGGATTTACGGGCTTTACACCAACAAGGTGGAGAACAAGCTGAAGGTAAAGACGCTGGAAGAGTACGGAACTCTTTATCTGAACATCGTGGGGGCAGGACCTCATGCCATCGTTCAGTTGCTGAACAGCAGCGATGCCGTGGTACGCCAGCAGCCGGTGAGCGACAAAAGCACCTGTGACTTCTACTTCTTGCAGCCCGGCACGAAGTATTACATCCGCTTGTTTAACGATGACAACAACAACGGGATATGGGACACGGGCAGCTACGAAGAAAAACGCCAGCCGGAAGAAGTGTTCTATTTCCCGAAAGTGTGGGAAATGAAAGCTAACTTTGAATTTGAAGAAACGTGGGATATCCGTGCTATCCCGCTCGACAAGCAGAAGCTGGACGAGATAAAGAAACAAAAACCCGAAGAAGCCAAAAAAATCAAGGACCGCAACAAAGAGCGGGCCCGTAAATTAGGAAGAACATGACGAAAAAACTGATTCTTTGCCTTTGTCTCCTGATAGGGAGCGTGGCAGCCAAAGCCCAATGCGGCGCGGTCAATGACGCTATCGAACCGGGAGAAACGCTCTCGTATGAGCTGAAGTTCAACTGGAAGTTCATCTGGATCAATGCGGGGTGGGCCAAAATGACCGTGAATGAAGCCTCTTACAACGGAATCCCGTGCCTGAAAACGGATTTGGAGTCGTACACGAACAAGAAAATCGACTTCTTCTTCAAGATGCGCGATACGCTTACTTGCATCACGACCAAGGACTTGGTGCCCGTCTACTTCCGGAAAGGTGCGGAAGAGGGCAAACGCTATGCGGTGGACGAGGTGAACTTCAGTTATAAGAACGGGCTTTGCATCGTGGACCAGCAGCGCACTTTGCGTGGCAATACCGACAAGCGACACGACGAGATGGACGTTTGTGTCTACGACATGCTGAGCATTTTGCTCCAGGCGCGCTCGTATGATCCGACCGATTACCAGCCGGGGCAGAAAATCCTCTTTTCGATGGCTACAGGACGGGCGATAGAGAAACAGACGCTTATCTACCGGGGGAAGGAGAACTTCAAGTCGGAGAACGACGTTACGTATCGTTGCTTGGTGTTCTCGTTAGTGGAATATACTGCCGAAGGCAAGGAAAAGGAAGTCATCACGTTCTATGTGACCGACGACCGCAACCATCTTCCCGTCCGTTTGGACATGTATCTGAACTTCGGCTCGGCCAAGGCTTTCCTGACGAATATCGAGGGCAACCGCCATCCGCTGACATCGATTGTAGAGGAAGAAAAATAAAGAAAACTTTATTCTTGCATTAAAAGAACTCGGATTTGAGACGGACATAACGCCTGTTCCAAATCCGAGTTTCTTCGTTATAAGCTGTTTATTTCGAAGCCTTGCAGTCAGTTCTGGTTGGCAAGGACAGGATAGCCGCCGTTCGCATCTGCTTCAAACCGATATGTGCAGAGGTTGCCGTGCAGGGCGTTCCACTCGGTGACGGCTGCGTTGAGGGCATCGACCGTTGCCTGGCTCTTCAATTCCTCGGCAGTTTTGGCAGAACAGTCGATGCAAACGTTTGGTGTGATATCGGGACCAAATGCGCTGCGCCCTTCTATATTCAGCCAATAGCAGGCTTTGAATTTGGCGGTTGCTTCTTCCGTCGTGACCCCAGTACCTCCAATCAAAAAGACATTCTGGCTTGTTTGTGAATCGATTGCGCTGTAGCAAGCGGTGACATCGCCTGTGTCGAACGCATTGTTGCCCACTACGCCTGCGCACATATCGGCTCCTTCCGGAGCAGTGATTGTTCCTGAGTGATAACATGCTACGGCATAAGTGCGGTAAACGATTCCGATTACACCTCCCAAAGAGCCTTCTGTGTGTTTATAGTTGATGTGTCCCGTATTGAAGCAGCCTATCGTGTAAGAGTTCTCATGGCACATGCCAACGACCCCTCCGGTGGTTTGCGCTCTTGCTACGTCGATTCTTCCGTCGGCAGACGCCAGATATGCACATCCTTTTACCATGCCGCCGTTTTGGACGTAGCCTGCAACACCGCCTATACAATCCAATGCGTCATTCACGTCGCTGATGACGCTTCCTTTGAAAGTGCAGTTTTCAACAATGCCGTTGCTTATGCCGACTATTCCGCCTATGGCATGAATGCTGCCTGTCTGGTTAGCAGCTTTGCTCACTTTATGAACCGTTCCTTCCACGTTCAGGTTTTTAATGGTTCCATTCATTTGCCTGAACATTCCCAGGTGAGTGTATTTCGCAATATCCTCGATATAGAAACCGTTGATAGTATGTCCTTTCCCGTCCAATGTCCCGTTAAATGTGTAGAACTGCTTGAAGTCGGTGCCGGTCAAGTCAATGTCTCTTGTCAGTTCGAAGCAAGCGTCAGCAAAGGTCTCTCCTAAATAAGTCTGTTCCGATGCATAAATCAGTTCCGCCGCTGAAGAAACCGGATGCGGGTCGCTTTCGTCTCCGCTTCCCTTCAGTCCGCTTTGCGTCACGGTCAGGCGGCAGGTTTCGATTGCTTCTCCGTTTTCAGCAAGTGTCACTTCCAACCAGGCGCTTTCGCCCAACTTTGCAGGAAATACGTCAATCGTCCCGTTGTTTGCGCTTGCGGTCCATCCTTCTCCTTCAAGGATTCGTGCGGATACTTCGGTGCCTTCCGGCGCGGTGTACGTCAAATCGCCTTCAGCCATGTCCAAGGCTTTGGTAAAGTCGGTGAGTGGCTGGCCTTTCCACACAAGCGTCAGTTTGTCCGTGGTTTCGGCAGGTTCGTTTGTGGATTCGGTCTTTTCGTCTTCCGGTTGCGGGATTTCGTAGTCTTCGCTGCACGAAAAAGACGTTGCGGCCAGGATTGCCGCCAAGAGGCCATGTTTGGTTCTCATAGTCGTTTAGCTATTATATGTTAATTAAAGGGGTTTTTGTAATTGCAAAGGTGATTAATTTAATAATACCGCCAAGTTTTTCCTCTTGATTTTCGGGCTTCGATATGTTTTTTCGCGAGCATATCACATTTCGCCCCGGCCTTTTCCGGAATGGCGGCGGATTTTTCCATGAAATACGGCGGCGTGTCTGCGACGGGTGGCAGGCAATAAAAAAGGCTGCCTCAATTTTAATCTTGAGACAGCCTTCCGTATTGTCAGAAGCCCAATCAGTTTGCGGGCTTTATCTCCAAGGGGAATGCTTCCGTGCCCGTTTCGTATTGCCAGCCTGCTCCAATGAGGGCGGCGTTCATCCCGGCCATTGCAGCAGACCAGTCGTTGCCGGTCACTTGAGCGGCATTGTCATTGGTTGCTCCCGTGGTTGCAGAGTTCCCCCCTTTTGCTCCGATGCCGTACATCCCGCCGCTTGCGCTGCTCCAATAACATTCTTCAACCGAGCCTTCGCCATAAGCGCTCTCGCTCACCCATAGGCCAACCACTCCGCCGTTCGTCCCTTTCCCTGAGACTTCCGCCGTTGAATAGCAGGCGGAAACTTCGCCGCTTTCTAACCTGCCGACAATTCCGCCGCTTGGAATATAAGAATTGTTAGAATCGCCCCTCTGGTATCCGCTTATGCTTCCGCTTGAATAGCAGCCTCGAACCGATACTTCGTAATTATACTTGTATAATAAAGCCACAATGCCGCCTGCCATTTCGTCGGCGGTCAATGTGCCGTTGAAACGGCAAGCGGTGACACTTGTTATATCATAATCTTCTGTGAGTGAAACGATGCCTCCGCCGTGTGAACCCGCTGAGATGTTTGTCCCCTCAACGCTGCAATTTATTATTTCACCCCCAAAAAGGGCTGTAGCGATACCGCCTGCCTTTGCGTCGCTCGTGAGCGAACCGCCTTTTACGTGGCAGTTCTCAATGGTTCCATACCACAAAACTCCGGCTATTGCTCCAACGAAATCGCCTCCTTCGATGTCCGGCGACTCAATTGTCAGGTTCTTTATTGTGCCGGAATTGATGCTTCCAAAAAGAGCTTGTGCGGAATTGTCGCTGTTGTTCTGCATGTTCAGCCCTTTTATCGTATGGCCGTTGCCGTCAAAGATTCCGCAAAATGGAATAACCACAAGCTCTGGCGGGGTCCCTTCCCAGTAATAACCTATCGGTGTCCAGTCAACTTCTGTCAGGTCGATGTCCCGTGTCAGCCGGATGTGCTTGCCGTTATATGGCCATTGTTCTGTGCTTTTGTTCACTTGTTCCGCGATGTACGCCAGTTCCGTTGCCGATGAAATCAGATGCGGGTCGCTTTCGTCTCCGCTTCCCCTCAGTCCGCTTTGTGTCACGGTCAGGCGATAAGTTTCGATTACCTTCCCGTTTTCCATGAGCGCGACCTCTAAGAGCGCATCTTCGCCGATGCTTCCGGGGATAACCGCAATCGCTCCGTCCGCAGCGTCTGCAGCCCATCCTTCCCCTTCGAGGATTCTTGCGGACACTTCGGTGCCTTCCGGTGCGGTATATGTCAGGCTTCCTTCAACCAAGTCCAAAATTCCGGTCAGGTCGGTGAGTGGCTGGCCTTTCCACACAAGTGTCAGTTTGTCCGTGGTTTCGGCGGGTTCGTTTGTGGATTCGGTGTTTTCGTCTTCCGTCGGTTGCGGAATTTCATAATCCTCGCTGCATGATAAGACGGTTGCGGCTAAGATTGCCGCCAAGAGGTAATGTTTAGTTCTCATAGTCGTTTAGCTATTATATGTTAATTAAAGGGGTTCTTATAATTGCAAAGATAGTTGGTTTAATAACATGGGCAAGTTTTTCTTTTGTTTTTTCGGATTTCGGCCTATTTTTCACGGGCATGTCTGCATTTCTCCCCGGCCTTTTCCGGAATGGCGGCGGCGTTTTCCGGCGAACGCGGCGGGCGATAAAAAACGGAGGCCGCCTCAAGTTTTTCTTGAAACGGCCTCTTGTGTATTTTATGCAGGTAACGGCTCTGCTCAGTTTGCAGCCTTTATGTCTAAGGGGAAGGTGCCGGCGCCTGTTTCGTATTGCCAGCCTGTCCCGGCAAGGGCGGCATTCATTCCGGCCATTGCGGCAGACCAGTCGTTGCCGGTTACTTTGGTTGCATTTTCATCGGTAGCTCCATTGGATGACGGGCTGCCCGACTTGCCTTTTCCGCCTATGCCATAGGCAATGTCGGCACTGCTCCAGTAGCAGGCGTTGACCTCGCTGTCAATCGGGTCGCCGAAAGTGCCTTCCGTCACTTGGTATCCGACTGCACCGCCGGCCACTTTCGCCGTTCCTTCAAGCTCTGTTATGGCATAGCAAGCCGTTATGCTGCCATAAGGGAGGCCGACTATTCCGCCTGCTTTGACGAAATTTTCCCAAGTTTCCAGCCCGGACGGCACTTGCAGCGTGCAGTTTGCATAGCAAGCCTCGATGGAAGAATCCGTTCCATTGGTATAACCGGCTATGCCTCCAATCGAACTTGAACCGCTTTTCGTTGCTACGGTTCCTGAAAAGCGGCAGGCTGTGATGGAAGCAGGCCCGTATTCGTCATTGACATCTCCCGCAATGCCGCCTCCATAGCCTTCTGTCGTCACGGTTGTCGACTCTACGCTGCAATCGGATATGTTGCCTCCGTAATTTGTTGCCGTGACAGCTCCGGTTGTATTCGTGCCTGAAACGGTTCCGTTCGTCACGTGGCAATTTTCTATTGCGGCAAACCATATTGTGCCTGCAACGGCTCCTACGTAATTGCCGGCTTCCACGACAGGAGATTCCAGCGTCAGATTCTTTATTGTGCCGGAATTGACGGAGCCGAAAAGCCCTTGTGCCATTTCAGTGTCGGCGCTTTTCTGTATTTTCAAGCCTTTTATCGTATGGTTGTTCCCGTCGAATGTTCCGCAGAATGACGGGTATTGCCCCCATCCGTCGTAGGCTCCTATCGGAGTCCAGTCGATTCCTGTCAGGTCAATGTCCTGAGTCAGTTGGACATATTTGCGGTAATAAGGATATTCTTCCGCGCTGTTGTTCACTTGTTCCGCGATGTATGCCAGCTCTCCTGCCGATGAAACCGTATACGGGTCGTTCTTGCTTCCGCTTCCTTTCAGCCCGCTTTGCGTTACTGTCAGACGGTATATTTCGACTACTCTTCCGTTTTCCGTGAGGGTTACCTCCAAGAGCGCTTTTCCGCCGATGCTTCCGGGGGCGGTTTCAACCGTTCCGTTTTCCGCTCTTGCCGTCCATCCCTCGCCTTCAAGGACGCGGACTGCAACTTCCATGCCTTCCGGCGCGGTGTACGTCAGGCTCCCTTCGGCCAAATCGATGGGTTCGGTCAGGTCTGTCAGGGCATTTCCTCCCAATTCAAACGTCAACGAGGCGTCCGCTCTTGGGATGACTATCTGCGTGCCCTTCCCGTCGTTCAAGACGAAGATGACGAAATCTTCGTTTGTCGTGTCCACGCTCTGGAAGATGCTCCCGCCTTCTGCCACCGGATGCCATCTGTTCCCTTCGTCCACGCTTACGTAAACCGCTTCCGGCGAAATGGGGTTTCCTTCAGCGTCGTTGGAAACTCCTTGTTCCGCCAGTTCTGTTCCGTTTGCCGTTTGCGGCGTGACCCCGTTTGCCGGAACCGGACTGCCGTCCTCGTCGGTCAGCGTTTCTCCGTCCAGCGTCCAGTACCACTGTCCGTCGTTTCCTTTGGTGACGCTCATCTGCGCCGATGTTCCGTTGTAGATTGTAATCGGTTCCGCATTGCCGAACCGGATGGTGTATCCTATTTCTTTTCCTTCTTCCACGACGGTTTCTACTGAAGTGATGTAGTCGTGCGTGCTGACCAGCTGCTGCAATGCGATGAGGTTGGATTCCATTTCCTTTTGCCATGATTCGAGCGCTTCTATGCGTTCGGCGTGTTCGTTTACCGTTTCCCACAGTGCGCTGTCGTAATTGTCGCTGCATGAAAATGCGGTTGCGGCCAGGATTGCCGCCAAGAGGCCATGTTTGGTTCTCATAGTCGTTTAGCTATTATATGTTAATTAAAGGGGTTTTTGTAATTGCAAAGGTGATTAATTTAATAATACCGCCAAGTTTTTCGGTTGATTTTTCGGCTTTTGGATTTTGTTTCGTGCGATTCGGCAGCTGAGGTGCCGGGAGGCATAGAGGCAGACTGCCCATGTCCGCATTTCGCCCCGGCCTTTTCCTGTAAAGGCGGCGGAGTTTTCCGATGAACGCGGCGGGCAATAAAAAAGGGGGCATGCCCGCGTGGACATGCCCCTGCTATAGACAATGAGATTTGTTCTTATTTGTTCAGCCGCCAGGTGAATCCGTCTTTCGTATCCTTCACCTCAAAGCCCAAAGCGGCCAGATTGTCGCGGATTTTGTCGCTGGTGGCCCAGTCTTTTTCGGCTTTTGCCTTCATGCGCTGTTCGAGCAACATGTCGACCACCTTTCCGAACGCTTCTTCGCGAGCCTCGTTGTTTTCGGTTTCGGCCTTCAGACCGAGAATGTCGAAAGCGAACAAGCGGAACGCGCTTTTCAGTTCCTCCAAGTCGTCTGCGCTGACGGTCGCTTTCTTGTCGATGACCGTATTGATCATGCGGGTGGCCTCGAAAAGATGCGAGATGACAATCGGCGTGTTCAGGTCGTCGTTCATCGCTTCGTAGCATCTTTCGCGCAGACCTGCCGGCTCGATGCCCGAAGTAGCTTTGGACGGAGTGATGCGTTCCAAGTTCTTGAAGCCTTCCATCAGGCGCTCCAATCCCTTTTCTGCGGCCTGCAATGCCTCGTTGCTGAAGTCGACCGTGCTGCGGTAATGGGCCTGAAGGATGAAGAAACGGATAGTCATCGGCGAATATGCCTGCGAGAGCAGCTTGTTGGATCCGGCGAAGAACTCGTCCAGCGTGATGAAGTTGCCCAGCGACTTGCCCATCTTCTGCCCGTTGATGGTAATCATGTTGTTGTGCATCCAGTAGCGCACCATCGGATGTCCTTCGGAAGCTACGGCTTGGGCGATTTCGCATTCATGGTGCGGAAATATCAGGTCCATTCCCCCTCCGTGTATGTCGAACGTTTCGCCTAAATATTTGCGGCCCATTGCCGTGCATTCGCAATGCCATCCGGGGAAACCGTCGCTCCAAGGCGACGGCCATCGCATGATGTGTTCGGGCTGTGCGCACTTCCAGAGGGCGAAGTCTGCGGGGTTACGCTTTTCTTCTTGTCCGTCCAATGCGCGGGTCGTGTTCAGCACGTCGTCCAGATTTCGTCCCGAAAGCGCACCGTAATGGTGGTCTTTGTTGTACTTCTCCACGTCAAAGTACACCGATCCTTGGCTTACGTAGGCGTATCCGTTCTTCAGGATTTCCTCAACCAGCTTGATTTGTTCGATGATGTGCCCCGATGCGTGCGGTTCAATGCTCGGCGGAAGCACGTTCAAGGCTTCCATCGCCTTGTGGTAGCGGAGCAGGTAGTGCTGCACTACCTCCATCGGCTCCAGCTGTTCCAGACGGGCTTTCTTCGCGATTTTGTCTTCTCCCTCGTCAGCGTCATGCTCCAGATGGCCTACGTCGGTGATGTTGCGCACGTAGCGCACCTTGTAGCCCAAGTGTTTCAGGTAGCGGAAAAGGATGTCGAAAGTGATGGCCGGGCGGGCATGTCCTAAATGCGCGTCGCCGTACACGGTCGGGCCGCACACATACATCCCCACGTGGGGGGCGTGCAAAGGAACGAACGGTTCCTTTTTGCGGGTCAAAGTATTGTAAACAATCAGTTTGCCAGTCTCCATAGTCGTAAATGGTTTAGGTGCGCAAAGTTATAAATTTCGGTATAGAAAAAAAACGTCCCGGCGTTTTAATTTAAATGCCGGGACGTTCTCGTGCGTTTCCCGCCGGATTTTCGCGCAAGGCGGGGGAGTTTGGAGGCAAAAACGCGAGAAATGGAGCCGGGACGCTCCGGGAAATGTTTTTTTGCGTATATTTGTTGTGAAGCCATGCAAGGCTTTTCGTGGAATTTGAAGCTGAATGATTTGTAGAACCTAAAGTCAGGAGGAAAACTTATGAGAAAGAATTTTGGAGCAAAGCCGTGGACATATCCGCAGCCCGTATTCATTGTCGCCACTTACGACGAGCAGGGAGTCCCCGATGCCATGAATGCCGCTTGGGGAGGCATAGACTATGACGACCGAATCAACCTGTGTTTGAGCGCGGGCCACAAGACGGTTGGAAACCTGTTGGCAACCAAGGCTTTCACCGTGAGCATGGCTACGGCAGACCGGTTGGCGGCGTGCGATTATGTGGGCATCGTGTCGGGAAACGATGTGCCGGACAAGTTTGCAAAGACCGGTTTTCATGCCGTAAAATCAGAGTTCGTGAAAGCGCCTCTCATTGAAGAATTGCCGATGGCCTTGGAATGCGAGCTGGTATCTTACGACCCGGCGACCTGCCATTTGGTGGGGAGAATCGTTAATGTGTCTGCGGATGAGAGCATATTGGACGAAAAGGGAAAGATTGATCCGGGCAAATTGCGTCCCGTTTCGTTCGATCCGGTTCATAACGGCTATCTGCTTGTCGGCGAACGGGTGGGCAATGCCTTTAAGGATGGGGTTGCGTTAAAAGATTAAGCTGCGGCATGACTCCGCAAACCGCTTTTGCGGGTCATGCCGCTTCTGTTTTGCAAAGGCTATTCTGCCGCTCCCCAACGGGTCGGCTTGTCGGTCATGACGAGTTCCAGCGTTCCTCCGTCGGCAAGGGTCTGGTGGGTGAAGAACGGGATGTCCAGCGGATGCCCGTTCAGTGCGGCAGATTGGATATACTTGTTCTCAGGAGAGTTCCCGACGGCCTTGATGACAAACTTTTTCCCTCCGGGCAGGTGAATTGTAGCCTCATTGAACAGAGGACGGCCTATGCTGTATGTGGGGGTTCCCGGACAAGGCTGGTAGAATCCTAATGCGTTCAATACGTACCAGGCCGACATTTGGCCGCAGTCCTCGTTGCCGGAAAGACCGTCCGGGGCGTCGAAGTATTGCGTGCGCATCACCTCGTCCAGCAGTTCCTGCGCTTTCCAAGGTTGTCCCATCATGTTGTACATATAAATGATGTGGTGGCTTGGCTCGTTGCCGTGCGCGTATTGCCCGATCAGTCCGCTGATGTCGGCCGACACTTGGTCGCCATGCAGGGAAGAGTCCGCCGTAAACAGCGAGTCTAACTTGGCGAGAAAAGCCTCGCGCCCTCCCGTCAGGCTGGCCAATCCCTCGATGTCGTGCGGCACGAACCACGTCCATTGCCAGGCGGTGCCTTCGCAATAATCGTCGTTCCGGTGGTTGCTTGCGCTGGGGTTGAACGGTGTCCGCCATTTTCCGTGGCTGTCTTTCCCGCGCATGAAGCCCGTATCCTTGTCGAAGTACTGGCGGTAGAGCTGTCCTCTGCGGACGTAGAGCTGATGTGCGGAAGTGTCTCCGAGCGCTTCGGCCAGCACGCTGATGCACCAGTCGTTGTAAGCATATTCCAATCCCTTCGCCACAGATTCCAGCTCCTTGTCGCAAGGGATGTAGCCCAAGGTGTTCTTGTAATGTTTGGACATCGGCATCAAGGCATTGTGGAGAAGGTAGCGGGTGGTTGCGACGGGCGGCAGAGTGTCATACTCCGCGCTGCGCCGACATGCCCGGAGAGCCAGTTGCGCATCGAAGCTCCTGTCGCCTTTCATATAAGCGTCCGCGATGACGGAAACGGCGTGATAGCCTATCATCGTGCCGGTATAGTTGCCTGCCAGCTCCCACATCGGGAGCATTCCCCCGTCTTGATACTGCTGCAGCAGGGTCTGGATGTAGAGGGAGTTCTGTGCCGGGTCGATGATGGTCAGCAGGGGGTGCAGGGCGCGGAACGTGTCCCACAAAGAAAATACCGTGTACATCGGCTTGCCTTCCGGAGCCGTGTGTATTTTCCTGTCTAATCCCCGATAGCGTCCGTCCGCGTCTGTAAAGAGGCAGGGGGAGACTGCCGTATGGTACAGGGCGGAATAGAAGATGCGTTTCTGTTCTTCGTTGTCAGTGTGTACCTCTATTTTTGAGAGATAGTCGTTCCATGCTTGCGAGGCGTTGCGCTTGGTTTGTTCGAAGTCCCACCCCGGAATCTCTGAAAGGTTCTTGCGCGCGCCCTCTGCATCGACCGCAGACAGGGCCACTTTCACCATCACCTGCTCGTCCTTGCCCGTCTTGAATTTCAGCAGCGCTTTGCAGCGTCCCGGAGCGAACTTCCCGTTTTTCTGCAGCACGGAGTCGGAGAGCAGGGTGCAGGCGAACGGTTTCGAGAATACGGCCCGGAAGTACACGTCCTGTTTCCAGGCCCATCCGCTCGTATGCTTGTAGCCGCACAGGGTGGAGTCGTTCACTATTACCAAAGAGAGCTTGCGGTTCTTCTGGCTCAGGAACTGGATGCAATAGTCCAAGTCGAGGATAAAGCCCGCATCGTCCGATTCGGGGAAGGTATAGCGGTGGAGGGCCGCCCTTTTGGTGGCGGTCAGTTCCGCTTTCACTCCGTATCTGTCGAGGAAAACCGAGTAATAGCCGGGGGCAGCCGTTTCCTTTTCGTGGGAGAACGGCGACGCGTAAGGCAGAATCTGGCGGTTGCCGGTGTCTCCGTCCACGCATTGCTCGCCCACGGTGGGCATCAGCAGCACGTCTCCGTAGTCACTGCATCCGGTGCCGCTGAGGTGGGTGTGCGAAAAGCCGTTCAAGGTCGAGTCGGGATAATAGTAGCCCGCGCTGGCGTCCCACTCATAGATGCGGGTGTCAGGGCTGGGATGAATCATTCCGTTGGGCACGATTGCGCCCGGATAGGTGTGTCCGTGTCCGCCCGTCCCGATGAAAGGGTTGACGTAGCGGGTGTAGTCTTTTTCTTCCGGCCCGGCATTGCATCCGGCCAGGGCCATTGCTATGGCGAGGGTTTGCAGTATCAGTTTTCGTTTCATGATGGCGTTGATATGTAGGTTCTTATGGTTTTGTCCTTGTCCGTTCCGTTTCTTGGGGAAACGTCGGCGCGTTTTGGCGGAAACGTCGGCGCGTTCGGGCGGGAAAGCCGTCGGCTTTCACTCGTAAGTTTCCCGGATGTGTCTGACGGTTATTTCCTCGTCTCCCCGGATTTTCGGCGATTCGATGGTGACGGTGCGCTTTTCTCCCGGCAGAAGGTCGAAGAAATTGTCGCTGAAACGTGCCCCTTGCACGGGAATCTCGATAAAGACGTCCTTGGCCAATGAAGAAGAATACAGCGTTACCGTGCAGCGTCCTTCGGAGCGTTTCACCTTGCAGCGTACCGTCGCGTCCGGAAGTTTCAGCTCTTTGGTCGGCGCGAAGTAGCAGACGCTTCGGGCGATTTCGCGGTGTTTCCTGTCTTTAAGCGTCAGCAGGAGGAAGCGTTCCGTCCGTTCTTCCGGCGTTCCCCATTCTTCGAGCGTGCCGCTGCGCACCTTGAGGGACGAATTGGACGGAAGGTTCGCCTTCATGCTCGTGCGCTTCAGTGTCTTGCCGTAGAAATCGAGCAGGCGCATGTCGAGCGTCAGTCCTTCGAGGTCGTCGAGGCGGTCTGAGACGAGATGCACGTGCAGGCTGTCTCCTTTCACCAACGGGCTGACGAGGGTCGGGGCGAAAGCGCGCTTGGCCTGATAATGCAGCGCCTTCCAGTTGCCGTAATAGTCGATGCTCGACCATGACACCACCGGCCAGCTGTCGTTCAGCTGCCAGTAGAGCGACCCCATGCAGTAGGGGCGCTGGCGGCGGTGCGCCTCGATGCTGCGCCTTACTCCCTGCCCTTGCAGCACGAGCCCTACGTAAACGAAGTCCTCAAACGTCTCCGGCACGATGAAATACCGCTCCATGCTTTCCGCTATCAGGTCGTTGCCCACCGTGCTTTTCTGATGGGCCGTCATCACTTCCGAGTCTATCCGGTAGTCGGCCGGAGAAGCGAACGTCCGGATGGTTTTCATTTCGGGGAACGACTGGAAGCCGTATTCGCTGGCAAAGCGGCACCGTTCCTCGTCGGCCGACTCGAACGGCTTTCTGCCGTACCAGATGCCCCAATTGTGGCTGTCGCGCACGTTCCACGATTCGGGCCTTCCCCAATTGGCGAAATAGGGGGAAGTATGCATGTAGAAGCGACCTTCATCGAATTTCTTCACTTGCGCGGGAAGCAGTTCGCAGAACAGTTTCTCGTAATCTGGCTGGAACCGGCCGTACACTTCCGGGCTGAAGCGTTTCTTCCATCCCCAATATTTGATGCCTTCCTGTATTTCGTTGTTCCCGCACCACATCGCTATGCACGGATGGTTGCGCAGCCTCCGGATGTTGTATTCGGCTTCTTCCTCCACTCGTTTCAAGAAAGGAGGGTCGGCCGGATAGGTGGTGCAGGCAAACATGAAGTCTTGCCAGATCAGGATGCCGTTTTCGTCCGCCAGTTCGTAGAAGCGGTCGTCTTCATACACGCCCCCTCCCCACACGCGTATCATGTTTATATGGGCTTCCTTTATGTCGCGGAACAGGGTTTCGTAGCGTTCGTCCGTCACGTTGGGAAGCAGGGCGTCCGAAGGGATGTAGTTGGCTCCTTTGGCGAACAGGGGAGTTCCGTTCACTTCGAAGTAGAAAGACTCTCCTATGCTGTCCTTTTCGGCCACGACCCGGAGCGTGCGGAGCCCGATCCGGCGCCGTTTCTCCGCTACCGTTCTACCTTGGCAAACCACTTTGGCGGAGAAGTCATACAGCGTCGGTTCGCCCCACCCGTTGGGCATCCAGCGTTTCGGATTCTTTATAGTCATGGGAATTTCAATCAGGTTGCTTCCCGGATGCAGCGATACGGCCTTCTTCATGCTGCTTGCCGTCTCTCCGAGCAGGGAGCAGCTGACTTCCACTTCGGCTGATGCCGTTTCGCCTGTAGCGTTATGTATCTCTATCCGGTTGGACAAGCGGGCCTCTTTGTCGTTCAAGGCCAGTTGTTTCACATAATAGTCGTCGATGCGCGCTGCGTCGTACAGTTCCAGCGTGACAGGCCGCCAGATGCCGCAAGTTACCATCCGTATTCCCCAGTCCCAGCCGAAGCTGTAAGGGGCTTTCCGGGTGAACACGCTCACCTTCTTTTCCGCATGGTCATTGTCTGCCGGATACTCGAACCCGTTGGTCTCCCATTGCGGGAGCGTTTTCCTGACAGGGGAGCGGAAGACGACGTGCAGGCGGTTCTCTCCTTTGCGGAGCATGTCTTTCACCTCTATAAAATAGCCTTTGAACATGTTGTCGGATGAAAGTATCAAGGCCCCGTTCAGATACACGTCGGCATACGTGTCGAGCCCTTCAAAGACGAGGCATGCTGCCTGTCGGCTGCATTGGGACTCATCGAGCGGGAAGCTCGTCTTGTATTCCCAGTCCTTGCTTTCCACCCATTGTATCTTCTGTTCGTTGGTTCCGTAAAAGGGGTCGGGCAGCAGGCCGTGCCGCAGCAAGTCTTGGTGGACCGTGCCCGGCACTTCGGCGGAGAGCCACTTGCCGCTTCTTGATTCGGCGAAGCTCCAGCCGCCGTCTAATCTGATTGTTTCGGGAGGCAAAGGCTGCTGTCCGAACAGGGAAGCGGAACAGCAAAGCAATATGAGGATAAAAGGGTTGTGTCTCATAGCATTTTCTTTTGTTCGATGTGTGTGAAACGGATGTGCCGATGCGGAAGCGTCAGGTGACGTCCTTCTCGCATCGGCATGTTCTGCGGCAAGCGGTCATTTCCCTTGCTTCAGCTTTTCTTCGATAGGGTCCTGGTATTGGGCCTGCAGTCTGACTAACTCGGCCTTCAGGTCATCCGTAATCTTCTCATAGTCGGGCTGGCCGTACAGGTTGTGCATTTCGGTAGGGTCTTCCTGCAAGTCATACAGTTCCCATTCGTCGATGTCGTTGTAGAAATGAATCAGCTTGTAGCGTTCGGTGCGCACTCCGTAGTGGCGTTTCACCATGTGCTCTGCCGGGAACTCGTAGAAGTGGTAGTATAGCGACTTGCGCCAGTCGGCCGGTTGCTCGCCTTTCAGCAGCGGGAGCAGCGACACGCCTTGGATGTCGTCGGGTATCGGCGCTCCTGCCAGGTCGAGGAATGTCGGGGCATAGTCGATGTTCTGCACCATCTGCGGAATTTCTCCTTTTGCCTTGAAGCCTTTCGGCAAGTGCATGATGAGCGGGGTGTGCATGGATTCTTCATACATGAAGCGCTTGTCGAACCATCCGTGTTCGCCCATGTAGAATCCTTGGTCGGAGGTGTAGACCACAAGCGTGTTGTCCAGCAGACCTTTTTCCTTCAGATAATCGAGCACGCGGCCCACGTTGTCGTCCAAAGACTTCACCACCTTCGAGTAGTCGCGCATGTAACGCTGGTATTTCCATTCCGCCAGTTCCTTGCCTTGCGGGTTTTTCTTGTAGAAGTCTTCGATAATCGGCGCGTAGAACGCATCGTATGCCTTGCGGTCTTCCGGATTGAGGCGGCCCACATAGCTTTCATAACGTTCTTTCAGCGGCGTTTCCTTGTCAGCGCGGTCCATCTTGTTGTCGTAGATGATGTCCATGTCCTTCAGGATGTTCATCTCCTGGGCGGCTGCGGCGGGCCTGCCTTCATAGTCGTCGTAGAAGTTGTCGGGCAGGGGGAACGTTTTGTCTTCGTACAGCGGCAGGTACTTCAGCTCCGGCAGCCAGTTGCGATGGATGGCCTTGTGGTGGATGAACAGGCAGAAGGGCTTTTCTTTGTCGCGCTGGTTTTCCATCCAGTCGATGCTCATGTCCGTAATCAGGTTGGTGATGTATCCTTCCTTGCGCACGGTGTCGTTCTCCATGTTGATGAAGTCAGGGTTGTAATAGTCGCCTTGTTCGGGGACGATTTCCCAATGGTCGAATCCTGTGGGCAAACTTATCAGATGCCATTTCCCGATGAGGGCGGTCTGGTATCCGGCTTGCCGCAGAAGTTTGGGCGCCGTCTGCTGCGAACCGTCGAACACGCATGTCGTGTTGTCCGTAAAGCCGTTGGCGTGGCTGTGCTTTCCTGTCAGCATACAGGCGCGGCTCGGTCCGCTCAGCGAGTTGGCCACGAAACTGTTGGTGAATATCACTCCGTCGTTGGCGATGCGGTCCAGATTGGGGGTCTCGATGAAGCGGCTTCCATAGCAGCTCATCATCTGTGCGGTATGGTCGTCGGTCATGATGTAGACGATGTTGTATTGCTTGGCGGTTTCTTTTTCGCCGCTGCACGAGGCCAATGAAGCGAGGGCAGCTATTCCGGTCAACGGATAGAGGAATGCGGACAGTTGTTTCATGTTATGTAAATTTTTTAATGGGCAAATTGGCGGGCGGCTGCGCAAGCACCGAGGGGATTCCCCAAACGTGCAGCTTCGTCCGGATGCAAAAATTTCATAGAACCCCGTCAGAGGATGCGGGAAGGCTTGTCGGGGAGGAATGTCAGTCGCAAGGGTGATTTTTCCAGACGTAAAGCTACGGAAAACTTTCGACACCTGCAAACTTTTTTCATGTTTTTTTGCTTGTTTTTTTGAAAAGCGCTTTGAGCCCTTACAGTTCTTACAAATGACAATTAGTTTTAGCCAAAACGAATACCGGTAAAGGCACAGTACAATTATATTATATATATAAATATATATATAATATAACATATTTTTCGAGGCGAAGAATGTCCGAACCTAATTGTCATTTGTAAGAACTGTAAGGGCGTAAGAACACGCCATTCAAGATGTTTGCAGCTGACAATCAGCGTTTTGCTATCCAAAACGGACGATTTGCGCATATCCGCAGGCGTGCGCGAGGGGTCCCTCCTTTTCTGCGGCTGTTGGGAACGGCAAGGCGCGGGCAGCGGAATCCGGACACGTAGGGCGGGGTGCCCCTCTCCGAAAGACGGCACGAAAACGCCCTGGCGGACAGTTTACGTATACAGTTAATTATCAATGCGTTGCATATACTAACTACGTTTTTCTGCACATTTCTGCACGTTTGCGCGCACTTCGGGCGACTTGTAAACTCCGTGCGGGAGGCGTTTCCTATCTTTGCATTGTCAGAGGAAAGGGAGGCCGACGGGAAGGCTCCTGCGCAAGAGGGATTTTACATGATTTTACGGGCCGCGCGGAACGGCCGCAAAGGGAGCACGGCGGGAGCGGCAAATTCCGCAGGCTTGAACGCACAGGGTGCAGGGGTGCGCGTTCAAGCCCGACGAGACGGCGGCTTACAATTGCATTTCTTACAATTGATTTCGCGGTTATGGTGCGCCGGAAGAAACGGTTCGTTCCGCTTTATGTCCGGATTGGCAAAGAAAGCGGAAAAGATTCGGACGCTTGTATCTTATTGGTTGCCTTGCGCTGCAGAAGAAAGCGGGGAGCATTTGAGGGAGCTGTATTTTTCGGATGAAGTCTTCGAAGGGCTATGGCAGACATCAATTATGATACAGTTTTTTTGACGAAAAGAAATCGGGGGAATTACACACTGCCGACGATTTTGCCGGATGCGAAATATGGAAAGCCTGGCGCTGAGACCCGGCGCGGGCATACTATTGCGGCGCAATCCTGCGCGACAGGCGCAAGGAACAGAAGATGGCGCAAAGCGAGCTTGCCGAGAATACCGGTGACGGCAAGGAGCCATATTGCCGGAATCGAGCGCGGGGGGGGACGGACACGCAGCTTCCAGCTTCCTGCGGATGGCCCATGCGTCGCGGACGGACTTTTCCCCTGCCTTTATGTGGCGTCTCTCATGAAAGGGGGGTGTCAAAATAAAAATCAACTTTTATTTTGTCATTCTGAACGCAGTGAAGAATCTCAGGAGCATAAGTTGATGCACACGAGATACTTCGCTTTGCTCAGGATGACATT
The DNA here is from genome assembly GCA_944320135.1 of uncultured Phocaeicola sp. GTDB lineage: Bacteria > Bacteroidota > Bacteroidia > Bacteroidales > Bacteroidaceae > Phocaeicola. Next base: position 4,237 of record CALUGI010000010.1, on the reverse strand, counting down.
GCTCTTTGATAATCAAATCTTATTTTGAGACAGCCTCCTATGCCCTTCAAGAAAGGACGGCTTACCCTTCTTCCTTGCCTTCTTCCTTGAACCAGGATGCGTAGGTGAGGTAGTTGCGGGCCGTATATTGGTTGAGCGACTTGCTTTGTTCCGGGTCTATCTTTTTGATGAAGCGTGCCGGAACGCCTCCCCAAAGCGTGTACGGTTCGATGACCGTGTTGGAAAGCACCAGCGCGCCTGCTGCAACGATGGCTCCCTCGCCCACGACGGCGTTGTCAAGCAGCGTGGCTCCCATGCCGATCAGGGCGCAGTCGCCCACGCGGGCTCCGTGGAGCGTCACGTTGTGCCCCACGGACACGTCATTGCCCAGCTCGACTATGGATTTCCGGAAAAGCGTGTGGAGCACGGCTCCGTCTTGAATGTTTACCCGGTCGCCTATGCGGATGGAGTTGACGTCGCCGCGCAATACGGCATTGAACCAGATGCTGCAATCGTTCCCGATGACAACGTCGCCTATGACGGCGGCGTTTTCGGCCAGATAGCAGTTGTCGCCTATTTTTGGGGTGAATCCCCTTACAGATTTTATGAGTGCCATTTTTCAGTGATGTTTCGGTCGTTAATAATTATGGTGTATGCAGGGCGGAAGTCAGCTTTCCTGCCGGAAACTGCCGACAGGCGAGACAGCTTCTTCCAGCCATGCCCTTTCCGCTTCGTCGAGCAGCGGGCAGAGACGCTTGTAGACATGCGCGTGGTAGTTGTCGAGCCATTGCTTCTCTTTTTCGTCCAGCATTTCGATGCAGACGGCTTCCTTGTCGATAGGGCAGAGGGTGAGCGGCTCGAACTTGTAGAACGTTCCGAACTCCGTGCGCCGGCTTTCCACAACCAGCATGGTGTTTTCCGTGCGGATGCCGTAGCGTCCGGCTTTGTAGATGCCCGGTTCGTTGGTGACGGTCATTCCGGGAAGCAGCGGGGCGGGCACGTTGTTCATGCGTATTTGGTGCGGCCCTTCATGCACGTTCAGGAAGTGGCCGACTCCGTGGCCCGTGCCGTGCCCGTAATTGACCCCCTCCTTCCATGCGAACTGCCGCGCGAGCACGTCCAATTGCGTGCCGCATGTGCCGTGAGGGAACTCGGCGGACGACAAGGCGATGAAGCCCTTCAATACCAGCGTGTAGTCTTTTTTCTGCTCGTCGGTGACGGGCCCCAGCGCGACGGTTCTCGTGATGTCCGTGGTGCCGTCAAGATATTGCGCTCCGCTGTCTATCAGCAGAAGCCCCTCCGGTTTCAGCGCGGAGGCCGTTTCCTCGTCGGCTTCGTAATGCACTATCGCCCCGTGTTCCTGATACCCGGCAATCGTGTCGAAGCTGATGCCTTTGAACAAATCCTGCTGCGCGCGGAGTTCGTACAGTTTTCGGCTGACGGTCAGTTCGGTTTCCTTTCCGCTTTTCACCGCTTTCTTCAGCCACATCAGGAATCTCACCATCGCCGCTCCGTCGCGCTCCATTGCGGCGCGGAAGCCCGCGATCTCTGTCGCGTTCTTGACGGCTTTCAGATAAAGCGCCGGGGACGGTTTGCGTACGACGTTTGCATGTTTGGAGGCGGTTTGGAAAAGAAGGTAGTTCGTCGTTTCCGGAAGCCAGAGGCATCGCCCTCCGTAGCGGGCCAGCGCGTCCGCCGTTGCCCGGTAGTCTTCCGTGCGGATATTGTTGGCTTCCAGGTATTCCGCAACTTCTTTGTCTAATTTCTCAGGAAGGATAAAGAGGACGGCCTCGTTCTCCGTAACGAGAAGATAGCTGACAAACACCGGGTTGCAATGCACGTCGTTGCCGCGCAGGTTGAGCGTCCATGCTATTTCGTCGAGGGCGGAAAGCAGGATGCCGTCTGCCTGGTTGTCGTGCAGATATTGGCGTATCTTGGCCAGTTTTTCTTTGCACGGCTCTCCGGAAAACCGTTCCGGCAGGATGAACGGGCGGTTCAGCGGGATAGACGGGCGGTTGTCCCATAACGAATCGAACGGGTCGGGCACCATGACGAGCTCCAGCCCGTATCGGCGGAGGGCGGCTTGCAGCCTTTCCGCGTCTCCGGCGGAGTTTGCCATGCCGTCGATGCCGACCTTGTCGCCCGGCCTGAGCACGGCGCCCAGCCATTCGGCGATGCCGGGAGTTTCGGGCTGGCGTTCTTTGAACAAGGCGTATTCCGTGCCTTTCAACTGTTCTTCCGCCTGCAGGAAATAGCGCGAGTCGGTCCAGAGGCCGCATCTGCCGGATGTGATTACAGCCGTGCCCGCCGACCCGGTAAATCCGGATATCCATTTTCTGCATTCCCAGTGGGCGGGCGTGTATTCGCCCGAATGCGGGTCCGTGGTCGGCACCACGAACGCTTCGATGCGCTGCGACTGCATGAACTGCCGTAAACCGGCAAGCCTTTTAGCGATGGTATGTTTCATAAAGAGTAACAGGGGTTTAATGTTAGGTTGCGCAAAGTTACTGTTTCCGTGCGATTTTTTAGAAAATATGCGGGAAAGTTTTGTAAATAAAGAAAGTATGTGTAATTTTGCGCGCAATTCGACTCTTGGAAACATTTAATAATAACATACTTTAATTTTAAAAACATGATTATTGTACCAGTAAAAGAAGGCGAAAACATTGAAAAGGCGCTGAAGAAATTCAAAAGAAAATTTGAAAAGACAGGTGTGATTAAGGAACTCAGAAGCAGACAGCAGTATGACAAACCGTCTGTGGTAAAGAGACTTAAGATGGAACGTGCCGTTTACGTCCAGAAAATGCGCCAGAACGAAGAGTAATAAATTCGCGAAATCCTTGAATTATTGAATTCTTTTTCATAAATTCGTTGCTGAAAATAAGCGATGTTTCTATGCTGAAGGAATCTTTTTTGAGGTATCTCCGTTACGAAAGGAATTATTCGGACAAGACGGTTTCGTCATACGAAGTAGACTTGCGTAAGTTTGAGGAATACTTTAAAGGAGCGGACAGAAGTTTGAGATTTGCCACAGTGGATGCGGACATTGTCCGGAACTGGGTGGTGACGCTGATGGATGCCGGCTATACGGCTTCTTCGGTGAATCGGAAGCTGAGTTCGCTTCGGTCTTTTTATCGCTATTTGTTGCGGAAGGGCGTTGTGCGGACAGACCCGATGCGGAAGGTGGCAGGGCCGAAAAAGAAAAAGCCGTTGCCTGTTTTTGTGAAAGAGGCGGATATGGACCGCCTGCTGGACGAGACGGACTTCGGCGAGGGCTTTGAAGGCGTGCGCGACAGGATGATGCTTGAGATGTTTTATTCTACGGGCGTGCGGCTGTCTGAGCTGACAGGGCTGAAAGATGCAGATGTGGATTTCTGTGCAGGCGTGATAAAAGTGACCGGAAAAAGAAACAAGCAGAGGCTGATACCTTTCGGTGAAGAACTGAGAGCCGATATGAAGGCCTATCTTGAAGCGAGAAACGAATACTGGAAAGGCGGATGTGAAGCGTTTTTTGTCCGAAAGGGCGGAAAGGCGATGGTCCCCAGAACGGTGAGGCTTATAGTAAAGCGGAACTTGTCGAAAGTCGTGACGTTGAAGAAAAGAAGTCCTCACGTGTTGCGGCATTCGTTTGCAACTTCCATGCTGAATAATCAGGCGAATCTGGAGGCTGTAAAAGAACTGCTGGGGCATGAGAGCTTGACGACGACGGAAATCTATACGCATACGACTTTTGAAGAATTAAAAAAAGTTTATGAACAAGCTCATCCCAGAGCGTAAAAAAAGGAGGTATTTATGGAAGTAAGAATTCAATCCATTCATTTCGATGCGTCTGACAGGTTGGAAGCGTTTATCCAAAAGAAGGCAGAAAAGCTCGATAGATTTTGTGACAATATAAAGAAAGTAGAGGTGTCTTTGAAAGTGGTAAAACCCGAAACGGCGATGAACAAGGAAGCCGGGGTGCGCGTGCTTGCGCTCAATTCGGAGTTTTATGCGGAGAAAGTAAGTGATACATTCGAAGAATCAATCGACGTGTGCATGGATGCATTGTCGAAACAGTTGCTGAAAGCAAAAGAAAAGCTGCAAGGCAAATAAAAAAATCACGAAAAAGTTTTGTGATTAAAAAATAATATCTAACTTTGCAGCCGCTAAGTCGTGAAAGGCGGCTGCAAAGTTTTGAAAAACTGCCTCTTTAGCTCAGTTGGCCAGAGCACGTGATTTGTAATCTCGGGGTCGTTGGTTCGAATCCGACAAGAGGCTC
>CALUGI010000009.1 GCA_944320135.1 uncultured Phocaeicola sp. | reverse complement strand
TTCAGTAGCTCAGTCGGTTAGAGCATCTGACTGTTAATCAGAGGGTCGTTGGTTCAAGTCCAACCTGAAGAGCAGGAGAGTCCGTTGTGAAACGGATTCTTTTGTTTGTATACATACCAGTCTTTCACAACCATGATGAATCTTCTGAACCTTTCGCCCGAAACGTTGCGCTTTGTGCGGTTGCATCGCACGGAAGACGTGCGTGAGCTGGCCCTTCATGCCCGCAAGTATCCGGAAGTGGACATGGCGGCCGCCGTAGAGCAGATAGCCGGATGGCAGGCGGCCCGGAAAAAACTGCCCGAATGGGCGGAGACGGAAGGCATCGTCTTTCCGAAGCATTTGTCTTTGGAACAATGCTCGTCGGAGACGACAGCCCGCTACAAGGCTTCGCTTGCGGAAGGGGAGACGCTGGCCGACCTGACTGGCGGATTCGGGGTGGATTGCTTCTATATGGCGGAAAAGTTTCAACAGGCCGATTACGTGGAAAGGCAGGAACGGCTTTGTGAACAGGCTGTTCATAACTTCTCTTTGCTGGGAGCGGGCCATATCCGTGTGCATTGTGCCGATGCCGTCGATTATTTAAGGCGGATGAAGCCGGTGGATTTCCTTTTTTTAGACCCTGCCCGCCGGGACGTGTACGGAGGGAAGACGGTGAAAATAGCTGATTGCGAGCCGGATGTCTGTCTTTTGGAGCCTTTGCTGATAGAAAAGGGGCGGAGCGTGATGGTCAAGCTCTCGCCGATGCTCGACATCTTTTCCGTGTTGAGGGACTTGAAGAGCGTGCGCGAAATCCATGCGGTGGCAGTGAATAACGAGTGCAAAGAGCTGTTGATAATCCTTCGGGGGCCTTTGGGAGATACTTCTGAGCCGGTTGTGTGTTGTGAACAGGCTGTTGATAACTTTTTGCCCGAACCTTTCCGCTTCACCTATTCCGAAGAGCGGGAAGCCCCCTGTCCCTTGGCGGACAAAGTGGGGGCGTATCTCTATGAACCCGGTGCGGCGTTGCTGAAAGCAGGCCCTTACCGCTTGCTCGCTTCCCGCTACGGAGTGAAGAAGCTCCACCCGAACAGCCATCTCTATACGTCCGATTCGCTTGCCGACTTCCCCGGACGCCGGTTCCGGGTGGAGGGCGTGTCGGGTTTCGGGAAGGGAGAGCTGAAAGCCTTTCTGCGGGACACGGACAAGGCCAACCTGACCGTGCGCAATTTCCCCTCATCGGTGGCCGACTTGCGGAAAAGGTTGAGGCTGAAGGAGGGCGGCGACGTGTATCTCTTTGCCACTACGACAGGAGGTGGCGGGAAGGTGCTGGTGAAGTGCGTGAAGGCGTAATGTTACAAATGTGTTATTCTTTGGTCGATTTGTTTGTGCATATAATGTGCGGAATCCCTATCTTTGCGCATAGTCGTTAACATTATAAATTATGAGAAACCGTATTCTGACTTTGCTCGCGCTTTTTTCTTTTGTCGCGGATGTGTCGTTCGCTTCTCTCGTTGATGAGAAGGATTATGCAGGCTATCTGTTCGCGTATTTCACCGGAAACCATATCAGTGAGGAAGCCGTATGCTTTGCCGTCAGCATGGACGGGTATTCCTTTTATGCGCTGAACGGAAACAGGCCCGTGCTCGACTCGAAAGTCATCAGCTCTACGGGCGGCGTGCGTGACCCCCATATCCTGCGTTGCGAGGACGGAAAGACATTCTATATGGCGGTGACCGACATGGTGTCCGCCAACGGATGGGATTCGAACCGTGCCATGATTCTGCTCAAATCGACCGATTTGGTGAACTGGTCGCACTCCGTCATCAACATGCAGAAGCGGTATGCCGGACAGGAAAACCTGAAACGCGTGTGGGCTCCCCAGACGATATTCGACAGGGAGGCGGGAAAATATATGGTTTACTGGTCGATGAAGTACGGTGACGGGCCGGATGTCATCTATTATGCCTACGCGAACGATGACTTTACGGACTTGATTGGGAGCCGAAGCCTCTGTTTGTTCCGGCCGACAAGAAGTCGTGCATCGACGGGGACATCGTATATAAGGATGGGGTTTATCACCTCTTTTACAAAACCGAAGGGCACGGGAACGGCATCAAGGTGGCTGCCGCCCGTTCGCTGACCTCCGGAGAATGGACGGAAAGTCCCGACTACAAGCAGCAGACGAAGGAAGCCGTGGAAGGCGCCGGCACGTTCAAGCTCATCGGGCAGAACAAATACATCCTGATGTATGACGTTTACATGAAGGGCAAGTATCAGTTTACCGAGACGACCGACCTCGAACATTTCAAGGTCATTGACCATGAAGTGAGCATGGACTTCCACCCCCGTCACGGCACCGTCATCCCGATTACCCGTGCCGAACTGAAACGGATTACGGACAAATGGGGAATCCCCGCCGAATTGCGATTTTAATACAGAATACAGATGAAACATTTGACATGTATGGTAGCTTTGTGCGCCTGTATGGGAGCTGTTCCCGCATCGGCGCATATCGGAGAGATTATGAACGAGCCGGATTCGGTCTATCTGTTCTCATACGCGACGCTTCCCGATGAGGGAAGGAGCGGATTGCGCTTCGCATGGAGTTCGGACGGAGACCGTTGGTTCAGCGTGGGAGACGGATATGCATACGTGAAGTGCGACTATGCGGCATGGGGAGCGGAGAAAAGGATGGTGAAGCCGGAACTGCGCCGTGACGCAAGCGGGGTGTGGCACTGCATCTGGCAATTGAACGGAAACGGAAAGGAGTTTGCACACGCTGCATCGGCTGACTTGCTCGACTGGAAACGCCAGACCTATTTTACCGATGCCCGGTTTGATGAATACGTATCAGACGCTTGGACTGAATATCCTCGGCGGACGGTCTCCGTCGGCGGGACACAGGAAAACGGCACGGTGCAGAAGGTGGCGTGGGCCGATGTGGAAAGGTTGTCCCGCTTTGCCGACCATCGGGCTTATCGGGCGCGGCTTCACAATCAGCGGACAGATGAGGACAAGGTTCGTTTTGCCGGACTCCGGCCTGTAACGATGAAGGTGACGGTGTTCCCGGAAAAGGCCAAACCCATAAGCGACAAGCTGATAGGGGTTTTCTTTGAAGACATCAACTATGGCGCGGACGGAGGATTGTATGCAGAACTGGTGCAGAACCGTGATTTCGAATATGTCGCCGGAGAAAACGGACGTGTGAAGGACTGGGGGCCTACTTACGCCTGGTCGGTCGAGGGGGACGGAATGGTGATGGCCGTAGATACCGTTCGTCCGGTTCATGCGAACAATCTCCACTATCTGGCTTTGGACGTGCGGCATACGGGAGCGGCGCTTGTGAACTCCGGATTTGACGGGATGGTAGTTAAGGAAGGCGAGAGGTATGATTTCTCCTTCTTCTGCCGGACATCCGGAAAAGGAGGGAAGCTGAAAGTCTGCCTGCGTGATGAATCCGGCAATGTGTTGGCGAGCAGAATTGTGAGCGTATCTTCGGACGACTGGAAAAAGAAGAACGGGGTACTTCAGGCGAAGGCTTCATCCGACAGGGCAGTTCTGACTCTTGCTCCTTTGTCCGAAGGAAATTATGAATTGGATATGGTTTCTCTGTTCCCTCAGAATACATTTAAAGGACATAAGAACGGTTTGCGTGCAGATTTGGCGCAGGCGATAGCCGATTTGCATCCCCGTTTCGTGCGTTTCCCCGGCGGTTGCGCTTCACACGGGCAGGGGCTGGAGAATATTTATCGCTGGAAGAATACGGTCGGACCGCTGGAATCCCGGAAACCGATGAAGAACATCTGGGGTTATCATCAGACGATGGGATTGGGCTATTTCGAGTATTTCCGGTTCTGTGAGGATATGGGAGCGGAACCTTTGCCCGTATTGGCGGCTGGAGTGCCTTGCCAGAACTCCGCGTGCGTGTCCGGCAAGCTGTTGGGGGGAGGTCAGCAGGGAGGCATCCCGATGGATGAGATGGACGACTATGTGCAGGATATATTGGATTTGATTGATTATGCGAATGCGGATCCGAAAACCAACAAATGGGCGAAAATGCGTGCTGAGGCGGGACATTCAGAGCCATTCAACTTGAAATACATCGGAATTGGCAATGAGGATCAGATAACGGATGTGTTCGAAGAACGCTTCACCATGATTTACAAGGCGATAAAGGAGAAGCATCCGGAGATTACGGTCATCGGAACGGTTGGACCATTCTATGAAGGTACCGATTACGAAGAAGGCTGGGAGCTGGCCGACAGGCTGAAACTGCCTATGGTCGACGAGCATTACTACAACACGCCGGGGTGGTTCATCTACAATCAAGACTATTATGACAAGTATGACCGGAGCAAGTCGAAAGTGTATCTGGGTGAATATGCGGCCCATCTTCCGGGGCGGCCCAACAACATTGAAACGGCTCTTGCGGAGGCTCTTTACCTGACTTCGGCGGAACGCAACGGAGATATTGTCCGGATGACATCATACGCGCCGTTGCTGGCGAAGGAGGGCTATACACAATGGAATCCTGACCTGATTTATTTCAACAACAAGGAGGTGAAGCCTACGGTGGGTTATTATACCCAGCTCCTGTTCGGACAGAATGCGGGCGACACTTATCTCCCGGCAGAATGTACGGTGGATAACGGGAGGGAAGATGTCCGTAGGCGTATCGCCACGTCGGTTGTGCGCGACAGCAGGACGGGAAAACTGATTATAAAGATGGTGAATCTGCTTCCCGTACCTGTCAGAACCGAGATGAATCTGCCTGCCGGTACGGACGATGCTTCCGCTTCATTGAGCGTGCTTTCCGGGAAACCGGCCGACAAGGATGCGAAGCCGGTGGTGAGCACATTGAGTGTAGGTGAGAAGTTTGTATATGAAATGCCGCCCTATTCGTTGAGCGTGATAGGCGTATCTTCCGATGCGGAATGAATGTTTTATCAAACACAAAATAGCTGTTATGAAACGTTGTATCTTATGTATGGCTTTGTCGCTGCTCTTTTCGTTTGGAGCGGTGTTCGCATCAGAACAGAAAGAGACTTTTGAAGTGGGGAAGGGAACTTTCCTGCTGAACGGAAAGCCTTTTGTGGTAAAGGCGGCCGAAGTGCATTATCCCCGTATCCCCGAACCTTATTGGGAACAGCGCATCCTGTTGTGCAAGGCATTGGGGATGAACACCCTTTGCTTGTATGTGTTTTGGAACCTGCACGAGCAATATCCGGGTGAGTTCGACTTCTCCGGCAACAAGGACATCGCCCGGTTTTGCCGGTTGGCGCAGAAGCACGGCATGTATGTCATCGTGCGTCCGGGTCCATACGTGTGCGCCGAATGGGAGATGGGCGGACTTCCCTGGTGGCTTCTGAAGAAGCCGGATGTGAAGCTCCGCACGCTTGACCCTTATTACATGGAGCGTGTGGGCATCTTCATGGACGAAGTGGGCAAGCAGCTGAAGGACTTGCAGATTTCCCGTGGGGGGAACATCATCATGGTGCAGGTGGAGAACGAATACGGCTCTTACGGAACCGACAAGCCCTACGTGTCGGCTATCCGCGACCTCGTGAAGAAGGCGGGCTTCACGGATGTGCCTTTGTTCCAGTGTGACTGGAGTTCCAACTTCACCAACAATGCGCTGGACGATTTGCTCTGGACCGTCAACTTCGGCACGGGGGCGAACATCGAGGAGCAGTTCAAGAAACTGAAACAGCTCCGTCCGGACACGCCGCTCATGTGCAGCGAGTTCTGGAGCGGATGGTTCGACCATTGGGGGCGCAAGCACGAAACCCGTGACGCGGCTACGATGGTGGAGGGAATCAAGGATATGCTCGACCGGAACATCTCGTTCAGCTTGTATATGACCCACGGAGGGACGACTTTCGGATGGTGGGGCGGAGCGAACAATCCGGCCTATTCGGCCATGTGCAGTTCGTATGATTACGACGCTCCCATCAGCGAGGCCGGATGGACTACGCCGAAATATTTCAAGCTGCGCGGCCTGCTGAGGCAGTACCTTCCGGAGGGAGTCACGTTGTCCGAACCGCCTGCTTCCTATCCCGTGGTCAGCATCGATACGATTGCGGACTGGCAAGTGGCCCCTTTGTTCGAGAATCTTCCTGAGCCTAAGCGCACCGAGAACGTCAGGCCGATGGAAATGTTCGACCAAGGGTGGGGAAGCATCCTCTACCGCACCATTCTGAAGGAAGACATCAGCGGCGTGCTCCATATAGACGAAGTGCATGACTGGGCACAGGTGTTCGCCGACGGGAAGTTGCTGGGCCGTCTTGACCGCAGGCGCGGGGAGTTCACCCTTCCGTTGGAGGGAATCTTGAAGAAAGGTACCCGGCTCGACATTCTGGTCGAGGCGATGGGGCGCGTGAACTTCGACAAGTCCATCCATGACCGCAAGGGTATCACCGAGAAGGTGGAAGCGTTGGACGGTGACAAGGCCGTGGAGCTGAAAGGATGGACGGTCTACAATCTTCCTCCTTTCCATGAGTTCGCGAGCAAGAAGGGCTACAGACCCGGAAAGGCCGTTCAAGGCCCGGCTTATTACAAGGCGACTTTTCATCTTGACAAGACCGGAGATACGTTTTTCGACATGCAGACGTGGGGCAAAGGCATGGTCTGGGTGAACGGGCACGCCTTGGGGCGCTTCTGGGAAATCGGCCCTCAACAGACGCTCTATATGCCGGGATGCTGGCTGAAGGAAGGGGAGAATGAAATTATCGTGCTCGACCTGAAAGGCCCTGCCGAAGCGAAAGTGACGGGTCGAAAGAAGCCGATACTGGATTTGCTTCGTGAGAAGGCTCCGGAGACCCGCCGCAAGGATGGGCAGACCCTGAAACTCGCTTCTGAAACTCCCGTCCATACCGGTACGTTCGCTTCCGGAAACGGTTGGCAGGAAGTGAAGTTCGGGAAGACCGTGGGCGGAAGGTACTTCTGTCTGGAGGCTGCTTCCAACTACGAAGGGACGGATGTTGCCGCCATAGCCGAGATGGATGTGCTGGGTGCAGACGGAAAGCCGGTTCCGCGCGAAGCATGGAAGATTGTCTATGCGGACAGCGAAGATACGAAGATAGGCAACTGTACCGCCGACAAAGTGTTCGACTTGCAGGAAAGCACGTTCTGGCAGACGGTGGACGATACGGCCTGTCCGCATCAGATTGTAATCGACTTGGGCAAGGAGTATCAGGTGAGCGGATTCAGGATGCTGCCCCGTGCGGAAGCCGGTGCGCCCGGTCTGATAAAGGACTATAAGGTTTTTGTCAAGGAAACGGATTTTTCTTATTGAGGAAAAGTAACCGGATGCAAAGCCCGCCGCCGGCATTTGACCGGCGGCAGGCTTTTTGCAGAAACGCCTCGGCTTGTTTTATAAATGCCGGGGCGTTTTTGCGTGGGCCGGACGGGTTGCCGGAACGATTTGAAATAAATACTAAAGTTTATGCCTGGCATTCCGGTAACTTCGGGAAAAAGTATTACCTTTGCACCCTGATTAATGCGCATAGTTATAGACATCAAATTACACGAATCATGATGGAGCTTGATTTACTCACGGCCATATCGCCTGTCGACGGTCGTTACAGAAGCAAAACGGGAGTTTTGGCTGACTATTTCTCTGAATACGCTTTGATGAAATATCGCGTGAGGGTGGAGGTTGAATACTTCATCGCTTTGTGCGAACTGCCCTTGCCGCAGCTGGCAGGGCTTGACGCTTCGCGGTTTGAATCGTTGCGCGACATTTACCGCAACTTCTCGGAGGCGGATGCGGCGCGCATCAAGGAGATAGAAAGCGTGACGAACCATGACGTGAAAGCCGTGGAGTATTTCATAAAGGAGCAATTCGACAAATTGGGCGGGCTGGAGCCTTATAAAGAGTTCATCCATTTCGGACTGACTTCTCAGGACATCAACAACACGTCCGTGCCCTTGTCGGTAAAGGATGCGCTGGAAGATGCGTATTGTCCGCAGCTCCAGCAACTGATTGACAAGTTGGAGGCTTATGCGGACGAGTGGAAAGACATTCCGATGCTCGCCAAAACGCACGGCCAGCCCGCATCGCCTACACGTCTCGGAAAGGAAATCATGGTGTTCGCCTATCGCCTGCGCCGCCAGCTGGACATGCTGAAAGCCTGTCCGCTTACGGCCAAGTTTGGCGGGGCGACCGGCAACTACAACGCGCACCATGTGGCTTATCCGGGAATCGACTGGAAGGCGTTCGGAAGCCGCTTCGTGGCTGAAAAGCTGGGGCTTGAACGCGAGGAATATACCACCCAAATATCGAACTACGATTGCTTGGGTGCCGTATTCGACGCGATGAAACGCATCAATACAATCATGATTGACATGAACCGCGACTTCTGGATGTATATTTCTATGGAATACTTCAAACAGAAAATCAAGGCGGGCGAAGTCGGCTCAAGCGCAATGCCGCATAAAGTGAACCCGATAGATTTTGAAAATGCGGAAGGCAATCTGGGAATCGCCAACGCTGTCTTTTCGCATCTTTCGATGAAACTTCCCGTGTCGCGCCTGCAGCGCGACCTGACGGACTCTACGGTGCTGCGCAACGTAGGCGTGCCTTTCGGACATACGCTCATTGCCATTCAAAGTTCATTGAAAGGATTGGGCAAACTGCTGCTGAACGAACACAAGATAAACGAAGACTTGGACAACTGCTGGAGCGTGGTGGCCGAGGCTGTCCAGACCGTTCTCCGTCGTGAAGCCTATCCGCATCCGTATGAAGCGCTGAAGGCTCTGACCCGCACGAACCAGGCGATTACGAAGGAGTCTATTGCGAATTTTATAGATACGCTGGACGTAAACGAAAGCATAAAGAACGAGTTGCGGGCTATCACTCCGCACAACTACACAGGAATGTGATAAAACAATATGCCCGCGAGGGTAAATATTAATTTATAGAATTAAGGTAATTATATTATGGCAGAAAAAGAATTCAGACCGGAAAGTGAAAACACTCAGTCTGGCCGCGACGGCTACAGGTCTTACAACAGAGAAGGGTACAACAGGTATAACAAGAATGACAGGAATGGAGGCTACAACAGCAACCGTCGTCCGTACAATAACCGTGAGGGCGGGAATTATCGTTCTTATACGCCTCGCTTCAACAATGATGAAAACCGCCCGCAGCGTCCGTATGGGAACCGCCCCCAACAGCGTCCTTACGGATACCGTCCGTATAACGGCGGCGAAGAAGGCGAACGTCCGTACACCCCGCGCTACAACAACGGCGGGCAGGGCGGTTCGTGGGGCGGCCAGCGCAGCAATTCGTACACTCCGCGCTATTCGGGAGGCAATTCTCGCTATAACGGCAACGGCGAAGAAGGCGAACGCCCGTATCGTCCGCGCTACAACAACAATGGCGGGCAGGGCGGCTATAACCGTCCGCAGGGGAGAGGCTACCGTCCGCGCACGGCAGATTATGACCCGAATGCCAAATACAGCAGGAAGAAGCAGATTGAATATAAAGACGCACTTGCCGATCCGGATGCTCCGATTCGTCTGAACAAGTTCTTGGCCAATGCCGGAATATGCTCCCGCAGGGAAGCGGACGAGTTCATCGCTGCCGGAGTGGTGTCGGTGAACGGAGTGACGGTGACCGAACTGGGCACGAAAATCAAACGCTCTGACGAGGTTAAGTTCCACGACCAGCCGGTGAACATCGAACGCAAAGTATATGTGTTGCTCAACAAGCCGAAGGATTGCGTGACGACTTCTGATGACCCTCAGGAGCGCAAGACGGTGATGGATTGCGTGAAAGGGGCCTGCACGGAGCGCATTTACCCGGTAGGCCGGTTGGACCGCAATACGACAGGCGTCTTGTTGCTGACCAACGACGGCGATTTGGCTTCCAAACTTACCCATCCGAAGTTCTTGAAGAAGAAGATATATCACGTGTATTGCGACAAGAACGTAACGAAAGCCGACCTCGACCAGATTGTACAGGGGATTACGCTTGACGACGGCGAGGTGCATGCGGATGCGGCGGCCTATGCTTCCGACACGGACAAGTCGCAGGTAGGCATTGAAATCCACTCCGGAAAGAACCGTATCGTGCGGCGCATCTTCGAATCGTTGGGGTATCGCGTAATCAAGCTCGACCGCGTTTATTTCGCCGGACTGACGAAGAAGGGCTTGCGCCGGGGCGACTGGCGTTACCTGACGGAAAGAGAAGTGGGCATGTTGCGTAGCGGCGCTTTCGAATGATGGCGCATTGAAACGATATAAGGTTATGAGGGGCGCAAGGTTACGGGAAATCAGAAGATTGTGATTCCGGGACTTTGTGCCTTTCCGTTCAAAATATAATGCGTAATGTCCGTCCGTTTGTCCGGTCAAACCGGGGAGGCGGAGCGTTCAAGTTCAAAACTAAAAAACGACATAAGACAAATGGAAACAATTCGTAGAACAAAAATCGTTGACCTGTGGAAAAATCCGAAATTCGGCGATACGGTGAACGTGAAAGGGTGGGTGCGTACCCGCCGTGGTAGCAAACAAGTAAGTTTTATTGCGCTGAATGACGGTTCTACAATTCATAATATTCAAGTGGTGGCGGATTTGGCGAACTTCGACGAGGCGACGTTGAAGCAAATCACCACCGGAGCCTGCTTGAGCGTAAACGGAAAGCTGGTGGAATCGGTGGGCGCAGGGCAGGCTGCGGAAATCCAGGCAACCGAGATAGAGGTGCTTGGCGCTTGCGACAACACCTATCCGTTGCAGAAGAAAGGCCACTCGATGGAGTTCTTGCGCGAGATAGCGCATCTCCGTCCGCGTACAAACACTTTCGGGGCCGTGTTCCGCATTCGTCACAATATGGCTATAGCTATCCATAAGTTTTTCCACGAAAGAGGGTTCTTCTACTTCCATACTCCGCTGATTACGGCTTCTGACTGCGAAGGCGCCGGCCAGATGTTTCAGGTGACTACGCTCAATCTGTATGACTTGAAGAAGGACGAGAACGGTTCTATCGTTTATGACAACGACTTTTTCGGGAAACAGGCCAGCCTGACGGTTTCGGGCCAGTTGGAAGGCGAACTGGCCGCCACTTCATTGGGGGCCATCTATACGTTCGGGCCTACTTTCCGCGCTGAAAACTCCAATACGCCGCGCCATCTGGCCGAGTTCTGGATGATTGAGCCGGAAGTGGCGTTCAACGATATCAACGACAATATGGACCTTGCCGAGGAGTTCATCAAATATTGCGTGCAGTGGGCCCTCGACAATTGTTATGATGACGTGAAGTTCCTGAACGACATGTTCGACAAAGGACTGATAGAACGCTTGCAGGGTGTGCTGAAAGAAGATTTCGTGCGTCTGCCCTATACGGAAGGCATCAAGATTCTGGAAGAAGCGGTAGCCGCAGGCCACAAGTTCGAGTTTCCGGTGTACTGGGGGGTTGACCTGGCTTCGGAACACGAGCGCTATTTGGTGGAAGAACATTTCAAGCGTCCGGTAATCCTGACCGACTATCCGAAAGAAATCAAGGCGTTCTACATGAAACAGAACGACGACGGAAAGACGGTTCGCGCAATGGACGTGCTGTTCCCGAAAATCGGGGAAATCATCGGCGGCTCGGAGCGTGAAGAAAGCTACGACAAGCTGCTGGCCCGCATTCAGGAGCTGAACATTCCGATGAAAGACATGTGGTGGTATCTGGACACCCGCAAATATGGAACCTGTCCCCACTCCGGCTTCGGCTTGGGATTCGAGCGCCTGCTGCTCTTCGTGACGGGCATGGCGAACATCCGCGATGTGATTCCGTTCCCCCGCACGCCGCGCAATGCAGAATTCTGACACATGCAGCGAAATATATCCGAACGAAAAAGTCCGCAGCCGAGCGGACTTTTTTTGTGCCCGCTGGTAAAACCTTCGGAGATTCTTCTCCGGGAGGAAGAAATCTTTCCGGAAATCTGCAAACCATAAATAATTTTTGTAGATTTGTATGACGCTTACAGATATTTTTTAAAGGTTCAAGCTATGAAGATACGTATTTTGTTTGTCATGATTCTCGGATGCGTTTTCCTGGGCGCGGGCAGTGCCCAGGACATTCAGGAAAAGCGGCCGATCAACCTGAACGGCATTTGGCAGATGTGTTTCTATTGTTCCCCTTCGCCGGACATGCCCGGCGAACTGCGGGCGGGTCGTTCCCTTAAAATCCTTTCAGACAACGGGCGTTTCTGCAATCTGGTGATGACTCCTGCGGGTGCCGTGATAATCGGCTGCGGAACGTTCCGTCTGGTTTCAAGCTCCTTTTATACGGAAACGGTAGAGGAAAACGTGCATCTTCCCCAGCTGAAAGGCAAGGAGAACAAACTGTATTTTGAAATGGAGGATGGCGGAAAACTGATGAAGGTGAAATATTTTGTGGAGACCGATGCCGAGGGCAACAAGATAGACGCATGGTATCATGAAGTTTGGAAGCGGGTGGAAGAGGCTTCTTCTTATCCCGGCGACATGCTCCGGTGAGCGGGCTTCTGAAAACCGGGAGCGGGAAAAGGAAAAACGCCCCGGCGTTTTGCATAGAGCGGCGCGCCGTTTCGTGCGAAACGCCGGGGCGTTTTCCTGGGAAGGTGCAGGCATCCTCCCGCAGGGCGCTTGCCGAAGCCCTGCTTCTTGATAATCTTCTTAATAATCATCCTCTTACCAAGAGGAAAAAATGCTTAAAATCTTTGCGGGTTCAAAGAAAAGCAGTACCTTTGCAAGCCGATTATTATCAAATAGTGATAAAATTTTAGTTCTGAGTGCTTTCCGCTCCTTTGTCCGGGGAAGGGAGGCGCGATGAAAAGAATTGTTTTTTAGTAGTTAACATTTTAAATTTTTTCAAAGAGTGGATACTTTAAGTTACAAGACCATTTCTGCAAACAAGGAGACAGTGACCAAAGAATGGGTCGTAGTTGACGCTACAGACCAGGTGGTAGGTCGTCTCGGTTCAAAGGTTGCAAAGTTGTTGAGAGGAAAGTACAAACCGAACTTTACCCCTCATGTAGACTGCGGTGACAATGTAATCATCATCAACGCAGACAAAGTGAAATTTACAGGCAATAAGATGACCGACAAGGTTTACCTGAGCTATACCGGCTATCCGGGCGGCCAGCGCGAAATCACTCCGGCTCTCTTGCTGGCAAAGCCTAACGGCGCGGAAAGACTGATGAGAAAAGTGGTGAAGGGAATGCTTCCCAAAAACCGTCTGGGCGCCAAGCTGCTGAAGAACCTGTATGTATATGAAGGCAGCGAACACAAACACGAAGCCCAAATGCCGAAAACAATCGATATTAACTCACTTAAATAATAGAGCATGGAAGTAGTAAATGCATTAGGCAGACGTAAAAGCGCAGTAGCTCGCATCTACGTAAGCGAAGGTACAGGAAAGATTACTATTAACAAGAGAGACCTTGCACAGTACTTTCCATCGTCAATCCTGCAGTATGTAGTAAAGCAGCCGTTGAACAAACTGGAAGTGGCTGAAAAATATGATATCAAAGTAAACTTGAACGGCGGAGGCTACACCGGCCAGTCTCAGGCTTTGCGTCTGGCTATCGCCCGCGCTTTGGTGAAAATCAATCCGGAAGACAAGAAAACACTTCGTGCGGAAGGCTTCATCACCCGCGATTCCCGCGCTGTAGAACGCAAGAAGCCGGGACGTCCGAAAGCACGTCGCAGATTCCAGTTCAGTAAACGTTGATTTGGGCTCGTAAGTTTTTTTGTTTATAGGCTGCCGGAAATAATCGGACATCAGTGCGGCGGCTTGGAAACCGAAGAACTCAAAGACTTGAAAGATGCGTTTAGTATCTAAACTGTCCGGATTCTCCCTACAATAGGTTTGCGGAGAGACTACCCGACGGTTGGTTCATTAAAACAAAAAAGAAAGTAAACGATTTAAAAATTAAAACAATGTCAAGAGTAAATTTTGATACATTATTGGAAGCCGGTTGCCACTTCGGACACTTGAAGAGAAAGTGGAACCCTGCAATGGCTCCCTATATTTTTATGGAACGCAACGGAATCCACATCATCGACCTGAACAAAACCGTTGCAAAGGTGGACGAAGCTGCTGAAGCTCTGAAGCAAATTGCAAAATCAGGAAAGAAAATCCTGTTCGTTGCTACTAAGAAACAAGCGAAACAGATTGTTGCTGAGAAAGCAGCGGCTGTGAACATGCCTTACGTAATCGAACGTTGGCCGGGCGGTATGCTGACCAACTTCCCGACAATCCGCAAGGCTGTCAAGAAAATGGCTACAATCGACAAGTTGACCAACGACGGCACTTATGCAAATTTGTCGAAAAGAGAGATTCTTCAGATTTCACGCCAGCGTGCGAAACTGGAGAAGAACCTCGGTTCTATTGCTGATTTGACTCGTCTGCCGTCTGCATTGTTTGTGGTTGACGTGATGAAAGAAAATATCGCCGTGCGCGAAGCAAACCGTTTGGGCATTCCTGTTTTCGGCATCGTTGATACGAACTCAGACCCGTCGAACGTTGATTTCGTTATCCCGGCCAATGACGATGCTACCAAGTCAATCGAAGTGATTCTTGACGCTTGCTGCGGCGCTATGGCTGAAGGCCTGGAAGAAAGAAAGGCTGAAAAGGTGGATATGGAAGCTGCCGGCGAAAATGCTCAGAAGGGCGGAAAGAAGAAAACTGCCAAAGCTCGTATGGACAAGGCGGAAGAAGATGCCATCAATGCT
Organism: uncultured Phocaeicola sp.; assembly: GCA_944320135.1. Classification (GTDB taxonomy): domain Bacteria; phylum Bacteroidota; class Bacteroidia; order Bacteroidales; family Bacteroidaceae; genus Phocaeicola. Next base: position 76,933 of record CALUGI010000009.1, on the reverse strand, counting down.
TCGAAGGCTGCCGCTTTCATGACGAAAGAAGACGAAGAGGCTTGATATATTTATGAAATTGGGAACAGAGAATTGAGAGTTACTACAGGGCAATTCTCAATTCTCTGTTCTCAATTTTCTATTTAGGTTATTATTCATTAATTTAAACAAGAAAGAAATATTATGGCTGTAAGTATGGCTGATATCACCAAGCTCCGCAAAATGACCGGAGCTGGTATGATGGACTGTAAGAACGCCTTGACTGAATCGGAAGGCGATTTCGACAAGGCAATGGAAATTATCCGTAAAAAAGGGCAGGCTGTGGCTGCAAAACGTTCCGACCGTGAAACGTCAGAAGGTTGCGTGCTGGCTAAGTCTACCGGCGATTACGCTGCTATGATTGCCTTGAAGTGTGAAACGGACTTCGTTGCCAAGAATGCCGACTTCGTAGCGTTGACTCAGGCTATTCTGGACGCGGCTATCGAAAACAAGTGTCAGACATTGGACGAAGTGAAGGCTTTGCCGATGGGCAACGGTACGGTGGCTGACGCAGTGATAGAGCGTAGCGGCGTGACGGGCGAGAAAACGGAACTGGACGGCTACAGCTTCATTTCAGGCGCTTGCACAGCTGTTTACAACCACATGAACAGAAACCAGCTCTGTACGCTGGTGGCTTTCAACAAGCCTTGCAGCGAGCAGGTGGCTCACGAAATCTGCATGCAGATTGCAGCCATGAACCCGATTGCTATCGACGAAGCCGGTGTTCCTGAGTCTGTAAAGCAGGAAGAAATCAACGTCGCTATTGAAAAGACGAAGGCTGAACAGGTGCAGAAGGCTGTTGACGCTGCTTTGAAGAAAGCGGGCATCAATCCTGCTCACGTAGACAGCGAAGAACACATGGAAAGCAACATGGCTAAAGGATGGCTTACTGCCGAAGATGTAGCCAAAGCTAAGGAAATCAAAGCTACCGTAGCTGCGGAGAAGGCTGCCAACCTGCCTGAGGCCATGATTGAGAACATCGCCAAGGGACGTCTGGGCAAGTTCTTGAAAGAGGTTTGTCTGTTGAAGCAGGAAAGCATCATGGACCCGAAGAAGACCGTTGCAGACGTGCTGAAAGCTGCCGATCCGGAATTGGCTGTTGTCGCTTTCAAGCGTTTCACTTTGCGCGCCGAATAATCAGGCGGTTATTTAAGCATATTATAGAATGTCATTCCGACCGGAGAACGGTCGGGGTGACATTTTTTATTTGTTAAATCTGCCTGCAAACGCGGGATATTTTGTATTTTTGTGCCGCAAAGCATGACATGAATGTCACCGGCAGTCCGGCGAATGCGGGCGCGCTTGGAACAGAGTTCCGAGACGTTTCAGACGAAGCGCGCGGGCGTTTTTCACACTTGCGGCAGGGCCGGGACAGACAGGATTCGAAAGATCAACTTTAAACAAAAGAATAAACTATGGCAAAGAAAGCGCTTTTAATGATTCTTGACGGGTGGGGCTGCGGCGACCACAAGAAGGATGACGTGATTTTCAACACCCCGACTCCGTATTGGGACAGTTTGTTGGCCGAATACCCCCATTCGCAGTTGCAGGCGAGCGGTGAGAATGTCGGACTCCCTGACGGGCAGATGGGCAACTCGGAAGTAGGCCATCTGAACATCGGTGCGGGGCGCATCGTATATCAGGATTTGGTGAAAATCAACCGTGCCTGCGCCGACGGAAGCATTCTGCAAAACAAGGAGGTGGTTTCCGCTTTCACATACGCGAAGGAAAACAACAAGAATATCCATTTCATGGGGCTGACCTCAAACGGGGGCGTACACTCTTCTCTGGAGCATCTGTTCAAACTGTGCGATATCGCCAAGGAGTATGGTCTGGAAAATGCTTTCATCCATTGCTTCATGGATGGCCGCGACACCGACCCGAAAAGCGGAAAAGGCTTTATCGAACAGTTGGAAGCGCATTGCGCGCAGTCGGCCGGCAAAATTGCATCTATCGTGGGCCGCTTCTATGCTATGGACCGCGACAAGCGCTGGAACCGCGTGAAGGAAGCATACGATCTGCTGGTGGACGGCAAGGGAAAACAGGCTTCCGACATGGTTCAGGCTATGCAGGAGTCGTATGACGAAGGCGTGACCGACGAATTTATCAAGCCGATAAACAACGCCAATTTCGACGGAACAATCAAGGAAGGCGACGCGGTGATTTTCTTCAACTACCGCAACGACCGCGCGAAAGAGCTGACCGTCGTGCTGACCCAGCAGGATATGCCGGAAGAAGGCATGAAGACGATTCCGGGATTGCAGTATTACTGCATGACTCCTTATGACGCTTCGTTCAAGGGAGTGCATATCTTGTTCCCGAAAGAAAACGTGCAGGATACGTTGGGCGAATATCTGTCAAAGAACGGCAAGACCCAGCTGCATATCGCAGAAACCGAGAAGTATGCGCATGTGACTTTCTTCTTCAACGGCGGACGCGAAACTCCGTATGACAACGAAGACCGCATTCTGGTGCCGAGCCCGAAGGTGGCCACTTACGACCTGAAGCCGGAAATGAGCGCATACGAAGTGAAAGACAAACTGGTTGAGGCTATCAATACTCAGAAGTACGATTTCATCGTAGTGAACTATGCCAACGGCGACATGGTAGGCCATACGGGTGTGTATGAGGCGATAGAAAAGGCTGTCGTTGCCATCGACAATTGCGTGCGCGATACGGTAGAGGCTGCCAAGGCGAACGGTTACGAGGTGATTATCATTGCCGACCACGGAAATGCCGACCATGCGTTGAACGAGGACGGCACTCCGAACACGGCCCACTCTCTGAATCCGGTTCCGTTCGTGTACGTGACTGCCAACAAGAATGCCAAGGTTGAAAACGGCGTATTGGCAGACGTGGCTCCGTCTATCCTGCATATCATGGGCATGTCCCAACCGGCCGACATGACCGGCCGCGACTTGATCAAGGATTGAAAAGCTCGGATACGGGTATAACTATAGAAAGGAATGCTGAGGATGCGCCCATGTTTTGCGGCGCATCCTCTTTTTCATCGTGGCGTTCCGATGCTGTCGGCTATGACCACTTTGCGAATTGTTTTCCCGTAGCCGCACCAGATGCCTTTCCCTCCTTCGACGTTTGACTTTATGTTGGTGTTGCTGGGGAAAAGCGGGTTTCTTCCGTTGATGATTTCATTTTCATAACTGCTCCAAAACATGAATCCCTCTTCCGGAAGTTGCGTCAGTTTGACATTGACAGTGTCGTTCACGGAAAAATAGGGCGTGTATTTCTCCAGTTGGGTATGGCGCATACCTCGGTTTACCCGTATGTCTGCTTCTCCTTCGTTTAAAATCTCGTCTGATACAGTTCCCATAAATGCGGAGTAGAAGCGGGTTTCTTCAGGAACGATTTGCGTGAACGTTTTATAGTAATTGGTCTGTTCCGGATTGTCGCGGAACTTCAGACGAATCTGATAGAGTGTGTCGCTGTCTTCGCATTTGTTTACTTCCAGCTTGTCTATCGGAATGGCGGCAGGGATTGTGGTGTGTGCGGAAAGCGTCCGCCCGGAGTATTCTACTTTCAAGGTATAGGTCTTTCCGGGCACTCCCTTTATGCGGCTTCCTCTGTAGATGAAAGGCGGGAAGTAATTCTTATCCATTCGTCCGGTCAAGACTTCTTCCGTTTCTCCGTCGCTGACCGTTACTTTTGCCCATCGGATAGCGATGTCTGCCAGCGATGTGCCGCTCGTGTCCATGTCCATAGTGATAGATTGCGTTAGGATGACGTGGGCCGCTTCGTCATTCTCTATCCATCCTTCTACAATAATCTGAGGTTCGAAGTCTATTCCTCCGAAGTCAAACTTGGGTTCGCAGCCGGATAAGGCCAGCGTTATGAGAATGGCGGAGAGCATCGGTGTCTTTTTCATCGTTTCAGAATTTGAATGAATAACTGATTGACGGCACGAAAGAATACAGGCTTTGTCCCTTGGGGGAAATTCGAACCGCGCCTTTGTCTTTGTCTGCTTCCACTCCAACGGATAGATAAATCGGATTTTGTCGTCCGTATGCGTTGTAGAGGGAAAAATTGATCATGCTTTCTCTTTTGCTGTCCCGCCGGAGCCAGTAATTGGCCGACAAGTCCATCCGGTGGTAAGCGGGCATACGCGCTCCATTGTGCGGGCCGTATTCGTTAAGTGCGTTTTCTCCTATCAGATAGAGGGCTGTCGGCATGGTGAATGCATTTCCTGTTGCATAAACGAATATGCCGGACAGTTCCCACTTGTCATTCAGCTTGCAGTTGCATACGGCTGAAAGGTTGTGTCTTCTGTCGTTCTTTGCGGCAAATGCACGCCCGTTGTCAATGTCGGGGAATTGTCGTGTAGAATTTCCCAGCGTATAGCTTATCCATCCGTTGAAGCGTCCTGCATTTTTCTTGAGCATGAATTCAATTCCGAATGTCGTTCCCCTGCCTTGATAGAGATGCTCGTCGATGCGGTAAGCCTGGTTTACCATATCGAACAGTTCTCCGTTGAATTCAAGCTGGTTATACAGTTTTTTGAAGTATCCTTCGATGCTGAACTCGTAATCGTTTTCATGGAACGACTGGAAATAGCCTAAAGACAAACTGTGCGCTTTTTGTGCGGGAACGTTCCGTGAGGCGGGAAGCCAGAAGTCGGTAGGGAATCCGATGCCGGAAACGACAACCTGATTCATATATTGGCGTTGCAGCGTATAGGCAAATACGAACTTGCGGTTGCGCCTCCATTCGTATTCGACAGACAGTCTGGGCTCTATTCCATGATAGAAGGTGCGGCTTCCCGATTGCAGATTTCCGCTGTATCTGAGTCCTGCATGTGCGCTGATTCGTTCGTTGAGAGTAAAGGCGCCTTGTGCATAGGCGCCATATTCGTGCGTGATTATTTTTTTAGGCTTCTCACTTTCTGAGGCGGTGAACAGATTCTCCGTATAAGGGTGTTGCGGGCTAACATGATGATGCACGTAATCGACTCCGGCCAGCCAGTAGGTATGCCCTGTTCGGAACCTGTATTCTCCCTTATATCCGAAATCCTGTATTCTGGAAGGAAATCGGATTAGGCTTCCTGACAGGTTGGCTTTCAGTTCGTTGTTGTAGTATGAATGGTAGGCCGTATGTTTCATGCGGCTTGAATTGCTCGTTTGTTGCTCCCATTGCAGAGAAACGGCGGCATTCTGCCATGACAAGCCTCCGTTGGCTTGGTAATAATATTCTTCGACAGAGAAGTCGTCTTTTCCGAAGTATGCGTTTAGCAAAAGTTTGCTTTTCCCGGTGGGCTTGGCAATATATGTAAAATTGTAGTCTTGGAAGCCGTATCGTGGCTTGATGTCATCATCGTCAAGGCTTATTAGTCCGAGAAGCAGGTTGATATAAGTGCCTCTTCCTGAAAGATAGAAGCTGCTTTTCCTGCCAAGCGGCACTTGCAAAGTCGCTTGCGATGCGATTGCTCCGATATTGCCGTTGACAGACGTGCGGTCAACGAGTTCAGATTTGCTTGTTATGTTGACTGTTCCCGAAAGTCTGCCTCCGTATTGGGGGGAGATGTATGATTTGTATACGCTTCCTTCCGAGAGATGCTCGTTGTTGAATATAGAAAAGAATCCCAGCATGTGCATAGGATTATATATCGGGACATCATTGAACATGATTTGGTTATGTCCCGATTCGCATCCTCTGATGTATAGTCCGGCATTTAGTTCTCCACTTGTTTGGATGCCGGGAGTGAGTTGAATTGTTTTCAGAATGTCTGTTGTGCCCAGGAACCGGGGGAGAGACTGCAGTTGATTTGCCTTTAGGCTGATTCGTCCTGACATGTTTCCTGACATTATTTGTCCGGATTGGTGGGCAGACACTTCCACTTCTTGCAGTTCAAGTTGGTAAACCGTGTCTTTCTTCAGGAAAATGGAGTCAGGATTTTGCGCTTTAAGCAATGGGTGAGGGAGTAGCGTCAGCAGCAGTGCAAAGACAAATTTTGCCATGTTTAGTATTGGCTTGGATCAGGTTTTGTGTATAGAAGCACAAGACACAGAACTTTTACGGCCTGTGTCTTGTATATTGGCAGTCTGAGAATTTATTTCAATAGATATTGCAGGTAGTCTTCGTAGGCTTCTCCCAAATCTTCTGCGCTTGTAATCAAGTCATTGAAGCTGATGTCATCGAAATAGCTTTCGATGCTGAACGATGAATTGTCGGAAACGAATGTAATGACCGGTTCAATGTCATAATAAGTTTCTTCTGAATAATAGGGATTTTCTTCCATATAGCTTTGCATGGTTATTCTGGCGATTACATTGTCTCCATCCGTATAATAAAGCTCTGCCTTGTTGTATTGGTTGTATGCATCGGCCAGTTTGTCATTGTATTCCTGTTCTGTTTGCTCCTCCCATGAATATTCATCTTCCAGCTTGTCTATCAGCTTTATAAAGTTGTTTACGTTAGAGCAGGAAGCGATGATGCGCGCTTCATTGTTTACGAGTATTTCCACATCGGCTCCGTTGAACATTTCTTCTGCATCGTATGTTCCGTTGACGGTTCCGTTAATCTGTCCTTCATCGGTCATATTGTTGCCTGAGATGTTTGCAGTGGCGGTCAGCAGCGTCTCTCCTTTTATCACAGTGGAAAAGTTTGCTGTGGCATTTGACTTGTCGGCGTGTACATTTGCGTTGAACTCATAGCCGTTTGCATTGAATGTGCAAGCCACATCAGCTGTTCTGCTTTCATTGTTGACGGCAACGGTTACGGCAGCATCGCCCAACGCCTGTCCGTCCAGCGTGAACGAGGCTGTCGCTTTTTCTGGAATCAGTGCCTGATAGTGTATTCCGTCTTCGTCGTCAAACAAGTCTACCAAAGTTTCGTTTCCCGATGCGGTCGCTTTGAGAACGGCTTGCTGGTTATTGACAGGGAAACGGAACTCCAATGTGTTGTCAGAGGCAGGAGCGGAAGTCCATGTCCCGTTATTGTTATTGTAAGTATAGACTTTTGCATATTGGGCGGCGGTGTATAAGTCGTTGTTGCCCGACCGTGCGAATGCCATCAGCTTTGCGGCATCGGTGCAGCTGCAAATATCTCCCATTGTCCTTGCCAGATTGACTGCCGCTTGTACGTCCTCGTTGCGTTCGAGGTCCAAATCGCTGTTGTCTACGTACTCGATGAATTTGTCTATGGTCGTGAGCAGTGTCTTGTGGTCTTCCGGTTTGACTTTCGACAGAACGGCCAGGCCGATGTCTTCTAATTTTTCTTTATGCTCGTCAGGAGTGAGATTTGTGCTTGCGCTTTCTTTTGTTCCCTCATCGGAACATGCTGTCAGGCAGAAGGATGCTGCCCACAAGCAGGCCAAAATAGAATAAAGTTTTTTCATGATTTGCATTTTTATGGTTCTGCATACAAATATATTGTTTTTCATTCAGATTTTAATCGCCGGCGCATAAAATATTTGCTTCGGGCTTTCGGCGTTCCTTCGCCGTTTTTTTTCGGAAGGCGGAGGTCTTGCAGATGGGGGCTGCCAATCTTGCATATAAAAAAAGCTGCCTCAAATTCATTTTGAGACAGCCGCTTCTTGATAGCTTCAAAGGCTTAAGCCTTTACACCGTTGTATTCGTCAGAAATGGTCAGCTTCTTGCGTCCTTTAGCACGACGCGCAGCCAAAACTCGACGACCGTTTGCGGTAGACATTCTCTCACGGAATCCGTGTTTGTTTCTTCTCTTTCTGTTAGAGGGTTGGTAGGTTCTTTTCATTTTTTCGATATATTTTATGTTATTATTCCAAGCGTTTGGGCTGCAAAAGTAGTGACTTTTTTTAAATAATCAAAGAGCTAAGTCATTTTTACACAAATCTTTTGCGTTTTTTCGCGATTTAGATTATTTTTGCGCCCGTATTTTGGAGTGGAACAGTTTACGTAGTTACATATAAATAAAGAGTTATAGTTATGATTAATGCTCAAGACATTAAAATCGGAACTGCCATCCGTATGGACGGCAAATTGTATTTCTGCATTGACTTCTTGCACGTGAAGCCGGGAAAGGGAAACACTTTCATGCGCACGAAGCTGAAAGACGTAGTTGACGGATACGTGTTGGAACGTCGTTTCAATATCGGCGAAAAACTGGAAGACGTGCGTGTGGAACGCCGTCCTTATCAGTTCTTATATAAAGAAGGTGAAGATTATATCTTCATGAATCAGGAAACCTTTGAGCAGGTGCCCATTTCCCGCGAACAGATTGAGGGCGTAGACTTCCTGAAAGAAGAAATGGTGGTAGATGTGGTTTCCGACGCTTCTACGGAGACGATTTTGTATGCCGAACTTCCTGTAAAGGTGCAGCTGAAGGTGACTTACACCGAACCGGGATTGAAAGGCGATACGGCAACAAACGCAACCAAGCCGGCTACGGTAGAAACCGGCGCTACGGTGCGTGTCCCGTTGTTCATCAACACAGATGAAATGATTGAAGTGGATACTCGCGACGGTTCGTATGTCGGACGAGTAAAGGCTTGATTTTTTTGAATTGTCTGATGAGAGGTGTGCTGTTTGTTGCGGCATACCTCTTTCTTTTTGCCTTTATGCGAAGAAAACGGGCTGTCGGCTTGTCTTTTTCGCCGGAAAGTTATAATTTGGCAGCGTTGAAATCTAAAAACACATACAGCTATGGGAAAAGACAATAGAATCGCCAAGCGGCGGAATCAGGAAAAGCGCGAGGAAGAAAGAGCGAACCGTTTGTTCAAGACAATATGTTTCGTGCTGCTGTTGTTGGCGTTAGTGATGATTGTAGGCTATGCGCTGGCCTCCTGATTCCTGACTTATGGCGCAAGAGATAGAACGTAAATTCTTGGTGAAAGACAATTCTTATAAGGAGATGGCATTCGGAAAGTATGCCATCCGCCAAGGATATATCTGCAACGAAAGCGGGCGCACGGTACGTGTCCGCATACGTGACGGCAAAGGCTTTCTTACGATAAAAGGCCCGTCGGATGCGGCAGGTGTCAGCCGTTATGAATGGGAACATGAGATTCCTTTCGCAGAGGCGGAAGAACTGATGAAGCTGTGCAAGCCTGGAATGATTGACAAGACACGCTATCTGGTGAAGTGCGGGAAGCATACGTTTGAGGTGGATGAGTTCTATGGCGACAATGAAGGGCTCGTGGTGGCTGAAGTGGAACTGGCTGCGGAAGACGAGCCTTACGAGCGTCCGTCATTTCTCGGCAAAGAGGTGACAGGCCAAAGAAAGTATTACAATTCTATGCTAATGGCGTTTCCTTATAAAATGTGGTGATTCGGATTTTTCCCGGCCATCCCCTGAAAACTCTCAAAATAGGGGGTAAAAATGTACATCAGATAGTTTTTACCCCATCGCGTGTCGGTTTTTATGAGTTCGCGTCCCGTCTTTTGGACTAATATTGCGGCGTCAAACAGCAATATTAATTCAAAGAAAGGGATGACTATGGAAACTGCTACTTTTGCCCAGAATCTGTTGGGTATGCAGACAGAACTGCATCGTTTTGCCTACAGGCTTACGGCAGACAATGACGATGCGAACGACCTTCTTCAGGAAACATCACTGAAAGCGTTGGACAATCAGGAAAAGTTTGTAGCTGAAACCAACTTCAAGGGGTGGCTTTATGCGATTATGCGCAATATATTCATCAACAACTATAGGAAGATCATGCGCGACCAGACGTATGTGGACTATACGGACAATCTGTATTTTCTGAATTTAGGCGCCGACTTGGCGGATGATTCTATGGAGGGCTCTTATGATTTGAAAGAGATACGGAAAGCTGTCAATGCTTTGCCGAAAGAGTATCGTGTGCCCTTCGCCATGTATGTGTCCGGATTCAAGTATCGTGAAATTGCATCGAAACTTCATCTTCCTATAGGGACGGTGAAAAGCCGCATTCATTTTACGCGCAAGAAGTTGAAGCAGGACTTGAAAGATTTCAGATGACTTCAGAGTTCCCCGTTGCGACGGTCTGCCGTGCTTTGCGGGGAGAGTCTTTTTTATCTTTATTCCTTTTGAAAACGTTTTCGGATGAGAGGCCTCCATACGTAGTGCCCCAGCAGGCAGGCCAGCGCCACTCCCGTGCAGTTGGCGGCAAAGTCCATCCAGTCTCCGCTTCGGCTTTCTGTGCAGGCGGCTTGGAGCAATTCGATACATCCGCTCATCAGCACAGGGCAGGCGGCAGCTCCGGCAATCAAGTGTTTCGGGTTGACGGTGCGGTGGCGGAACAGATATTCCACCCAGAGAAGCGTAGACAATCCTCCGTACATGCAGATATGGACAATCTTGTCGAAATAAGGGATTTCGTTCATGTCTGTTTGGGGAGGGGTGAAGAATGACAGGTAGCAGATTGCAGCCACTGTCAGCAAAGAGACGGGATAAGATTTCAAGTAATGCACGGGATACATGTCTTTTTTGATTTGCAGCGCAAATATACGGAAAAAACGGGAGCGGATTGCAGGAAAACGTCGCCGTTTTTTCCGACACTGTCCGTCGGCTTTTGGAGAAAGTCCGGCGGAGCAGGATAAAAAGAAATTATTTGCCGGGATTTGTGCAATAAATTGTATCTTTGTCCGTGTATCATGGGAAAGCAAAATGAAATATCAGTTTAGTCGGATTGCCGTGAAAATCGGCAGCAACGTATTGACCCGCAAAGACGGGACTTTGGATGTGACACGTATGTCGGCGCTGGTCGACCAAGTAGCGGAGCTTCACAAGAACGGGGTAGAAATCGTGCTGGTTTCTTCGGGGGCCGTGGCCTCCGGACGGAGCGAACTGAGGCAGACGCACAAGCTGGACAGTGTGGAGCAGAGGCAGCTATTCTCTGCGGTGGGGCAGGCAAAGTTGATAAACCGTTATTATGAATTGTTTCGCGAACACGGCATTGCCGTAGGGCAGGTGCTGACCACCAAAGAAAATTTCGGCACGCGCCGGCATTATCTGAACCAGCGAAGCTGCATGAGGGTGATGCTTGACAACGGGGTGATTCCGATAGTCAACGAAAACGATACCATTTCCGTTACCGAACTGATGTTTACCGACAACGACGAACTGTCGGGGCTGGTGGCTTCCATGCTTGACATGCAGGCGTTGGTTATTCTGAGCAACATTGACGGCATCTATAACGGTTCTCCCTCGGAACCCGGCACGGAAGTGATTCGCACGGTGGAGCACGGCAAAGACCTCTCTGATTATATACGTACCGAGAAGTCGGGCTTCGGGCGGGGCGGAATGCTTACCAAAACTGCCATAGCCCGGAAAGTGGCGGATGAGGGCATTACCGTCATCATTGCCAACGGGAAGAAAGACAATATCCTGATTGACCTCATGGAATCGCCCGATACGACGGTTTGTACGCGCTTTGTCCCTTCGGAGGAAGCGGTGTCGAGCGTGAAGAAATGGATAGCGCATAGCGGCGGTTTCGCCAAAGGAGAGTTGCGCCTGAATCGAAAAGCGGCGGACATCGTGCGGGGCGACAAAGCGGTGAGCATTCTTCCTATCGGCGTGACGGAGGTGGTCGGCGATTTCGAGAAAGACGACATCGTGCGCATTGCCGATGAAGACGGCACGCTGATAGGCGTGGGGCGTGTGGGGACCGATTCAGACGAGGCGCGCCGGATGCAGGGAAAGCACGGGCAAAAGCCTTTAGTGCATTACGATTATTTGTATTTGGAATAAAGCAAGGGGGCATGGCAGGCTTTTTCTCTAAAGGGAGATAGCCGAGATGTCGTCATCGGGAAGTTCTTTTATGCCGTGCTGCAACAAATGTTGTTTCATCTTCAATAAGATGGACTGCACTTTCTTGTGGCATCCCGATTTCGACATGCCAAGTTCCTGCGCTATCTCGCGATAGCTTTTCTGCTCTTTATAAAGCATTGTCAGTATCTTTCCGCTTTCGGGAGGCTGCTCGGTTATCGCGCTTTTGAGGTATTTGTATGTTTTTTCCCACTGTATGACAAAGTTTGTGGGGTGATATTCCGAAGGGTAGGCGTCGAAACTTTCTTCCGGAACGTTGTCCGTGCGGTTCCTTTTGCAGAGGCGGAGATGGGAGTATAGCGAGTTCATGCAAATTGTTGCAACCCATTTTTTGAAACATCCTTGTTCGCGGTAAGAATGGGCCAGGCTGTCAAAAATCCGGATTACTATATCCTGAAACAAGTCCTGTTTGTCTTCGTAACTTAATGTCGCTTTGTTGATCAGCATCTTAATCAGCTGTTCGTAACGTTCGTATAAGGCTAAAGCTGCTTTTTGGGAGTTCTCGTTGACATACGCTTTGATAAGTTCCCCGTCTGAGAGGCATCTGATTGTTTTCATAGTTTTTGAAGGTTGCTATTCCCCGTCAATGAAGCGGTATTCGTTTCGTAATAAATTTATTTTGCTCAAACATAGTGAAAATAAAGCTATTGAGCAAATTTTTTCTGTATTTATTGAGAAAAAACGGCATTTTTCCTTAGAAAAGTATTGAGGGAATAGCTTGTAAATCGGATTCTTCCGATTTTTCATTTTGGAGAAAGTATGTAAAGAGACATTTGCCGCCAAATGCTCCTCACGAAAACGCTACCCATCGTTTGGTACCCATGCCCCTTTACTTTGCAGGCAAAGCCGAGTGTCAACAACTCTAAAACAATATCGGCAATGGACATTTTGATTATTCAGAAAGTCGCGGTTTGTCCTGATTTCAGGACGGAACGGATGTCAAGGCATAGGATTTCCTTGACGGCTCCGGTGCTTAGAACGGATACCCTATGGCGAAATGAATGCCCATTCCGTCCCTGAAATTAGGAATGTTGTAATATCCCTTTTTCTCCGTGTCGTAAGGCACATGGAGCGCGATTCCGAAGTCCAGACGAAGGATGAGGAACGACAGGTCGTAGCGGATACCGAAGCCGGTGCCCGTAGCAATGCTGTCGAAGAACCGGTTGAGGGTGAACTCGGCTTCGGGTCTGGCTTCGTCTTTTCTCAGCAGCCACACGTTTCCGGCATCGAGGAATACGGCGCCGTTCAGGTTTCCTCCCAAAAAGTTCGATAGCATCCGGAAGCGGTATTCGATGTTCGCCTCCAACTTGATGTCTCCGGTTTCGTCTACGTATGAGTAGCCTGTGGCGGCAGGGCGGAAGCGTCCCGGACCTATGGAGCGAACGGTGAACGCACGAATACTGTTTGCCCCTCCCACATAGAACTGTTCGCTATAAGGGGCGATGGTTTTGTTTCCGTATGCCCAGATGACACCTCCCATCACGCGGGTAGCAATCTGTTGCTTGTCGCTTATATTGAACAGATAACGGAACTCTGATGAGTATTTCATGAACTGTGCAAACGGGTTTCCCAAGAGCTGTTTCTCCTTTTTCTTGAAATCTTGTCCGAATGCAGCGTAAATCATGGAGGTGACGTTCCCGGCAGAAGTCAGGGAATTTTCCCACCAAAGGCGGTTGCGCCTCTTCCGGTATGTGTTGTCGTAAGTCAGTGTGTATGTAAATGACGGAATGAATTGGTCGTCCAAGCTGTGGAAGAGCATCGGGTTTTGGCTGGCGATAGCGTTGAACTCGGCGGTCCGCCTTTGCAGCATGTTGAAAGCCAGATGAACGGGCGTGACCGTATGTTTCAGGCCGCGTCGGCGCTGGAAGTTGTAGGTTACTTCCCCTCCGAACGACAGCATCTTGAAATAGCGCGCACGGTTCACTTGGTTGGCGTATATTTTGAAATCCGTTTGCGAGGGGAAGCGGAAAGCGTTCATCCGGTTCTGTTGCCAAGGAAGCACCAGACGCGGGAAGTTCAGCGAGAGAGCGGCTCCCAGTTCATACGAGTTCATCACGGAACTTTCTCCGTCAACGGTAGAACTGGTTTGCCATTCATACGAGCCGTTGAGTTCGAGGTTCAGCGAGGCCCCCATGCGCTTGAAGTTCTTTCTGGATAATTTGAATATGGCTCCAGGCCCGGTTTGTTTGGTGCTTTTGGTCTTTACGTTCAGTTCGAGCTCCGCATCGTATGGCAGGTCGAACATTGCGTTGACCATGATGTCCAGTGTGTCCGTACCGGGCCTTTGGTTATATCTGAACTCATTGAACTTGAAGATTCCCAGACGCGACAATGCCTGTTGTGAATAGTTTTGTCTCAGTTGTGAATAGATTTCTCCGCTCCGGTATAGGAACCTTCTGCGCAATACTCCGAAGCGTATTCCCGGTTTGTCTCCTGCATATTTCACCGTGAATTTGCCGAATCTGGCCGAATCTGTAGGCTGCTCTCCGTTCTGGCCGATCAAGTTTACCGTAGTGTTGCCTATATGATAGGTGCGCAAGGCATCTTCCGGGACATTGATTTGCTGTACGACTTTCAGGTTGGCGTATCCGGGACGTATGATAGTGTCGGCAAGAAACGTGATGAACTCCGAACGGTAGAAATAATAGCCGTTGTTCTTGAACTGCTCCACAAGCCGTTCTCTTTCCTGATTCAGCGTGTTCACGTTGAACGGATCATCCTTATGAAGATAGGTTTCGTCCATCTTGGCCTGAATCAGGCTGTCGCAACGCTTGTCGAACCCCGTGTACATGATGGAGTCTAATAGGTATCCATGTCCGAAATTGATAGTGTAGTTCAGTTTCGCCTTCTTCGGATTGTTCATGGTGTCTACTTTGTATGTCACTTCTCCGTTGAAGTAGCCGTAATCTCTCAGCAGGTTTGTGGCAACCTTGCTTCGGGTGTCAGGATTCACGGTAGAGATATAGATGGGGTCGGCCGCCAGTTTGTTGAAAACCCATTTGCCTATCCCTTTCTCATATCTCTCGAACCGGTTATAGATCCATAGGCCGAAAGGAAGCGGCCATCGGATTTTCGGACTTCCGAAGAACGAGTTGTTTGGCGATACGTTGATGGCTCCCATTACCTCTTCCAATGTACTTTCTCCCGTTTCGTTTTCTTCGTAGTTTATGATTTCCGGAGTCGGCGTGCCGATGTACAGCATTTCGCCTTCAGCCAGATGCTTGGTTGTGGAGCATGATGCCAATATGAAGATTAGCATCAGCCCGGTCAATATTGTCTTGTTATTCAGCTTCTTCATTTTCTTCGGTTGTTGGTTGGGGATTCTTTCTTTTTTTTCTGAAGATGAACAGTTCGCCTAATTTCCCTACTTTCTTGCGGAGCACGAGACCGGCTCCCGTTTCGGTCACTTCTCCGTCGAGCACATTTTCGTATGTCTTGTCATGAAACACTTTGATGTAGCGTGTGCCGCTGTCGTCCAGACGGTATTCCAATGAAATGTTGTCGATAAACGATTCGTCCTGCTGTTGCGTGTCGTTCCCGGTGGACACTTTTCCTCCGATAACGACCCTGATTCGGTTGTTCCAGAAACGTTTGGCGAACTCGAAATTGTAGTCTGTACGTGTACTTCCGGTTTCGCCGTCATCCGTTTGCTCCATGCCAAAGTTTACGTCAATGGTTTTCAGTGCGCTTCCTGCAACCTTGTTGATTTGACTTTGCAGGAATGAGTTCATCACACTGTTGGCGTCCAGTCCGTTTCCGCTGGCCGTATTTCCTTCAGCCATGTACATTCCGGTGACAAGCATCGTCACGGCAAGTTTGTTCTTATCTTCCGGTGACATGGCGGCAAGGTCATTCTGCACGCTTCCGTCTTCGGGAGCGTCAATGGTGAATGTAAAGCCGAGGTCTGACAGCCTGTTCTTTATGTCGACGCCTACATCGAAATTGACAGTCCGTGAACTTTGCCCTTCCTGCGCTACGGATGCTCTCATCCTTTCCGTTGCCTGTATGCTCAGATTCGGGTTCATGAGGTCGCCCGTCCATTCGATGTAGCTGCCTTCTTTGATGTGGAAAGTTTTCAGCGGAATAATAGGAAGCTGGTATTTCAATTCTCCGCTCAGCAATGTGTATCGTCCGCTGAGAATCATGTTTCCGTCTATCGTGTATTGGAACGACAGGTCGCCTCCTCCCTCAAACATCATGTAATTGCTCCCTTGTTCGTCGAGGTCTACGCGGCATTGCACTCCTTCATCTATATGGAGTGTCATAAGCATGTCGATGCCTCCCAATGTAATCATCTGGAGAGACTTTGGATTGACGGTTGTCGTGTCGTTGAAGTTGGCGAACGTGACCGTTTCTCCCAGTTTGTCCTCCACTGTGAGCGGCGAGTCTTTCAGGATGTAAGTAAAATCGCTCCCTCCCCGGATATTCATATTGCCCCGGATCATCATTTTGTCGGGCGTTCCGTTCAATACGGAATGGAAGTCTACATACAGCTTGCCGAACACGAGAGATTCTTTCGTCCTCTTCGCGTTGAGCAACTCGAAGTTGTTTGCGTCCATTCTCAAGTCCATGTTTATGTTTGCCATATCTGTCATGTCCACGTTCCCGTCTATGGTGAACGGAGTCTTTCCTCTTGTAAATATTTTGAATCTGTCGAACACCAGTTTGCTGTCTTTGATTTCAATCGGACGATTGTCGAAGCGAAGGTTCAGTGATGCTTGCGGAACGAACACATTGACACTGTCCAGATTCAGCTTTCCGTTCATTGTCGGTTTGTTGATATCCCCTCGTACAGTCAAGTCTCCGTCGAGATCACCGCTCAGCACAGCCATTCCTCCAGGTATGAACGAGTTGGCTATGTCGAGCGGAAGATGAAACAAAGCCATATTCGCATCAATTCTGTCTGGATATTCTTCGTTTCGGGCGGGATAGTAGGAACCGTTCAGGCTCGCTATCTCCTTGTCGTTTCGCATGATAAATCCGTCGATGCTCTGCACTCCCGACTGTTTGGGCAAATATACCGCACTTAATGCCCAGTTGCCCATCGGCTGCTTTTCAAACACCAGGCTGTCTATGTTCGCTTCCAGTGCAATCTGGTCGCTTCTTTCCGTTTGCACATAGTGTGCTTCCAGATTGATGATTCCTGCCACGTCGGGCATATAAGGAACGATACGTCGGAACTCTGCGATATTCAACCGGTTGATTCCCAATGTAAGGTCCTGTAATGACAAGCTGTCAGGGGTGGAGTACAGATGCAGCCCCGTATGGTCCTTGTCGTATATGGCCAGTTTGGCCATGATGCGCCCGTCATCTCTCAGGTAGATGTAATTGTCTTTGTTGACGTAGAACTTTCTGTATACCAATGTCGGGTTGAGTGGAGTGATGTGCAGGCTGATTCCTTCTTTTTCCAGCCCGGCTTTCATGCCGATGTCGACGCCGCATTCTTTCTTCCCGTTGAAGTATCCGATGTCTACATTGGCGTGCGTGGAGTCTATTCGGCTTTCCAGTATAATGTCGAATGCTTCCTGATAAGGCTTGTCGTTAGCCTTGACTTCGCTTCTGATTGCAAGCGCATTTTGTTCTTGTGAAGCCTTGAATACGATGCTGTCAAGCGACAAGCTGTCCGTTCGGAGCCCGTACAGGAAGGCGTTTCCGTTCAGTCCGTCTTGCGGATTGGCCGTCAGGTTCACTCGTAGTTTGTCAAAATAGAGCTTGCGTATGGCAAGTGTGTTTGATACCGGATTGTCGCTTCCGGCAAAGACGCGAAGCTGGGCCGAAGGAAGCGCCTGTTTAATCCTTTCTTGATCGAACTTGCGGGCTTCCCATTGTTTGGCAAGCAGTTTCGTCAGGTTGTCGGCCTGTGCCGTGAGTTCGTCTATTCCTCCTTTGCTGCGGAACAAGAAAGTCAGGTCGCCTGCATTGACATAGCAGTGTATGGAGTCGCGCGCTGTAGTTCCGCCTACATGCAAATCTTTTGTGCTGAAAGTGCTTTTGTCTGTAATCAGGCGGATGTTTTTCATGGATACTCTTGCACTATGGCTTTTCTTCATGTCGGTAGCCATGTTCAGCTCTATATTCTGAGTCGTTTTGAAAGGAGTTGGTGTCAGCCCCATGCCGTACCAGTCCAGATTGAACACGTCAATTGTGCCTTTCGCACGGATTCTCTCCGGTTTCAGCCGAGCGTTCAGCTGCGACGCTATGTGCATCACATTGTCTTTGGCGTTGAGATGTACGGTCGCTTCCGATTGTTTCAGTTCGGCGTCAAGTCCGATGCCTGAAAATATCCGCGTTCCATAGCGCAAATGGTTCAAAGACGCTTCAGCCTGCAGGCGTGTGGCCGGAGAGAAGAAATCGAACTTTTCGCCTTCAGCCGTCAATGAAGCCGTCACTTCAAAAAGCGAGTCGTTCGGCATAAAGTTGTGGATGTTCAGGCTGTCCGCAAGCAACGAAACTTTATAGGCTTCCTTGTCCATGTCGAATCTGCCTTTTAGCTCCAGCGCTCCTTCTCCTTGCTTGATTCGGGTGTCGGCAGACAGGGCATTGCCTTTCATTTCGGCTTTTCCTTTCAATACGGTTCCCGACGGGATGGTGATTCCCCCTGTGAGGCGTTCCAAGAAAGACATGTCGATGAATTGGCCGTTCAGGTTGATTCCTCCTTCTCTGGATATGCTGTCGAGCACATGGTTCAGTGCGCCGTCTGCTTCCAAACGGAAATTTCCGGGGATTCCCACTGAACAGGCGGTCAGGCGCAAGTTGTCCAATGTCCCGTCAACTCCAAACCGCACCTGTAGCGGTGCAGAGGGCAACGCTTTCACCAAATCTTCCGGCAGGCCGGACACGGCTTTGGCTATGTCGGCTTTCCCGATGTCGGCCATCAGGCGTGCGCTCAGCTTTCCGTCCTTGTTTTGTTCGGTAACGCTCCAGTCTGCCGTGGCGTTCAGCTCCAAAGCGGAGTTGGCGGTGTTGATTTGGAGCGAGGGGATGCGGATGGCCTGATTGTCAGCGCGGAGTTCTCCCTCTGTAGATATGATTTGCAGTCCTGAACGCTCTTTCAAGTCAAACAGGCGGATAAGCGCACGGATGTCGTTGCCTGCATAATAAACGGAGTCCAGTCCGATGTTGATGTCGGTCAGCCTGATGTGCGACGGGTCGAGCCCGTCTTCAGCCTTTTGCGAATTTCCCGAATCGTAGGCGATTCTGCTTTTCAGGAGGTCGAATCTGCCGATTGTGTATGCCTCTTTGTGCAGGTCGACGAGTCCGTCATGCAGCGAAGCCTTGCCTATCTCGAAGTCCATGTCCATTGTGTCGAGAGGCATTCTCAGATAGAACGACACGTTTTCCAAACCAATGTCTTCAAGTTTGATTTTCCATCGTATGGGTTCGCTTGCGGTTGTCGTGTCGGTTGCTGTCGTGTCGGCCAGTGTCAGGGCGATGCGGGTGTCTTTTAAGTAAAGGCTGTTCAGTATGGCCGTTTCAGGAGTCAGGTCGACTCCGTGAGAGTTCAAAAAAAGTTCTCCCAGACTGCCTTCCAGCCGTATGCCTTCTATCATATCGGCCGTATTGACAGACGCTTTTTCGATTTTTATGCCGTCTATTTCCACCTGTTTCCTCACCAAAGGGAGCATCTGTACCTTTACGGTAAGTTTGCTTACGTCAAGTATCGTGTCGCTTTTGTCGATGACCTGCGTGTCATGAACAACCAGATTCAACGGGAACGACAATGAAATGCGGCGTATATGTATGCCCATTCCTGTGGCTTCCGTGGCATATTGGGTGGCTTTCCCTACGATGAAGTTCTGTATGGGAGGGATGTAGAGCAATATACATATTATAATAAACAAGAGGACGGGAGCCGCCAGCGCGATTCCGCCCCATTTCATGTATTGTTTCATCTGAATGTCAGTTAGTCTGTGCGAATATATAAAAAAGTAGTGAAAAAATTGATTTTATCGAAAAACTATTTATTTATGCTCGTAATATTTCCTAACTTTGTAGTGTTACTAAACATTTTAATACACTTATGAAACCAACATTATTTGTATTGGCTGCCGGTATGGGAAGCCGTTACGGCGGTTTGAAGCAGCTTGACGGAGTAGGTCCCAGCGGAGAAACCATTATGGACTATTCTATCTTCGATGCCATCCGTGGCGGCTTCGGCAAGCTCGTTTTCGTTATCCGTCGTGATTTTGAGAAAGATTTCCGTGAGAAAATCGTAAGCAAGTACGAAAACCACATTCCGGTGGAGGTGGTGTTCCAGGAATTGGACAATCTGCCTGCCGGTTTCACTTGTCCGGAAGGGCGCACGAAGCCTTGGGGAACAAACCATGCGGTGCTGATGGGAAAAGACGTCATCAAGGAACCGTTTGCCGTCATCAATGCTGACGACTTCTACGGGCGTGACAGCTTTGCCGTTCTGGGAAAATATCTTTCTGAAATCCCCGAAGGCGCGAAGAACGACTACTGCATGGTGGGCTTCCGCATAGGCAACACCTTGTCGGAGAGCGGAACTGTGGCACGCGGCGTCTGCTCGATGGACGAAAACGCCCATCTGACTACGGTGGTCGAGCGCACGGAAATCATGCGTGTCGACGGGGTGGTTTCGTATAAGGACGAGAAAGGCGAATGGGTAGGCATCCCGGACAACACTCCCGTTTCGATGAACATGTGGGGATTCACTCCCGACTATTTCAAGTATTCGGAAGACTATTTCGCCGAGTTCCTGAAAGACAACATCGGCAACCTGAAGTGCGAATATTTCATCCCGCTGATGGTGAACAAGCTGATTAACGAAGGAACTGCAACCGTCAAGGTGCTCGACACTACTTCCAAGTGGTTCGGCGTGACATACGCGGCCGACCGTCAGGGCGTGGTCGACAAGCTCCAGGCTTTGGTGGACGCAGGCGAATATCCTGCGAAACTGTTCTGATATCGGAACTTGCGGATTTATATGCAAAGCCGCCGGGGGCATTTTGCTTCCGGCGGCTTTTTTCGCGTTCATGCCTTCTTCACGTATATCCGGTGGCTTCCTCTTCCTTCGATTCCGATGCCCGATCCGGGCGTTTTGTACCATCCCTTCAGCTCCTTTCCGGCGGTCGTCCGGCTCAGTCCTGTCAGTTCCGCATAGATGGGCACGGTGAGTGTGGCGTGCGTCTCAAGGTGTTCCTGCGCGATGCGGAGCCTCTCTTCCGGCGTGTACTTCGAAACGCGGTATCCCATCACCTGCGACGTGCGTTCCAAAACGCATTGCTTGTCCACTTCATGCACGAATTTCTTGGAGGGGCGGAAGTTGACCTTCCCCACTTCGATGCTTTCCGCGTTCCTCTTGCTCCCCGTCCCGTCGGGCGACTCGCGTTCTTTCCCCTTCTTGAGCGTGAGCGAGGGGGTGAACGTGCCGATGTCGTTTATCTTGACCGAGCGTCCGGAGGCCATCTGGCCCGCCATTTCTTTTGAAAGCAGGTGGAAGATTCCGAGGATTTCGCCCTTGTTGAACGTGGTTCCATGCGCCATCCGTTCCGCCAGTTCCTCGGTGTCGCAACAGCTTCCGATAATCATCTTCGGGTAGAGTACGGTCTCTCCCTCGCGGTTAAGGTCGTTCATTCTCTGCATGGTGTATTTTGCTGCCATTGTCTTTGTGTTTTTTTGTTTGAAACAATGTCGGAAAGATTATTCCCGTTTGACGCAAAGATACAAAAGGTTCGGATAAAACAGCAAACAACGTCGATATTTATACGGACAACGACGTTGTTTATAAGAACCGCGCCGTTATTTTTTCGGACAGCGGCGTTGTCTGGAGAACTTTCCGGCGGTGTTCCTGTTTGCCGTTTTAGCAAAAATTGTCATGAGTCAAGCAATTTTAGTTTACTTTCTTTGTTTTTATTAAATTTGTTGCTAAGTTTGCTATTGGATATTAATCATTAATTAAAAAAATCATGAGAAAATTAAGCGTGTTAAGAGCTTTTACGGCAATGGCAATTGCTGCGTGCGTTTTTTCTTCCTGCAAGGAAGACCAGACTTCGCTTTCGGTGGATTCGCTTCCCGGAAGGGCTAAAATCATGGGCCGTTTAGTTTATGATGACGGACGAGCCGCAGACCGCATTGCGGCGAACACCGTTGTATATGTAAAGGTTGACAATAACTCAATCGACAATAACGCTTCGGGCGTAACGGTTCGGACCACTACGACTGATGCGGAAGGTTATTTTGAATATGAGTTGCCGACCAATGAAACCGGCGTGGACGTCACCGTTGAGGGCGCACAGTTTGAAGGAGTGTATTATAGCAGTTATACGGATTCGGACGAGTGCATTTATAGCGGCGCAACGGCGAATAGAAACAGCGTCTCGTCCAATGACATCGTTTCTTTCGGCACAATAATGTATAGCAGCCATACTCTTTTGGATTATTAATCGGGGCAAAAAGATATGAAGAAGATATTTTCAATCGTCATGGCCGGTCTGCTTCCTTTTTTGGGGATGAACGCGCAGGAAAAGGCCGGGAAGCAGCGCCTCCCCGAAGCGGGCGACTGGGCTGTGGGTGTGAACGTGTTGCCTTTGCTGAAGGCTGTGGGAGGAAACGACCTGACTGCGGTGAACAAGTTTGGCGGAAGCGTCGCTCCGTTTACCGAGGACGTGTCCATTCTTGCCAAATACATGCTGACGGACAAAACCGCATTGCGTGCCAATGTGGGCTTCATGTTCGGGACGGACAAGCAGAGAGAATACGTGCAGGACGACAGGGCTTTGCTCGACAATCCGTTGGGAGATGACAAGGTGGTGGACGCGCAGCGTATCAACCGCAACGGCATGAGCCTGAACCTTGGCATGGAGTTCCGCAAAGGCTCGAACCGGGTGCAGGGCGTGTTCGGAGCGGGAGTGCTTTTCGCTTTCGAGAAGACCAAATACAAGTATGAATACGGCAACGCGATGACGGATGCCAACCAGCAGCCGACGATTTATAATTGGGGAGGAAGCGGTTACACAAACGGTTACCGCCCGCTTGAGGTGGCAAGCGACGGCACCTTCTATGCCGGTCTGACCGGAAGCGTGGGCGTGGAATGGTTCGTTGCCCCGAAGATTTCGTTGGGCGCGGAGGTAAACGTCGTGGCCTACTGTCAGTTCGGGAGCCAGGAGTATCGCAAGAGCGAAGGCTACAGCACGGCTCTCGGCAGGGTGGAAGAACGGACTGACCTCACCAGTCCCGGTGACAGAGGCTTCCATCTCGGAACGGAAAGCCTGGGCGGTGCGCTGAACATGACGTTCTATTTCTAACCCGGCGTGGTGATATGGCAAGGCATCGCCGCCTGCTTCTTTTGCGGCGGCCTTTAAAAAAGCCCGGACGTGTCGGCCGACACGTCCGGGCATCTTTTGTAGAAATTTCGCCGTCTTTTCCGGCGGTTGAGGTTATCTTGTTCCTCCGGCCCACCAGACGTTTTCGGTGAACACGTATTGTCCGTTTCCATACGCCTCCTGCACGTTGGGGTTTGCGGTGACTTCGTCGCTTCCGTAGGGTGCTCTCAGCGGGAACTTTCCGGGGTTTTCCAACGAGTAGAAGTCGTTTCCTTCCGCTTTCAGGCGGCGGACGTCGTTATAGGTTTCCGTCGATTCGCCGTTCGCTCCCCACAGGGCGATGTATTTCTGTATCATCGTTTCCTGCAGCGGGTTCGCCGTGAACCGCGATTTTACGTGGTTGTCGAAATAGTCTTCAGCCACAGCTTTGTCCAACTTCGGCGACTTGTCGTTTTTGTTTAACGGCACGGATGTATTGTTTAACGCATCATCTATGTTCTTTTGTGCGTTCAGCATTCCGGCTATGACGGCCTCCTTCAGGGTTTCTTCCGCTTTGGGGTCGTTCAGACGCACCAACGCTTCGGCCTTCAGGAACAGCAGTTCGTGATAGCTCATGAGATAGGTAGGCGCGGTGGCCGCCATCAGGAAGATGGACGTGTTGTATCGTTCCTGAACTTGCACCAGATTGTCGCCTCCGTTGGGAGCCATCATTTCCATGAACGTTTTGTCTCCGTCAGGTCCCAGCGCCGTTTCCGATCCGTCTAACTGGGTGGCAAAATAGTTGTTGGCCTGATAGCGGTCTGAGCTTATCGCTTCTACAAACGCGCAGTTCAGGCGCGGGTCGTTGCGCTCTTGCAGCTTCTTGGCCAGGCTCGTGCTTGCAGCGGTGTATTCGCGGCTGGAGAAGAAGTCGAACAGCGGATTGATGTTAGTGTTTCCGTCATACTCTGCGAATGCCGCCTGCTCGTCTGCGCTTGTGAACGACTTTTCGATGTATGACAGGACGTTGTTCAACGCCGCAGTCTTGTCTTCCGCCCGGTTGAGCGTGTGCATCGTGTAGCGCGCCTTCAGGCCGTAAGCCAGCTTCCTCCATTTTACGGTGTCCCCGTTGAACAGAAGGTCTTGCGCGCCCGGCTTCCCGCTGAGGTGGTTGTCCCCCTTGGGCAAGTCCTCGATGGCTGCGTCAAGGTATCCGATGATGGCCTTGTAGATGGACTCCTGTGTGTCGATGACGGGAGCCATGTACTGCGGCTTGCCGTCAACGAGCTGCGGCAGCGCGGCTTGCGAGAACGGAGTGTCGCCGAAAGCGTCCGTAATCAGTCCTGCGTTCAGCGCGGCCAGCACTTCCCCCA
This sequence comes from uncultured Phocaeicola sp., assembly GCA_944320135.1. GTDB lineage: Bacteria > Bacteroidota > Bacteroidia > Bacteroidales > Bacteroidaceae > Phocaeicola. The sequence continues at coordinate 52,539 of CALUGI010000009.1, read as the reverse complement.
TGCCCTTTGTTGTGTAGTTTCCGGGCTGCGTGCCTGTATCCGAGCATTTGTCGATAATGATGCGGGCGTTCTTCAGCGTAGAATAGGCGTTCATCCAGGCGTTGTTGAACGTGGACGAAGCATATACTTCCGACTGGCGCATCTCTGCGTTGTAAAGTTGGTTGAATACGCCCACCTCGTGCTCCACATAAGAAGCGAAGTAGTGGTTGAAGTCGTTCCCTATGTTGTAGAAAGCCGTGGAGGTGATGGCATCCGTCAGGATGAACTTCGCGTCTACCTCGTGCGGATTGTCGATGTCTTGGTTGATTCTGTCCATTTTATCCTCGGAACAGGAGAACAAGACTCCTGCAGTCAGGGCAACGGACAAGCAAGTTCTTATGTAATATGCAGTTTTCATGTCCATGTTTGTTTAGAATTTGAATGTGAGTCCGAAACCGTAGCTTGAACTTCCCGGCAAAGAGAAGCGTTCGAACGCTCCTGCCATGTTGTTGTTTCCCAAAGTGGCTTCGGGGTCCAGTCCCGGCAGCTCAGACCAGATAAGGATGTTCCGGGCGAATACATTGGCCGTGATGTGCAGGAACTTCTTGTCGAGCACCGGATAGCTCAATGAAATCTCGCGCAGCTTGATGAACGAGTTGTCATATACGGACGCTTCGTCGATTTGGTTCAGCGTGTCCAAGTAGTCGTATGCGTTCTCGCCCTTGATTTTGATGTCGTTCGGCGAGTAAGTGCCGTCCGCATTCTGCTTGACTGCAGGAAGCTCGAACAAGAACTCGTCCATGTTGCGGAGGTCGGCCGAACGCTGGGTCACGCCGTAATAGTCGAGCACTCCCATCGTTCCGCAATACATCTGTCCTCCCTGCTTCCAGTCGAACACGGCAGACAGACGGAACTTGAACAATTCCAAAGTCGTGTTGAATCCCAAACGGAAGTCCGGAGAAATCTTTCCGATCACTTGCGGAGCGCCCGCTTGCGGAAGGCCGTTCTCATCGACTACGATGTCGCCGTTCTCGTTGCGCAGGTATCCCGTTCCGTAGATGACCGGGAACTTGTCGCCTATGCTGGCGCGCACTTGCGGAGTGACGAATCCGCCCAGCATGATGCTCTCCACGCCTTCTGCAAGTTCGTCCACGTAGTTGTCAATCTTGGAGAAGTTGAATCCGAAATCCCAGTACACGTTCTTCCTGTCGATGGGGTTGACCGTCAATGTAATCTCGTGGGCATTGGTATGGATGGCCCCGCCGTTTGTCACCATCTCGCTGTATCCGGTTGAAGTGGACAGAGGCACGGCAAAGATTTGGTCTTTCACGTTCTGGCGCGAGTAGGTGTAGTTCAGCGAGAGCAGGCCATGCCACAAAGCCAGGTCGAAGCCGATTTCGTAAGACTTCGTGTTCTGCGGTTTCAGGTTCGGGTCGTATATTCTATAATTAGGTACGTATGACGTTACAGAGCCGAAAGGATATTGGATAGGAGTGCCGGCAGAGAATCCGCCTCCGTACTCAGGAACGGCATAGTAGTTCTCAAAATATTCTCCGGCCATTCCGACTTCGGCGTATGAGCCTCGAATCTTACCGAAGGTCAACACGCTGTTGTGCTTCAGGAAGGGAAGTTCGGTGAAAATCCATCCCAACGATACGGAAGGATAGGTGAACGAACGGTTCCCTCTCGGCATGGAAGAAACGATGTCGTTGCGGAGCGTGGCGTTCAGGTACAGCATACTTTTCCACGACAGCGACAGGTTGGCGAAGTTTCCGACCGTGCGTTTCTTAACCGTGGTCTGTCCGGCCTGGAAGGTGGTTGCGTTTCCGATATGGTTCCATCCGGCGAAGTTGAAGTTGTAGCCTTGCGCAGTGGTAGTGCGCGTGCTTTTGTCCACCCATTCGTTACCGTACATCAGGTTGAAGTCGAAGTCTTCGTTGATTTTCCAGTCGTAAGTCAGGGTGAACAGCGAGTTCATTTCCGTGATTTGGTAGTTGTCCTGGCGGGAATATCCCGTGGAGTATGACTGGTCTCCGTATCCGTAGTTGTCAGAGTAGATGGTGCTGTACGCATCCGCTCCCAACTGATACTTCCCGGTCAGCACGTGACGGTTGTCTGTGCCGAAGTCGTTCTTGTATTGCACGTAGGCGTTTCCGAAGAAACGTTGCGAACGCTCGACGAACGAGTTGTTCTCGGTTGCCCAATACGCGTTGTTGAAAGTGGAAGAACGGTAGTTGTTCTGCGTATAGGGGTCGCCTTCGATGTGCGAAGGGATGCCGTTGAAGTCGTAGCTCGACGGAGCGCCGTAAACGGTTGCCACAACGCCTTCGTTACCGGAGCTCTGCTTCTTGATTTTGGACGTGATGAAGTTTCCGCTGAACCCGGTCGTCCAGTTGTCGGTCAGGTTTGCGGTTGCGTTCAGCTTCACGTTGTATCTGTCCATTCCGGTGTTGGGGATGATGCCGTTCGACATGCTGTTTCCTAACGAGAACGAATAATATCCTTTGTCGAAAGCCTGCGCCACGTTCACGTTGTTGCTCCACGACACACCGGTTTCGAAGAAGTTTTTGGCATTGTCGTAAGCCTGCGGAACGGCCCACGGGTCTAATCCGGCGGCAGCGCGCTGAGGCACGTAGTACATCCCCTCGTGCATACCGTATTGCTGCGTGTATTTGTTGTCAGTGTTTCCTCCGTAAGTGGGGTCGTTCGCCAGTTCGGAAATCTTGGGGCCCCATGCGGTGGATGCGTAAGGCGAGTAGGTTCCGTCGGTGCCTTGCGCGTATTCCTTCTGGAATTCGGGCAGCGTAGACACTTTCTCGAACGACAGGTTCGTGCTGAAGGTGACGCTGGGCTTGCCCTTCGCTGCATTTTTCCCGCTCTTCGTAGTGATGACGATGACACCGTTCGACGCGCGCATACCGTAAAGAGCCGAAGCAGCCTGGCCTTTCAGGATGTTGATGCTTTCGATGTCGTTCGGGTCGATATCGACGGCGCGGTTCGCAAAGTCGGCTCCCGCCACGCTACCCGTGTTGCGGACATCGGTGTCGATGTCGGCAGAAGAAGATATGGGCATACCGTCCACCACATAAAGCGGAGTGTTGTCGCCGGTGAACGAGCGGACGCCTCGGATGACAATCTGCGAGGAAGCGCCGGGCATACCCGACGACGGAGTGATGTCTACTCCGGACACCTTGCCCTGCAATGCAGACGACAGGCTGGTGCTTGCGGCTTGCGTCAGTTCTTCGCCCTTCACGTCTTGAACGGCGTATGCGAGCGCTTTCTTTTCTCTTGAGATGCCCATAGCCGTAACCACCACCTCGTCCAATATCTCTGAGTCCGACTTCAGAACTACGTTTACCACCGGCTTTGCGTCAACCTCTTGCGATTCCAGACCGATGAACGAAATTACCAAAGTTTCTGCCGAGCTTGGCACGTTGCTCAACGTAAAATTGCCGTCAATGTCGGTGACGGTGCCCACGTTCGTGCCCTTCACCAACACTGATGCTCCCACTACGGGCAAGCCGTCCTCGTCTGAAGTGACGTGTCCCGTCACCTTTTTGACTTGAGCGTTTGCCAGACCGAAACCTATCGTCAGGCAGGTCATCAACAGCATCAATTTTTTTTTCATAAAACCTCTCTTTAAAGTTTAACTTTACATTAATAAAATTTATTCTCTCTAACGGGGCGCAAAATTAGAAATATAATCTTAAACTTTTGTATCATTTTCCAATAAAAAGCCGAAAAAAACTGCTTTTTAACACTTTTTCCTCTGTTTTCCTTGCCGAATGGGTTATTATTCTGTATAATTATTGCATATATAATTGTGAGGCGGAGACCTTTTGAGGCGGTGCGCAACTTTATGTTTTTAGCCTTCGTTAGGTTTTTGTTTGTGAAAAAACGCTTTGCGCAGGATATGCGCCCGGCTTTGGAGGAAACTTCGCCGGGAACGGTTGGAAGCGTCTCGGCTTTTGTGCGAAACGCGGGGGCATTTTTTGCGGATACATGAAGTCGTTCATGAAGCGCTGATATGAAAGCGGCGTTTTTGCAGCAACTTTATATTTGAGCGGATGCCCCTTGCTGTTTCCATTTTGTATCTTTGCAGAAAGAACGAGTTTATGGAAAACATCATCAGGAAGATAAGAACGCATTATCCGGTTTCAGACGAAGCGTTGGAGGCATTGGCGAGTCTTTTCGAGAGATTTGTATTTCCCTCCAAGACAATTGTTATCCATGCCGGGAAATTAGACAGGAAGGTCTATTTCATTGAAAAAGGCATCACACGCTCTTATGTGTTGCATAATGGAAAACAAATCACGACATGGTTTTCCAAGGAAGGCGATGCCGCTTGCGGCTCATGGGACTTATACCGCCGCACGGCCGGTTTTGAATATGCAGAGACTTTGGAAGAAACGGTTACCTATGCAGTTTCAGTGGAGCAACTGGATGAACTGTACCGGTCTTACATTGACCTTGCCAACTGGATGCGGGTGTTGCAGCAAGAAAACTTCCTCCGTTTGCAGGACATGTATATCCGTCGGTTGAACTGGTCGGCCCAAGAGCGCTATGAACATCTGACCAGAGAATGCCCCGAACTTTTCCAAAGGGCGAACTTGGGATATATAGCTTCCTTTCTGGGCATTACGCAACAATCGTTGAGCCGGATAAGAGCCAACGGGCGTTTTTTAACATAGGATAAACGGGAAGTTATTTCTTCTTCCTATTTTTGTCTAATCAAATGATATGCAAAGATGGACAAACAAGAGCAGGAACACCGATGGCTGGAATGGGCCAAAGAACTTCAGTTCATTGCGCAAGCGGGACTGACTTATACAAAAGACCTTTTTGACAAGGAGCGGTTTGAACGTGTCCGGGAAATTGCAGCCGAGATAATGAACTTGCAGGGCAGGATTCCTTTGACACAAGTGAAAGATTTGTTTTGCAATGAGACGGGGTTTCAGACACCCAAACTCGATACCCGCGCGGCTATCTTCAAAGATGATAAGATTTTGCTGGTAGAAGAAAATGACGGGACTTGGTCTCTGCCCGGCGGATGGGTGGATGTGATGGAGACCGTCAAGTCGAATACCGTCAAGGAAGTGAAGGAAGAAGCCGGACTTGACGTGGAGGCGGTGCGGGTCATCGCTCTGCACGACCGTAATCTGCACAACCAGCCTCCATACGCTTACAACGTCTGCAAGGTGTTCGTGCTTTGCGAGGTAAAAGGCGGATGTTTCCATCCGAATATCGAAACCGTCGGAAGCGGTTATTTCGGGTTGGACGAACTGCCTCCATTGTCGGTGGACAAGAACAGTTATCAACAAATAGAAATGTGCTTTGCCGCCCGTTCGGACAAGGACTGGCAGGTGGAATTCGATTAGAGATACAGAAATTATGAAAACGGAATACGAGAAATGTTTGGCGGGCGAACCTTTCATTGGAAGCAGAGACCCGAAGATTGTGGAGACAATTTTGCGCACAAGGCGGCTGTTGGCTCAGTTCAATGCCACAGATTATGCCGACACGGAGCGCAAGCAAGCCCTGCTGCGCGAGATGTTCGGCAGCATGGGAAAGGGAGTGCATGTGGACGTGGATTTCCATTGCGAATACGGAAAGCATATTTTCATAGGCGACAAGGTGATTGTCAACATGAACTGCACTTTCGTGGACAACAACCGCATCGATATCGGCAGCAATGTGTTGATTGCTCCTAATGTGCAGATATATACAGCCACCCATTCCACTAAAGTAAACGAACGCATGGTGCAGGACTGGGCGGAAGGCGAAGAAATATGCCGCACCTACGCCTTGCCCGTCAGGATAGAGGACGGCGTGTGGATTGGCGGAGGCGCCATTCTGTTGCCCGGAGTGACGATTGGCGAGAACAGCGTTATCGGAGCCGGCAGCGTGGTAACCCGTTCCATTCCCGCCAACTGCGTGGCGGTGGGCAATCCTTGTCGGGTGATTAAACGGATAGACAACGAAACTCTGACAGATGACAGCGATGAGAAAGTATAAGCATATCATATTCGATATTGACGCCATTTCGCAATTGTCCAAACTCCGAAACGAATACATGGCTGATTCCCCTAACTGGCTAATTCTCAATTTCTATTGTATTAATCTGCTGAAATTCGTCGGATATTCCACAGATTTTCATTAAGTTTGCGATTGAATAATTGAATCACGCTGAATGAAGGAATTTGTTATATCTGACGCACAAAGCGAAAAGGCTGTGCTGGTGGGTTTGATTACGCAGACTCAAAATGAACGCAAAACGAACGAATATCTGGACGAACTGGCTTTTTTGGCCGAAACGGCAGGGGCGGAGGTCGTGAAAAGGTTTACGCAAAAAGTGGATTCTCCCAACTCCGTGACTTACGTGGGGAAAGGGAAGCTGCAGGAAATAAAGGAATATCTGGAAAAGCAGAATGAAAGCGAGGAGACGGAAATCGGTATGGTGATTTTCGATGACGAACTTTCCGCCAAGCAGATACGGAATATCGAAAAGGAACTGAAAGTGAAAATTCTGGATCGTACTTCGCTGATTCTGGATATCTTTGCTATGCGTGCGCAGACGGCGAATGCCAAGACGCAGGTGGAATTGGCGCAATACAAATACATGCTTCCCCGCTTGCAACGCCTGTGGACTCACTTGGAACGTCAGGGAGGCGGCTCCGGTGCGGGCGGAGGAAAGGGTTCGGTCGGTCTGAGAGGGCCGGGAGAGACGCAGCTCGAAATGGACCGCCGAATCATCCTGAACCGCATGTCGCTGCTCAAGCAGCGTCTGGCGGACATTGACACGCAGAAGTCCACCCAAAGGAAAAACCGGGGGCGGCTGATTCGTGTGGCTCTTGTGGGATATACCAATGTGGGCAAGTCGACTTTGATGAATCTGCTGGCGAAAAGCGATGTCTTTGCCGAAAACAAACTTTTCGCCACTTTGGATACGACCGTGCGCAAGGTGATTATTGAAAACCTTCCTTTCCTTTTGTCTGATACGGTAGGGTTCATCCGCAAGTTGCCGACCGACCTTGTAGACTCGTTCAAGTCGACTTTGGATGAAGTGCGGGAGGCTGACTTGCTGGTGCATGTGGTGGATATTTCCCATCCCGATTTTGAAGAACAGATTCAGGTGGTTGACAAGACCATCGCTGATCTGGGGGCGGGAGGGAAACCGACGATGATTGTCTTCAACAAGATAGACGCTTATACGTATGTGGAGAAAGCCGAGGACGACCTTACTCCGAAGACGAAAGAAAACATCACCTTAGACGAGCTGATGCGCACGTGGATGGCCAAGTTAGACGACAATTGCATCTTCATTTCCGCTCGTGACAAGACGAACTTGGAAGAGTTCCGCACGCTGCTGTATAAAAAGGTGAAACAGCTCCACGTGCAAAAATATCCTTATAACGATTTTTTATATCAAACATACGACGAAGAACAACTATGAAACAGTATCGTTCGCTTACACCGGAAGAAATCGCCCGACTGCAGGCGCAGCATTGCATGGCTTCTGATTGGAATAGCGTGAAGGTAGCGGAGGGCTTCCGTCCTGACCATATCCATTATATCCGTTTCTCCGGGAATGTCCGTTTGGGAGTCTTTGACGAAGATTTCAAACTGGCAGGTGGAATAGTCAAGCATTCCGGCATGTATTATGCCACATTATATAATGTAGTAGTGGGGGACAACTGCTACATAGAGAACGTGAAGAACTATATCGCCAACTATGAGATAGGTGACAGCACCTTCATCGAGAATGTGGATATCATCCTCGTAGACGGACGGAGCCGTTTCGGAAACGGAGTGGAGGTCTCCGTGTTGAACGAAACGGGAGGGCGCGAAGTATATATTCACGACCGCTTGTCTGCCCATCAAGCCTATATCATGGCGCTTTACCGGCATCGCCCGAAACTGATAGAGCGGATGAAGCGCATAGTGGAGGACTATGCGGAAAGCCGCGCCTCGGAGACGGGAACTATCGGAAGCCATGTGACTATTGTCAATTCCGGTTACATCAAGAATGTGCGTATCGGAGACTATTGCCAGATTGAGGGTGCGGGCCGCTTGAAGAACGGGAGCGTGAACAGCAACCGGTATGCGCCCGTACACATCGGATACGGGGTGATTTGTGACGATTTTATCATATCGAGCGGTTCGCATGTGGAAGACGGAACGATGCTGACGCGGTGTTTCGTAGGACAGGCTTGTCATCTGGGACATACGTATTCCGCTTCTGATTCGCTCTTCTTCAGCAATTGCCAGGAAGAAAACGGAGAGGCTTGCGCCATCTTTGCCGGGCCGTTTACGGTAACCCACCATAAGTCGACCTTGCTCATTGCCGGTATGTTCTCGTTTATGAATGCCGGTTCGGGTTCCAATCAGAGCAACCACATGTATAAGTTGGGCCCAATTCATCAGGGCGCTTTGGAGCGCGGAGCGAAAACCACATCCGATTCCTATATCCTATGGCCTGCCCGTATCGGCGCTTTCTCGCTGGTAATGGGACGTCACGTGGCTCATCCGGATACGTCAAACCTTCCCTTTTCTTATTTGATTGAGGATAAAAACACCACTTACTTGGTGCCCGGAGTGAATTTGCGGAGCGTGGGAACTATTCGTGACGCACAAAAGTGGCCGAAACGCGACAAGCGCAAAGACCCCCATCGGTTAGATCAGATCAATTACAACCTGCTCAGTCCCTATACTATTCAGAAGATGATGGCGGGCCGCGAGATTCTGAAAGAATTGGCGCGCGTGTCAGGAGAGACTTCCGAGACTTATTCTTACCAGAGCGCGAAAATCAAGAACTCGGCGCTGAACAAAGGTGTCAAGTTCTATGAGACGGCGATTCATAAGTTCTTGGGAAATTCCATTATCAAGCGGCTGGAGGTGACGACGTTCAAGAGCGACGAGGAAATCCGTTGCCGGCTGCGGCCTGATACGCCGGTCGGTGCGGGAGAGTGGGTGGACATCTCAGGACTGATTGCACCGAAAAGCGAGATTGAACGGCTGATGGGTGAGATTGAGAGCGGGAAGCTGACAAGCGTAGACGAGATTCATTCGCGGTTTGCCGAGATGCACTCCAATTATTATACGTATGAATGGACATGGGCTTACGGGAAGATTCTGGAGTTTTATCAGCTCAACCCGGACACGATTACCGCAAAAGATGTGGCGGCTATCGTGAAACAATGGCAGGAGGCCGTGGTAGGGCTTGACAGGCTGGTGTATGAAGACGCAAAGAAGGAGTTTTCCCTCACTTCCATGACGGGGTTTGGAGCCGACGGAAGCAAGGAAGAGCAAGTGCGCGACTTTGAAGAGGTGCGCGGGGTTTTTGAAAGCAATCCGTTCGTAACCGCCGTGCTTGAACACATCAAGGTGAAGACCGAATTGGGCAATGAGTTGATAGAACGTTTGGGCAATTTGCTTTGACGGAAACAATAAAGACAGAAAGCGGCGTTATGACAAGATATTTGTGGAGTTTGCTTTTGCTATGTATGTTGATGCCGGAAGTGCAGGCGTATACAGGCGAAAAGGTGGTGGAACATCCCGGATTCGTAACCTCCAATACATCGGGGATGGAAATCAGAAAAATTGTGCTTGCAAGCGAACGGACGTGTGTGGATGCCGTAATATACGGAAAGCCGGGGACTCCTGTTTCCATATCGTCAGACGCTTGTTTGCAGAGCGGGGACGCGACTTATCGGTTGCGCGGCGCGACCGTATCAGCAGACGGGGCAGCTATGCCGGAAACGATTCCTGAAAGCGGACGCTTGTATGCAGAACTGTCGTTTGCTCCCGTTCCGGCAGGAGTGCATGAGGTGGATTTCGTGGAACCGGATGCGGGGTGGACGATATGGGGAATCCAGCTGAGCCGTAAGGAACCGTATGTGTATATCCCTGCCTTCCTTACCACAGACAAGCCGAAAAGGAACAGCGAACTGCCCGAACCGGGTTTTGCGGTGGGAAAAGCCATTGTCAACGGCTATTTGTTGGGCTATGAGCCGGATATGGACTTGTCGATGGATTTGGAGTATGCCGACGGGCTGTTCCCCTCCCCGTGGAAAGAAGACATTCATGTGCATCAAGACGGGCTGTTCCATTTTGAGGTGGACTTGCTTCAGCCTGTCGTCGCTACAATGAGGGTGAACGAAGCGGAACTGAAGGTCTTTTTGGTTCCCGATGAAGAACTGACCATGTATGTGAATCTGCCTTTGCTGAGCATGTCGGCCTCACGGATTTTGAGAGGGCATTACGGAAAGAAGCAAAAGGCATGGTTCGACGGGACGGCGGAGCTGATAAACACGGAACTGGCGACAACTGGAACTTCACACGCGTTGAAGGCTTATGAAGCGGTAGAAAAGAGCCTGATGGAGAATGAGGCTATCGCAGAGAAAGTCGGGAAAGACATGGAACTGGCTCTTCCCGTGTGTCGGCGCTTGCTGCAAAACGGGCGTTTCGGCTCGGAAGACAAAAAAGTGCTGAAAGAACTTGAAATAGATGAAATCCGGGATTATATCGTGCTTCGGGAGACGGAACTGCGCGTGCAGGCTGCTCTTGCGGAGTCTAAAGAAGGGGCGGTCGTAGCTGTGCTTGACGGCAAAGTTTCCGGAGCGGACATCCTTCCCCGGATAATATCCGCCCAGAAAGGCCATGCCGTGCTGGTTGATTTTTGGGCCACGTGGTGCGGCCCGTGCAAAAAGAGCATGAAGGCCATGCTTCCTTTGAAGAAGAAGCTGGACGGCAAGGATGTCGTATATGTTTATCTGACAGGGCCTTCTTCGCCGGAAAACGTATGGAGAAACGACCTGAAAGAGATGACGGGCGTGCATTACCGGCTGAACGAATCGCAGTGGAAATATCTTTGTTCCGCTTACGGCATAACGAGCATACCTGCCTATCTGATTGTCAGCCACGACGGGAAGCTCCAGCGCCGTTATGTCGGCTTTCCGGGGATTGACGAGCTGGAGAAGGAACTGCTCCGCGCTGCGGGCGATTGAATCCGCCCGTTTTTGCAGGAAAATGCCGCCGCCTTTCGGATATGGAAGGGCGGTGTTTTTATTTTGTTTGTTTTATCTTTTTACCATGATTGAGGAAATTTTTCAATAATACTTTGTAACTTTGCCTCACGATAACTAACAATTAATTCTATCTATTATGGCAACACCAGAATTCAAGTATCAGCCGATGTTTGAGAAAGGAGAAGATACGACTGAATACTATCTGCTTACGAAAGACTACGTGTCGGTAAGCGAGTTTGAAGGAAAACCTATCCTGAAGATTGAGAAGGAAGGTCTTACGGCGATGGCCAATGCCGCCTTCCATGACGTTTCTTTCATGTTGCGCCGTTCGCACAACGAACAGGTGGCCAAGATTCTGCGCGATCCTGAAGCGAGCGAGAACGACAAATACGTGGCACTTACTTTCTTGCGCAATGCGGAAGTGGCGGCCAAAGGAGTATTGCCTTTCTGTCAGGATACGGGTACTGCCATTATCCACGGAGAGAAAGGGCAGCAGGTGTGGACAGGCTACTGCGATGAGGAAGCCTTGTCGTTAGGCGTTTACAAGACATACACCGAAAACAACCTGCGCTATTCGCAGAACGCTCCGCTGAGCATGTATGAAGAAGTGAACACCCGCTGCAACCTTCCTGCCCAGATTGACCTGGAAGCTACTGAAGGAATGGAATATGAGTTCTTGTGCGTGACGAAGGGCGGAGGCTCTGCCAACAAGACTTATCTGTATCAGGAGACGAAAGCCATTCTGAATCCGGCTACATTGGTGCCGTTCTTGGTGGAAAAGATGAAGACTTTAGGAACGGCTGCTTGCCCCCCTTACCATATCGCGTTCGTCATCGGAGGCACTTCTGCCGAAAAGAATCTGCTGACGGTGAAGCTGGCTTCCACTCATTATTACGACAATCTGCCTACTACGGGCAACGAATACGGCCGCGCGTTCCGCGATGTGGAGCTTGAAAAGCAGGTGCTTGAAGAAGCTCACAAGATTGGTCTGGGCGCGCAGTTCGGCGGCAAGTATTATGCGCACGACGTGCGTATCATCCGTCTGCCTCGTCACGGGGCTTCTTGTCCGGTCGGCTTGGGCGTTTCCTGCTCTGCAGACCGCAACATCAAGTGCAAAATCAACAAAGACGGTATCTGGATTGAAAAGCTGGACTCCAATCCCGGCGAACTGATTCCGGAAGAACTGCGTCAGGCGGGCGAAGGCAATGCCGTGAAGATTGATTTGAACCGTCCGATGAACGAGATTTTGGCTGAACTCGACAAGTATCCGGTGGCTACCCGCCTGTCGTTGAACGGTACTATCATCGTGGGCCGTGACATCGCCCACGCCAAACTCAAAGAGCGTCTGGACCGTGGCGAGGATTTGCCGCAATACATCAAGGATCATCCGATATATTATGCCGGACCTGCCAAGACTCCGAAGGGTATGGCTTGCGGTTCGATGGGACCGACAACGGCCGGACGTATGGACCCGTATGTGGATTTGTTCCAAAGTCATGGCGGAAGCATGATTATGCTGGCGAAAGGCAATCGCAGCCAGGCCGTGACGGATGCCTGCAAGAAGCACGGAGGATTCTATCTCGGTTCGATAGGCGGGCCTGCCGCAATCTTGGCTCAGAACAATATCAAGAGCATCGAATGCGTGGAATATCCGGAACTTGGCATGGAAGCTATATGGAAAATAGAAGTAGAAGACTTCCCGGCATTTATTTTGGTGGACAACAAGGGCAATGATTTCTTCAAACAAATCAAGCCTCGTTGCGCAGGATGCAAATAAGAAATCGCGGATTTTAAGATAGGCGGGCTTGTGTCGAGCCCGCCATTTTTATTGCTTATGGACATTCTTCGTTTTTGCAAAAACTGGACGCTGCCCATTGCCATGAGCTTGGGGGTGATTCTTTATTTCGTTTGCGTAAACATTCCGTGGTTAGAGCCTGCCAAACCATTTGTGTTGAGGGCAGTGGAAATCGTGCAGCCGACGCTTATCTTTTTCATGCTGCTCCTTTCTTTTTGCAGAATCAGCGTGCATGACTTGCGCCCCTGCAAATGGCATTTGTGGCTGCTGCTTATTCAGGGAGGGAGCTTTGCGTTGTTGGGACTGTTTCTGATATGTTTTCCGGAGGTGCCGGCGAAAGTGCTGGCGGAAGGAGCCATGCTTTGTCTGATTTGCCCAACGGCGACTGCCGGTGCGGTCATCGCTTACAAGTTGGGCGGAAACGCGGCCCATCTCACCACTTACACGATTCTCATAAACTTTCTGGCTGCTTTCCTGATACCTTTGGTGGTGCCTTTGGTGCATCCGCACGACGGGCAGACGTTCGGGGTTTCTTTTTCGCAGATATTGGGAAAGGTGTTCCCCATGTTGCTGTGTCCGTTCATTCTTGCCGTCTTGTTGCGCTATCTGTGTCCGAAAGTCCATGCCAGACTGTCTGAGATGCAGAATCTGTCGTTCTACTTGTGGGCGGTAGCACTGATGCTTGCCATAGCGGTGACGGTGAAAAGTATCGTCCACAGCGAGGTGTCCGTGTGGTATCAGTTGGGGCTGGCTGTGATTTCTTTGGCGTGTTGCGTGCTGCAGTTCTGGTTAGGCAAAAAGATAGGCCGCCGCTACGATGACACAATCAGTGCGGGGCAGTCGTTGGGGCAGAAAAACACCGTGTTCGCCATCTGGTTGGGATACACTTTTTTCACGCCTGTCACGTCAGTGGCAGCCGGTTTCTACAGCGTGTGGCATAACGTGGTCAATTCTTGGCAGCTTTATCGTCGGCGGAAGGCCGCCGGAGGGCGTTGAGCGGCGGCCTTTTTCCGGAACTCCGCCGGGCTTGGCGGAAACTCCGGCACGTTTTTCTGTAGATTCAGATGGCCGGAAGAAAATGAAAAGGCTTTTGCAGTGATAATTGCCTGAAAAATTATAACTTTGCGCGCACTTTGTAAGGTGAAGATGATTTCTTATGATTTCGATAGAAGGACTGAAGGTTGAATTTGGAGTGACACCTTTGTTTGAGGACGTTTCTTTTGTGATAAACAAGAAGGACCGCATCGCATTGGTAGGGAAGAACGGAGCGGGAAAGTCGACCATGCTGAAGATATTGGCCGGACTCCAGCGCCCTTCCGAGGGGACGGTGGCTGTGCAGCGCGGGGTGACTGTGGGGTATCTGCCGCAGGTCATGGTGTTGAGTGACACGAGGACGGTGATGGAAGAAGCGGAGACGGCTTTCAGTCGTATCTTCGAGATGCAGAAAGACCTGGAGCGAATGAACCGTGAACTGGCCGAACGTACAGACTATGATTCGGACGGTTATCGTCAGCTGATTGACCGCTTCACGCACGAAAACGAACGCTTCCTGATGTTGGGAGGAACGAACTACAAGGGCGGAATTGAACGCACTCTGACAGGGCTGGGCTTTTCGCGCAGCGATTTCGGCCGGCCTACATCGGAGTTCAGCGGCGGTTGGCGTATGCGTATCGAACTTGCAAAGATTTTGTTGGCGCGCCCTGACGTGCTGCTGCTCGACGAGCCTACCAACCATTTGGATATCGAAAGTATCCAATGGCTGGAGAACTTCTTGAAAACCGTTCCGGGCGCAGTGGTGTTGGTGAGCCACGACCGGGCGTTCATCAACAATGTCACTAACCGCACGATTGAGATTTCTTGCGGACGCATATATGACTACAAGGTTTCGTATGACGAGTTTGTCGTGCTTCGCAAGGAACGCCGCGAACAGCAGTTGCGCGCTTACGAAAACCAGCAGAAAGAAATAAAGGATACGGAAGACTTCATCGAACGTTTCCGCTACAAGGCGACGAAAGCCGTGCAAGTGCAGAGCCGCATCAAACAGCTGGAAAAGATTGTTCCGATTGAGATTGACGAAGAAGACAATTCGAGCCTGCATCTGAAGTTTCCTCCTGCCGTCCGGTCGGGAAACTATCCCGTGATTTGCGAAGACGTGAAGAAGGCTTACGGCAATCATGTAGTGTTTCATGACGTCAGCCTGACTATTCATCGCGGAGAGAAAGTGGCTTTTGTCGGCAAGAACGGAGAAGGAAAGTCTACTTTAGTGAAGTGCATTATGGGAGAAATCCCATACGAAGGCAAACTCGTTATCGGACACAACGTCCGGATTGGCTATTTTGCCCAGAACCAGGCTCAGCTGCTTGACGAGAACATAACGGTATTCGACACGATTGACCGTGTAGCTAAAGGAGACATCCGCTTGAAAATCCGTGATATATTGGGAGCATTCATGTTCGGCGGAGAAGCGTCGGACAAGAAGGTGAAAGTGCTTTCCGGGGGCGAGCGGAGCCGTTTGGCGATGATTCGTCTGCTTTTGGAACCGGTCAACCTGCTGATTCTTGACGAGCCTACCAACCATCTGGACATGCGTTCGAAGGATGTGCTGAAGGAAGCCGTCAGAGAGTTCGACGGAACCGTAATCGTCGTTTCCCACGACCGTGATTTTCTGGACGGGCTGGTTACTAAGGTCTACGAGTTTGGCGGCGGGGAAGTCCGTGAACACATCGGAGGCATTTACGACTTTCTTCAAAAGAAGAATATGGAAAGTCTTGACGAACTGCATCTTGCCAAGTCACTTTCGGCTGTTCCGGAAAAGAAAGATGCCGCCCCGACGGAAAACAAGCTCTCGTATGAAGAACGGAAAGAGCAGAACAAAAAGATACGCAAGCTGGAAAAGCAGGTGGCAGACTGCGAGGACAGAATAAGCAGGCTTGAAACTCAGGTGAACGAGCTGGAATTGAAGATGGCTACTCCCGAAGGAGCTTCCGACATGAAGCTGTATGAGCAGCACCAACAGCTGAAAAAGCAGATTGCCGAGGCTGAGGAAGAGTGGGAGAACGCTTCACTCGAATTGGAAAGTATAGGAACGAATTGATTACAAACTTTATAATTATGTGTATGAACAAGAGAAATTATTTGACTGCGGCGGCAATGGCTTTGGCTGTATTGTCGAGCTGCGGCGGACAAAAGGAAGCAAGAAACACTTCCGGAATCGACTTGGCCAATATGGATACGACAGTGTCTGCCGGTCAGGACTTCTTCCGTTATGCGTGCGGCGGATGGAATGACGCGCACCCGCTGACTGCCGAATATTCCCGCTACGGAACATTCGACCAACTGGCAGAAAACAACCAGAAGCAGTTGCGTGAATTGATTGAGGGCTTGGCCTCACAACAGAATGAAGCTGGTACAGTTGCACAGAAGATTGGCGACCTGTATAACATAGCGATGGACAGCGTGGCCCGCAATGAGCAGGGATTTGCGCCTGTCAAGCCTATGCTTGACAAAATAGCCGCTCTGACAGACAAAAGCCAGATTATCCCGATGTCAGTGGAGATGCGCCGTTTTCAGGGAATCGGCACTTACTTTAATTATTACGTGTATGCAGATCCGAAGAACAGCGCGCTGAACATTTTCCAGATGGGCCAGGGAGGTATCAATCTGGGCGAGAAGGAATATTATCTGGACACGGACAGCATTACAGAGAATATTCGCAACGAATATAAGAAGTATATTGCCAAATTGTTTGCTTTGGCCGGTTTCTCTGAGGCTGAGGCCCAGCAGAAGGTGGCTGACGTGATGGAAATCGAAACGAGCATTGCCAAGGTTTCGCGCAGTGCGGCTGAACTGCGCAACCCGGAGGCCAACTATCATAAGATGTCGTATGCAGACTTGAAGAAGCAGATTCCGGGCATTGATTGGGACGCCTTCATGACTGGTTTGGGCATTCAGGCACCTGCGGAACTGAACGTGGAGCAAGTGGAGCCGATTCAGGAGGTTGCCCGTCTGATCAGTGCGTTGCCGGTGTCGAAGCATGTGTCTTATTTGGAGTATAACCTGCTGGATGCTGCCGCCTCTTGCCTGAGCGATGACTTCGTTGCCGCGCGTTTCGACTTCTACGGCAAGGTG
This sequence comes from uncultured Phocaeicola sp., assembly GCA_944320135.1. GTDB lineage: Bacteria > Bacteroidota > Bacteroidia > Bacteroidales > Bacteroidaceae > Phocaeicola. The sequence continues at coordinate 35,610 of CALUGI010000009.1, read as the reverse complement.
ATGTCCGGCCGTCAGGTGAACCAGCCTCGCTGGAAACGTGCAGTCAATTCGGTCAACGGTATGCTGGGCGAACTGGTAGGCGAGATGTATGTTGAGAAGTACTTCCCTGCGGCTGCCAAGGAGCGTATGCTGAAATTAGTGGAGAATCTGCGCGTGGCTTTGGGCGAACGCATCGATGCACAAGAATGGATGAGCGACAGCACAAAGGTGAGGGCGCATGAGAAGCTGGACGCCTTCCGGGTGAAGGTCGGCTATCCCGACAAGTGGAAAGACTACTCCAAGCTGGAAATCAAGAAAGATTCTTATTGGGCGAACGTCTGCCGTGCGTCGGAATGGGGATTCAACGACATGATCAGCCGTCTGGGCAAACCGGTTGACAGAGACGAATGGCTGATGACTCCGCAAACCGTGAACGCTTATTACAATCCGTCGACCAATGAAATCTGCTTCCCCGCCGCCATCCTGCAGCCTCCTTTCTTCAATATGGATGCTGACGATGCAGCCAACTACGGCGCTATCGGCGTGGTAATCGGGCACGAGATGACGCACGGGTTCGACGACCAGGGACGGCAATTCGACAAGAACGGCAACTTGACCGACTGGTGGGCCGAAGGCGATGCAGACCGCTTCAAGGAACGTGCGCAGGTAATGGTGGACTTCTTCAACAACATCGAGGTGTTGCCCGGACTGAAAGGCAACGGACAGCTGACGTTGGGCGAGAATCTGGCAGACCACGGAGGACTGAACGTGGCTTATCTGGCTTTCCAGAACGCCACCAAGGACGCGCCGTTGGAAGTGAAGGAAGGATTCACCCCCGAACAGCGTTTCTTCATCGCTTACGCCACTTTGTGGGCAGGCAACATCCGCGACGAACAGGCGCGCGTATATACGAAGTCTGATCCGCACTCGTTGGGAAAATGGCGCGTGAACGGTGCGCTTCCCCATATTCAGGCATGGTATGACGCATTCCAGATTACTCCGGACGATTCGTTGTACGTGGCTCCTGAAAACCGCGTGAACATTTGGTAAGAAAAAGACGCTCCCGATTTCGGGAAAACGCCCCGGCCTTTTTTGAAAACGCCGGGGCGTTTTTTGTTGCCTTCGGCCGGCTTTTCCGGCAAATATGTCGGCGATTGTGTCTTCAGGCGTATTATAAGTGAAAGAAAAGTTTGTCTTGTTGCTTTAATTTGGTTACATTTGTCCACAAATTGAAAAGGTTTAATATTATGAATTGGCTACAAGATTTATTGACAAACCCCAATTCCATCGCCCATATTGTGGCTCTTTATGCTTTTGTCATATCGTTGGGAGTGTTGTTGGGGAAGATTAAGTTCTTCGGCATTTCGCTTGGAGTGACTTTCGTGCTGTTCGCCGGAATCTTGGCCGGGCACTTCGGCTTTACGGGCAATCTGGCCATCCTTTCTTTCTTGCAAGATTTCGGACTTATTCTGTTCGTCTACTGCATCGGTCTGCAGGTGGGCCCGTCTTTCTTCTCGTCGTTCAAAGAAGGAGGCATTACGCTGAATCTGCTTGCCGTCGGCATTGTGGCGCTGAACATCGCAGTAGCGCTCGTCTGCTATTTCGCTTTGCAGGGACGTGTGGAAGTGCCGATGATGGTGGGCATCCTGTGCGGGGCCGTGACCAACACGCCGGGACTCGGTGCGGCGAACGAAGCCTTGCAGCAGTTGAACTACGACGGGCCGGAGATAGCGATGGGATACGCCTGCGCCTATCCGTTAGGAGTGATGGGAATCATCCTTTCCATGATTGTCATCCGCTATATCTGCCGGGTGGATTTGGACGGGGAACAGGCCGAAATCCATCAGCGTGAAGAAGCGAATCCGCATCTGAAGCCTTTTTCCCTCTCGTTGGAGGTGCATAACGAGGCTTTGAACGGAAAGACCCTGTCGCAGGTGCAGAACTTCCTGGCGCGCGACTTCGTTTGCTCGCGCATCATCCAGAACGGACACATGCACACCCCGAATTCGAAGACGGAGCTGAGCCTGGGCGACCGAATGTACATTATCTGTGCGGAAGACGACTCGGAAGCAATCGTTGCGTTCATCGGTCCGAAAGTGGAGCAGGATTGGGACATCGAAAACCAGCACAACAAGGCGATGGTTTCCCGCCGTATCCTGGTCACTCAGTCCAGCATTAACGGAAAGACGTTGGGAGAACTTCATTTCAGCAGCATGTACGGGGTGAACGTGACGCGGGTCAACCGTTCGGGTATGGACCTGTTCGCTTCCCGCCAGCTGCGCCTGCAGGTGGGCGACCGCGTGATGGTGGTCGGCTCTCAGGAAGCGATTGAACGTGTAGCCAATCTGTTGGGTAACCAGTTGAAGCGTCTCGACCATCCGAACATCGTAACCATATTTGCCGGAATCCTTTGCGGTATTTTGTTTGGAAGCCTTCCTATAGCCATTCCGGGGATGCCTACGCCGGTGAAGCTGGGTCTCGCCGGAGGTCCGCTGATTATAGCTATCCTCATAGGCCGGTTCGGATATAAGGTCAAGCTGGTCACTTATACCACCATGAGCGCCAATCTGATGCTTCGCGAAGTGGGATTGGTGCTGTTCTTGGCGAGCGTGGGAATCAAAGCGGGAGAGAACTTCGTGCAGACGGTGGTCGAAGGAGACGGGCTTCTTTACGTGGGAATCGGTTTCTTGATTACGTTCCTTCCTCTGCTCATCATCGGAGCTGTCGCACGTTGGAAGCATCGCGTCAACTACTTTACGCTGATGGGTCTGATAGCCGGAAGCAATACCGACCCTCCTGCACTGGCATACGCAAACCAGACTTCGGGCAACGACGCTCCGGCGGTAGGCTATTCCACCGTTTATCCGTTGGCTATGTTTCTGCGTATCCTGACCGCACAATTGCTGATTCTGCTGTTGGCTGCATAAGAAAGGAGGTTGTTATGAAGATATTGGATTTAGTGAAAGCGCGCTATTCGGTGAGGAAGTATCTGCCGAATCCTGTGGAAAAGTCTAAGCTGGATTATATTATGGAGTGTGTGCGGCTGGCTCCTTCTGCCGTCAACTTCCAGCCGTGGCGTTTCGCCGTTGTGACCGAATCCGGAAAGATTGCAGGAATTAAAGCGGCCTATCCGCGCGAGTGGATGGCCTCGGTTCCTTGTATCATTGTAGCGTGTGCGGACCATAGCGTGTCGTGGCATCGTCCGTCAGACGGGAAAGACCATGCGGACGTCGATGTGGCTATAGCTGTAGAGCACCTTTGTTTGGCTGCTGCTGAGGTGGGGTTGGGCACTTGTTGGGTCTGCAATTTCAATGTCCCTCTGTGCCGTGAGGCTCTCGGACTGCCGGATAATCTGGAGCCCGTGGCGTTGGTTCCGGTGGGCTATGCCGCAGAGTCGGTGATCCCGGAGAAGAAACGCAAGCCGATGGATGAGATACTCTTGAAAATATAGCGTGTTTCATTCCGGAACCCATTCTTAAAAAGGGGAGCGTCCTGCACGGTGAAGCGTCAGGACGCTCCTTTTTTAAGGAACATGCGTATCGCTTCGGTGAAATCCTTTCCGTAGTGAGCTTTCTTGAATTCCCCGATGCCGCTTATCTCGCCGAACTCCTCCAATGTGGTCGGCTTTTGTGCGCACAGCTGTTTCAGGGTCTTGTCTGAAAGCACGATATAAGGAGGTATGGCTTGTCGGTCAGCCAGTTGCTTCCTCACCTTGCGAAGTTCTTCAAACAGCAGTTCGTCGTAAGACATGTCCGGGGATGGAGCTGCAAACAGTTGTGCGGCATCGGTTTTGCTTGCCTTCTTCTTGTCTGAAACCTTCTTGGCGTGTTCTTCACGCTTGATGACTACCAATTGCGCCCGTTCATGTCCGAACAGCACCCTGCGTCCCGCTTCCGTGATTTTTAATCGGTTATTTTCATTGTAGGTCACTTCGAAATATCCTAAATTGAGCATTTGCAGCAAATAGTCTTGCCAGTCGCGTGCAGGAACGTCGCGTCCGGCACCGAACGTTTTCAGGTTTTGATAACTCTTTGACGCAACTTCTTGCGAGAGGGAGCCTTTCAGTATGTCAATCAGCGTGCGGATGCCTACATGCTGGTCTGTCCGCATGATGGCGCTCAGCGCTTTTTGTACGATAATCGTGCCGTCGAAACGTTCGGGCGGGTTGCGGCATACGTCGCAGTTGCCGCAATCGTGATCCATCATTTCTCCAAAATAGTTCAATAGAATTCGGCGGCGGCAAATATCCGTTTCCGCGTATTGTTTCATGCGTTCCAGCTTTTCTTTGTTGATTTCCTGCTGCGCGCTGCTTTCAGCGAACTTGGTGAGCGTTACGATGTCGCTGAACGAATAGAAAAGCAAGGTTTCTCCCGGAAGCCCGTCGCGTCCGGCACGTCCGATTTCCTGATAGAAACTTTCGATGCTTTTGGGGAGGTTGTAATGAATGACCCACCGCACGTTCGACTTGTCGATTCCCATCCCGAAGGCTACGGTGGCGCAAACAATCTGCACGCGGTCGTTGATAAAGTCGTCTTGCGCCTTTTCGCGCTGGGCGTTGCTTAGCCCGGCATGATAGACGGCGGCGTTGAATCCTTCCTTTCTCAGCAGTTCGGCCACTTTCTCCGTACCGTTCCGGCTCATGCAATAAATGATTCCGCTTTCTCCACGGTGGCGCAGGATGAAGTTTGTGACAGTCCGAATTTTTTCTTTCTGCTGGAAGCCTCTTTTTACTTCCAGACTGAGGTTCGGGCGGTCGAACGAAGAAATGAACGTTTTCGGATTGCGCATGTCAAGCTGGCGTATGATGTCCTCCCGTGTAATCTTGTCGGCTGTGGCGGTCAGCGCCACGATGGGCACTTGCGGGAAGGCTTCTCTCAATGATTTCAGTTGGGTGTATTCCGGGCGGAAGTCGTGCCCCCATTGCGAGATGCAATGCGCTTCGTCGATGGCAAAGAGAGAAATGCGGATGTCCCGGAGCAGAAAGTTGATTTCCGAAAGCAGGCGTTCGGGCGAGATGTAGAGCAGTTTCACCTTTCCGCGCAGGCATTCCTGCTTCAGCAGCACGTTGGTAGTTTCATCGTTTGCGCTGTTCAGCGCGTATGCGGGGACGCCGTTTGCCTGCAGAGCCTCCACTTGGTCTTTCATCAGCGAAATGAGCGGAGATATGACGATGGCCGTTCCCTCTGTCATCAGTGCCGGAAGCTGGAAGCAGATGGATTTGCCTCCGCCGGTAGGCATCAGCACCAGCGTGTCTTCCTTGTGCAGGATGGAAGTGATGATTTCTTCCTGGAGCGGACGGAACTGGGTGTATCCGAAATAGGTCTTCAACGTTTGCAGCATGGAATCTTTTGTCATCTTCTTTTCTTTGGCGGTTTGTAAAAGGACAAGCAAAGGTATGGAAAAACATTGGATTTCTGAACTGCCCGCCCGCTTTTACTTGAAACGTTTCGGCGTTTTCAGTCAAACGCCGGGGCGTTTCCGTTGGCAAGGGAATCCAATTTTTATTATATTTGCACAATGCTGAAAATAAAGAACAGACTTATGAAGAAATTTTTGCTTGTCATGGCAATGTTATGCGCATGTCCTTTTTGCGTTCGGGGAACCGGCATAGATTGGCCGGCTTTTATGTCCGGACAGGATATGGTGTGGAAAAGGCTTCCGGAGCGTTGGCATGAGGCCCCTTTCCTTGGCAACGGGAGCATGGGCGCTTATGTGTGCAAGCAGCCGGGCGAGAATGCTTTGCGTATCGATGTGGGAAACAGTATGGTTCATGACCATCGCCCTGATTTGCTGAATATATACGGACGGTGCAGGTTGCTCATCGGCTATTTCCTTTTGCAGCCTGTGGGAGACATCGTGTCGGGGAATATGCGGCTGGATTTGTGGAATGCTGAAACGGACGTAGAACTTCTTACGGCGAAAGGAAGTATCCGGCTGCGGATTTGCGTTGTTTCAGAGGCTCCTTATATATTGGTAGAGGCCGACGCGACCGAAGGGGAGGCGGGCTTTACGTGGAAGTTCTGTCCGGAACCGACGGATTCTCCCCGGCAGCTGCGTGCCGTCAAGAACCAGACCAAGCACGTTATGCCCGGCTATGTGTCTAACCCTCCGTCTCAAATTTCTGAGGAAGACGGCGTCGGCTTGTGCTGGCAGCCGCTTCTGGCCGGGGGAGGCACGGCAACCGCATGGAAAGAACTGAAAAAAGACGGCAGGCGCATGTTGGCGGTTTCCAATGCACACACGTTCCCCGACACCACCGCCGTGGAGCGTGCGGCAAATGCCGTTTCATCGCTTTCCGCAGACGACTTGTCGGCTTTATGGAACGAGCATCGCAGGTGGTGGCACGAATATTATCCGCAAAGTTTTGTCAGCCTGCCCGACAAGAAGCTGGAGAACTTTTATTGGATTCAGATGTATAAGATGGCCTCGGCCACCCGTTTGGGCGGAGGGCTGATAGACAATTGCGGGCCGTGGCTGATTTTGACGGACTGGCCTAACGCATGGTGGAACTTGAATGTGCAATTGGCTTATTGGGCGGCGTATCCCTCCAACCGTTTGGACTTGGGGCTGCCGTTGGCGGAGGCTTTACGGCTCAACCAGGATAACCTTGCCCGCAATGTTCCGGAACCTTACCGCAAAGATGCCTCGGCTTTGCCTGTCGCAACGGGGTTCGACTTGCGCGGTGCGGGGGTGCATGCGCCGGGAACCGGCAAAGCGCAGGTGGGATGTCTTCCGTGGGCGTGCCACAACGTGTGGCTTCATTACCGCTACAGCATGGACGAAAGCATTCTGAGGCATACGCTGTATCCGGTTTTGCGGCGTGCCGTCAATTTCTATCTGGCCTTTCTGGAAGAAGACAGCGACGGAACGCTTCACCTGAAGCCGACGTTTTCGCCCGAATACGGCATCGCGGAAGATTGCAATTTCGATTTGGCCCTGTTGCGTTGGGGATGCCGCACGCTGATAGAGTCAGCGCGTATCCTCGGCATCTCTGATGAGCTGCTGCCTCGCTGGCAAGAGGTGCTGGAGAAACTGACGGATTATCCGCAGAACGAACAGGAGGGAGTCATGATAGGCCGGGACGTTCCGTATGCCTTTTCGCACCGGCACTATTCGCATTTGCTGATGTTTTATCCGCTCTATCTGTTGAATGCTGACCAGCCCGGAAGCAAGGAACTGATGGAGAAGTCCGTAGGCCATTGGCTGAGCCTCGATGACAAGATGAAAGGATATTCGTTTACGGGCGCTTCTTCCCTGTATGCAGCTTTTGGAGAGGGAGACAAGGCGCTTGAATGGCTGTATAGGCTGATTGACACGCAGCTCCTTCCGAACACAATGTACACCGAGCATGGCGGCCCCACTTTGGAAACTCCGCTTACGGGCGCGCAGTGCATACACGACATGCTGCTGCAAAGTTGGGGCGGAAAGATACGCGTGTTTCCGGCCGTTCCGTCGCAATGGGGCGATGTGGTTTTCCGGCATTTGCGGACAGAAGGGGCTTTTCTTGTGTCGGCATTGAGGAAAGGGGGAAAGACCTGCTGCATCCAGGTGAAAAGCCTTGCAGGTGAACCTTGCGTGATTCGTACCGACATGGAGAACCCTGCGCTGAAAAGCGGCCGTGCAATCCTTGAAAAAGTGGCCGAGAACGAGTATGCGTTGGATTTGCAGAAAGGCGAAACCGTTGTGCTTGTTCCTGAAGGAGGAAAAATTCCTGCCTTTGCTCCTGTGGGCGGGGAGGGAACGTGCTTTTTCGGATTGGAATAAAAACGGCTTGAAAAGTTGCAGATTCAAAAAAGTTCCGCCAATTTTGTATTCCAATATTTGATATGCGGGCTAAAAAGCATGAAGAATGACAGAACCGATAGTGCATACAGACGATAGGGAAAAGGCTGCGGGAAAGAAATTGCCTTACAATTTGAGGGAACGCAAGGTCGCGGACGCTCCTTATCGGAAGGTTATTCGCGCGGAACTGGCTGATGAACTGTATGACAAGATTCTGGACATCGTGGTGGCGCGGAAGAAATACAAAGACCCGTGTTATTCGGCCAAAGAATTGGCCAAAGACTTGCATACGAACCCGCGCTATCTGTCGGCCGTTATCAATTCGCGTTTCGGCAAAAACTATTCATGCCTTTTGAACGAATATCGGATTAAGGAGGCCCTTCGTTTGCTTCTTGACAAACGCTATGCGGAAAGAAGCATTGAAGAAATCGGCGCGATGGCAGGATTCGCCAACCGCCAGTCGTTTTATGCCGCTTTTTATAGAAATGTTGGCGAAACTCCTAAAAAATACAGAACACGCAATGAAAGAAAAAACTACAGATGAATCCTTTGAATATGCCGTAGAGAGGTTTGCCGATTTGCAGCTGTTGCGCTATCGTGTCCCCGGTTTCGAAGATTTGTCGCTTAGGCAGAAGACGTTGATTTACTATTTGTCGCAAGCGGCCGTTGAGGGAAGAGACATTTTGTACGACCAGAACGGGAAATACAATTTGCAGATTCGCCGTTTGCTGGAGGCGGTTTACGTGAATTGGCGGGGAGACCGCGCGACAGAAGAATTTCAGGCTTTTGAAGTGTATCTGAAAAGAGTTTGGTTTTCAAACGGCATTTATCATCATTACGCATGTGACAAGTTGGCTCCGGGCTTCTCGGAAGCCTTTCTGAGAGCGGCGGTCGAGTCGCTGGATGCGGGCCTGCTGCCGTTGGAACAGGACGAGACGGCGGAAGATATGTGCGCGAAACTCTTTCCGGTTGTCTTTGATCCTTCCGTAATGCCCAAGCGGGTGAATCAGGCGGACGGAGAAGATTTGGTGGTCACTTCGGCTGCAAATTATTACGACGGAGTCACCCAGAAAGAAGCGGAAGCCTTTTATGCGGAGCAGAAGGCGCATGGAGGTGACGAGCCGGTGATGTATGGGATGAACAGCCGCCTGGCAAAAGTTGACGGCTTGTTGAAGGAAGAAGTTTGGAAAGCAGGCGGAATGTATGGTTCCGCCATTGAGAAGATTGTCGGCTGGTTGGAAAAAGCGGAGGGAGTGGCAGAAAATGACATTCAGCGTAAAACGATTCGCTTGCTGGTGGAGTTTTATCGTACCGGCGATTTGAAGGTCTTCGATGAATATTCAATCGAATGGTTGAAAGATACCGAATCCAAAGTGGACTTTGTAAACGGATTCATAGAAAGTTACGGCGATCCGTTGGGCCTGAAGGCAAGTTGGGAGTCTATTGTAAACTTCAAGGACGAGGCGGCTACGCTTCGCACGGAAACTATCAGCGCCCATGCGCAATGGTTTGAAGACCATTCTCCGATAAGCCCTTGCTTCAAGAAAGAAAAGGTGAAGGGGGTATCGGCCAAGGTGATTGTTGCAGCGATTCTGGGCGGTGACTTGTATCCGAGCACTGCTATCGGAATCAACTTGCCGAACTCAAATTGGATACGCAGCGCGCATGGCTCGAAGTCGGTGACCATCGGCAATCTGATTGATGCGTACAACAAGGCGGCACGGGGAAACGGCTTTCGTGACGAGTTTGTGTATAGTGCGGTAGAAAAGTCATTGCTCGACAAGTACGCGGATTTGACGGACAGTTTGCATACGGACCTGCACGAATGTTTGGGGCATGGTTCCGGAAAACTTCTTCCGGGCGTTGACCCCGATGCTCTGAAAGCATACGGCTCGACGATAGAAGAAGCGCGCGCCGACTTGTTCGGATTGTATTATTTGCCTGATTCAAAGTTGGTAGAACTTGGTTTGACTCCGGATGAGGAAGCATATAAGGCTGAATACTATTCGTATATGATGAATGGATTGATGACGCAGCTGGTGCGCATTGAACCGGGACGCAATGTGGAAGAAGCCCACATGCGCAATCGTCAGTTGATTGCCCGCTGGACTTTAGAGCATGGGGCGGACAGCAAGGCCGTAGAGATGGTGAAGCGTGATGGAAAAACTTATGTGAAAGTGAACGATTATTCTCGTTTGCGTCAGCTGTTTGGAACGCTTCTGTCTGAAATCCAGCGGATAAAGAGTGAAGGCGATTATGAATCTGCCCGCCTGTTGGTGGAAAAGTATGGAGTGAAAGTTGATTCAAAGCTGCATGAAGAAGTGCTTGCACGGTATCGAAGCCTGCAGTTGGCTCCGTATAAGGGCTTTGTGAATCCGGTGTACGTTGCTGTAACGGATAAGGAAGGAAACATTGCAGATGTAAAAGTGGACTATACGGAAGGGTATGCGGAACAGATGCTTCGTTATAGCCGTGAATATTCAAATTTGTAAGCGATATGGTGGATGTACATGAAACGATAAAGGATATAAAGTCTAAGTTGCGCCTTTTTATGAACGGAACGGTTTCTCAGAGTCTGCGTGACAAGGGTATGGGATATAAGTTGATTTTCGGGATAGAGTATCCTCGGATAAAGGAAATTGCCTCAGGATATGAACCTAACCATGAGTTGGCCCAGAGTTTGTGGAAAGAAGACATTCGCGAATGCAAGATTATGGCAGGGCTTTTGCAGCCGTCCGAAACGTTTTATCCGGAGATAGCGGATATATGGATTGAAGATATGCGTTATCCTGAGCTGGCAGAGTATACGGTAATGAACCTCTTCCAGCATCTGCCTTACGCATCAGAAAAAGTCTTTAAATGGATGGCTGACGAAAGGGAATATTTCCAATTGTGCGGCTTCTTGTTGATGACGCGGCTTCTTATGAAAGGGATGAGGCTCAGCGAGCGTGCGGAAGAGGAATTTTCCGATCAGGCTCTTACAGCGTTGGAAGAAGACTCGTTATGGGTCAGGAGGGCAGCCGCTTCCGCTTTGTGCAAGTTCGCCTTGCAGAGTCGTGCGCAAGCCAAAAAAACGGAACGTTGGTTGAGGCATCTTCAAAAATCGGAAAAGCCCGGAACTCGCTCTGCTGTGACGGAAATAAAAAATGAGATAGAATATAGCCTTTAACCTTTCTATATTACGCAAAAAAGGTTAACTTTGAACGCTGAACGATTAAATGATGGAAGAAGATATAAAGGACAAAGTAAAGCAGATTCTGACGGATTACTTGCAAAAGAACGGGCATCGCAAGACTCCCGAACGATACGCTATACTTGATACGATTTATTCGATTAAGGGTCATTTTGACATAGATGACCTGTATATTTATATGGCCGACAAGGAGAAGTTCCGTGTCAGTCGTGCCACTCTTTACAATACCATCATTCTGTTGATTGACGCCGGACTGGTTATCAAGCACCAGTTTGGCAGCACTTCTCAGTATGAGCGTTCGTACAACAACGAAACTCACCATCACATGATTTGCACATGTTGCGGCAAAGTGTCGGAATTCGAGGATGACAATCTGAAGCAGGCTATTGCGGATACGAAGCTGAAAGGTTTTCATGCTTCCCATTATTCATTGTACATTTACGGACTTTGCAGCAAATGTATGGGAGTGAAACGCAAAAAGAATAATACAATAAAGAATATATAAAACTGAAGAATCATGAAAGTAGATGTTTTATTAGGTTTGCAGTGGGGCGATGAAGGAAAAGGGAAAGTGGTTGATGTGCTGACCCCGCGTTACGATGTGGTTGCCCGCTTCCAGGGCGGGCCGAATGCCGGCCATACGCTTGAATTTGAGGGCCAGAAATATGTGCTCCGTTCCATTCCTTCGGGAATCTTTCAGGGCGACAAGATAAATATTATTGGCAATGGGGTAGTGCTTGATCCTTCTTTGTTCAAAGCGGAGGCCGAAGCGTTGGAAGCGAGCGGGCATCCTTTGAAAGAACGTCTGCATATTTCAAAAAAAGCTCATCTGATTCTTCCCACTCATCGTATTCTTGATGCGGCGTATGAGGCCGCTAAGGGTGACGCTAAGGTAGGAACGACAGGAAAGGGCATTGGCCCCACTTATACGGATAAAGTGAGCCGCAACGGATTGCGTGTGGGAGATATTCTGAATAACTTTGAAGAAAAATATGCGGCGGCCAAAGCTCGGCATGAAAAAATCTTGAAGAGCTTGAACTACGAGTATGACATCACCGAACTGGAAAAGCAATGGATGGAGGGCATCGATTATCTGCGCGGATTCCATCTGGTAGATAGCGAGCACGAAGTGAATAATCTGCTGAAAGCAGGCAAGAGCATATTGTGCGAAGGCGCGCAGGGCACGATGCTTGACGTAGATTTCGGTTCTTATCCTTTCGTCACTTCATCCAATACGATTTGTGCCGGAGCATGTACGGGATTAGGGCTTGGCCCGAACAAGATAGGCGATGTGTATGGCATTATGAAGGCTTATTGTACGCGTGTTGGTGCAGGTCCGTTCCCGACGGAATTGTTTGACGAGACAGGAAAAACGATTCGTGATTTGGGCCATGAATACGGAGCCGTTACAGGACGCGAGCGCCGTTGCGGTTGGATTGACTTGGTGGCCCTCCGTTATGCTGTCATGATTAACGGGGTAACTAAGTTGATTTTAATGAAGAGCGATGTGCTTGACGGATTTGATACGGTCAAGGCTTGTGTGGCATATAAGGTAGGCGGCAAAGAAATTGATTATTTCCCGTATGACATTACTGATGGCATTGAGCCTGTTTATGCGGAGTTCCCCGGTTGGAAGACCGACATGACTGGAATGACCAGTGAAGATGAGTTTCCGGAAGAGTTTAACGCATACATATCTTTCTTGGAAGAACAGCTTGAAACTCCGATAAAGATAGTGTCTGTTGGGCCAGACCGTGCGCAAACCATTGAACGTTATGTAGATTAAGGGATATTCCTCTTTCAAAGCATTTATGTCCTTTGCGGACAAGATTCGAAACAAACTACAGAAAGAATCACAAAAAAAATGGCATATGAGATGATTTTGGCTGTCATCTTCATATGCCATTCTATTTTTTAGGGGATTTTATTGAATGTCCCAGTGGGAATGGCTGTCCAAAGTGGCATGGCATACTATTTCTTTTTCAGTTTTTCTTTATATTCCGTAGGGGTTATGCCATAGGTTTGCTTGAAGCATTTGCTGAAATAGCGCGGGTCGTTGATGCCTACCATATAGGATATTTGAGTAATGTTGTAATCTTCGGTCGCCATCAGCTGTGCGGCACGTTTCACGCGCATTTCGCGGATAAATTCCACAGGCGCCAGTCCGGTCAGCGATTTCAACTTCTTGAAAAATACAGAACGGCTTACAGCCAATTCTCGCACGAGATCGTCAACTACCAGCTCTCCGTTGTCCATATTCTTTTCCATCAGTTCCGACAGCTTTTCCATAAACTTGCGGTCGTGCGCCGACATGGTGTCGGAAATGGTCTTTTCATTTTCTTTTTCTTGTCTTTCCGGCTTGACAGACAGCAGGCGTTCGCAATAGAACTGCTGGAGCTTCTGACGTTTCTTCAGCAGATTGTCTACGCGGGCTTCCAGATATACGGCGCTGAAAGGTTTCGTGATGTAGCTGTCTACCCCAAGTTCCATGCCTGCCAGTTTGCTGTCGGTGTCTGATTTTGCCGTAAGCAGTATGATTGGAATGTGGCTGGTGGTGAGGTTGTCGCGCAATTCGCGTGTCATGGCGATGCCGTCTTTCTCCGGCATCATAATGTCGCTTATGATGATGTCGGGGACAAACTTCAGCGCTTTGTCCAGCCCTTCTTTTCCGTTGGACGCTTCCACTATCCGATAGTGCGCTGCAAATATGCTTCGCAAGAAGAAGCGGAGCTCTATGTTGTCTTCTACAATCAGCATTGTTTTTTGCTCGCTTCCGTCGTTTGGTTCGATTTCCGTTTTGGGCGTTGCGTCGCTTCCTCCATCGCCTGAGATGTTGTCTGAAACTATCAGGTCTGCTTCATCGCCAAAATGCGCTTTCCCTTTATGGAAGCGGACGGTGAAGCAACTTCCTTCCCCTTCCCGGCTGTCTACGCGGATGTCAGCGTGGTGCATGTCTACCAGTTCTTTCACTAACGAAAGCCCGATGCCTGTGCTGTTCGAATTGAACAGATTGTTGTCGAGCAGTGTTTCGAAACGCATGAAGAGCGATTTGCGTTTGCTTTCCGAAATCCCGATGCCCTGGTCCTGCACGCCTATTTCAACGGCATCATGGTCTTCATGGACAAATACTTTTATCATCTTTCCTTCCTGCGTGTACTTGAAAGCGTTCGACAGCAGGTTGAATACGATTTTCTCCAGTTTGTCTGCATCGGCCCAGAGCTTTAAAGAAGAATTTTCGCATTCAAATTCGAAATCGATGTGATGCGTGTCGGCTATTGACTCGAAGTTTTCCATGATTTTCCGCATGAAAGGCACTAAATCAATCAGTTCCACCCGCAGGCGCATCTTGTTGTTCTGGATTTTGCGGAAGTCGAGTATTTGGTTGACTAACCGAAGCATTCTGTCTGTGTTGCGCTTTACCACCTCCAGCTGTTCGCGGACATCTTTCGTCAGGTCTCCGCGTTTAAGCACGTATTCCACCGGTCCTGCTATCAGAGTCAGCGGAGTGCGGAGTTCGTGGCTGATGTTTGTGAAGAAACGCAGTTTCAGATTCGTGAGCTGCTGCTCTACAGACACTTCATGTTTCAACCTATAGAAGACGAACAGCAAATAGGTGCCTCCGGCCAGTACCGCAAAAAACATCAGCACGTAAAGCAGGTAGGCAAACGGAGTCTCCCAGAAAGACGGCTTGACAGTCACGTTCAGGCGATGTTCGTTTTCTGTCCATACTCCGGCTGCATTTGTCGACCTCACGCGGAACACGTATTCCCCTTTCGGCAAGTTGGTGTAGGTGGCGCTCCGAAGGTTTCCCACATAGTTCCAGCTTTTGTCGAATCCGTCCAGTTTGTATGCGTAGCGCACGTTTTCGGGGAACGTCATGTCTAAAGCCGCATAGGAGACCGTGAACGTGTTCTCCTTGTGCGACAGAACCAAATCAGAGAGCGTGTTTAACGATTGGGGGAGAATCGGGCTTGCTCCCGGCGCGACGTATTTGTTGGTAATTTTCAGTCCCGACAGGATAATGCGGGGCACGAAGTCGTTTTTATGGATTTTCTCCGGATACAGCACCAGCACTCCTTGATTGGTTCCGAACAGCAATCTTCCTTGCGGGGCATGGAAAGCCGTTCCTTCTTCAAACATCAGTTCGGTTCCCAGTTCCTGCCTCAAGTAGTTCTCGAAACGTTCGCCCTTTGCCGACATTTTGCTCAATCCTTTCTCGGTGGCTATCCAAAGGTTTCCTTCGTTGTCTTCCGAGAGAGAAAGCAATACGTCTGCCGGAAGTCCGTCATGGATGGTATAAGTGGCGAACCGCGCCTTGCCGTTTCCGTCCGTTTCTGAAAGTTTGGCCAGCCCTCCGCCGAATGTGGCGAAAAACAAATCCCCTTGGCTTGTCTGGCGCATGTCGTAGATGTCGTTATGGCTTATGCTCCAAGGAGCGTTTTCGCGCACGTACAAGTGGAATCTGATATTTTCCGGGCGTCCGTCTCCGTCATTGAAGCATACGAGACCGTTTGAGGTGGCTACCCATCCTCTTCCTTCCTTGTCGAACAAAATCCTCCTGGCGCGGAAACAGCGGTCTATCGGGTATGATTTCAGATGGTTGCGGCTGTTGATGAAGCGGAAACTCCCGTCCGCCTGCTTTTCCATATAGTTGACGCCTCCGCCGAATGTGGCAAGCCATATACGGCCTGACGGGTCTTGCGCCAGGTCGTACACGCTGTTATTGCTCAAGCTGTATATATCGTCCTCTGAATGTTGGTAGAAGGTAAAAGAGTATTTTTCTCCGGTCGGCGTCGCGCGGATAATTCCCGTTCCTTTCGTGGCCATCCATAAGTTCCCGTCCTTGTCTTTCAGCATTTTGTAGACCGTACTGCTTTTCAGCGGCTCCCCGCTTTTGTCCACTCGTCCGTCGCGGGTCAGATAGCCTATCCATTCCATTTCCGGGGAGTACACCAATATCCGCCCGTCGCGTGCTCCCAACCAGAAGCGTCCTTTCTCGTCCGTCCCGATAGAACGGATTTGGTTGATGTTCGTGTCATAGTTGCATTCCAATGGCTTTACTAATTGGAAGTCGTTTTTGAAGAAGGTGACCTTTTCCAACCCGTTTGAGTGGGTGCCCAGCCAAAGATTTCCTTGCCGGTCGCTCATCATGGCATGAAGCCTGTTTGAGAATTTCCATTCGGGTGAGCCTATTTCGTCATAGAAAGGGACCAAGCGGTTGTTTGCGCGGTCAAACCAAGACAGCCCGCCTCCATACGGGTGTACCCACACATGGCCTGACATGTCTTCGCATATATGGAACCAAGGGGCGGAGCGGTCGGCCGGTTCGCTTTCTACGTTCAGTTGCTCTGCTTTAAACTCGCGGGTCTGCGGGTTGAAATGGCATATACAGCCCACTTTCCGGACTTCAATCCAGACTTCGTCTTTTGAATCTGTAAACGTTTCCCCTGCCGGGTAGCGGGAAAAGTCAAATTCTTTTTCTCCGTAACGTATCCGTCCGACGCCTTCCGCATCTTCATGAAGAATGCCCGAATGACGGCTTATCCATACCACAGACTCGTCTTTCAGCCGACTTATTCCTATGATATCGTCTTCTAAGGGCAGTTTGCAGAGTTCGAACAAATCTGATTTCCGCGAATATTTCCACACTCGTCCGTTGGCCGATCCGAAACAGATGAAGTCGCCTGTCGTTTCTACCGAATAAAAGGGCTGTTTTGTTGTTTGCGAGCCGTCTTCGTGTACGTCGGTAAAATAAGATGCCGGTTCGCCGGTTGTTTCATCCACGCGAATCAGCCCGTTGTCCGTAAGCAGCCATTCATATTTTTCCGAATCGTAATATACCTTATATATCTGTTTCCCCTGTTCGTTGGAGAATGAAGACGCATAATAAGCCAGTTCCTTTTCTCCAGTGCGTTCGTCGTTCCTTACGCGCACTCCGCCGTTCTGCCCTAAAAGGAGCCACACGGTTCCGTTCTCTAAAGGCACTACGGACGATACCTGCAAAGGGGTTTCTTTCTGGCCGACAGACACTTCGTTGAAAGCCTCCTTCTTCCTGTCGAAGAAAGATACGTTTCCGTCATACGTGACGCACCAGATATATCCGCTTTTGTCGATGCACAGCTTGTCGATGCGGTTGGACGCCCATTTCAAGTTGCTTCCCTGCACGGCCTTGTACACGCGGAAGTCGTATCCGTCGAAGCGGTTGAGCCCGTCCCACGTGGCGAACCACATCACCCCGTCGTAATCTTGCACGATGTCCATCACCGAGTTCTGCGACAATCCGTTTTCGGGCGAATAGTGCGTGAACGTGCATCTCAACTGGGCGTGCAGCCAAATCGGCAGCAGCCCGCAAAATATCAGCATCAGTTTTTTCATCGTTTAATTTTAAGCAAAGCGTTTCCGTTTTCCAGCGGGTTCCATCCGTCGTTTCCAGCCAAGACTTTTTCGGGAGTGTAGTTTTCGGGCGATGCCAGCTGTTTCCCGTAGGGCGCGCGCTTTTCCGCGTTCGCTCCCGCTCCGGTGTTCTTGTATTCCGCATAGAATACGGTTTTCTCATTGGCGGCCTTCCCCCAATTGTTCCATCCCTCCGGGGCAATGTGCGCGCCAAGTTCGCATCCGATGAAAACGGCCTGCGCGTATGGCCGCCACGGGCGCGACAGGTAGACCGATTCCACTCCTTCTGCGGCTTCTATCCGGCAGTTCCAGAACACATAGCCGTATTTCTCTCCCTTGTCCGTGGATGGGGCTGTGATGTAGCCGTTGCCTATGCTTCGGATGACGCAATCTTTGAACACTGCGGTCGACCATCCGAAGATGAAGTCGACGGTGCCTTCGATGCAGCACGACTCATAGTATTGGCGGCAGCCCTTGCCGTAAGTGTAGAGGGTGTCCTGATGCCCCAAAAAGCGGCAGCCTTTAAAAAAAACGCGGTCGGCGCTTACGAAGCAGGCCACGGCCTGTCCGACAAGGCCCGCCGTGTTTGCAAAAGTGATGTTCTCCGCATAAAAGTCGGGCGCGTAGATGTAGCAGGTGGCCGAGCCTGAAGTAGACATGGGCTCGCCGAAGGCGTTCGGCTTGGAGGCGTATCCGTCTCCGGTCAGCGTCGCCCCTTCTTCTCCAATCAGAGACACGTTGATTTTGCATTCGGGCACGATTACCCGCTCCTTGTATTCTCCTTTTCTTACCAATATCGTGGTGCGCTTGCCTTTTCTGAAGTCGGGGACGGCGTTGATTGCTTCCTGAACGGTGAAGAAATCGCCGCTTCCGTCTTTAGCCACCACGAAATCATAGTGCCGCACGTAGGGCTTCAAGGCAGGGACGGCCTCGGCTATTGCATCGACCGCCAGCGAGGCCACCTTTCGCGCCCCGTACACGTTGAGGTGCGTATTGTCCTGCCTACCTTTCGGGCAGGCCGGGCATACCCCTTCCGGAATCCACATAAACAGTTTCTTGGAACCTTCCACTCCCATCGATTCCACCAGCTCGGCGGTCAGTCCGTTCATGTCGACGAATGGCACGTCCATTTCTTCCGCCACGTTCTTAGGAGAATCCAGATACTTTCCGTGCGTGTCCACCAGCGTATCCCCCTCGACTACAGCTTCCGATTTGCTGCTCCGTATGTCATCGGCAGCTATGGCGTCCGGGTTTGCGCCGAAGTTTCTCCGCACAATCGAGTTGAACAGCACGGGTGTGCCTCCCCGTTCACGGGTCTCGCGCACGAAACGCCGCAGGTTCTCGTCGAAAGACGCTCCCGGCTCCGTATGGCGTTTCTCGTCCGCCTTCTCGTCGTTGTGCCCGAACTGGATGAACACATAGTCGCCTGGGCGGATTTTTCCGAGCACTTTCGTCCAATGCCCTTCATCGATGAAACTTTTCGAGCTTCGGCCGTTCAGCGCATGGTTTTCCACACGCACTTCTTCGCTGAAGAATCCGCCGAGCACATGCCCCCATCCTCTTTCCGGGTTTCCGGCTTTCAGCGATTTGTTCGCCATTGTCGAATCGCCTATCGTATGGATGGTAACGGTATGGTCTTGCGTGAAGGAAAAGCATATCACGCATAGGAACAGCATTAACAAAGGATACGTATTTTTCATCATTGTTGCTTTTGTGTTGTCCGGCGAGAAGACCGGTGCCGGACGCAATCCGCAGGTTACGTCCGGCGCGGACAATTATTTCTTTATTCTGTTGACTATCGGATTGGCCGGAGACGTAATGTTCAGCGCTTCCGGGTGTTCTTTAATGAAGGATTCGATGTGGCGGATACGCTTTTCTTCCAGAATTTCGTCGACGGCAATCAGGATGCCCGTTTCCTCCACGTCGCCGAACCCGTCGTTGATGGCCGTACCGAACATGCGCATCGTGGGAGAAAGGCCCATATAGGCGTTCACCAACGGAGGTATGTTGTAGCCCAATTTGCGGATTTCCGTATTGAGCACCTTGTAGTCTTCCTTGAACGTGTCGTGGCAGAACAGCTTTTCAAGTACGGTCGGGTCGGTTTCTATCCGGAGCGGCTTTTCGGGGATTATCAGCTTTTCTTTGTCGTCGAAATGCTTTTTCAGGAAATACAGAATCATGTCGCGTCCGAAGCGGTTGTAGCTTGGATACATTGTCATTTTCCCGAACAGATATTTCACTTGGGGCATTACCACCGTGAGTGCGCCCAACCCGTCCCACAGGTTGTCGAGAGCGAACAGACCTTTCGAGCCGGCGCGCGTAGACTGGTATTCGAGCGTGACGAAAGAGCGCCCCAGTTCGATTGTGGCGGGAAGGTATTCCTTCAGAAACTTTTCGGAGAACTTGAACATGTGTGCAGTAGCCAGTATCGGTTCCCCTTTTTCGTCAAACTCCACCTCGTCGCCCATGATGTAGCGGTATCCTCCCAAGATTTCTTCCGATTCAGGATTCCACACTATCAGTTGATAGTAAGGATGCTCCATCAGGTCATACTCGTCGAGGTCCAATGCCTTTCCCGTTCCTCCGCCGGCCGCGCGGAAAGCGATTTCGCGCAAGCGTCCGATTTCTTTCAGCACGTTTGGCGCGTTTTTCCATGTAACGATGTAAATCTCGTTGTTGCTCTTGTTCGTGAATCTCAAACGTCTGTCTTCCGTCAGTTCCGATTTCAGAATCTTTTTGTCAATCGGCGCAATAATTTCTTCCATATATATATTCTTCTCTGCTAATCTCGTCGTTAAAGTTTGTAAACCAGCTCGCGCACGTAGTCAGCCCATTCGGCGGGAGTCTTCGATTTGTTGAACGTTTGCCAGGGAATCGGCTTGCCGATTGTTACGCGGAATGTCTTGTGACGGTTTTTGTACATCTCGTCTGCCAGATACAGCATTGCAACGTTGAACTTTATCCCCAGAAACTTGCATGCGTTTGCCAAATTGTAAAAGAAGTTGGAGTTGCGCCCTTCGAAGTGTATAGGCACTACGTTTCTCTGCGTTTCTACGCTTTTCGTCACGAACGTTTTTTTCCACGGCAAATCTTTGATTGTCCCGTGCCTCCTGCGCGAGCAGATGCCTGCCGGAAACATGATGATGTGCGCGTCCGAACGGAATCCGGCTTCCACCATTCGCGGGAAGTCGCGCGATTGCGAGCCGGTCTTGTTGATGGGTATGCAGAGCGGCGCGATCCCGTGCAGGTTCATCAGCAGGTCGTTGACCAAGTATTTGATGCGTCCTCCATAGTGTTTCCCCAAGATATATCCGAGGGCGATGCCGTCCTGCCCTCCCAGCGGGTGGTTGGAGACGAACGTGCAGAGACCTTCGGCGGGCAGGTTTTCCATTCCTTCCACTTCAAGCCTGATGTCCAAGTATTCCACACATGCTTCGAGGAAGTCCATTCCTTCTTTGTCGGCTACGCTCGTGAGGAAAGCGTTGATTTCATCCTGATGGACGATTCGTTTCAAATATGATATGAGAAAGCGGGGGATACGGTCAGCCTTTTTCCCGGCCTTTTCCCTCACCACCTTGTCGATATCTACCAAAAACATTGATTTCTCATCCATATATCTTCATTTACTTTGCAAATGTAACGCATCTTTTGAAAAATCACTCAAATTCTTGCAAGAAATGCGTGCTTGGCGCATAAAAATCTTGCAGCCGAAAAGCGGGGAACGGCAAATTTCCTTCATTTTTCATGCCTTTTTCTTTTTGTTTGGTGCGTTTGTTATCGAATTTCTTGCGTTTTTATATTTTATGCTTCTTTGGGAAACGGCGGATGCGCTTTTTGCGTGCAGCGAAGCGTTCGGGGACTTTGCCGCTTTTCCCGGACGCTTTTTCCGCTTAAGCGGGGGAGTTTGAGCGCAAAGGCGGCGGAGTTGTGCTTTTAACTTGGCGGCAGTATCCGCTTCCATTTTTGAGGCAAAGTCTAAAAAATTACAGACTTGTCTCAAAAATGGAAGCGGGAAAAACTTAAATAACATTAATGGGAAACTTCTAAAAACATCGTTGCTCTCCCGTTTATGGCTAATAATGAAACGAATACTGTCGGAAAAGCTTTTGTTTGATATGTAAAAAAGTGTTTCGTTTTTCTTTTAGTGTCATTTGATTTTCGTATTATAGAATAGACCCAGAGCAAAGAAGACAATATTCCTTGATTGGAATGTTATTTTTGAGTAAACTTTACTATCTTTGCATCTGTCGCAAAGAGTGACAAATTGAATAGTGAAAGTGTTTCGCTTTTATCCTGTGTAGGAAATCTGACAGTTTCAAAGGAACAGGGATAGGCAATAACATTCGTCGCTTGGGTAGCGTATGTTCAAAAGACATATACTAAACAAGTGTGGAGTATTGTTTATTTGTTTCTGGGTTTTGTCAGAACCTCCTGCACGGTAAACGATGGCTCCACACTTTCCTTTTTGATTAACCTGTCCGTAAAGGAGCCTGCGGCGTTTTTTTATTTTTACTATGAACGGACGCAAATTTATTTTGTCGAAACAGCAGAATTGGGCAAGGAGAAAAGGCTTTGAATTGGTGCCCGGAACAATCGGAAGCAATGGTGAAAAGAATTATGTGAACGAACTCAATCAGAATTTGTTTGTTCCGTTATCGGCCGAAAGCATGACCCGTTACGGCAATGCGGACGGAAACGAGACAACAGACGGCGAAAAGCGTCTGGCTAAGATGAAAGCGCTTCATTCGTCATCAGCCCTTGTGGTCAATATGTTTCAGTATTGGCAAGGGAAAGACCTGTATCCTCTTTTAGCGGCCTGCAAGCTGTCTACGACAAAGACCATTACGAAAGTACACGAAAATGTGGGCTCAAAAACGGACAGCAGAATGGTGGAAGTCAGCAAGCCGCTTGAATATACGGATATGAGGTTTGAAGAAAAGTTTGAAATAAGTCCAGACAAATCCTTGTTTCCTCGCACACCGAACATTGATGTCTTGGTTCACGGAGATTTCGATTTTGCTTTCGAGTCCAAATTTACAGAACCATACGGGGGCAAACATGACGGTCTGAAAGCTAAATATGTGGAGGATGAGTCTCTCTGGGACGGCTTGCCCAATCTCTACAAACTGGCCAAAGAGATTTCTCCGTACAACAACAAGTTCCGTTATCTGGATGCCGCACAGCTGATCAAACACATTTTAGGATTGAAGCAAACAAGCAAGCGGGAGTTAAGATTAGGCGAACGGAAATTGGAAGTAGCGGTAAAACGTAACTTTTATCTTGTTTACTTGTGGTATGATGTGCTTGGGTGTGACGGTTTCTGGCATCAGGAAGAAATAAATCAGTTTGCCGCCATTGCCGAAAAGGACAATATCCATTTTAAGGCCGTAACCTATCAGGAAGTGATAGCTAACTTGTCTGAATATGCTTATATGGGCAATGAGGCTTATTGCGATTATCTGACGGAAAGGTATTTGTAATTTAATTTTAGGTTGTCGGACTTATTCCCAAATCTCTTTGGGGATAAGTTTGACAATCCTCCATCATTGATATAATGACTGTATTTGAACTAAGCAAAATCGAACTGGAAAATTTGAATTATCCTATACGCAAGACGCGAAAGTACACTTTAGGGATATATTCTTCTCTTGACAAGACATACGAAGTATTGCAGGAGTTTGTGGCAGAGGAAGAACCTTATATGAAGTACATAATGGGGTATATCGTTGAAGAACGGGTTTTTGACGCTTCTTATTGGGATAATGTGATTATTTCCACCTACACTTATACGAAAGATGGAATATTGAATGACGGATGTGTTTGGACAAATGAAAATGACCCGGGTGGATTAAATCCTTTTTATGGTCGTCCCAAAGAAAAGATTCGTTTCAAACTCGGTGATATAGTAGAGGTATGCCAAGGCGGTGAAAGTGAGTTGCATATTATTCATCATACACCAACTTCTACGGAAGAATTTGAGAAACGTTGTAAAGCGCGTTGGGAAAAAGAAGGAGATTCGCCGGAAAATGGAACGTGGCTTGACTCCACAGATGATTGCTATATGGCTTATTCGATAGGAATAGGCGATACGCACGGCCATCCTGAAGCTCCCTATGTGTTTGCTCCTACCAAGAAAGTTCCAAGCAAAATAAAACGGAAACTGCAGGGCAAATTGCTGGAGCAAATCATTACTTCCGGACACCATGTGCAAATCTCCGAACTGCCGTTTGCCAAGGATTCAAAAGTCCTTGATGAGGTGTTAAGCAACTGGGAAAAACTTGTGAAACCCAAAATTTATAAGGAGAAGAAATGGGTCTATGAAGATATAAAATGTTTAGTCGTTTATAATGATGCGGACACGATAAAATTACAGTTGGGTTTCTCTGAAAAACAGGCCAAACGATTTGACCGTTTCTATGAGAAGTGCAAACGGTTGATGAAAGAAAGGAAAAAAGAAGTGTAAATCTAAAATGACAGATGCAATGGTGGTATTTGAGCTGAACAGAATCATGTTGGAAACCTTGCGTTATCCTTCACGCAGAGTAAATGAATCAGAATTGGGATTGTTTTCCACATTTGAGAAAGCCTATGACATGCTTCAAGAGGATGTCGCAGAATCGAAAAAGGACAAAGAGGAATGTGAGAGGGATGGAGACTCCGATGAAGGGTATGCATTCACTTTAGGATATGCCATTAATAAGATGCTGTTGGATGTGCCGTATGGACGTACCGTTGCTTCCCGTACCTACACACGCGATGGGGAACTGAACGACGAGAATGTTTGGACAGACGAAAAGGGGGAAGATCTTCTTTTCTACGGTCGTCCGGAAGAAAAAATCCGATTCAAAACGGGAGATATTGTAGAAGTGCGTATGCGCGGATATGCAGAATTGAGCATTGTTGACGCACACCCTTGGACTCCTAAGGAGGTAGAAAAAAGAAACAAAGAGCTTGCAAGGGACAAGAAACTTGAAAAAAAGTACGGCAACGCAGCTCTCGCTCTATCCTTAGATTCCAGCGATGACCGCTATCTGACCCATTCGTTAGGTTTGGGCAATACTCATTGGCATCCGGCGTGCGTCGATGTATTTGCTCCGACCAAGAAAGTTCCGGCAGTTCTAAGGCGCAAGTTGCAAGCCAAGCTATTGGAAGAAAACTTCACGTTTGGATATCGCCTCCAAGTTTCCGAGTTGCCTTTTGCCAAAGACCCGAAAGTGCTTGATGAGTTGCTGAACGGTTGGGAAAGGTTTATTGATGAAGAATATCCGGGAATAGAAACCTTGGTTGATCATGAAAAAGCGGATAATATAAAAGCTCAGTTGGGTTTCTCCGGGGAACAGGCCCGGCGGTTTGACCGCTTTTATGAGACATGTGTGCGAATGGTGAATGAGAAATGAAGGAAAGTATAACCTTATTAAGTATGAAAGAGACAGACTATTACAATCTGATGAAAGGCTTCGAGTCAGAAGAACTCGAACCGATGGTAGGAATATTCTGGTATTTGCCCGAAGAACACCGCTTGTTTGAAGTTTATGCTTCTTCTTTGTCCCAATCCAAAATGGTAAATGGACATACTACTTACCATAAACTCCATAAGACAATTTGGCAAGCCAAGAGATGCAGGGACAAAGCAAAAGAAAAATCTGTCTATTATCAGGATTATACCCGGATTCCCAGAGGCAGAGTTTTCTATGACAATGGGAAATTCATTGTCAAGGTAGGCTCTTGGTATAAGCAATATGAAGATGAATTGCGGGAACTTGTAGAAGACGCTTTTAATCTTCCTGACGATTTTGTTTTTGAAATAGGCAGGCATTGGGAATTAGGGCACGGATGGGACGAAAGTCAGTTGGATGACTTCTTTCATGAGGGCGACCTGTGCGCTGACGATTTGGGCATTGATGATAGAAAAGCCTTGATTCATGAGCTGGTGTCTACCGCTTCAATTCTCACGATTGCCAAATCAGAATTGGCTTACCTATTGGAAGATAAAAACATCAAGGTATTTAAGGCTCATTCAGATAGCATGGAAAGATTGTTGAAACAGGTGCAAGAACAAGCATCATCTTATATAGGAATCACATCTGATTGTGTCTTTAGCATCTATACCGATGGAACAGAACTTTGCACGACGGACATGGACTCTATACATGAATTTATGAGTCTATTTCCTAAAACATGCAAGTTCAAATGGGGATTAGGCTATGTATCTGGTTCTGCACCTTTTAATATAATCTTGGTCCTAAGCGGTTGGAAATAATAAAATATATAATATGAAATTCATCTGTAACTTTTTGCTGTTATTAAACTTCTTGGCATACGTGTTGGTGGATGTCGTTGCCTGGAAGTATGGGGCAGAAGCCGGCCTTTGGTTTCTTCTCCCGCTGGTTTTGTTCCCCATTATCACATCTTTGGCTAATAAAGTGGCAATTTCGCAAGCTGACAAGTTCTTCTTGTCAGAATGGCAAGTATTCGTCAAGAAAATAAAATGGGGAAACTCTATTGTTGTAGCTGTTATGCTTGTCATTTATAAAGTGTTTCTTGAACAAGCAAGTTAACAAGACGAAATGAACAGATTGGCATTTAAAGAAAGAATTGAACAATGAAGCGATGGAGTAAACTGCAAAAGGAATTATATCTGATAATTGATTCGGAAATTGATTTTCAGATTCATTGCGCTTCATATCCTGTCGGAGCGTATGGAGACACCATACCACGTTATTGGATTACCTTAGGGAAAGAAATTATTTTTGACTATCCGAAACAATTCGTTTTGTCAGAATGGCATATATGCTATCCTTTTGAGACAGTCGTTCCGAAGGTTTCGGGATTGATACGTGAATATATAGATACTCCCGTATCGGAGATTATGATCAAACATTTTGAACACGACAGTTGGGAACTGACAGACATATTCCGTGCGGCTGACCGTCGAATTGGCCAAAGGCGATTAGGCTTATTGCAACAAGCGACAAAAAATCAAGCAGTGCAAAAGATATTGGCCTTGCGTATGAAGGATAGTAATTAAACTTAACGTTAACTTTATGATTGTAACCGAAATCGAAGCCCCGTTCAGGCAGTTTCTTGAAAGCCTGAAAGTGCCAAATTCGCCAAGCGGAAAGGGCGGCCCATTATTCAGTCCGGATGAAATAGATTATCTTACTCAATGTTCTTTGCCGTTTGTCTATGAGTTCAAGCAGGAAGGTGAAACAGACCGGGAATTTTATGAAATGTTTGTCAAATGGCTGCATGAAGAAGAGCCTGACCATAATCATTATATCGACACCTACCTGATTTTCTATTTAAGAAAAGGGCAAACATTAAGTAAGGATGAGCTTGATTACTTTGAACAGACCGTTCCTGAATGCTTTGAAAAGGGACGGATATGGATTTATGAACTGAATCACAGGATGCGTTTCCGTTTGCGCATTCAATTGATATGCTGTTTGAAAACCAAGTTTATAAGAATTATCAAAAAGGATATCCACTGAAAAATAAAATCCGCCACCTGCTTGGTAGCAGGTGGCGGATTTCACCAGTCGGGGTGACTGGATTCGAACCAGCGACCACACGCCCCCCAGACGCGTACTCTAACCGGGCTGAGCTACACCCCGAATTGCGGATGCAAAGGTAATGATTTGTTTTGAATGAACAAGCGTTTTTGTGTATTTTATTTTAGAGTGTTTCGTATTTTCTTGCAAATCAACGTGTTGGTTGGTTGCGGATGTTGCGGGTGAAAGCGGGCGGCTTTCAATACGAACAGGGCGGCTTTTTATGAGAAGGCCGCCGAATTTTTGTCTCAATCCGGCGGCAGTGTATTGTCCGGTTGTGTGATTGCTGTATTGGCGCGTGGCGCTTTTTTCTGAAAAAAGATGTTAATCGCACTGCGCATTCTGAATAAAATCCGTATATTTGCACGCAATATAATCATAAAGTCTTATGTCATTTATTGCAGATAAAGTTGTTATGGACGGATTGACTTACGATGACGTATTGTTGATTCCCGCCTATTCTGAAGTCTTACCTAAAACAGTCGAACTTACGACTAAGTTCTCACGCAACATCGAGTTGAAGATTCCTTTCGTGACCGCCGCTATGGATACGGTAACAGAGGCGCAGATGGCTATAGCCATTGCGCGCGAAGGAGGTATCGGAGTGATTCATAAGAACATGTCCATTGAAGAGCAGGCCCGCCAGGTGGCAATCGTGAAGCGCGCGGAAAACGGCATGATTTATGACCCTGTGACCATCAAGAGAGGTTCTACGGTGAAGGATGCGCTGGACATCATGGCCGAATACAAGATTGGCGGCATCCCTGTGGTGGACGATGAAAATTATCTGGTAGGCATCGTCACTAACCGTGACCTCCGCTTTGAGAAAGACTTGAAGAAACGCATCGATGAGGTGATGACCAAGGAGAATATCGTGACCACGGCTCCGGGCACCGATATGGAAACAGCTTCAAACATTCTTCAGGAAAACAAGATTGAAAAGCTCCCGGTGGTCGACGCTAACGGGAAGCTGGTAGGACTGATTACCTATAAGGATATTACGAAAGCGAAAGACAAGCCGATGGCTTGCAAGGACTCTAAAGGACGCTTGCGCGTGGCTGCGGGGGTCGGAGTGACCAACGACACGTTGGACCGCATGGCTGCTTTGGTGGCTGCGGGAGCTGACGCGATTGTAATCGACACCGCACACGGACATTCCAAGTACGTGATAGAGAAGCTGCGGGAAGCGAAGAAGAACTTCCCCGACATCGACATCGTGGTGGGCAACGTCGCTACGGGGGCGGCTGCCAAGGCTTTGGTGGAAGCGGGAGCCGATGCGGTGAAAGTGGGCATCGGTCCGGGCTCTATCTGTACGACCCGTGTGGTGGCAGGTGTCGGCGTACCCCAGTTGAGCGCCGTGTATGATGTGGCCAAAGCGCTGGAAGGAACGGGAGTGCCCTTGATTGCCGATGGCGGACTCCGCTACTCTGGCGATGTGGTGAAGGCTCTGGCTGCAGGAGGATATAGCGTGATGATCGGTTCGCTGGTGGCCGGAACGGAAGAGTCTCCGGGCGATACAATCATATTCAACGGACGCAAGTTCAAGTCGTATCGCGGAATGGGTTCGTTGGAGGCGATGGAAAATGGTTCGAAAGACCGTTATTTCCAGTCGACTACGACGGATGTGAAGAAACTGGTGCCGGAAGGCATCTCTGCGCGCGTGCCTTATAAAGGAACGTTGTATGAAGTGATTTATCAGTTGGTGGGCGGCCTGCGTGCTGGTATGGGCTATTGCGGCGCTCACAACATCATGGAACTGCACAATGCCAAGTTTACGCGAATCACGAATGCAGGGGTGCTGGAAAGCCATCCGCATGACGTGGCGATTACCAGCGAGGCTCCTAACTACAGCCGTCCGCAGTAAATTTTTGATAGGATAAACAGACGGGGCATGGCGGGCGAACGGAGTCCGGTATGCCCCGTTTTCATGTCCGTCATGCACTTGAGGGAAAACAGATGCGACAGAAAACGGTTTTCATGCTGATTGCAATGATGCTGTCCGGCCTCTTGTCTCATGCGGAGACGGAGAGCGGGACGTTGCTGTCAATCGACGGCAATCCGGTCTCTGCGGCCGAATTCAGTGATTATTACAGGCAGGCGGCGTGTCGGGAGAAGGTCTCTCCGGAAAGCTACCTGAAGCGTTTCCTTTATTTCAAACTGAAAGTGGCCGATGCGCGGAGACAGAGGTGGGACACTTTGCCGGAATTCCGATTGATGTGCAGTGCCCTGCAGGGAAAAGCGTTGGAGTGCGCCCGGAGCGGTTCCGGCAGTCGCGGGGCATCGGAGCATCGGCCTTTGGGGGAGTGGGTAAACATTGAACACATTTCTTGCTTCCTTCCTCAGCACGCTCCGGCAGGAGAGTGGCTGAAGGCGCGGCGGACAATAGATTCCGTATATCAGGCATTGCGGAAGGGGGCTTCTTTTCATGAAATGTCTGCGAAGCATAAGGCCGGAAGCGAAGGGTATCCGGGCGAAGGGTGGATGCTGTTGTCCGGATTGCTCGATGAGTTTTCCGAGCGTCTCGGCCGTTTGGGTTGCGGAGAGTTTTCCGAACCCTTCGTCTCCCCGTTGGGCATTCATATCGTGCGTCTTGTCGACCGTAAAACGGAGGAAGCAGTGCCTGAAGCGGTGCCTTCGTCAGGAGGAAAGATGTCGGGCTGTTCCGGCGCGCTGCGTCCGGATGAGGCTTCGGTTTTGTCGGAACGGATAGAAGAGGGCCTGCTGGCCGTTTACTGGGACGGGCGGCATTTTTCAAAAAGGCGCGGGCCTGTGTCTGACAAGACGCTGGAACTTTTCTTCAAAGCCCGCCGGAAAAATTATGCTTGGGATTTGCCTCATTTTAAGGGTGGAGTAGTCCATTGCTTAAACAAGAAGGCCGCTTCGAAGTTGAAGAAGAAGTTGAGAAAGCTGCCTCTCGCTTCGTGGAAGGAAGAACTGGAAAGGCTTGCAAAGGAGGACGGAAACTTGAGGGCAGAGGCGGAAACCGGCCTGTTTCAGATAGGCAGGAACGAATATGTCGACAAGCTGGCGTTCAAATGCGGCGGTTTCGCCCCCAAGCCCGGTTTGCCTTATACTTTTGTGGTTGGCAAACGCTTGAAGAAAGGTCCGGAAGATTTTGAGGATGTTCGCGAACGGGTGGAACGCGATTATGCGGAGGCTTGTGAAGAAGAAGAACTGAAACGCTTGCAGAAACGGTTTTCGGTAGAAATCAATCAAGAGGTTTTAAAAACCGTTAATTGTGATGGCAGTGAATGATTAATGAAGTATCTTCGTCCGTTGATTGATTTGCATGAATTTTCCGCAGGCCGAGTGTGCGGCCCCGCCGGAGAAGAAAAGAAAACTTATTATTGACAAGAAATGAACAGACTGATTTTAATCGGAATCCATGTTCTGACGGCGCTGTTGTGGCAGCCGTGCAGCCTGTATGCTCAGGACAACGTAATTGACGAAGTGGTATGGGTGGTTGGTGATGAGGCTATCCTGAAGTCCGACGTGGAGAACGAACGCTTGAACGCGCAGTATGAAGGAAGGCGTTTCGACGGCGACCCCTATTGCGTGATTCCTGAAGAACTGGCCGTGCAGAAGCTCTTCCTTCACCAGGCGGAAATAGACAGTGTGACGGTCACCGATCAGGAGGTGCTGCAAGGAGTGGAGGCCCAAATGTCGTGGCTCATCGACCAGATAGGCTCGAAAGAAAAGTTGGAAGAATATTACAACAAAACTTCTACGCAGATACGCGAAATGTTGCGCGAGAACATTCGCGACGGGAAGACCGTGCAGGAAATGCAGCGCAAGATTGTAGGCGACATCAAGCTGACCCCCGCAGAGGTGCGCAACTACTTCAGCCGCCTGCCGCAGGACAGCATTCCTTTCGTGCCCACGCAGGTGGAGGTGCAAATCATTACGCGCGAGCCCGCGATAAAGGAAGAAGAAATAGAGCGCGTGAAGAAAGAGCTGCGCGAGTTTACCGACCGTATCAACCGGGGGGAAACCACTTTCTCTACGCTGGCACGCCTTTATTCGGAAGACCCCGGTTCGGCGCGGCGCGGAGGCGAGTACGGCTTTACGGGCAGAGGGGAGCTGACTCCGGAGTTTGCCAATGTCGTGTTCAATCTGACCGACCCGAAGAAGATATCGAAAGTGTTTGAAACGGAATACGGTTTCCATATTGCCCAGTTGATAGAGAAGCGGGGCGACCGTGTGAGCTATCGTCATATCTTGATGAAGCCGCGCGTAGACGAGGTCGACGTGGAGCGCGAATTGTCTCGTCTGGACACGCTGGCCAATGATATACGCAAGGGAAAAGTGTCGTTTGACGAGGCGGCCGCATGGGTGTCGCAGGATAAGGACACGCGCAACAACCACGGTCTGCTGGCCAATCCGCAGACTGCCACTTCCCGCTTTGAAATGCAGCAGCTGGCAGGGCTCGTTTCTCAGGAAGTAGCACGCACGGTGGAGGGCATGAAAATCGGCGAGGTGTCAGAACCTTTCACGATGACGAACGCTAAAGGTAAAGAGGTTTGCGCCATCGTGAAGTTGAAGAACCGTATCGATGGGCATAAGGCTACTATCTCGGAAGATTACCAGCGCTTGAAAGAAATCGTGACCGCGAAAAGGAGCGAAGAAAAGCTCCAGGAATGGATTGTCGAGAAGCAACGGACAACATACGTGCGCATCAGTCCGGAATGGCGCAAGTGTGATTTCAAATATCCGGGATGGGTGAAACAATAACGCTTGGCGGATGAACACGGAACGTAACGTGGCTGGAGGCGCACGCCGGATGCGCCGCTTTTTGGTGGGACTGATGCTTTGTGTGGCCGTGTTCTGCGCGGCGGCAAGGACGGGCGGCTTCCCGGCAACGGGCAAGGCAAGCCTTTCCGAACAGGCCGCAGACAGTATGCGGACGCCTGCTCCGGCGCGCAGCAAGCCGGCGGCGAAGAGCCGGGTCTACTTGCTTCATTCTGATGTGTTGCGTAAGGATGCTTCACGCCCGGATGCGCAGATTGTGACGGGGAACGTGCGTTTCCGTCATGACAGCGTATATATGTATTGCGACAGTGCTTGCTACTATGACGGGACGGACGGTTTCGAAGCATTCGGGAACGTGCGCATGGTACAGGGCGATACGCTTTTCCTTTATGGAGACCGTCTATATTACGATGGTCCGTCACGGATGGCGCGGATGCGCGACAATGTGCGGATGGAGAATCGTACCGTTACGCTTCTGACGGACAGCTTGAACTATGACCGGGCGTACAATCTCGGCTATTTCTTCGACGGGGGAACGATGATGGACGACCAGAATGTCTTGACATCGGAGTGGGGGGAATATAGTCCGCAGACGAAACAGTCGGTGTTCAATTATGATGTGCGTTTGGTGAACCCGCAATTTACGCTGACTTCTGATACGCTTCGTTATAATACTGCGACAAAAGTGGCGAATATTGTAGGCCCTTCTGATATATGGAGCGGCACAAGTCATATTTGGTCGGAGAAAGGCACTTACAATACGATTACAGGAAAAGCGGACCTTTACAACCGTTCGCTCTTGCTGGACGGAGGAAAACAGTTGACTGGCGATACGCTCTTCTACGATCGCAATACAGGTATCGGAGAAGCCTTCGGGCACATGGTGATGACGGATACTGTGAACCGGAACATGATGACGGGCGAGTACGGTTATTACGACGAGCAAAGGAAATTTGCTTTCGCGACAGACAGTGCCGTGGCGATAGACTATTCGCAAGGGGACAGCCTGTTTCTTCATGCGGACACGTTGCTGGCGGAAACTTTTCACATAAATACGGATTCCATGTATCGTGAGATGAGGGCTTTCCATAAAGTGCGCTTTTATCGGACGGATTTGCAGGGAACGGCGGATTCGCTGGTCTTTTCTACTGTCGACAGTTGTTTGACTATGTATCGTGACCCTATTGTTTGGAACGCCAACCAGCAGCTGGTGGGCGAGGTGATGAAGGTGTATATGAATGACAGTACGATTGACTGGTCGCACATTATTGGACAAGCGCTTTCGGTGGAGCAAGTGGATTCCGCACTCTACAACCAGGTGACAGGAAAAGAAATAAAATCTTATTTCTATGGCGGAGAGATGAAGAAAACGGAAGTCGTCGGATCCGTGCGTGTGGTGTATTATCCGATGGATTCAGACAGCACGCTTATAGGCATGAACGTATCGGAGACAAGCAAGTTGGAGATTTATTTGGAGAACCGCAAAATTGAGCGTATGGTGATGAGCCCTAAATCGAACGGAACGCTTTATCCCATGTCGCAGATACCCTCCGGAAAGGACAGGCTTGAGAACTTTGTGTGGTTCGACTATATCCGTCCTCTTGACAAGCATGATATTTTCAATTGGCGGGCCAAACGCGTGGAAGACCAGTTGAAGAAGAATGTTCGCGGCCCGGTTGAGCTTCCGAACAGCCATTTGTTCGAGTAGGCCGGGCGGTTGAACCGGACTTTTTCAGCCCGTCGGTTGGGTTTCGTATCTCCGTTAAGTTAATGTCCGGCCCGGCTCTTTAAAGAACAAGAACGAAAGAATTCAAAAAACTTGAAAGATATGAGCGACGTAATTCGGTTGCTGCCTGATTCCGTAGCGAATCAGATAGCGGCAGGGGAGGTAATCCAA
The DNA here is from genome assembly GCA_944320135.1 of uncultured Phocaeicola sp. Taxonomy (GTDB): domain Bacteria; phylum Bacteroidota; class Bacteroidia; order Bacteroidales; family Bacteroidaceae; genus Phocaeicola. The sequence continues at coordinate 2,066 of CALUGI010000009.1, read as the reverse complement.
CGTCCTGCATCAGTAGTGAAAGAGTTGGTTGAGAATGCCATCGATGCGGGAGCTTCGCACGTCGATGTCAGTGTGACGAATGCGGGAAAGACATGTATCCGTGTGATTGACGATGGGAAGGGGATGTCTGAGACGGACGCGCGTATGGCATTTGAACGTCATGCCACGTCGAAAATACGGGAGGCTGCCGACTTGTTTTCGTTGCATACGATGGGTTTTCGGGGAGAGGCGTTGGCGTCCATTGCGGCGGTGGCTCAAGTGGAGCTTCGCACGTGCCAGAGTGACGGGCAGTTGGGCACGTTGCTTGAGATAGCCGGTTCGAAGGTGGTGAGCCAGGAAGCCGCAGCATGTCCGAAAGGCAGCGATTTCTCGGTGAAAAACTTGTTCTTCAATGTTCCCGCCCGGCGGAAGTTCCTGAAGTCCGACCAGACGGAGTTGGGCAACATTCTTACGGAATTTGAACGGGTGGCTTTGGTGAATCCGGACGTGTCGTTTACTTTGCTTCATAACGGTACGGAAATGCTGCATCTTCCGGCTTCAGGTCTGCGGCAGCGCATTATAGGAGTGTTCGGGAAAAAAATCAATCAAGACCTGCTTTCTTTGGACGTGGATACGACAATGGTGAAGATTCATGGCTTTGTGGGCAAACCGGAATCTTCCCGCAAGAAAGGAGCGCGCCAGTTCTTTTTTGTCAATGGCAGGTATATGCGCCATCCTTATTTCCATAAGGCGGTGGCCGACGCTTACACCAATCTGGTGCCGGTGGGAGAGCAGGTTTCTTATTTTATCTACTTTGAAGTCGCTCCTTCTGACATTGACGTGAACATTCATCCGACAAAGACCGAGATCAAATTTGAAAACGAGCAGGCGCTTTGGCAAATTCTCGCCGCCGCTGTAAAGGAAACGCTGGGGCGTTTCAATGAAGTTCCTTCCATAGATTTTGATACGGAGGGGATGCCTGATATTCCGGCATTCGACCGGTCGTCTCGTCCGGATGCTCCGAATCCTCCCACAACCTCGTTTGACCCGTCATACAATCCGTTCGACATTCCGGCGGCGCCTCCGTCCTCTTATTATAGTCGGGCTAAAAGTAATTCCGCCTGGGAACCTCTGTTCCAGGGCCTGGAGCATGGAAGCCGGAAAAGTGAGGATTTCCCGATTGCGGACGAAGGATGGGACGCCGCTCCTGCCTCCGACTTGTATGCCGGACATGCAGAAACGAAAGTGGCAGACGGTTCCATGCCGCATTTCCAATATAAGGGGCGTTTTATATTGACTTCCGTCAAGTCGGGGCTGATGATTATCGACCAGCGGCGGGCGCATGTGCGGATTCTTTACGACCGCTATATGGAACGGATGGCGGAGCATAAGAATGCTTCTCAGCGCGTTTTGTTTCCTGATATGGTGCATTTTTCTCCTGATGAGGTTCTTGTGCTGGAAGATATCTGGGAGGATTTGAATTGTTTGGGGTTCGAGTTGGGCGATTTGGGAAACGGTACGTATGCTGTGAACGGCATTCCCGGAGGCATCGAGGGGCTGAATCCTGAAAGGTTGTTGACCGATCTTGTGCATACAGCCGCTGTGAAAGGTGGCAGGGTGAAGGAAGAAGTGCAGGGTGCGCTGGCTCTGACATTGGCAAAAGCGGCGGCGATTGTTCGGGGGCAAGTGTTGACGGATGAAGAAATGGACGGTTTGGTAGACGGCCTTTTTGCCGTGTCTTCTCCCAACTACACGCCGGACGGTAAGGTTGTGCTGACGGTGCTGAAAGATGAAGATATCGAAAAGATGTTTAAGTAGAGGAGCGAAAGGCGCAGGAGCGGATTCAAGTTGCGTATTTCTGGCAATTGCCTGTTTGTGACGGAAACAAAAGTGGCGGGGCAATATTTTAGCATTTCTTGCAATGTCCTCGCCAAGTTTGTTCTTGTCTATGCGTTGCCTCGTGCTTGGAGGTATTTTTTTCTGCGTTTTTTCTTTTTTCTTCCTCCGTCTTTTTTCCTTTTCCCTCCCGGTTTTTATATATAATATAGGTGCGTTCGTTTTCGTCCCTTTTCCCGCCTCGCGTTTTT
>CALUGI010000008.1 GCA_944320135.1 uncultured Phocaeicola sp. | reverse complement strand
CTTCAAGATTTGAAGGAAAACAGATACAATCTGATTACTTCATTGAAAAAAGTGTCTGACGAATAAAAAAGGAGTTTGAATATGGCTGAAATACAAGATAACGGTGGAGGCAAAAAAGGAAAAGGCTCGAAGCAGAAGAAGATGGCCGTCCGCGTAGACTTTACGCCGATGGTGGACATGAACATGCTTCTGATTACTTTCTTTATGCTGTGTACCTCTTTGAGCAAGCCTCAGACGATGGAAATCAGTATGCCTACCAATGATGAGAACATTACCGAGGATATGCAGAATAAGGTGAAGGCTTCACAGGCGCTCACTATTTTGCTGGATGCGGATAATAAGCTCTATTATTATGAAGGCGAGCCGAACTACGAGGATTATACTTCTTTGAAAGAAACGAATTATACGGCTGACGGTATTCGTGCGGTTTTGCTTCGCAAGAACTATGATGCCGTAAAGAAGGTAGAAGCGTTGAAGCAGAAGAAGGCTAATCTGGAAATTACGGAAGAAGAATATAAAAAGCAGGTTTCTGAAGTAAAGGGTGCAAAGAATACGCCGACTGTGATTATCAAGGCGACTGACAAGTCAACTTATAAGAATTTGATTGATGCGTTGGATGAAATGCAGATTTGCAGTATCGGTAAGTATGTGATTGTAGACATTACGGAAGGCGACCAGTTCTTGATTGACAATTATACCTCTAAGGGACAGTTGAGTCAAGATGCAGTAAGTTGAAATGTGTAACACCTAAAAAAGAAAAATATGGCAAAAATTGATTTGATTTCTTTGGAATGGTGTGAACTCATTTTCAAAGATAAGAATAAAGCATACGGTGCCTATAAGATGCGCCGTGACTTCGGAAGACGGCAGATGGCCGCTATCATTATTGTGATTGTGGTTGCCGCCGTTGGTTTTTATCTTCCGCGTCTGATTCAGATGGCTATTCCTGAGAAGGAAGAGGAAATGTTGGAAGTGACTCAGCTCTCTCAATTGGAAGAACCTGAGGTGAAGCAGGAAGAATTGGTGAAACCTGTTGAGCAGATTGCTCCTCCTCCCCAGTTGAAGAGTACCATCAAGTTTACCGCTCCGGTCATCAAGAAGGACGAAGAAGTGGCTGATGAAGACGAACTGAAGAGCCAAGATGACTTGAACGAGTCGAAGGTTACGATTTCTATTGCCGATGTGAAAGGTAACAACGAATTGGACGGTGCGGACATTGCCGACCTGCAGGAAGTGATTACCCAAGCTCCGGTGGAGGAAGAAAAACCGTATACGATGGTAGAACAGATGCCGACGTTCCCAGGCGGTCAGGCTGAATTGCTGAAGTATATCGCAAAGAACTTGCGGTATCCGACGATTGCTCAGGAGAACGGCATTCAAGGACGTGTAATCATACGTTTCGTCGTATCTGCGACCGGTACGGTGGAAGATATCCAAGTGCTTCGTTCGCTTGACCCGAACTGTGACAGGGAAGCGATTCGTGTGGTTAGTACGTTGCCGAAATGGATTCCGGGCAAGCAGAACGGACGTAATGTCCCCGTTTACTATACTTTGCCGATTCAATTTAGATTGCAATAATTTAGCTTCAAATTTGCGTGTATGAAAAGAGTGTTCTTATATATAATTTCTTTGCTGTTTTTCGTTTCGTGTGGCAGCCAGAAAAAAGGCGATGGAGAAACGCTGTATTCAGGAACAATCAAAATAGCTGTGGACGAATCGTTCAAGCCTATTATTGAGGAAGAACTTCAGGTTTATCGTGCCTTGACTCCCGAAGCAAATGTGACCCCTATCTATTGCAGTGAGGTCGAAGCTATCAATCTTTTGCTGAAAGACAGTGTAAGACTGGTTATCGCCAACCGCCGTTTGACAGATAGAGAAGTAGCCTCTTTTCATGCACGCAAATTTTTTCCTGAGTCTATCCGTATGGCTATCAGCGGAATTGCTTTGATTACGAATCCTGCCAATACGGATTCTTTGCTTACGGTAGGCCAATTCCGCAATATTCTGACAGGTAAAATCACGGAATGGAAAGAATTGTATCCGCAGTCCAAACTCGGAAAACTGCAAGTGGTGTTTGACAATCCTGATTCAGGGCTTGTCCATTATGCGATTGATTCCATTTGCGGAGGTGACAGTTTGTCTTCTACGTTGACTGCCTTGAAATCGAATGAGGAAGTGATTCGTTATGTTTCTCAAACTCCGTCTGCGATGGGGGTAATCGGTGCCAATTGGATAGGGAACGTTCGTGACACTACGCGGCTTTCGTTCAATGATGCCGTCAGAGTGATGGCTGTCAGCAACTCCGGACATGCAACGGTTGTAAACAGCTTTAAACCTTATCAAGCATATTTGGCTTTGAAACAATATCCGTTGACTCATGATGTCTTTATTCTGGTGAACGATCCGAAGAACGGATTGCCTACAGGATTGATGACTTTCTTGACGGGTGACAGAGGGCAACGTATCATTCTCAAGTCCGGACTTGTTCCTGCGACGCAGCCGGTTCGTTTGGTAAACGTTAAAGATGAATTTTAATTAATTTGAGTAGAATATGATTATGAAAAATAAAGTTTTTGGTATACTTTGCTGTAGCTTCCTGCTTTCTGCTTCTTTGTATGCGCAGGAACCGCTTTCTTCTGAACTGTCAAAGCAGGTTGAGCAAATAGCGGCTACTATTAAAGACAATCCCAGTGCTGCAGCTGAAGGTTTCGATGAGTTAGTAAAAGGAAAAAACAAGAAAAACGTTTCTTTGCTTGTCGCAATCGGTAACGCATATCTGGAAAATGAAAAAATAGCTGAGGCAAAAGACTATGCCGAGCGTGCAATGAAAGTTGATTCAAAATCAGCAGTGACTTGCATGTTTGCGGGGGACGTAGCTTTGGCTGAGAAAAATGTTGGGACAGCTTGCGGTTATTATGAACAGGCTATCTTGTTTGATGAAGACAGCTTTGAGGCTTATTACAAGTATGCACGCGCATATATAGGCGTAAATCCTCAGTTGTCTGTAGACAAACTGATGGAGTTGAAGAGCAAGCATCCGGAAGAAATTAACGTAGACCGCGAGTTGGCGGTCGCTTACTACCAGATGGGCAAAAACAGTTTGGCCAAGCAGTCATACGATGAGTTTATGCAGAGAGGAACGCCTGAAAAGAGCGATTACGGGCGTTATGCCATGTTGCTTTATCTGAACAAGGATTACGCGAAATCTCTGGAAATGACAGAAAAAGGTGTGTCTATGGATCCGGAGAGCCACCTGCTTCGCCGTCTTAAGATGTACAATCTTTATGAATTGAAATCATACGATGAGGGGTTGAAAGCGGCAGACGTGTTCTTCCAAGACCCTGAAAATCCGGACTACGTATATTTGGACTACCTCTATCGTGCCCGTTTGTATTTCTTGCACGGCGATCAGGACTTGGCCATAGCTGAGTTCAACAAAGCGCTTGAGGCCGATAAAGACAAAGAGCATCCGGATATTGCGAAAGAGGCTTCTCAGGCATACGAAAAATGGCAGAATTATCCTGAGGCCATCCGGATGTACCAGCTTTATTTGGACGGACTGAAAGGCGGCGAAGAGAACGTGAGCGATTTGTTCTTGTTCGGTCGTCTCTATTACATGGCTGCAGGTTCTTTGGTGGCTCCGGCTGACTCTACTGCTGCCGGAAATGCTGCGGTAGCTGCTGTAGATACCATTCAGAAGAAGGCTTATCTGGTTGAAGCCGATACAATCTTTGCTCAAGTGTCAGAGCGCGTTCCTGACAATTATTTGGGTTACTTCTGGCGTGCGCGCACCAATGCGATGCTCGACCCGGAGACTACCCAAGGATTGGCAAAGCCGTATTACGAGAAGGCTTTGTCTGTTTTGGAACAGAATCCGAACGCTTCGAAGTCTTTGCTGATTGAGTGCCAGAGCTATTTGGCGTACTATTACATTCAAGTGAAAGATTTCGAGCAGTCTAAAATCTATTGGAACAAGAACTTGGCTATAGACCCGGAGAACGCTACGGCTAAGCAGGCTCTTGAGTGGATAGAAACTTTGCAGTAAGAAATTTATTTTTCTATTTCATATTCATATTTTTAACACGGCAAAAGCTGTTATCTAAAATGGAGGACGTGAAAAATATTGCTTTTATTTTTCAGCGCCCTCCATTTCTTTTGTTCAATTTTTGTTGTAGCTATGGATTTTATCATTGACTTTATTTTGCATATCGACCAGCACATGATTGCCATTGTGCAGGATTATCATTTGTGGACTTATGCAATTTTGTTTGTCATTATCTTTTGTGAGACAGGTTTGGTTGTCACTCCTTTTCTTCCGGGGGATTCCTTGCTTTTTGTTTGCGGAGCCATTTCTGCATTGCCCGATATGCCTTTGGACATACACGTGCTGGTGCTTATCGTGTTTGCGGCAGCTGTGTTGGGGGATTCGTGTAATTATATGGTCGGGCATTTCTTCGGGAGAAAACTTTTCAGCAATCCTAATTCCAAGATTTTCAAACAGAGCTATCTGGACAAGACTCATGAGTTTTTCAAGAAGTATGGAGGGAAAACAATCGTTATTGCCCGTTTTGTGCCGATAGTGCGCACCTTCGCTCCTTTTGTGGCGGGAATGGGGAAAATGCACTATTATTATTTTATGTTGTACAATCTTGTGGGGGCGGCTTTGTGGGTGCTTCTGTTTTGCTATGCGGGCTATTTCTTCGGAGATTTGCCTTTTGTGCAGCAAAACCTCAAGCTGTTGCTGGTGGCCATCATATTTATTTCGTTGCTGCCGGCAGTGGTAGAGGTGGTGCGCGAAAAGCTCAAGAAATAAGGGCTGAAAGCATAAATCATTTTTTGAGGCAGGTATCGGTTTGCATGAACCGGCCTGCCTTTTTGTTTGGCCGCGTTTCGGTGCAGGGCCGGGGCGTTTTGATTTTTTTCGCTTGTCTTCGGATACGCTTGCGCCCGGATTTTATTTTTAATGTTGAGGAAAACTTGTAACTTTGCCGCTTCTTACTATAAACTCTTTTGAGATATGAAAGCACTGAAAGAACGAATCTTGCGTGACGGGAAATGCTTTGAGGGAGGAATCCTCAAAGTGGACAATTTCATCAACCACCAGATGGACCCGATTCTAATGAAATCAATGGCCGTTGAATTTGTCCGCCGTTTTGCCGGAACCGATATCAATAAAGTGATGACGATTGAAGCAAGCGGAATCGCTCCGGCCATTATGGTGGGGTATCTGCTGGAACTGCCGGTTGTGTTTGCAAAGAAGAAGAAACCGAGCACGATGGAAAACATGCTGACTACCAGCGTCTATTCGTTTACTAAAGGTACCACCTACACTGTGTGCGTAAGCAAAGACTATCTTTGTCCGGGCGACAAAGTGCTGTTTGTCGACGATTTCCTGGCCAACGGAAATGCTGCGAAAGGAGTGGCCGATTTGGTGAGTCAGGCGGGCGCGGAACTTGTGGGGATGGGATTTCTGATTGAGAAGGCGTTCCAGCATGGGGGAGACAGCCTGCGCGCGCAAGGCATCCATGTGGAGTCGCTCGCCGTGATAGAAAGCCTCGACAATTGCCGGATAAAGATTAAAGACTGACGGAAGATGGAACAGGAAGAATCGGGTGTTCGGAGCAACGGACTGATTTACGGGCTGGACGATCGGCCGCCTTTGAAAGATACCCTTTTTGCGGCTTTTCAGCATCTGCTTGCCATCTTTGTGGCCATTATCACTCCGCCGCTCATCATAGCCGGAGCGTTGGAACTGGATTTGGACACTACCGGCTTTCTGGTTTCGATGGCTTTGTTCGCTTCCGGCGTTTCCACTTTCATCCAATGCCGTCGCGTCGGCCCTCTCGGTTGCGGATTGCTGTGCATCCAAGGGACGAGCTTCTCGTTCATCGGGCCGATAATCTCCGCCGGACTGGTCGGCGGATTGGGGAGCATTTTCGGAGCGTGCATGGCGGCGTCCGTGGTAGAGATGCTCATCAGCCGGGTGTTGCGCTACACGCGGAAAGTCATCACTCCGCTCGTGTCGGGCATTGTGGTCACCTTGATAGGCATGAGTTTGATACGTGTCGGCATCACGGCTTGCGGAGGCGGGGCTGCTGCGCAGGCCGACGGCTCTTTCGGTTCGTTGCGCCATGTAGGGCTGGCGGCTTTGGTGCTGGCACTCATCGTCTTCTTCAACAGGAGTTCTAACCGTTACCTTCGGATGAGTTCGATTGTAATCGGTCTGGTCATAGGCTACGTGCTGGCGTGGGCGTTGGGGATGGTCGACTTTTCCGATGTGCAAAGTTATGGAGGCTTCAACGTCCCGGTTCCTTTCCGTTACGGCATATCGTTCGACATATCGGCTGTCATTGCTTTGGGACTCGTTTATTTGATAACCGCTATCGAAGCCTACGGCGACATCACGGCCAACTCGCTGATATCCGGAGAACCGGTGGAAGGCGAAAAGTTCGTGAAGCGCGCATCGGGAGGCATTCTTGCCGACGGCTTCAACTCGATGCTTGCAGGCATGTTCAATTCCTTTCCCAACTCTATCTTTGCCCAAAACAACGGAATGATTCAGCTTACAGGAGTGGCGAGCCGTTATGTAGGTTATTTCATAGCGGGATTCTTGATTCTGCTGGGATTGTTTCCGGCAGTAGGACTGGTGTTTTCACTGATGCCCGAACCCGTGCTGGGAGGCGCTACGCTCCTGATGTTCGGGACGGTGGCTGCCGCAGGCATCCGCATCATCTCCGCGCAGAAAATCGGCCGCAAGGCCACACTTGTCATGGCGTTGAGCTTTTCTTTCGGCCTGAGCGTAGAGCTTGTTCCGGAAATACTTGGCCGGTTGCCGGAAACGCTTCGCAACATTTTCTCGTCGGGCATCACCACAGGAGGGCTGACTGCAATCCTTGCCAATCTGCTGATTCGGATTGACGAGTGACTTTTTGCAGAAACTTGCCGTTGCCATTTGGAGGAACTTTCTAATTTGCCTTGCGGATATTTGTGAAATAGAAAGAAAAACATTACTTTTGCTCACATCAATATCAGTTGTGCAATTAAAGAAATGACCGTGCAGAAGACGAGAGCCAAACTTGTGGACGTGGCCCGCCAGCTTTTCGCCAAAAACGGGGTGGAAGAGACGACCATGAACGACATAGCCGTGGCTTCCAAGAAAGGGCGGCGCACGCTCTACACCTATTTCAAAAGCAAAGAGCAGATTTATCTGGCGGTTGTAGAGTCGGAGCTGGAAATGCTTTCCGGCAAGATGGAACAGGCGGCGAAAAGTCCGGCGGCTCCCGATGAAAAAATTATGGAACTGATAATGACGCATTTGGATGCCATCAAGATGGTGGTTTATCGTAACGGCACCCTTCGTGCGGGATTCTTTCGTGACATCTGGAAGGTGGAAGGGGCACGGAAAGAATTTGACCGGAAAGAAGTCCTGCTCTTCAGGAAAGTGCTTCAAGACGGGAAAGAAAAAGGATATTTCGACTTGGACAATGTGGAAATTACCGCCGACATCCTGCACTGTTGCGTGAAAGGCATCGAAGTGCCTTACATCCGAGGGCAAATCGGTGAAGACTTGGACGATGAGATAGGATGGCGGTATGTGTCGAAAATCGTGTTCGGCGCATTGGGCTGCAAAGGCAGGAAAGAAAATTTGTAGTTTAATATTAAATAAAAAAGAGAACATGGGATTATTGACTGGAAAAACGGCTGTCATTACGGGGGCAGCCCGCGGTATCGGCAAAGCCATCGCTTTGAAGTTTGCTTCCGAAGGAGCGAACGTAGCGTTCACTGACTTGGTGATTGACGAAAACGGACAGAATACAGAAAAGGAAATCGCCGCTTACGGCGTGAAAGCGAAAGGATATGCTTCGAACGCAGCCAGCTTTGAGGAAACGGCTAAAGTGGTGGAACAGATTCACAACGATTTCGGTTCGATTGACATTCTGGTAAACAATGCAGGCATCACGAAAGACGGACTTATGATGCGCATGAGCGAAGGCCAATGGGATGCGGTGATAGCCGTAAACTTGAAGTCTGCCTTCAACTTCATACATGCCTGCACGCCGATCATGATGCGCCAGAGAAGCGGAAACATCATCAACATGGCTTCCGTGGTAGGCGTTCATGGCAATGCCGGACAGTGCAACTACTCGGCCTCCAAAGCCGGTCTGATAGCCTTGGCAAAGTCTATTGCCCAGGAGTTGGGTTCGCGCGGCATCCGTGCCAACGCCATCGCTCCGGGATTCATCATTACTGATATGACGGCGCAGCTTTCCGATGAAGTGAAGGCTGAATGGAACAAGCGCATTCCGTTGCGTCGCGGCGGTACGCCGGAGGATGTGGCGAACATCGCTTTGTTCTTGGCTTCCGACATGTCTTCTTACGTGTCGGGACAGGTCATTCAAGTTGACGGCGGCATGAATATGTAATTTTATCATGTTAGAATTCTTTTTGCAAAGACGCAGAAATGCAGAGGCGCAAGGCTTTTGTGTTTTGCGTCTTTGCTTTGTATAGAACAATTATGGAAGTAGTTTACGAAGACAACCACATCATTGTGGTCAACAAAACTGCATCGGAAATCGTGCAGGGCGACAAGACAGGCGATGAGCCTTTGGCAGAAACCGTAAAGCAATACTTGAAAGATAAGTATGCTAAGCCGGGAAATGTTTTTTTAGGAGTGGTGCATCGTTTGGATCGTCCCGTAAGCGGCTTGGTGATATTTGCCAAAACCAGCAAAGCGTTGGCTCGACTGAACGAGATGTTCCGGAACGGGGAAGTGAAAAAGACCTATTGGGCCATTGTGAAGCAAAGACCTGAGATGGAAGAAGGCGAGCTGGTGCATTATCTCGTGCGCAATGAAAAGCAGAACAAGTCGTATGCGTATACCAGAGAGGTGAAGAACTCCAAGAAGGCGGTGCTGCATTACCGTCTGATAGGTTGCTCGCAGAATTATTCTTTGCTGGAGATAGAGCTGCTTACCGGGAGGCACCACCAGATACGCTGTCAGTTGGCGAAAATAGGTTCTCCCATCAAAGGCGATTTGAAATATGGTTTTCCGCGTTCCAATCCCGATGGAAGCATTTCTCTTCTTGCTCGGAGCGTGCGTTTCGTTCATCCTGTGTCGAAGGAATTGATTGACCTGACAGCTCCGGTGCCTGCCGATAATCTTTGGAGGTGTTTTTCGAGTGCTGAACAACGATAAGTTTCTTTCTAAAAAGAGTGAAAGGAGAAGGCTTCACAGCGTTCTCCTTTCTTTTTAACACATAGGCATCTTCATTTATCAAGAGATTATATCTTTTGAGAATGAGTACAATCTCTACATCTAATGGGGTTGGGTTTTAGTTTAGTTTTATAAGTCTTGGTTTGTTTTCTCTTTATATAGAACAACTGTTGTGCCAAAGTTTGAGGGCGGATACGGACGCTTTGACTATTGTTTTGATAATGAGTGCAATTTTGGGCACTTTGCTATAGAAAGACAATGCTTTCTCTTTGTCTGATGTGTAGAGGGAATGTAGAAAAGTGCGGATACGGGTGTGGAAATATTCCACATGTTATTGTGGAATATTGTAGAGTTTCAGTTTGTTGTATAAAGTCTTTCTGTCTATGCCGAGCAAGACTGCCGCTTTGCTTTTGTTGTTGTTCGTTTGTTGGAGGGCCTTCAGAATCCGTTGTTTCTCGTTTGCCTGGTCATGCAATGAGAGCGACTCGTATCTGGCGGCAGGTTCCTGTCTGTTGAAGTCTTCTCCCAAGTCTTTTAAGCATATAAAATCGCTTTGCGCCACCAGAGTAGCCCTTTTTACCGTATTCTTCAATTGGCGGAGGTTCCCCGGCCATGAATAGCTTTGAAGCGCCTCGCAAGTTTCAGCGTCAAAACCGATAAGGTTTCGGTCAAGCTCTTTGTTGGCTTGGTCGAGAAAGAAATTGGCAAAAAGGAGGATGTCTTCTTGCCGTTCTTTCAGAGAAGGCATATAGAGCGTGAATTCGTTGATGCGGTGGAACAGGTCTTCACGAAAATTGCCCTTGCTGATGGCTTCTTTCAGGTTTTCGTTGGTTGCGCTGATGAGGCGCACGTCCACTTCGATTTCCTTGTTTGAGCCGATCTTTCGGATGCGCCGTTCTTGGAGGGCGCGGAGAAGCTGCACTTGCACTTCATAGCTCAGATTTCCCACTTCGTCCAGAAAGAGAGTTCCCCCGTTCGCTTCCTCGAAAGCGCCTGTCTTGTCGCTGAAAGCTCCGGTAAACGAGCCTTTGACGTGACCGAAGAATTCGGATGCGGCCAAGTCTTTGGGGATAGAACCGCAGTCGATAGCGATGAACGGCTTGTTGGCGCGTTTGCTGAGCTGGTGGATGCGGTGCGCTACGTATTCTTTCCCTGTGCCGCTGGCTCCGTTAATCAGCACCGACATTTGGGTGGGAGCCACCAAGGATACATAATTGTAGAGTTGGCGGGCAGCTTCGCTTTCTCCTTCCAGAAAGTTTTGAGGGGAAGTGACGGAATTGTCATCGATTGGCTGTTCATACTCGTTTCGGATGGCCTCATTGATTTTTTTCAGGAGTTCGTCGGGGTGTACCGGCTTTGAGATGTAGTCGGTAGCTCCTTCTTTTATGGCTTTCACTGCGCTCTGTATTTCCGCATATCCGGTCATGATGATGAACGGTATCTGGTTTTTCTGTTCTCTCAGCCACGACAGCAAAGCCATTCCGTCTTTGTCAGGAAGTCTGAGGTCAGACAATACGGCATCGAATGTGTTGGCGGACAGCAGTTTGCGTGCGCGTGACTGAGTGCTTGCCGTTTCCACTTCAAATCCTTTTTTCTTAAGCCATGTCTTCAGCATGGTAGAAAAAGTCAAATCATCTTCGACGATCAATAAAGACGGTGCCATATATGTGTGCCAGTTGTTTGTTGTTTCTACAAAGATAGTGTTTTTTTTCTTAATCGATTCGTCCGGCGGCCTTTTCTGCTTCTGCGATTGCATATTTGGCCTGTCCGACAATCTGTTGTACGGCTTTTTCCGCTTCCGGCGTGCAGGCTGTTTCTCCGCGCTGCTTCTCTAACCATTGCAGTGCGGGAATGGCGTCTTTTGCTTCAATCATGATGAAAGTGGGGAGCATCTTGTGGGCTATGGCACAGAGTTGCTTCATGTCTTTTTCTTGTGTGCCTTGTTCCAACTGCCGGACGTGCTGCTTCGTTTCGCGGATGAAAGCCTGCATGATTTCGAGGGCGGCTTGCGAATCGTTTTCGGAGAATGCCGTAAGCGGAGCGAAGTTGAAAGTTTTCCTGCCGGAAGCGGTGGAGACGGCGGTCGGCTTTTCGGAAACGGTGGCGGCTTTTGCTGTCTGAAGCGGGCGGATTTCTTTCAGTATCCGGCAAAGATCTTCTTGGCTGAACGGTTTCTGGAGCATTCCTGCAAAGCCCTGCGTGTGGAAGTCTGCACGGCTCATGTCTCCGCGAGCGGTGATGGCCACGACCGGTACCGTTTTCGCATGAGGGTTCTTCAGGTTCCGGATGTGTTTCAAGAGTTCGATGCCGTTCATGGCGGGCATCTGCAGGTCGGTAAACACGATGTCGAAGTCGGAAGCCTGCAGCAGGTTGAGCACTTCTTCGGGGTGTTCGCAGCAACGGATGTCCGGTTTGCTTCCTTGGCCGTTGTCAAGCACGTTGCAAAGAGCGGCCTCGGTCAGTTGCATCTGGATGCGGTCGTCGTCGATGAGCAGGATTCGCAACGGCTTGCGGGGAAGGGGTTCGGGGGCGGCGTTCTTTTGCTCTGCAATTCGGGATGGCAGAGTGCGCAACGGGATTGATACGTGAAAGGCGCTCCCTTTTCCGGGAACGCTTTCTACGGAAATCTTTCCGCCAAGCAGCTCTACAAGTTTCTTTGTGATGGACAGTCCCAGTCCGAAACCTTCCTGGCCTTGTGCGCTTTGCAGGCGGGTGAACTCCCGGAAGATGCGCTGCTGTTCCTGCACGGTCATTCCGCATCCGGTGTCGGTGACGCTGAAGGCGAAGTTTCCGTTCAGGAAGTTCGCTTGAAGGGCAATCTTGCCTGCGGATGTAAACTTCAAGGCGTTCGATATCAGGTTTTCTATTATTTGCCGGATGCGGAAAGGGTCTCCTTCCAGGACGAGCTGGGGAGGCAGTTCCACCTGCAAAACCAGTTGCAAGCCTTTCTTTTCCGCAAGCGGAAGGAATCCGTTGCAGATGCGGGCCAGCAGTTCGTTCGGATTGAAGGCGATGCGTTGGATGTCCATTTTCCCCGCTTCTAACCGGTGGTAGTCGAGCAGGGACGTGACCAGATTCAGCAAATGCTGCGCCGAGCTTTTCATGTTGTTCAGATAAAACTGCTGTCTTCTGTCTTTGACGAGGCGGATCAGCAAGTCGATGTATCCGATGATGGAGCCTGCGGGAGCCTTGATGTCATGGGTGATGGTGAGCATCAGCTTTTCGCGTGCGGCGAGCAAGTTTTCGGCATAGAGTTTGGCTTTTTCCAGTTCCCGGCGGTAATGGTTGCCTCTGGCGATGTCTCTGACGATGACGACGGAAAAGAGAAGCACCATGACGATGGCTGCAATGGCGATGTTTGCCATCGTGCGTGCCGCTTTCTGGCGGATTTCCCGTTCTTGCGCCAGTTTCATCCGGGCGGCGGCCTGTTCGTCTTGTTCGATGGTTTCAAGCAACTGGTTGACGCGCTGGCTCAGACCGTTGCTTGCCGCCCTGAGCCGGTCGATGCGCGCGTTCAGCATTCGCTCCTGTTCCTGTTTGGTTTGGAACACTCTGTGCTGGATGCCTGCCAGCATGTTTGTGATGGTGTCAACCGGGCTGTATACTTCGTTGAGGGTATCGGTGTATTCTTCCTGCACTATGTTGCTTACCAATGTGGAGTCTTCTTTGGGGGCGAACACCTCTGCAAGCCGTCGGAAAAAGCTCTTTTTCTTGTGGCGGATGGTGTACGAGTTGTGATGGGTCACCACCTTCCGGCGGATATGGGGCGAGTTGAGCAGCGAGTCCTGGGCTGCAATCAGGCTGTCCAGCTGCTGTTGATAAAGTGCGTCAGTAGGTGATTCCTGCATGGCTTCTATCACTTTGAACATGTTCCATTGCTTGCTTTTCAGCAGTATCCTTACCGTGTCTAAACGTGCCTGCTGCAGTGTGTCGTCAAGCATGGTCTCCAGCGTATCGATGGAGGCGTTGATTCCCTTCATCTTTTCTATGTAGCGGGAGTATTCGTCTAATTTTCCCATGCGCAGCGTTTGTCCGATGATTTCCGCGTCATAGAGCTGGCTGATGATGCGGTGGGTGGTGTGGCGGCGGCTGTTGACGTTTTCTTCCAGACCCGTCGGCTCGGCCAGCAGATTCATTTGCTGGAAAGTGTGGACGATGGCTCCGAAAAGCAGCCCTATCAACACTACGTAGCCGACAATGATTTTGGTGGAGGTGGAGAACATGGCTTTATCTCATTTTGTCTTGTATCGGAAACGCAAGTAGTACATGATGCCCGCGCTGGTCAGTCCGAAAGGGAAGGCCGACCAGATGCCCACTACCCCCCAATCGAACACGAAACCGAACAGGTAGCCGGCCGGAAGCGAGATGAGGAAGTAGGCGATAAACGAGAAGAGCATAATCAGACGCACGTCTGCAATGCCGCGCAAAGCGTTGGCGAAGTTGATTTGCAAGCCGTCGCCGAACTGGTAGAGAAGGAAAGGCACGATGGTTTGCGCCACCATCAGGCCCACCGCTTCGTTGTCCGTAAACCATCCTCCGATGTGATTCCGGAGCAGGAAAATCGGTATCGACGTGCATACAGCCATAATCAGTATCAGGTAGAAGCCTGTGTTGGCAGTGCGGCGCACGTTTTCCATATCGCTTTGTCCGTAAAAGTTGCTGATGCGCACCGATACTGCGGCTCCCATGCCGTAATAAATCATGAAGCAGATTTGCGATACGGCAATCATAATCTGGTATGAAGCCAGCGCTGTGCTTCCGAGCCAGCCTATCATGATGGCGCTAAGGCTGAACGATGCGGTTTCCATTCCCATTTGTCCGGCAATGGGCCACCCCAGCCGGTTGAGCAGGCTGAAATCGGCTTTGTTGACGTGTCCTTTGCGGAATCCTTGTCTGAACACCTTGTAGCGGGAAGCGCCGAAGAACAGAATCAGGTAAACGACAACCATCAGAATGCGCGACACAAGGGTGGAGATTCCAGCTCCCGTAAGCCCCATTTCAGGAAATCCGAGCTTGCCGTAAATCAGGATGTAGTTGCCGATAATGTTGAGCACGTTTCCGCCGAGCAGAATCCACATGGAAACTTTCGTGTCCGTGATTCCGTCGGAAAACTGCTTGAACGCATTGAACCAGAGAACGAAAGGCAAAGAAACCAGAAGCACCAGATAGTAGGGCCTCATGTGAGGAAGCAGTTCTTCGGGCTGTCCCAAGCGGGCTAAGTTGAGGTACAGAACTGTCATGGCAAGGCATACGATGAACGCCAGCAGGGTGTTGGCCGCCAGACTGTTCTTGAGTATTCCGCCTACTCCGTCAATTTTCTTTTGTCCGAAAAGGCTTCCCACTACGGGAGTCAGTCCGTAGGAGAATCCGGTGCAGAAGATGATTGCCAGATTGAACATGTTGTTGACGAAACTTGCGGCGGCAAGTCCTTCCGTGCTGTGGTGTCCGATCATCAGCGTGTCGGCGAATCCCAGCACAATCACCCCGATTTGTCCGATGACGATGGGAAGTCCTAACTTGAGCAATGCGCTGTAGTGGTTGGGTTTCATTCGATGGATTTGTAATAGAGTATAGAGCAGTTTTCCGGCACGAAACAGCGTCGGGCTACGTCTTGAATCTGCGAAGATGTGACCGAGCGGTATTTGTTTACCTCATCGTTGATGTCTTCCGCTTTTCCTGTCAGTTCGAAGAACGCCAGATTGGTGGCCACGTTCAGATAGTTCATGTTGTTGAATATCTGTTCGCTTTCGAAGCGGTTTTTCACCTTTTCCAATTCGCGCGCGTCTATGGGGACAGCCTTCAGCTTCTCCAGTTCTTCTATGACGGATTGCTCTGCCTGTTCAAGGCTGATGCCTTCCGCCGGTTTTCCCGTGATATGGAGCAGCCCTTCGTCGATGCTTCCCGATATGTAGGCGTCGATGGAGGTGAAGACTTTCTGCTTTTGAATCAGCGAACGTACAAACCGCGAGGAACGTCCGTTTGACAAGATGTCTGTAATGATGTCGAACGCATAATAGTCGGGATGCGTGCGGTTGCACATGTGGAAGGCCATATAGATGGCGCCGACCGGCACTTTCCGCTTTACCGTTTTCCGGCGCAAAGCCGTTTGCCTTTCTTCTTTGGGAAGCCTGCGGGAGGGCACGTCGCGTTTCGGGATAGGGCCGAACCATTTTTCAGCCAGACGCAGGGTTTCTTCAAAAGAGATGCGGCCCGTTACGGACAAGATGGCGTTGTTGGGAGCGTAATAATGGTAGAAGAACTCCCTCACTTCCTCCATCGTGGCATTGGCTATATGGCTGATTTCCTTTCCGATGGTCGGCCAGCGGTAGGGATGCCGCTTGTAGGCCAGTTCCCTGATCAGATGGGAAGCGTCGCCGTAGGGCTGGTTCAGGTTGCGCTGCTTGAACTCTTCGATAACCACCTGCCGTTGCACTTCCAGGCTTTTCGGGCTGAAGTCGAGGCTCAACATGCGGTCGCTTTCAAGCCAGAATCCTGTTTCCACGTTCTGGTAGGGGAGGGTAATGTAGTAGTTGGTGATGTCGTTGTTGGTCCATGCGTTGTTTTCGCCTCCGGCGTTTTGCACGGGAGTGTCATAGTCGGGCACGTTGAGCGAGCCTCCGAACATGAGATGCTCGAACAGGTGGGCGAATCCCGTGTGTTCCGGGTCCTCGTCGCGTGCGCCTACATCGTACAGCAGGTTGAGGGCCGTCATTTGTGTCGACTCGTCTTCGTGGTGTACGATGCGCAGTCCGTTGTCTAACGTATGATGGTTTACGTGAATCATCTTATTCTTCCACTACGGCTTTCAGAATGCGGATGTTTTCTTCGGGACGGTCCTTGCGGTTGGTCTTCACCTTCTGGATGCGGTCGACGACGTCCATTCCTTCCACCACTTCACCGAACACGGTGTATGCTCCGTCCAAATGCGGCGCGCCTCCGACTGTGGTGTATGCCTGCACTTGCTCCGGGGTGAACTCCGCAGGAGTTTCCTTCTTCACGATTTCGCGCGCCTGTTCTTCCAGTTCCTCTTGCAAAGCCATCAGTCCGTCGTTGTCGCCTGCCCGCCGCATCTTGTAGATTTCTTTGATGCGCTTTTGCGCCAATGCGTTGAAGATGCCTGTCAGCTGCGAATCCCTCATCTGCTGCTCAATGTCGAGCAGCTGGCTTTCCGTGAACACTTGTCCCGTCACGATGTAGAACTGGCATCCCGACGATTCCTTTTTCGGATTCACCTCGTCGCCCTTGCGTGCGGCGGCCAGCGCGCCTTTCTTGTGGATAAACTTCGCGTTGAACTCAGCCGGGAGGGTGTAGCCCACGTCTCCGCTTCCTAACGAAGCCGTGTCGGAAGCCGTTTTGCTTTCCGGGTCTCCCGCCTGAATCATGAAGTTCTTGATGACGCGGTGGAAAAGCGTGTTGTCGTACACCCCTTCCTTCGCCAGCTTGATGAAGTTGTCGCGGTGTCTGGGCGTTTCGTCGTACAGCTTCACGGTAATGTTTCCCATTGTGGTTTCCAGACGTACAGTCGTTTCTTCCATATTGCGTTTCTTTTTCTGGCCGCATGACACGAGGATGCACGCTGCCAAGGTTAATAGAATAAATGTTTTCTTCATGTTCCGAGCGATTGGTGTGCAAAGGTACGAAAAAGGCGGGGAAGGGGAAAATTATTCGGCGGGGAAAGTCGGGAAAGTCCGCCGCATTGCGTTTGAAACGCCGTCTTGAAGGCTGGAAAACGCGGCCGCGTTTTTGGCGGCAACGGACAAACGCGCCCATTGTGCTATATAATTGTTCTATATGTTATCTGGATTTGCAGGGAAGTTTCCGATTTGATAGTTTTGCCCGCATTATGAAAATCGTAAAAGTAAAGAAGGTTCGGAACAGGCGTGAAATGAATGATTTCATCAGGTTTCCGGAGAAACTTTATTCCGGCTGCCCTTATTATGTGCCCGACATGGAGTCGGATATCCGAGACACGTTCAATCCGCAGAAAAATGCGGGGCTTGAATTTTCCGACATCCAGGCATTCGTGGCATACGACGGCGAGGGAAATACGGTAGGCCGTATCGTGGGCATTGTCAACCGTCGCGCCAATGAAAAATGGGGCACTCGGAATGTCCGTTTCGGCTTCATCGAGTTCGTTGACGACGCGGATGTCTCCGCCGCTTTGCTGAATGCCGTGGAAGCATGGGGGCGCGAGCGGGGGATGGACTGCATCCAGGGGCCGATGGGCATCTTTGACTTCGACAAGGAAGGAATGCTGGTGGAGGATTTCGATCAGGCGGGTTCGCTGATAACCATCTACAACTATCCGTATTATCCGAGACATTTGGAAGCGTTAGGCTACGAAAAGGAAGTGGATTGGGTGCAGGTGCGCATCAATGTGCCTGAGGCCGTTCCGCCCAAATATGAGCGCGTGGCGCGTTTGTCGAAAGAACTGTTCGGGCTGCGGGTGCGGAAGCTGACCGGAAAGGACATTGCCGCCGGATACGGGCACAAGGTGTTCCGTCTTCTGAATGAAGCCTATTCTCCTCTTTTCGGCTATACGGAGTTGTCCGAACGGCAGATAGACTTGTACGTCAGGCGGTATATTCCGCTCATCAATCTGGAGATGGTGCCCGTTGTCGAAAACGAGAAAGGCGAAATGGTGGGCGTTGCCGTCACGATGGGAAGCCTGTCCGAAGCCTTGCGCAAGAGCAAGGGGCGGCTTTTCCCCTTCGGCTGGTATCCGTTGCTCCGGGCGCTGAAGTGGAAGCACGAAGAGAAAGCGGAGCTGCTTCTTGTTGCCGTTCGCCCCGACTATCAGGGGGTGGGCGTGAACGCGCTGTTTTCTGACGATCTTATCCCGGTTTTCAATAAACTGCACTATACGTGGGCGGAGACAGGGCCCCAGCTGGAAAGCAACGTGAAGGAACTGTCGCAATGGAAGCCGCTGTCTCCGAAGCTCGTAAAGCGAAGAAGATGTTATAAAAAGAATCTGTAATCAATCATACGATGGAAAGAAAAGTAGTAATCACAGGTATGGGCATCTGGTCATGCTTGGGAACCACTCTTGACGAGGTGCGCGATTCCCTGTACGCGGGGCGCAGCGGCATTGTGTTCAGCCGGGAGCGCAAGGATGCCGGGTTCCGTTCGGCGTTGTGCGCCGACGTTCCGCATCCCGACTTGAAGCCGTTCATACCCCGCAACCAGCGGCAGTTTATGCCTGAAGAAGCGCAATATGCTTATATGGCCACCCGTGCGGCGTTGGAAAATGCTCGTCTTGATGCAGACTACATCGCCTCGCACGAGGTCGGCATCGTCTACGGCAACGATTCGGTGGCGGAGGCTACCATGCGCGCGCTCGACAAGTTTCGCGATTTTAAAGATACGGCTGCCTGCGGAAGCGGGGCCATCTTCCAGTCGATGAACTCTACGGTGACGATGAATCTTGCCTGCCTTTTCAAGTTGAGGGGCATCAGTCTGACAGCGTCTGCTGCCTGCGCTTCCGGTTCGCACGCCGTCGGGTTGGGAGCGTTGCTTGTCCGGAACGGCTTGCAGGATTGCGTAGTCTGCGGCGGCGCGCAGGAAGCCAATATGTACAGCGTAGCGGCTTTCGACGGCATCCAGTCGTTTTCCGCGCGTGAAGAAGAACCGGCAAAAGCCAGCCGTCCGTTCGACCGCGACCGCGACGGGTTAGTGCCTGGAGGCGGCGCCGCTACGGTCATTGTCGAGAGTTATGAACATGCCGTGAGGCGGGGCGCGCCCGTTCTTGCGGAAATCGTAAGTTGGGGATTCTCCAGCAATGGCGACCATATCTCTACTCCGAACGTAGCAGGGCCTGCTCGTTCTTTGGAACTGTGCCTGCAAAACGGAAATGTAAATCTGAAGGATATAGGTTACATCAACGCCCATGCCACCTCTACCCGTATCGGGGACAGCCGTGAAGCGGAGGCTATTGCCAAGGTGTTCGGCGGCAGCAAAGTGCCGGTCACTTCAACCAAAAGCCAGACAGGGCACGAGATGTGGATGGCCGGCGCCAGTGAGCTTGTCTATTCGATGCTGATGATGAAAAACGGGTTCATTGCCGGAAACATCAACTTTGAACATCCGGATGAGTATTCGGCGCGGATAAACGTGGTGCCCGAAACGAAGGAAGCGCATTTTGATATGTTCCTTTCCAATTCGTTCGGATTCGGCGGTACGAACTCTACCTTGATTGTAAAAAACATGTAATTCAATAACCATTAAAAGATATAGGTATTATGACACGTGAGGAAATAGTGGAAAAAGTAAATGCTTTGCTGTCGGAGGAATTTGAAGTGGAGCAAGAAGGAATTGAGCCGGAAGCGAACGTGAAAGAAACGCTTTCATTGGACAGTCTTAGTCTGGTAGACTTGGTGGCCATTATTCAGCAAACCTACAAGATAAAGATTCCGATTGCCGATTTGCGCGAAATCAAAACATTCAACAATCTTTACGACTATATTGAGTCGCATCTGCCTGCATGAGAGATATAGCTTTAGAGAAACTTATACCTCAGCGTTCGCCCATCGTAATGGTGGACGGACTGCTGGAGGTTGAGGCTGAAAGAGCAGTAACCAGCTTTACGGTGCGGAGCGACAACTATTTCATTGATACCGACGGATGTCTTGCCGAAGCGGGGCTGATAGAGCATATCGCTCAGTCGGCTTCTGCATTTGTTGGTTATAAAGCTGTCGAAAAGGGAGCGGATGCCCCTCCGGTGGGCTATATCGGCGAGGTGAAAAGGTTTGATTGCCGTTTCCGTCCTCGGACGGGAGACCGCTTGCTTACTGTCGTTTCTGTGATGGCCGAAGCCGAAGGAGTGATTCTGATTCAAGGAACAACACGCACGGATGGCGGGATAGCGGCAGAGACTCAGATGAAAGTTTACGTAAAAGCATGAATCGATATGCAGCTTGAAAACAATTATTATCGGATTGTCGGCAAACGGATAACAGACGGACAGGCGTTGTTCCGTATCGCCTTCCTGCCCGATTGCGATGTTTATCGGGGGCATTTCCCTGGCAATGCGGTGTGCCCGGGCGCTTGCCATATCGAGATGTTGAAGGAGTGCGTTGAGACGCTGGTCGGCAAACCGTTGTTCATCCGCACGATCAAGCAATGCCGTTTCACCGCAATCGCTTCGCCTTTGGTCTGCCCGCAAGCGGATTTGACGGTTGTGTGCATTCCTGTTTCCGACGGCGTTGCGGTGGAAGCCCGTTTGACTGACGGAGAAAAGGTCTATATGGACTATCGGGGCAAGATGGCTTTCGATGTGTAAAGTGCAATTTATGAAATACGATGCAATTGTTATCGGGAGCGGGTTGGGCGGATTGGAATGCGCCTGCATTCTCTCTCGCAACGGACTGCGGACACTTGTGCTCGAAAAAGGGAAGCAGCCGGGCGGATGTATGCAGAGCTACATGCGGAAAGGCTTGCGATATGATACGGGCTTTCACTATGTAGGCGGATTGGGAGAGGGGCAGTCGCTCCATCCTGCTTTCCGCTACTTGGGATTGCTTGACCTTCCGTGGCACAGGCTTGACGAGCATTTCGATCGGGTGACCGTTGGAGGGCGGACATATCCGTTTGCCGAAGGGTTCGATTCATTTGCCCGTACATTGGCGTCTCATTTCCCTGGCGAGCGGCACGCATTGGAGCGTTATGCACAGCTGTTGTCAAACGTAGAGAGAACAGACCCCGTCAAGTTGCTTGAGACCGGTGCATACGCTTACTTGAAAGAGACGTTTCGCAATCCGTTGCTGACAAACGTGCTGGGAGGCGCTTCGCTGAAGATGGAGTTGAGGCGCGAATCGCTGCCGTTGTTTACCTTTTTGCATGGCAACAGCAGCTTCATCGAAAGCAGTTGGCGGCTGAAAGGAGACAGTTCGTTGATAGTCCGTTCGTTGAGCGATTCCATCCGTCGGCAGGGCGGAGAAATCATCTGCGGAGCCGAAGTGGAAGAACTGATTGAGAAAGAGGGCAAAATCGTGCGGGCTGTCTGTACCGACGGAAACGTTTACGAAGGCGACATCTTCATCAGCGACGTGCATCCGGCCGTGACCAGCAGTTGGGTGAAGCGGAGCGGCAAGATGAAGCCCGTGTTTCGCAGCCGGATGGCGCGGTTGGAAAACACATTCGGGATGTGTACGGTCTCTCTCCGCATCAAGTCCGGTACGCTTCCCTACTTCAATTGGAATCACTATGTGTATCGCAAGCCGAATGTATGGTCTTTTTGTGCGGAGGACGGGCCGGTTGGAGGCGTTTTGGTAAGTTGCCGGGTGCCTGAAGACGGAAACGGATACACTGACCAAGTAGACCTGCTCACTCCGATGCGTTGGGAACAATGCCGGAAATGGGAGAAAACTTGCGTAGGGAATCGGGGAGAAGATTATCGGCAGATGAAGGAAAGGATGGCCGACCAATGCGTTGCTTTGGCGGAAGAAGTAATCCCCGGATTGGGAGGCAGGGTGGCAGAACGTTACATAAGCACGCCTCTTACCTACCGCGACTACTTGGCCGCTCCCGAAGGCTCCGCATACGGCACGCGCAAGGACTTCCGCAATCCGTTGCTGACCATGCTGTCGCCGCGCACGCCTGTTCCGAACTTGCTGTTGACGGGACAAAGCGTGGTGTTGCACGGCCTGCACGGAGTGACAATGACGGCGTTCCTCACCTGCGCCGAGATTTTAGGGAAAGAAGAGATAAAAAGAATATTGAAAGATTGAACATTCACTAAAACAACGATTATATGAAATATGCATTAGTGACAGGAGGCAGTCGGGGTATCGGGCGGGCTGTCTGCATCCGGCTTGCCCGAATGGGCTATCACGTCCTTGTCAATTACGCGAACCGCACCGATGAGGCGGAGACGACGCTCGAACTGATCCGGCAGGCAGGGCAGGACGGAGAGCTGTTGGGATTCGATGTCAGCGACGGGAAGCAAGCGCGCGCCGCGCTCGAAGGTTGGCAAGACGCGCATCCCGATGAATACATTGAAGTGCTGGTCAACAACGCAGGAATACGCCGGGACAATATTCTGGCCCTGATGCCTGAGGAAGACTGGCACCGGGTAATCGACATCGCGCTGGACGGTTTCTATAACGTGACCCAGCCTTTGTTGCAGCCTATGATGTTTCACAAATACGGAAGAATCATAAACGTGGCGAGCGTGAGCGGGCTGAAAGGTATGCCCGGACAAACGAACTATTCGGCTGCCAAAGGCGGCATTGTTGCCGTCACCAAGGCATTGGCGCAGGAAGTGGCTCCCAAGAACGTAACGGTCAACGCGGTAGCGCCCGGTTTTATCCGGACAGATATGACGGACGGACTCGACGAAGCCTCGTTGAAAAAGACCGTCCCCGCCCGCCGTTTCGGCACTCCCGAAGAAGTGGCAGCCTTAATCGGCTTTTTGGCATCGTCCGAAGCCGGTTACATTACGGGCAATGTGGTTTCAATCAACGGAGGGCTATATACATGAACACGTTGGAAGACATTTGCCGCATCCGGGTGAAGTTCAGCGAAATCGATTCGATGCGGCGCGTTTGGCACGGCTCTTTCGTTGCCTATTTGGAAGACGGGCGCGAGTCGTTCGGGAGGCGTTATCCGGGCATCGGCTATGCCGACATGCAGCATGAAGGCATTTATGCGCCTGTCTATGACCTCCACTTGAAATATTTGGCTCCCCTTGCGCTCGATGACGCGGCGATTGTCCATACCCGTTACGTGTACAAGCCGGGCGCACGGCTTGACTATCACTATGAGGTGTATCGCGAAAGCGACCGGACGCTTTGCGCCGAAGGAGAAAGCGTGCAGCTTTTTATCGACCTTCAGGGAGAACTGATGACGGAAAAGCCCGCCTATTATCAGGCGTGGCAAGACAAGTATCTATAAAGTAATCTGTTATGGCAAAAGAAAGCGTGAAATCAACATATAAGTCGGACGATACGGAAGAATGGCTCGACAAGGTGTGGACACGTCCCATCGGCTATTGGTGGGCCCGCCTGTTCGAACGCCTGAACGTTCACCCCAACGTGGTGACGGTTCTGTCGATGATTATCGGCGCGAGTGCGGCGCTGTTTTTTGTTCACGGCTCGTATCGCACAGAAGGGACGGCGGGCTTTGCGTTCAACCTCGGCGGCGTTTTGCTGCTGGCGTGGGCGAATTTTTATGACAGCGCCGACGGCCAATTGGCACGCATGACCGGGAAGAAAACCCGGCTGGGGCGCATACTCGACGGAGCGGCAAGCGAAGTGTGGTTTGTCCCTATCTACTTGTCGTTAGTCTGCCGGTTCTATCATCACCATACTTTGGAGTTTCAGTGGCTTGGCATTGAGGATACGCCTCAAAACGCTTTGGCCGTCACCCTCGTGCTGCTGGCCTTCGTTTTGTATTCCGGCTTCGTGTGCCACAGCCGCCAGTGCGGTATAGCCGACTATTACCGTCAGATTCATCTCTTTTTCCTGAAAGGGACGGCGGGAAGCGAGCTCGACAACTCCTTCCAGCAGCAGAAGATATACGGCGAGACGCCTTGGAAGGGAAATTTTCTTTGGAAAGCCTTTCTGAAAACCTATGTCAATTATACGAAAACCCAGGAAAGTCAGACTCCCGGATTCCAGCGTCTGATGAGGAAGTTGCGCGAGCGGTACGGCGCGGCCGAAAACATTCCGCAGGCGTTCCGCGACAAGTTCCGGACGCTTTCTCTGCCTCTGATGAAATGGACGAACATTCTGACGTTCAACGTGCGCGCCATCGTGCTTTACGCCGTTTGTCTGGCTGATTTCCCGTGGCTTTATTTCGTGTTCGAGGTTGTTGTCATGTCGGGCATTTGCTGCTGGATGCGAAAGACGCACGAGAAGTTTTGTAAAGAGCTGTATGCGGAACTGCAGTAATGGAATAAATGAAGTTCGGATGAGAAGAATCGGCATAGTCAGTTTGGCAATGTGGGTATGCGCGGTTGTCGCGTCTTACGGGCAAACCGTGCATGTCAGAGGATTGGTCACCGACTCGATAAGCGGGGAGACCCTGCCTTACGCTTCTGTGGTGGCCGACGGAAGCGGCAAAGGAGTGATGACCGATGAAAGCGGCAGGTTCTCTTTGGCGGTTTCCGGAGAGCGTCCGGCGCTGTCGGTTTCATTCTTGGGCTACGACACGAAGACGGTGGAAGTCACTTCGGGCCAAGCGGAGAATCTGCACGTCCGTCTTGTGCCGTCTGACATTGCGTTGAACGAAGTGGTCGTCAAGCCGAAACGCGAACGTTACCGCCGCAGAGACAATCCGGCGGTGCAGTTCGTGAAGCGCGTAATCGATATGCGCGACCGGAGCACCCCCCGCAATCACGATTATTTCAGTTATGACCGTTATGAACGGATTGTACTGGCTAAAAACGATTACGTCCCGAAGAAAAAGAAAGACGGGAAAGCCGGAAAGTTTGACTTTCTTGCCAGTTTCGTCGACACCTTGGATGCGGGTGCAGGCGCCACGATTCTCCCTTTGTCTGAAAAGGAAAAGATTGAGACGGTGTATTACCGCAAGTCGCCGGAATCAGAGAAGCGAGTAGTTCGGGGAGTTCAGTCGGCCGGGGTAGACGAAGTGTTTTCGCAGGATGGCGTGAGGCAGTTTTTGGATGAAGCCTTTCAGGAAGTAGACCTGTTCCAGAACAACATTCCTCTCTTTCTCCAGCGTTTCGTAAGCCCTCTGTCCACACTCGGCCCTGCATTCTACAAATACTATCTGCTCGATACGCTGGAAATAGACCGCAAGCCATGCGTAGACTTGGGATTTGTTCCTTTCAATTCCGAATCTTTCGGTTTTACGGGGCATTTGTTTGTAACGCTTGATTCCACTTATTCTGTCCGGAAAGCGATTTTGAACGTGCCTAAAGACATTAATCTGAATTTCGTGTCGCAAATGACAATAGAACAGACGTTTGAATACATGCCAGACAGCACCCGAATCATTACGGAAGACGACATGCGGATGAACTTCAAATTGATTGAAAAGTCGAAGGGCTTTTATGCCCGGCGGCTGAACGTGTACCGTCACCATTCGTTTGAAGAGCCCGACGTGGAGCGGAAAGCGGTTTTCGGCGAAAGCGCTTCCGTCATTACGTTGGATGAGGCGTATGAAAGGGACGAGAGCTTCTGGAATGCGCATCGTCCGGAACGAGAGGGCAAGAAGCGCAGCTCGGTGGCCGAACTGATGGCAAAAATGCGCTCCGTGCCGGTGTTTTACTATGCGGAGAAGGTGTTGTCTATATTGGTATCCGGCTATATTCCTACTAATAAAGACCCGCTGAAGAACAAGTTTGACCTCGGACCGATGAACAGCACCGTCAACGGCAATGCCATCGAGGGCGCGCGTTTCCGCGTGGGCGGGGGGACTACTCCCGTCTTCAACGAGCATTGGTTTTTCGAGGGGTACGCGGCATACGGCACCAAGGACAGGAAAATGAAATACGATGCGCTGGTGGAGTATTCGTTCAACCCCCGCAAGGATTACAGGCTGGAGTTTCCGATGCATTCGCTCCGTTTCGAGTATATGTACGACATCAACAAATTGGGGCAGAACTACATGTACACCAGCAAAGACAACGTGATGCTTGCCATCCGGCGGAAAAAGGATACGAGAGCCACGTATCTGCGGCGTGCTGAGCTGACCTATACCCGCGAGCATTACAACGGCATTTCGTATGGGGCCGTGTTGCGCAATTTCCGCGAGTACGCCACTCCATACGCGGAGTTCGGGCGCATCGGAGCGGACGGCGGCGTGACCCCCGTCCGCCGGTACGACATGACGGAACTGGAGCTGAAGTTCCGTTACGGGAAGGACGAGAAATATTACCAGACCCGCACGCGGCGCGTCCCCATCACCTACGACGCGCTGATATTCAACCTCAGCCATACGATGGCCAAGAAGGGGCTGTTGGGTTCTTCGTTCGACTATCAGCACACCGAACTCGGCATCCAGAAACGTTTCTGGTTTTCGGCATTCGGATACGCCGATTTGATTACGAAAGCGGGGAAGGTGTGGAGCAAGGTGCCTTATCCGTTGCTGATTCTGCCCAACGCCAATCTGACTTATACCATTCAGCCGGAGGCGTACACCAATATGAACGCCATCGAGTTTATCAACGATGAATATCTGTCGTGGGACTTGACTTACTATATGAACGGAAACCTGCTTAATCGCATCCCTTTTATCAAGAAACTGAAGTGGCGCGAGGTGTTCTGCTTTCGCGGCTTGTGGGGGCATCTGACCGACAAGAACAATCCGATGAAGAACGGAGAAGGGCTGTATGCCTTTCCTGCCGGTTCTACCACGATGGGCAGGGTTCCTTATATGGAGGCGAGCGTCGGCATTGAGAATATCTTCAAGTTTCTCCGCATCGACTACGTATGGCGCTTGAATTATCTTGGCAATCCGGATATCCAGCGTCGGGGAATACGCTGTACAATGCGTCTTTCTTTCTGACGGCCGCCGGTTTGAAACGCTGCGGTGAAAAGTTAAAACACCGTTGGCTTTCTATAGCCGGCGGCGGCTTTTTTTGCGGGCAACGCCGCTCTTTGCAGGATTTGTGCCGCGCTTCCGCTTTTCTGAAGTGAAAAAGTTCGCCAGTCCGATACTTTTCCCTAATTTTGCGTCCGGATTAATCTGCATTCTTTATGGTAAAGGCTATCTTTTTCGATATAGACGGGACGTTGGTCTCGTTCCGCACGCATACGGTGCCGCAATCCGCTTGCGATGCGTTGAAAGCGCTCCGCGCAAAAGGAGTGAAAGTGTTCATAGCCACCGGACGTCCCAAGCAGCTGATGATGGAAGCGGTTGGGCATTTGGAGTTCGACGGTTATATCACATTGAACGGGGCATACTGCTTTACTGCCGACCATCGGGACATTTACAAAAACGGAATACCGGAAGAAGACGTGGAGAGGCTGATTGCTTATTCGTATGAGCATCCGGAAATCCCCTTTGTGTTCGTGCATAACGACACTTGGTTCTTGACCCGCGTGAACGAGGCGGTTAAGGATGTGGCCAAGCTGATAGAAATAGAAATCCCTCCCGTGTATCCTGTAGAATACGCACGCGGGAAGGAAATCATGCAGATTATGGGGTATTTCCCGGAAGAGGAAGATTGCGAAGTGTTCTCTCGCGCGCTCACCCATTGCGAACCGATGCGCTGGTATCCGCTTTTTGCCGACATCATCGCCAAAGGAAACAGCAAGAGTCACGGAATAGACAAGGTGTTGGAGCATTACGGAATCGACTTGAAAGATACGATGGCTTTCGGTGACGGAGGAAACGATATTCCGATGCTCTCGCACGTGCATGTCGGGGTTGCTATGGGCAATGCGTCAGAAAAAGTACGGGCGGCAGCCGACTATGTCACGACCTCTGTAGACGAGGACGGGGTGGCTAACGCGCTGCGCCATTTCGGACTGCTTTAACCGAGCGTCAGGCGGGCCAAGTAATCATAGTGTTCGCCTTCCGCCATCTTTTCGGCTTTGAATCCGTATTGGGAGGCATACAGGGAAAGTGTGTTGAAGTCGATGTAGAGCCAGTCGAAGCTGTCTCCTTTAATTCGCTTGTACTGCATCCGGAAGTCCACCTGACCGTAATAATCTGCGGCAAGGTCGATTGCAAAACTTCCGTCTTCGTCTTCAAAAAGGTAACGGAGGTCGCTCGAATCCATCAGCACGCATCCGTCCGGAGCCAGCAGCTGTTTCATGCGTCCGAAGAAGGCTCCGATGTTTTCTAACCGCCCGATGATTCCCGAACCGTTCATCAGCATCAACACCGTATCGAACTGCCCTATAAAATGGGGGTCGAATACA
Source organism: uncultured Phocaeicola sp. (assembly GCA_944320135.1). Taxonomy (GTDB): domain Bacteria; phylum Bacteroidota; class Bacteroidia; order Bacteroidales; family Bacteroidaceae; genus Phocaeicola. The sequence goes on along the minus strand of CALUGI010000008.1, from coordinate 68,667 downwards.
TTTGCAAGCCTGGCATTTAGTCCGTGCGCCTGCATCACTTCCACCGATAGCGGCGAGATGTCTATCGGCAGAGCATCTTTCTCCATCTTCTTTAACGCCAGCGTGTGGCAGCCGCTTCCTGCGCCAACGTCCAATATATGTCCGTGAGCCGCTTGCAGGGCAATCTGTTCAAGTCTCGGCATTTCTCCGTAGGTGCGGAACAGGTTGGACACCGGAATTTCATCTTCTTCGAACTGTGAAGAAAACACTCTGAGCCTTCCGGCTTTGCCTTTGTTATGATAGTCATGAATGGCGGCCCCCATCGGGTCTTTGTCGGGAGCCAAACAATCTGTATTTGTCATTGTTTCTTGGGTTGTTGCAACTGCATTCTTTCAGGTCTCAAGGAGTTCCCTTCCGCGTCCACGGGATACAAAGCATTTTCGGCTTCCAGCTCGTCCGCCATTGCATTTACCATCTTCACCAGGCGTTCCGCATCGGTCGTGGCAAGATTATGTACTTCGAACGGGTCCTTCTTTAAATTGTAAAGCTCGCAAACCGGTCTGTCCGGCATCAGGGGATTGTAATAGTAAATCAGTTTCCAGTCCCCGTCACGGTAGGACGTGAAATAGCTGCCCCGGTGCTCGTGGGGAAAGTGCATCAGGAATTTTTCCGGGCGGTTCTCGTTCTTTTCTCCTTTTAGCTGGACGGACAGATCCGCTCCGTCAATGGGATGGTTGGCAGGAGTCTTGGCTCCAGCTACCGAAAGCAGTGTGGGGTATATGTCCATTATGGTTCCCATTTGTGTTTGTATGCCTCCGGCTTGTATCGGGAGTTTCTTTTGGAAACGGTTCCTTCCGTCAGGTTTCGCCCAGCAAGCGATGAACGGAACGCGCATACCTCCTTCGTATTCGCTTCCCTTCTTCCCTCTTAACGGAGCCGAAGACGTGTATCCTTTTTCATCTCCCAAAGGAGCGTCTGAACCGTTGTCTCCAAGAAAGAATATCAGCGTATTCTCCGCTACTCCAATCTTTTCCAGATGATCCATCAGGTCTCCTAAGGATTTGTCCATTCCTTCGATTAATGTAGCGAATGCCTTTGCTTCATCCGGCTTGTTTGAATCCGTATAGTTCCCGATGAACCTTCGGTCTGTCTCGAAAGGATGATGCACGGCATAATGTCCCAAATAGAGGAAGAACGGCTTCCGTTCTTTTACTGCCTTGTCTATCTGCTCGTTCGCTTCGAAAGTCAGCGCATCGCTTAAGAAGGTGTTGGTTCCGTGATATTTTTCCAAATCAGGTACGGCCCGTGCCTTGTTTCCGCTGATATTCCCGTATCCGGCTTCGCCATAGTAGCTTCCAGGCTGGCCGATGGAAGACCCGGCTATGCTGATGTCGAATCCTACGTTTTCCGGATTTTCCCCTTCGCTTCCCATCGGGCCGAAGTGGGCCTTTCCTATTTGGATTGTCCGGTAGCCTGCTTGCTGCAGCATCTTGGGCAGTGTAGGAGTCTGGCTTGAAAGTCCTTTCCAATTCCATTCAGGAGGACCGAAAGGCGTGCGGTTGTTGTCTTCCGAGTTTATCCAGTTGGTTGTGCGGTGGCGTGCCGCGTTTTGTCCTGTCATGATGGAAGCGCGTGAAGGCGAGCTGACGCTTTGTGCGTAGAACGTGGAGAAGCGGATGCCTTGCCTCGCCATCCGTTCCATGTTGGGAGTCCGGTACCAGTCGTTCAGCGGATAGCGTTCGGCGTTTCCGTTTTCATCTGTCAGAAACGGAAGATAGGTATCCATCAGCCCCATGTCGTCTACCAGAAATACGACGATATTCGGACGGTCTTGTGCAAAGGCAAACTGCCCCGCGCACAATGAAAGGAGCAGACATGTATTTCTTTTCATAATCGTGTGAAGGTTTTCAATCTGATCAAACTCTACAAATATACTATATTTTGGGGACATATCCTATATGTCGGGAGAATCTTTGCTTCCCATTCTGACTGCAATTTTTCCTTTTCCGCGTTTGAATTTGCAGTTTAGCTTGATTAGAGACGTTCCGAGTATCGGTTTTTCTCTGCAATCGACGTTTTTTGCCGCACTTATCTCCAATGTTGCATTGTTCGGGGAGATTGCTTTTACAAACAATTCGGCTCCATTCATTTTCAGAATAAGTTTGTCGGTTGACACTATTTCGATGTCAGCCTGGGTCAGCATCGTCCATGTCAGAACGGATTCTTCTTTTTTCAGCACTACGCTGTCTTCCATTTCTACGGTGTAATCGTCCAATAACGTGAACTTGCGCAATGCGGAATTTGCTTTCGTTTCGTATAAAGTCGTCATGTCTATTATTGCATAAGGCTGGGATGATTTTGCATTGTATTCACGGATGAAAGCTCGTCCGTCAGCATTTTGCAGGGTTTTGTCTATCGATATGGTATTGTGGGCGATGTTCGTGTTGCGGAAGTAGCTCCAGCGTCTTCCTCCTTGTCTTTTGTCCCAAAATCCGGGCAAGGCATAATCGTCTGCGCCAAGCTCCGCCGTCCAGCATGTGCTGTCGCTTTCCAGCAGGAAGGTTCCTCCGTCCATTTGTTGATGCGCGTTGTTCGGCTGTCCGCCTTTAGCGATGAGGAAGATATGTCCTTTTTGCTTCTTGCATCCGTTGAAAACGGCAATGTCGTTTATTGCGTTATGGAATATCTGAAGTTTAGGCGTACAGGGCGGGATTTCCATTTTGCTTGAATCGAACCAAGGCAAAGCAAGGAAAAAGGTACGGAATACGTCTTTCTTGTTCTTCAGAATGTCTGCAATTATGTTCTGATACCACTCTGCTATTTCGGGCTGCTTGTAATATCGGCTGTAGAAGAAAAATGCAGGCGTGTTCAACGTTTCTTCTTCATTTGCATCGCCGAAGTTGAAACGTTTGCCGCTCGGACTGAGCGTGCGCTTGTAAAACAATGCGGTTTCCGGAATTCCGGGCAAGGAGGAAATTCCGGTCTTGTCGCCTCCGTTGTCTGTAACGGCTTTCAGGTAGAGAGACAGGAAGCTGACGGTGTATCCCCAATATGCAGGGCCTTCGTAGCATACTCCGTCCGGCGCGAAATGTTGCAAGCAGTCAGGCATATATCGGGCGGCGTTGAGCAGTATTTTTTCCGCTTCTTTGGGATAATGTTCCGCTACGGCCAATGCAGCCAGCGTCATGCCTGTGTTGCAAACCACATTCCAGTTGTTTTCACGTTTTGCCCAGCTCCTGTTGTCGCCGTTTGAGTATTCATGCAGTGCGGCAGAGATGGAACGCTTGTAAAGGCATTCTCTGGCTATCTGTTTCGTTGAATCGGGCAAGGCATTGTACAGCCAGTCATAGGCGATGGCGACGCACGTGCTCATTTCGGCCGTGTCAAGGAAATGGTCCGGACACCAGTCTGGGTAGCCGCATACCCATAGCAGGGCATTGTTGGCTGCATCCAGATACTTTTTTTCTTTGTTCAAGCGGTAGGCTAACGCCAACGTTCCCAGGCGGAACAAGTATGAGCGGGATGTGTGCAGAATGTTTCCGTATCTGTCCTTCTTGTAGGGAATTTGAGGAACTCCGACCAGAGAGTCCGCCTGTTCTTTTAAAAAATCGGAGAGGTCTTTTGCCAAAGGATTGTTTTTTGCCAGTTGGCTGACTCTTCTTTCTTCGTCGCTTGTGAACAGGAGCCGGGGATGCTCCCGCAGCGTTCCCGCAGATTTTCCTTTGTCAATCTCTTTCCTGCGTTTCAATGCTTCGACATAATAATAGTCGGCATAAATCAGCGGAGCGTTGACGGCATTGTTGTGCGGAACGCTGCCCGTGCCGTGCATCAAGATAAAGCGGCCGTTTTGTCCGACGGGGGCCGTATAACGCTCGGATGACAATGATTTCATAATGCAGTCGGCATATTCCCGGCAGGAAGCGGATTCGGGGATATTGTAGGAACTCATTTCATAGAGTGCGGATGCGATGACGGCAGCCGATGAAGCGTCTCTTGGTTCGTCCGGAATGTCGGGGGCGTCCATATCCCAATACGGGATGAAATCGGAAGGCATGTTTCTGTGTCCCTTCATGAAGCCGAACGTTTTCAGGGCCTGCCGCAGATATTTTTTGTCGCCGGTTTCACGGTAACACATGCTGTAGCCGTAAATGGCCCATGCCTGTCCGCGAGACCATGCGGATTCGTCTCTATAGCCTTGCGCGGTTTGCCGGCTGCGGACATGGCCGTTTTCAGGGTTGTAGTCAACTACGTGATAGCAACTTCCGTCGTTGCGGAAATGTTCTTGCAGAGTGCGGTCTGCATGGGCGACCGCTATTTTGTAGAAAGACGAGTCGCCTGATAGTTTCGTTGCATTGAACAGCAGTTCCAGATTCATCAGGTTGTCGATGATGACAGGATATTTCCAGCCGCGTTTAGACTGCCAGTTGTTGCAGTTCACGTTCCAGCTTTGGATTGTTCGAGTCTTCTCCCGGAAGCGCGCGGCCAATGTACGGGCAGCTTCGACAATGACATCGGCATATTCTTTTTTGCGGGCCAGCCGGAATCCGTTCCCGAAACTGCATCCGATGATAAACCCTATGTCGTGGTGGCGGGTCAGGCGTTTCGCTTCTTCTAATTTTTCTGTGTGCTTTTTTGCCGGAAGCAGAAGCGCGGAGTCTTCGGTCAACTCATACAGCTGCCACAATGTTCCGGGAAAGAAACCGCTCCGCCAGTCCTGACAATTGCAATAAAACACTTCGCCGTTGCGTTTCAGCGTCACGGGATTTCCTTCCTGACCCGAATCTTCAAGCGCTTCAAGCATCAGGCAGACTTGCCGCTTGGCATTTTCTGTTGCTTTGTCTGTCCAGCAATTGTTTGCTTGAGCTTTTGCGAAACAAATAACCGTCGCTAATGTCCAAAGGAAAAAGCTGTTCCATCGGTATCTTCTCATATATGGTCTGCATTTATTGGGGTTGTTCAGAAAAATGTAGCTTCTCGTTAAAAAGAACGTGCGGGCATTTTGGTGAAAACGTCCGCACGTTTTGATCGGATTGTGCGGACGTTTTCATCAAATGTCGGCGGGTTGGTTTTGCTGACTTCAGGCAGTTGTCAGTTCCAGCCGAAATTTTGCTCCAATGAAGGATTCTTGTCTATTTCGTCTCCCGGTATCGGCCAAAGGCTGTCGCGGGTTTCGACGGAATGTTTGTAGAAAGTAGTTCCGAGCAACGAACGTTTGGCCATGCCGTCTATCTTCGATTCATACAGTCCCCATCTTCTCAGGTCGCTGAAGCGCAAGCCTTCTCCTGCAAATTCAACGGCCCTTTCATGTTCGATGCGGCTGAATATCTCGTCTTTCGTGGCAGCGTTCAAATATTGCGATGAATTCAAGGCCGGCATTCCGACACGTCCTCTGACTTGGTTTATCAGCTCTATCGGGTTGCCGTTCCCTGTTTCGTTGTAACATTCGGCCAGCATCAGCAGCACGTCTGCATATCGGATCAGAGGGAAGTTGATCGGAGTGTCGTCCCGGCTGTTTATTGCGCCGTTCATGTCGTATTCCGGCACGAATTTGCGCCAAAAATAAGTTATAGTGGTGGCTCCGGCTATTTCAATGAATCCGTTTACGGCCTTGGTGCCGTCTGCAACCACGTATATGCAATCCTTTGGAGCATCTTTAGTCCATCCTTTGTATGAAGTGTAGGGAAGGATTACGGAGGCTTGCAGTCGGGGGTCTAATTGCGTCCAAAGATTGACCAAGTCGTCTTTGTGCGGTGTCCAAGACTCCACCGATTTGTTGTCGCTTGTCAGCTTCGACGAGAACACTTCCGATTTCACGTCGTTGTCTGTGCTGAATCCCGGATAAAGCTCGTCCCAGTCAAACCTTTTTCCGTCAGACCGGTATTCATATTCGGTGATGAAATCGGCAGCCATGCTCGACGTGTTCCAGCCGCTTCCATACGTGGAGCGCGTTCCCATATAGTAAGCTGTCGGCATACCGTAGTCTTGTCCCATCCCGCCTATGTTCTGAACGGCAAAAACAATTTCTTCGCTCTCATCGCCGCCCGGCTGGAAAATCCCTGCATAGTCAGGGTACAGGCCATAGCCGTATGTTGCGGCGTTCGTTCCGGAGATGGCTTCAAAGCATTTTTCAGCCTCAGCATATTGCTTGCCGAACAGCAGCACTTTTCCTTTCAGCGCATACGCGGCTCCTTGAGTGGCCCTTCCTTTATTTGCCTCATCCCATATCTCCGGAAGATAAGCGATTGCGTCCTCCAGGTCGTCGAGGATGAATTTCCGGGTGTCTTCTTCCGAACTTCTCGCCTTCAGCATGTTGCTGAATTCTTCGCCTACAACCGTCGTTTCGTCATACAGCGGCACTCCGCCAAACAAGTCGAGCAGCTGGAAATAGAAGAAAGCCCTTAAAAACTTGGCCTCTCCTATATATCGGTTCTTCAAGTCGTCCTCCATTTCTACGTTGGGAATATTCTGGAGGGCGGTGTTCGAGCGGGTTATCCCCTCATAAAGATTGCTCCAACGGTTTTTATAGGTGTTTGTGCGTGCATTAGTCGTTCCTTGCGCGATGTCGCTGTATCCGACTGCAGAACGCCCGTATCCGATTTCCGTCAAATCGTCCAGAAAGAAGTACATTCCCGTAACGTCGTTGTTCTGGAGCACGGAGTATACTCCCATCATTCCTTGGTCTGCATGTTCTTGGGTCTTCCAGAAAGTGCCGGAGCTCAGTTTGTCTTCAGGAAATCTGTCCAAGTCATAGCAACCGCTGAACAAGAAAGCGCAAGCGGCTGCTGCCGTCATTATATAATTCGTTTTCATACTTGCCATGTCTTTAGAATGTTAGATTTATGCCTATTACAGCTTGTTTCATTGTCGGATAATTCAATCCGGAGACTTCAGGGTCCAAACCTTTGTATTTGGTGAACGTAAAGAAATTCTCCAGACTTCCATAGATGCGCAAGCGTTCCAGCCGCAATGGGGCGATGATTCGCTTCGGCAAGCTGTATCCTATCTGTATGTTGCGAATCTTTACGTAGCTGTTGTCATATAGAAACAGTGTGCTGTTCTGGTTGTTGCGCGAATCGGATGAAGCCAGCAGCCTCGGATAGACGGCGTCTGTGCGTCCTTCATACCATCGTCCTTCTGCAAGTTCTTTGTTGATAGCGTCTCCTGCCGTAACGGTCGGGGTGTTGTATCCGGAGTATCTCCAAAAAGTCTTGCATCCTTCTACGCCCTGTATTAAGGCTGAAAAATCGATTCCTCTCCAAGAAAGGTTCAGGTTGATTCCCCAATAAAATTTCGGAGTGTTCCCGTCGCTTGCAATCGTCCGGTCTTCATCGTTGATCAAACCGTCTCCGTTCGTGTCTTTATATAGAATGTCTCCTTTTTCCGGAGTGCCGTATGAAGCGAACGGATCTTTCTTCTGGCCCGTCTTTTCGTCTGTCGGCGCGTTGTCAATCATACTTTGTACGAGCGCCACATCCTCATCGGTCTGGACGATGCGGTCGATTTCCAGCAAATAATGGCAATTGATAGGATGCCCTTCCCACAACAAGGTGGTTTCGTTGATTTCCCGTCCGTCTATTTCTTTTCCCTTGTATTTGTCCACATTGTTTTTCACATAAGTCATGTTGGCATTGGCAGAATAAAAGAAATCGCCGATATTGTCGTTCCATCCGATTGAAAATTCAACTCCCTTGTTTGAAACTTGCGCGCTGTTTTGTGTCGGAAGGGTGGCCGTTCCGTGTACGTCAGGAGCAGGGAGAGCAATCAGAATGTCTTTCGTTTTTTTGTGGAAGTATTCTATCGTTCCGTTTAATCTGCCTCTTGCCAGTCCGAAATCTACTCCGATGTTTGTCACATAAGTGCTTTCCCACGTCAGGGCTTGATTGGCCAGGGCCGTTATCGCCAATCCTGGGGCTACCGCATTGTTCAGCACATAATTGGATTCGGCATATACCGGAATGGATTCGTAGTTGCCGACTGAATTGTTTCCCAAAGAGCCGTATGAGCCTCGAATCTTGAGGTTAGTAAGCCCTGCATCTGCCAGCTTCTTCATGAAAGGCTCTTGATCCATCCTCCAGGCTGCGGAGAAAGAAGGGAAATATCCCCATCGGTTGCCGTCGGCGAAACGTGACGAACCGTCTGCACGCAAGTTAAGTTCCAGCAGATACTTGTTCTCCCAGTCCAAGTTTATGCGTCCGAATCCCGAATTCATGGCCCATGAATTTGACGTGCCTGATGCTGTAGACGCTCCGATTGCCGCATCGAACACTGTCCCCAATCCAATGTCAATCATGTCGTCTTTTGTTACGTCAAGATTCTTGGTAAAGTATTGTTCTGCACTGGCGCCTGCCATCGCTTTTAATCCCAAGCGGTCGTTAAGCCAACGGTGGGTATAATCAATCGTAATGTCCCAGAAGTTCCTTTCAATTCGAGCGTATTTGTTGGTCACATAACTCTTTTTCACTCCGGATTCTGCGATTGAGTTTGCACGGAAGTCCCACAGATCGATGAAAACCGGTTTGCTGTCTTCCGATTCATGATTGCTTTCATAACTGTAGGATGCAGAGATGCTTAAATCTTTTATAGGCTTGACGGTTGCCATGAAGCGTGCTCTGATATTCTCTTTTCTGTTTTTTCCGTCAATGTTGTTCAAATATCTTAACAGATTGTTTACGCTGGGTTCCTCCGGGTTGCTTGTAAAGCCATATCTGCCGTCAGGAGCCCGAAAACAGATTGCAGGCGTGGTGTCTTTGCCATAGTTGAAAACCGATTCTATATCTCCCAAGTCGCTGTTAGATACGAATCCGCTCAGTTGCATCCCTAATGTAAGCCACGGCTTCAGATTGGCTTCTACGTTGAAGCGTCCGTTGAACTTTTCTGTTCCCGTGTTTTCCATTACTCCGGGATTCTTCATGTATCCCATAGAAGTGTAGAATCTTATTTTCTCTGTTCCCCCGCTTGCGGATAATATATGGTTCTGAGCTGCCGTTGAGCGGAACACCTCGTCCATCCAGTCTGTGTTGGGATATAGTAATGGATTTTTTCCGGCATCATTCCTCCAAGATTCAATTTTGTCCGGTTGATACAAGATTGCTTGTCCGGAGTTCTCCAGCCCTTCGTTTATCAGTTCCATATAGTCCGCCGTATTTGAAACGGGTCGCATAGAGTCAGGGATGCGGACAGATTCAAATGAAACATAACCGTTATAGTCGATTTTGAATGAACCGCTTTCTCCTTTTTTGGTCGTAATCAAGATTACGCCGTTTGCTGCTCGTGAACCATATATGGCAGAAGAGGCTGCATCTTTCAGAACAGAAACAGAAGCAATGTCTTGAGGGTTGACGGCGTTGATTGAAGATTCAACTCCATCGACAATAATTAAAGGTGAGGAAGAATTGAGAGTTCCTTGTCCGCGAACAAGAATGGTGGCTTCGTCGCTTCCCGGACGGTTTGCGCTGGAAGTCACTTGAATGCCGGCAGCAGTGCCGGCCAAGGCCTGCGAAAGGTTTGTTATCGGGCGGCTTTCGACTATTTTCCCCACATTCACAGAGGCCACTGAGCCGGAAAGGTTAACTTTTTTCTGTGTGCCGTAGCCGACAACCACGACTTCGTCCAATTGCTCTGCGTTTTCTGACAGCATAATGGTCATTTGAGAATTTGCCGTCACTTCTCTGGTTCGATAGCCCACGTAAGAAACAGACAACGCGGTTCCTTTTTCTACGTTTAGCGTAAAGTTGCCGTTCATGTCTGTTATGGTGCCGATAGAACTGCCTTTTACTATGACGCTTACTCCTATTAGCGGGTCTCCGGTTTTTGCGTCTTTTACAGTTCCTCTGATTGACTCTTTCTGTAATGGAGCAGATGGAGAGTCTGCATTCGGTACGGTTGCCCGCATCGGGGGGCAAAGTACAAGAGCCAAAGCCGTTGCCGCCAGCATTTGGCTCGCCTGTCTAATGTATTTGTGTATATCCATAATAGAAATGTATTAGAATTTCATCGTAAATATGCGAAAACAAGTCTCATATTATGTCATAATTCAGTGTCATAAAATGCCAAAATTGTATCTTTAGCCTTTACGTACACGATATTGTCCTATAATCAATACGGAAATGCCGTATGAAGATTTGGCGATTCCCTTAAATTTGTATCGGATAATTCTAAAATAGCAATGCTTATGGGAAAGAACATTCTAACTGCTGCTGTGTGCGGCTTTTCATTGTTGTGTACAGCTGCTTTTGGGCAGGAGAGCAAACGGACAAAGTCTCCTAATCTCTTATATATATTTGCGGATCAATATAGATTGAATGCGTTAAGCCTTTGGAGCAAGCCGGAGTACCGTCATCTCATTAATACGGTAGGAGATCCTGTGCATACACCTAATTTGGATAGATTCGCAACGCAAAGCGTAGTGTTTACTCAAGCATGTAGCACGGCACCGTTGAGCAGTCCTCATCGTGCTATGCTGATTACTGGAATGTATCCTGAAAAGAATGGTGTAGACAGCAACTGCTATAAAGGACGTCCGCAAGGCGTTCATGAAGATATTGTGTGTTTTACGGATGTGCTGGCAAATGCCGGTTACGAGACGGCGTATATTGGGAAAACTCACTGGCAACGGAATGAGCCTTACTTTGATAGAAACGGAAACTATGCAGGCAGCACAAACGAACCGGGAGGATACTATGCGTTTAACTTTGATACTTACATTCCTGAGGGAAGAGGCAGAAAAAGCAATAAGTTCTGGTTTCAGCATTTGATGAAAGGCGGTCATTTTGATGCTGTCGCTTTTTCGAATCGGCCGGAACTTGTGAATGGAAAGAAGGATGGAGAGGCTTGTCCGATTCATCGGTTTACTCCGGAAGTGGAAGCTGATGTTGTAATCAAATATCTTCAAAACAGAAACGGGGAACGGGATGCGTCAAAGCCATTCAGTATCTTTTGGGCAATCAATCCGCCACACCCTCCATATTCAAAGGTCAACGATTGCAAAGAGGATATTTTCAATAAGTACTACAGAGGCTTAAATCCTGATGAGGTGTTGCTTCGTCCAAATGTAAATGCAAGATGCAGAGAAAATTCAAAGTTCAAGAACTTGGATAGCCTCTCTTTCGTGGCAAAAATATATTTCTCTCTTATTAAAAGTGTAGACGACGAGATTGGTCGCGTATTGGAAGTTTTGGAAGAAATAGGCCAGGTTGACAATACTATAGTCGTGTTTGCGGCGGATCATGGAGAAATGATGGGGAGTCATGGGTTGATGCAGAAAAGTGTGGCTTATGAAGAGGCATTGATGATTCCTTTCATTTTGCGCTATCCGAATAAACTGCGTCCGCAGTTCAATACGTCGTTAATGTTCGGCGCTGTAGATATTATGCCTACTTTATTGGGTTTGTTGGGACTTGCTGACGATATCCCGGCAACGGTTATGGGAACAGATTATTCCGAAGGCATACTTACGGGCAACTATGGCAAAAAGGGCAAACCGGTTTCTTCGTTTTATTATATGAAAAAAGAGAAAGGGGTGAGGACGGCGAAATATACTTATGTGGTGCGGAAGGAGGATTATCTTCTTTTCAATCGCACGTCGGACCCTTATCAGCAACATGCAATAAGATTGGAAGACATCTCAGAGAAAGATGCCTGTCTTTTAAAATCGGAATTAGGCAAATGGTTGAATGTGTCTCAAGACCGATGGGCGAAAGAAAAGCGGTATCCAGAACTGATTACTTATTGAAAATAATATCACTGCATGTTTAAGGGCAGATATGTTGGTCTTCTCCTTTCCTGTAAGCTAAGGGAGCCATGCGGTATCTGTCCTTAAAGCATTTGCTGAAATATTTGGCAGAGCCGAATCCCAATTGGTCTGATATTTCGGAAACGCTTAGCTCCGGGTGCTGCCGTAACATAGTTGCTGCACGCTTCAAGCGGATTACCATGACAAACTCTGCCGGAGTCTGTCCGGTGACGGCTTTCATTTTCCGGAACAGTCTGGAGCGGGAATATCCTATTTCTTCAGCTATACAGTCTATATTGAAGTTTGCATCGTCAATCCGTTTTTCTATGACGTTGATTATTTTATCGATAAATTCCTTGTCCATTGTGTTTGTGGCAAGCATCTGCACGTCTGCCTGCGGCTGTTTGCAGAATTTTTCTTGAAGCAGCTTGCGGTTGTTGATGAGGTTGTTGCAACGGGCTAAAAGGATGTTTGCATCAAACGGTTTTGTTATATAGTCGTCAGCGCCCAATTTCAGACTTTCCAGATTGTTCTCGTTCGAAGCGCATGCCGTTAGCAGGATGACGGGTATATGGCATATTTCAAAATCTTTTTTCACGGCTTTGCACAGTTCTATTCCGGACATTTTGGGCATGACGATGTCGCTGACCACAATATCCGGATTTTCTTCATATATCTTCTGCAACCCTTCGCATCCGTCTGATGCAATGACGACTTGGTATATCGGGCTAAAGATGTCAGCCAGCAAACGGCATAATGCTGCATTGTCTTCCACAATTAAGGCTTTGTATTTTGTGCCATTGCCTTCAAGATTGTTTGGAATCATTGGCGTGTGGTATTCAATGTCGTTAGGACTTGCCGGCACGCTTTGTTCTTCCAGCACTTCTTCCATTTTGATTTGTTCCGGGTTGAAATGTTCGTTTCCGGTCAGCAAGCGGACGGTGAAAGTGGTTCCTTCATTCAGTTCGCTTGTAACTTCTATTTTCCCGTGGTGCAAGTCTATGATGCCTTTCGCTAAGGCCAAGCCTATTCCGGTGCCGGTTTCGGACATGTCCGTTTGATAGAAGCGTTCAAAAATATGTCCCAAATCTTTTGGCGGTATTCCTTTTCCTGTATCAGCTACCTCTATTGCAACCTCATTCTTTGATTGCTTTATTGCCACAACAATCGTGTCGCCCTCTTTTGTGTGTTTGAATGCGTTTGAAATCAGATTGTTGAGCACCTTGCTCATTTGCCTGGCATCGTACCATAGACGAATCTCATCGTTCATCTTCAGGAATCTGAACGTAATATTTCTGCGGCGTGCGTAGTCTTGGAACAGCTGATAATGTTTATAAACGAAATCAACGACATTGTGTTCGCTCGCTTTTATTTTCATGAATCCTTGTTCTTGCTTTCGGAAATCCAATAATTCCGTTATCAGATTCTTCATCAGCAGGCAGTTTCTATAGATGCTTGCCACTTTGTCGTATAAGCCGGGCGCTAAAGAACGGTTTTGGAGCAACATTTCTATTTGGCCGGTAATCAATGTCAGCGGCGTGCGGAACTCGTGAGAGATATTCGTGAAGAAACGGAGTTTGATGTGGTTGAGCTTTTCTATATCTTCGGCGTGTTTCTTTTCATATTTCAGCGATTCCTGCAGCCTGATTCGCCTCTTGTAGGCACGGACCCAAAAGCAAATGGCCGCAACAGCACAAACGGCATAGGCAAAACATGCCCATGTCGTAAGGTATAGGGGCGGAAGCACTTTTATCTTAAGACGGTAAGGCGGTATCAATTTCTCGTCTCTGTTCAGGGCTTTTATAATCAATGTATATTCTCCGGCATCTAAATTCGTGAAAGTGATGAAGCGTCTGTCGTTTGCATCCGTCCATTCGTTTGAGAATCCTTCCAGGCGATAGACTATTTTGTCTTTGTTGAAAGGAATATAGTCGGTCACTGCGTATTCTAACGTGAAAACGCTGTGGCGTGCAGACAACGTTATTTCTTTTGTTGCCGCCAATGACTTTGACAAGATTCCGCCGTCCTGGACTTTCACTTCTTCTCCGTTGACCAAAAGCCTGAACGGGATGATGCTGTAGGGGCGTTCCGTTTTCTTCAGGTCTGAAGGCGAGAATGATATCAGTCCGTTCACGCCGCCGATGTACACTTCTCCTTTTTTTGTTCTGGCAAGCGAGTTTTCATTGATGTAGTCGAGCGGAAGTTCATCGTAGTTTTCAAATCTTCCGGAAAGGCAGTCCAAGATAGAGATGCCTTTGTCTGTCGTTACAAGAAGCGTGTCAGGAGACAGTTCGCAGACGTTATATACGACGTTGCTTGCCAAGCCGTTTTTCAGCATGTCATAATTCTGGAAATCGTCGGTCGAAGGCCGGTACAAGTCAAGCCCGTTTTCATTGGTGCAAAACCACAAGCGTTTTTTGCTGTCCATGAATACGGAATTTACGCTGTTGCTTGATATGCTGTTTGCCGTATGCGGACTGTATTTGTAGAAGCGAAGTCTTTTTGTATGGAAATCGTAAGAGCATACTCCATTGTTGTTGTTTACAATCCATAGTTTGTTTGTGTGGTCTAATTGCAGGTCGAGCGTTGATTTTGTCCCCTGTCTGTCTGCCTTGTTCGTCAGCAGCAGACGGCTTTTCCCGCTTGCCGGAGTGAAAACGGCGATTCCGTTGTGGGTTGCCAGCAGGAGACTGCCTTTATAAGGGATTATATCTGATATTATGTCAGAGGGGAGAGATGCGGCATCGCCGTTGCGGTGCCGGTAGCGGACGAAACGTTCTGTTTTCATGTCGAATTTGTTCAAGCCCCCCATGTGCGTGCCTACCCATATCAGAGAATGTATAGAGTCGTAATAGATTGCTTTTATATTGTTATGGGACAGCGTAGATGGGGAGTCTCCCGACAAATATTTCCTGATTCGTCCAAGAGAGTCCAGCTTGTTCAGTCCGCCTCCTTCTGTGCATATCCATAAATTGGAATTTTTGTCTTCTATAATACGGCCTACGATGGGGGAGCTTAGTCCCTTGGGTTCTTCTTCCGAGATGTGGTATTCTTTGTATATCCGTTTGTGGGTGTTGAAATAGTTTACTCCGCCGAAGTAGGTTCCGGCCCAAACCGTTCCTTGCCGGTCGCAATACAGGCTTTTTATTGACGAATGGGTCAGCGTTCCTTTGCTTCCGCATCTTTTGTAGCGAGTGAACTCGCCTGTGGCCGGATTGAATTTGTTTAATCCGTCAAAAGTCCCGATCCATATATTCCCTTCTTGGTCTTCACAGCAAGACTGGGTTATGTTTGACGACAAGGTTCCGGCATCTTCCGCTACAGACACGTAATGTTTTATGCCTCCGTTCGGATGCCAGGCGTATGCACCCGTACCTTTGCGGGCATCCATCATCCAATAGCAGTTGCGGCTGTCCTTGAATATTCTGGATGCCTCAATCGGCAAAATCTGTTGCGCCTCCCCGTCAGGGGGAAACAAATATACGTTTCGTTTGCGCGAAGAAATGAAGATAGAGTCGTTGCTCACATAAAAGCCGCTCGTCTGCTCCAACGGAACCGATGGCAATCGGCGGGACATAAAACTTTTGCCGGAACGATAAACGTTTATCCCGTCCGGAGACAGAACATACAGTTTTCCGTCTGACATACATTGGGCTTTCGCTCCGGTCTTCAATGTGCTGAACTCATCTTTTTCTATGTCGTAAGCCGTAACGCCTCTTATCGTGAGGATGTAAACGTGCCCGTTCTTGTCTCCGGTTATGTTCAGTATTTGGTTGTGCAGCAAACTGTTGGCGTTGTCTTTTTCCCGCTTGTAGACCATGAAGCCTTTTCCGTTATAAAGACTGACTCCGTTTCGTGTGCCGAACCAGATTATTCCGCGTTCGTCTTGGTAGATGGATGTCACGGAATTGTGAGACAATCCGTCGGCCGAGGTCAGATGACGGAAAAATATGTCTTGTGCATTTGCCGTTATGCAGAGTAAAAAGCACAAGAAGTGCAAAATTGTTTTTCCGATTGTCGGATGCTTGCATGTTTTCATTGTTGACTGTAGGCACTCAGGCTTTTTGTTTGCAGAAACAAATTTAGAAAAATATTTCTTATCTGTTTCGTTATTTCCTTGCTTTTCGCGCTTTGGGGAAAATTTGTTGCGGTTCGCCGGCAAAGCGCCTGCATGTTTTGTCCCGAATGTCCGCACGTTTTGCTTGGAACGCCGGCGCGTTTTTTTAGGTGAGGGAAGTTGCCGGACGTTGCGCCGGATGCGGCTTTGCAGATATTATGCGAAGGCAATGTTTAAATTTTTAGCGCCGGCATCAAAAAAAATGCCATGTTTGTATATTGTTTCAATATTATCCGTATATTTGCGGCGTTAAAAGAATAATTATGCAATGAAGAACAAGAACAGCAGACTCGATTCCATCAAGATGATTATCTCCAGCAAGGAAGTGGGCAGCCAGGAAGAGCTTTTGAGCGAACTTGCCAAAGAAGGCTTCCGGCTCACACAGGCCACCCTCTCGCGCGACCTGAAGCAGCTGAAGGTGGCTAAGGCGGCCAGCATGAACGGAAACTATGTGTATGTTCTGCCAAACAACACGATGTACAAGCGCATGACCGAACCGCAGAGCGCGAGCGAGATGCTCCGTCACAACGGTTTCGTCTCCATCGAGTTTTCGGCCAACATCGCCGTCATCAAGACCCGTCCCGGATATGCAAGCAGTCTGGCATACGACATCGACATGCACAACTTCCATGAAATCATCGGAACTATCGCAGGCGACGACACCATCATGCTGGTAGTGCGCGAAAACACGCTCCGCACGGCCGTTCTGGAAGCATTGTCAACCATCATCCCGAATATAAACCATATATAAAATAATTATAGAGAAACAAGAATGGAACCTACTAAACAAATTGATGTAATGGTAGCCGACGCCTCACACGAGGTTTACGTTGACACAATTTTGGACACCATCAGAGAAGCGGCCAAGGTGCGCGGCACGGGAATCGCCGAACGCACGCACGAATATGTGGCTACCAAGATGAAGGAGGGGAAAGCTATCATCGCCCTTTGCGGGGATGATTTTGCCGGATTCACTTACATCGAGTCATGGGGGAACAAGCAATACGTGGCCACGTCCGGTTTGATTGTACACCCCAAATATCGCGGTCTGGGACTCGCCAAGCGTATCAAGCACGCATCGTTCACGCTGGCCCGTCTCCGATGGCCGAAAGCGAAAATCTTCAGCCTGACTTCAGGAGCGGCCGTCATGAAGATGAACACGGAGCTGGGCTATGTGCCGGTGACGTTCAATGAGCTGACCGACGACGAGGCTTTCTGGAAAGGATGCGAGGGCTGCATCAATCATGAGATTCTCATGGCCAAGAACCGCAAGTTCTGCATCTGCACGGCCATGCTCTATGACCCTGCCCTGCATACGGACGACAAGGTCACCAATTTTTAAGACTAAAAAACCGAAAAACATATCAATCATGGAAGAAAAGAAAAAAGTGGTCGTTGCTTTCAGCGGCGGACTGGACACATCCTTCACCGTGATGTATCTGGCCAAGGAGAAGGGATATGAAGTGTATGCGGCCTGTGCCAACACGGGCGGATTCAGTGCCGAACAACTGAAGAAGAACGAGGAAAATGCCTACAAGCTGGGTGCGGTGAAATACGTGACGCTCGACGTGACGCAGGAATATTATGAGAAAAGTCTGAAATACATGATTTTCGGGAATGTGCTGCGCAACGGCACTTATCCTATCTCTGTCAGCTCGGAACGTATCTTCCAGGCACTGGCCATCGCGCGCTATGCCAACGAAATCGGCGCACATGCCATCGCGCACGGCTCTACAGGCGCAGGCAACGACCAGGTGCGCTTCGACATGACTTTCTTAGTAATGGCTCCGGGTGTGGAAATCATCACGCTGACGCGCGACATGGTGCTCAGCCGTGACTATGAAATCAATTACCTGAAAGAGCACGGATTTGAAGCGGACTTCACCAAACTGAAATATTCATATAATGTAGGCATTTGGGGAACTTCCATCTGCGGAGGTGAGATTCTGGATTCCGCTCAGGGGCTGCCGGAAAGCGCGTACCTGAAGCAGGTGACAAAAGACGGAAGCGAGCAACTGAAGCTGGAGTTCAGGAAAGGCGAGCTGTATGCCGTGAACGGTGAAGTGTTCGACGACAAGATCAAGGCCATTCAGAAAGTAGAGGAAATCGGTGCTCCTTATGGTATCGGACGCGATATGCACGTGGGCGACACCATCATCGGTATCAAGGGACGTGTGGGCTTCGAGGCCGCCGCTCCGATGCTGATTATCGGCGCGCACCGCTTCCTGGAGAAATATACGCTTAGCAAATGGCAGCAGTACTGGAAAGATCAGGTTGCCAATTGGTATGGCATGTTCCTCCACGAAAGCCAGTATCTGGAACCTGTGATGCGTGACATTGAGGCCATGCTGACCGAATCGCAGCGCAACGTGAACGGTACGGCTATTCTGGAACTCCGTCCGTATGGCTTCTCTACCGTAGGCGTGGAATCGAAGGACGACCTCGTGAAGAACAAGTTCGGCGAGTATGGTGAAATGCAGAAAGGCTGGACGGCGGAAGACGCGAAAGGATTCATCAAGGTGCTCTCCACTCCGCTCCGTGCCTACTACGCCAACCATAAAGACGAGATGATGTAATCACCCATACACAATCAAATCAAAAGATAATGATCAAAGTCGGAATCATAGGAGGTGCAGGATATACGGCAGGCGAACTGATCCGCCTGCTGCTGAACCATCCTGACGTAGAAATAAAATTTGTGAACAGTTCCAGCAACGCGGGAAACAAGATTACGGACGTACATGAAGGGCTTTATGGCGAGACTGATCTGGTATTCACCGACGAACTGCCTCTGAGCGAAGTGGATGTAGTATTCTTCTGTACGGCTCATGGCGACACGAAGAAATTTATAGAACGTTACAGTTTGCCGGAAGAACTTAAAATCATCGACCTGTCTATGGACTATCGCATCGCAGACGGGACCCACGACTTCGTGTACGGACTTCCGGAACTGAATCGCCGGGCCATCTGCCACAGCAAGCACGTGGCCAATCCGGGATGTTTCGCCACCTGTATCCAACTTGGTCTGCTTCCGCTGGCCAAACACTTGCTTCTGAACGATGACATCATGGTGAACGCCATCACCGGAAGCACGGGAGCAGGTGTGAAGCCCGGCCCTACCAGTCACTTCAGCTGGCGCAACAACAACCTCAGCATCTACAAGCCGTTTGCCCACCAGCATGTGCCGGAAATCAAGCAGTCGCTCAAGCAGTTGCAGAACAGCTTTGATTCGGAAATTGATTTCATTCCGTATCGCGGTGATTTCGCGCGCGGCATCTTCGCCACCCTCGTGGTAAAGACAAAGGTAGAGCTGGAAGAGATTGTCAAGATGTACAAAGAATACTATGCGGAAGATTCTTTCACTCACATCGTGGAAAAGAACATCGACCTGAAACAGGTGGTGAACACCAACAAGTGCCTCATCCATCTGGAAAAGCACGGCGACAAGCTTCTGATCGTGTCCTGCATCGACAATCTGCTGAAAGGAGCCAGCGGCCAGGCCGTCCACAACATGAACCTGATGTTCAATCTGGAAGAGACGACCGGGCTGAAGCTGAAGCCGAGCGCTTTTTAAATGAAGAATGAAGAACGAAGAATGAAGAATCTGCACAAACGACATGATTCTCCGCTGCATATCAAAAGCTATGCATTCGCCTTACGTGCCGTACGCATGGCACAATATCTGCACAATGAAAGGCAGGAATATATACTGAGCAAACAAGTTCTTCGTTCGGGAACGGCTATCGGTGCTTTGGTGCGGGAATCTGAATTCGCACAAAGTCCTGCCGACTTCATCAACAAACTAAGCGTCGGGCTCAAAGAGGCAAATGAAACGGACTATTGGCTCAATCTGCTGTATGACAGCAACCAAATTGACGAACAATCGTTCATCAGTATGGAAAAAGACTGTAATGAACTGATAGCCTTGCTCGTTGCATCAATAAAAACAGTAAAAAACAACCAGAAGAAGAATGAAGGTCTTTCGAAATGAGGAAATATTCTTCATTCTTCACTCTTAATTCTTCATTATAAAAAGATGAAACTTTTCGACGTATATCCTCTATTCGATGTAAACATCGTGAAAGGAAAAGGCTGCCACGTCTGGGATGACAAAGGGCAGGAATATCTGGACCTCTACGGCGGACATGCCGTAATCTCCATCGGACACGCCCATCCTCACTACGTGGAGGCCATCAGCAGACAAGTGGCCACATTGGGATTCTATTCCAACTCGGTAATCAACAAACTCCAACAGGAAGTGGCCGACCGCATGGGAGCACTCTGCGGATATGACGACTACCAGCTGTTCCTCATCAACTCCGGAGCGGAAGCCAACGAGAACGCGCTGAAACTGGCTTCTTTCCACAACGGACGCACGCGTGTGGTTTCGTTCAGCAAGGCATTCCACGGCCGTACCTCACTGGCGGTGGAAGTGACCGACAACCCCAAAATCATCGCTCCCATCAACGACAACGGGCATGTGGTGTACCTGCCCCTGAACGATGTGGAGGCCATGAAGGCCGAGCTCGCGAAGGGCGACGTGTGTGCGGTGATTATCGAAGGCATCCAAGGAGTGGGAGGCATCCAGTTGCCAACCACCGAATTCATGAAAGCCATCCGCGAGGAATGCGACAAGCATGACACCGTGTTCATCGTCGACGAAATCCAGTCGGGTTACGGACGGAGCGGGAGGTTCTTCGCGCACCAGTATCACGGCGTGCGTCCGGATATGATTACGATGGCGAAGGGAATCGGCAACGGATTCCCTATGGGAGGCGTACTCATCAGCCCGAAGTTCAAGCCGGTTTACGGACAATTGGGAACAACCTTCGGAGGAAACCATCTGGCCTGTGCTGCCGCTATCGCCGTATTGGACGTAATGAAAGAAGAAAACCTTATCGACAATGCGGCAAAAGTGGGCGCACACTTGCTGGAAGAACTGAAGAAATTCAAGGCCATCAAGGAAGTGCGCGGCTGCGGTCTGATGATAGGCATGGAGTTTGAAGAACCTGTCAAGGAACTGCGCACGAAATTGCTGTTCGAGCAGAAAGTGTTTACCGGCGTGAGCGGAACGAACGTAATCCGTCTGCTTCCGTCTCTTTGCCTCAGCATGGAAGAAGCTGACGATTTCTTGAACCGTCTGCGCCATGTGTTGAAATAAATCAGCCGCTTCCTCGCGAAGCGAAAGCCATAGTTAGGAGAAGGCCACACGATGACACGGAAACGCATACGCCGTGCGCATTTTGTGGCCTTCGTGACTTTACAGCGGTTTCATTCCGCTTTATAATATCATACGTGTCAAAAGAGCGCAATGCGCAGACTGACAATGCAGTATGATTCGGACGCATTTATATTTTCATTTTATCAGGCCGTGTGTCCTGACAATGCGCCTTAACTTTGTAGAAACCCTAAACACACGAATATCATGAAACGAACATTATTGATTGTTATGACATTATTCGGCCTTTTCGGATTCAAGTCTGCGGCTCGCGCCGTGACGGTAGAAAAAGTGGCTCCCCGGTTCTGGTGGGCAGGGATGAAGAATCCCGAACTTCAAATCATGCTTTACGGAGACAAGATTGCTTCGTCTGACGTCACCCTTTCGAGCAAGGACGTTGCCATAAAGGAAATCGTGCGTCAGGACAACCCGAATTATCTGTTGCTCTACGCAGACCTGTCGGAAGCGGCTCCCCAGCAGTTCGACATCATTCTGAAGCAAGGAAAAAAGTCGGCCGTTGTGCCCTACGAGTTGAAGGCCCGTACACGGAATGGTGCTGACATTCAGGGATTCACTTCGAGCGATGTGCTTTATCTGATTATGCCCGACCGCTTTGCAAACGGCAATCCGGAGAACGATGTGGCGGAAGGTATGCTGGAAGGCAAGGTTGACCGCAACGACTTGTTTGCTCGCCACGGGGGTGACTTGCAGGGAGTGTCCGACCATCTGGACTATATCAGCGATTTGGGGGCTACCGCCATCTGGCTCAACCCGATACAGGAAAACGACATGGAAAGCGGTTCGTATCACGGCTATGCGATAACCGACTATTATCAGATTGACCGCCGGTTCGGAACGAACGAAGATTTCAGGAATCTGGTGGAAAAGGCGCACAAGTCGGGCTTGAAAGTGGTGATGGACATGATTTTCAACCATTGCGGAAGCGAGAATCATCTGTTTAAGGACAAGCCTTCGAAGGATTGGTTCAACTTCAAGTCGGAATACGTGCAGACTTCCTTCAAAACGGCCAGCGTGATGGACATCCATGCGAGCGACTATGAGAAGAAGATTGCCGTCGACGGATGGTTCACGCAGGTGATGCCCGACTTCAACCAGCGCAACCGCCATGTGGCGCGCTACCTTATCCAGTCGAGCGTCTGGTGGATAGAGTATGCCGGCATCAACGGAATCCGTCAGGACACGCATCCGTATGCCGACTATGACTTCATGTCGGAATGGTGCCGGGAGGTGCTCGACGAATATCCGAACTTCAATATTGTGGGCGAGACGTGGCTCAACAGCAATGTGCTCGTGTCTTATTGGCAGAAGGACAGCAGGCTGGCGGCTCCGAAGAACTCCAATCTGCCTACGGTGATGGATTTTCCTCTGACCGACTTGATGAGCAAAGCCTTCGACGAGGAAACGACCGATTGGGGCGGAGGGCTTTATCGGCTGTACGACTATCAGACGCAAGACCTTGTATATGCCAATCCGATGAACCTGCTTGTTTTTCTCGACAATCACGACACTTCCCGCTTTGCTCGGACGGAAGAACTTGCCCAGAATCTGACGCGCTACAAGCAGGCCATGACCTTTCTGCTCACCACTCGCGGCATCCCGCAAATCTATTACGGAACGGAAATCCTGATGGACGGGGACAAGGCGGACGGGGACGGATGCTTGAGAAAGGATTTTCCCGGAGGATGGCAAGGGGACGAGACCGATTGCTTCAAGCCGGAAGGACGTACCGCCCTGCAAAACGAGGCATACGATTTCACGAAGAAACTGCTGCAATGGAGGAAGAACAACGAGGCGATAGGCAAAGGCGCCCTGAAACATTTCTCCATCGCGTCCGGCACATACGTTTATCAGCGCGCGTACAACGGCAAGTCGGTGGTGGTTATCATGAACGGAACGGACAAGGAGCAGGAACTCGACTTGAAACCTTACAGGGAGGTGCTTCCCGAAGCGAGTGCGGCGGATTTCCTGAGCGGACGCATCGTAAGCATAGGCGAGAAGCTGAAGCTCGGCAAGCGCGAAACATTGGTGCTCAACTTCTGAGACTTGTGCGGGAAACGCCGCCCTCTTTTCCCGAAAGGGCGGCGCAGATGACCTCAAAAAGGGGCGCGAATCAGGCTTTCCGCCGCCGCGAATGCAGTATTTTGTGCGAATGGCCGTCGTATTCCAGATAAAATTATATCTTTGCATTCGTAGAAAACAGCTGAAAACATGAAAATAGCAATTATAGGAGCGGGAAACATGGGCGGCGCCATCGCGCGCGGGCTCGCCAAAGGGCATTGCGTCAAAGCAAGCGAAATAATCGTGTCCAACCCCAGCAGCGGGAAGTTGGAAGCGTTGAAATCGGAATATCCGGACATCCGGGTTACGAACGACAACAAAGAGGCGGCAGAAGGGGCCGATATCGTTGTCGTGGCTGTGAAGCCCTGGAAGATGGGCGAAGTGCTGCAGCCCCTCTGTTTGCGCCGGCCTCAGGTCATGGTGTCGGTAGCTGCCGGACTTGCGTTCGATGATTTGGCCTGTTATGTCGATCCGGAGATGCCTCTTTTTCGCGTCATCCCCAACACGGCCATTTCTTTGGGAGCCAGCATGACGCTCGTCGCCTCCCGCAACGCTTCGGCCGAACAAGTGGACATGCTGATGAAGATGTTCAATGAAATGGGCATGGCCATGCTTATTGAAGAGAAACAGTTTGCCGCAGCCACTTCGCTCACCTCGTGCGGCATTGCATACGTGCTGAAATACGTGCAGGCTGCTATGCAGGCAGGCGTGGAAATGGGCATAAAGCCTCACGACGCCATGAAGATGGTCGCTCAGACGGTGGAGGGGGCCGCACAGCTTCTCCTGAAAAATGAGTCTGCTCATCCGGCCTTGGAGATAGAGAAAGTGACCACTCCGGGAGGAATCACCGTGAAAGGAATCAACGAACTGGAGCATTCCGGTTTCACTTCGGCTGTCATCAAGGCCCTCAAAGCGAGCATGTAACCTGAAAATCCGGAAACGATGAAACGCAACATTCTCGTCACAATGGGAATCCTTGTGCTGATTGGCTTTGCCGTGCAGGGATTCGTAGGGGCTATCGGAGGGATTTTCCTTACAACCGTCGTCGGCATTGTCTATGGAACCGTCAAGCGGGACAAGAAATTGGTGAAATGGTCGGCTGCCGCGCTCATGATTGCCATCTTCTGCATCATGGTTTGCTACGGATGGCTGCTGCTCGCCTCCGCAAGATAAGGCTATTTCACGAAGCCTTTTTTCGCCCATTTCAAGCTGTTCCATCGCTTGACGAAGATAAACGCGCGGATATTCTCGTCGAGCAGGAACGCGCACCACATGCCCACCAAGCCCCAACCGAGGCAAATGCCGAAGAAATAGCTGAATCCGACCGAGACGGTCCATTGCACTACCAGACCGACGTAGAACGGATAGTTCACGTCTCCCGCCGAACGGAGGGCATTGGTGGCATAAATGTTTACGGCTCGGCCGATTTCTACGATTATGTCGACCACGAGAATAGTCACTCCAAGTCGGATTATCTCTTCATTGTCCGTCAGCCAGTCGAAGATGGCATGTCCGCCTATCGCCCAAACGCACGACAATATCAGCGACACCAGAATCGAAAGCCTCATGACGTATTTCCCAAGAAGATAGGCAGCCCGGATTTTCTTCCGGCCTACGAGGTGTCCGATGCAGATTGCCCCGCCTTGCGCCATCGCAATGGCGAACAGATAGACGAACATAGTCGTGTTTACGGTATAGGTGCGCGTGGCCAGCGCATCGTTGCCCAATATATTGATGAGGTAGGTGATGACAACTTGCGAGAAGCTGTACGACATGTTTTCTCCGGCAGAAGGCAGTCCCACTTTCAGCAAGTTCTTCAATTCTCCCCAAGGGAAAGGCCGGAAGTATGTGCGAGGAAAACTCGGAATGTGCTTGCGGAACAAGATGACGAACAGCACAACCATGCTCACCCCGCGAGAAAAGGCTGTAGATATGGCCGCTCCTTCGGCACCCAATTCGGGCATACCGAATTTGCCGAAGATCAGCATATAGTTTCCGATGATGTTCATTAGGTTCACCAGCACCGTCACTAACATCGGATAGATGGCTTTGTTCGCGCTGCGGAGGGAGGCGGAAACAGTTAGCGAGATGGCTTGGAAAAAGGCGAACGCTCCCACAATTTCCATATAGCCGATTCCGTATTTCAACAGTTCGGGGCGAAGCCCCATCCATCCCAAAAGCGTGGGAGCGCCGAAGTACAAAATGCCGCTTACCGCAAGACCTACCGCCAGATTGAGCAGGAGTGACACTCCCACCACCTGCACCATTTTGTTTCGCAGCCCCGCTCCCAAATATTGGGAGCACAGGACGGACGTACCGATGTTGATGACTTCAAACACCAGAAAGGCAAACATCACAATCTGGTTGACGACGCCTACTGCGGCCACGCTCTCGTCTGAATACTGGCTCAACATGATGGTGTCCATTGCGCCGAGCATCATGATGAGCAGCGTCTCGATAAAAATCGGGATGACCAGCTTGCGCAATTCCATCCGCAGGCGCGGGGAGTTTTGTTGAATGACTTGTTCCATATTACAGGCTTTGTAATATTTTTTGCTTCCTGTCTCTCTTCACATAGGCGGATATGCACATCAGTCCGACCAATACAACAAATACGCCTGTCAAGGCCGGATAACGGTAGCCTAATCCCATTTCGATAGGAAGGCCGCCTGCGTATGCGCCCAATGCGTTCCCCAAGTTGAAGGCGATTTGCACACATGCCGCTCCCATCATCTCGCATCCGCGAGAGTTTTGCAGAAGAAGCAGCTGTTGGGGAGGGGACACGGCAAACAGTCCCGCCGTACCTACAAACATCAGCGCTACGGCCAGCCACGGCACACCGGCAAACAGGAAAGTGCCCAGCAGAGCCAGTATCATGCAGACTTGGGTGACTTGCACAACGGGAGCCAAGCCGTACAGGTCGCCGCACTTGCCGCCTACCAAGTTACCGATAGTCATGCCCAATCCTGCCAGCATCATGATGAGGGTCATGCTTTCCGGAGAGAAGCCCGCTTCGTGAATCATCTGCGGAGAGACGTAGCTGAACCAGCAGAAGATGCCTCCGTTGCCGAACATGGTGGTCAGGATAATCAGCCAAGGCCCCGGCTTTTTCAGGAAGCGGAACTGTCCTTTCAGTCCGGTGTCGGGGAGCGATGGAAGCGAGGGCACCCATCTCCAAATCAGGTAGAACACGAGCGCGCCCCAGACGGCATTGAACATGAAGGGAAACCGCCACGAAAGCATGTTGCTCAGCATCGTTCCGAAGGGTACGCCAAGCAGGTTGGCGACGGTCATGCCGGCTATCATCAGCGCTACGGCTTGCGACTCTTTGCCTTTGTCGGCCACTTTCTCGGCTACAATCGAGCCTACTCCGAAAAAGGCTCCGTGGGGAAGTCCGGAGACGAAACGCATCATCAGGAGCATCCAATAGCCGGGCGCTGCGGAAGCGCACAGGTTGCCGACAATGTAGAGGGCTGCCAGTCCTAAAAGAATCTGCTTTAACGGGCGCGTGCGTGCCACGACCACCGTCAAAGGAGCGCCTACGCACACGCCGATTGCGTATGCGGAGATGAAATGTCCGGCTTCCGGGATGCTGATGTTCAGGTCGCGGGTCACGTTAGGCAATATTCCCATCATGACAAACTCTGCTATGCCCAGCCCCAACGTGCCGGATGCGAGCGCCAACAAACTCTTTTTCATTGATAGTCCTTTCTTTTTGGCGTGCAAATTTAGGCCAAATCTCGTCTCGATGAACGGTTGGGGCGATTTCTTGACATAAGTCAAAAAGAGGTCCGGAAAGCCCGGAGTTCGTTCCGGAACTGGCGGGCATGGCCTGCCGTCATTCTGTCGAGCAGTTCCCAAAAGTGCGGGCCGTGGTTCATCTCCCGCGTATGCGCCAGTTCGTGGAGAATCACGTAGTCCATCAAGTGCGAAGGCACGAGCATCAGATAGCACGACAGGCTGATGGTGCGCGCTGCCGTGCAGCTTCCCCATCTCGACTGCGCTCCCGTAATCTTCACTTTCCGGTAAGTCATTCCGTAGCGTTCCGCCCATACGGCCAGCAGGGGAGGAAGGAATTCGGCAGCCGTTTTCTTCATTGCGCGAAGAATGGCTCCCCTCACCAACTTCTGCACCTCTTTCGACGAGAAATCCGTGCGTTCCGGGCAGCAGACGACCATTTCTCCGGAGTCTTTTCTTTTGACGGTGAAGCATTTCAATTTGCTTGGCGACAGGGAAAGGCGGAAGCACTCCGCCTCAATCCGGAAGCTGAAGTCGATGGGCTTGGTTGCAATCTGGCGGTAACGCTCCAACAGGTCTTCCCGAAACTGCTCCAACACTTCGGCCACTTTCTCGGTTTTCGTATAAGGAGGGACGGTCAGGAAAAGCCCTTCCGGTTTGATTCTCATCGTGATGCGGCGCGCCCCCCGTCGTGTGGACAAGGTGATGCGCCCGAAGTCTTTATCTTCTATGTAACGTTTGACTGGCATAGCGGTCGCAAAGTTACAAAAACTCCGGCGCGTTTCATCGGAAATCTCGCGGCTTTAACGAGGAAAGGCGGCGGAAATTTTCGATGTGTGCGGTGATATTTGTATTTTTCCCGTCGCCAAGCCGGAATCATTCTTCCACATGCTAAAAACGGTGGAGTTGTTTTTATAAACAACGTCGCCGTTTTTACAGACAACGCTGCTGTTTATAGAAACAACACCGTTGTCAGAAGAATTTTTTCCGTTTCCCGAACTTTCCCGGCGGGACTGATTATTGTATCAGTGCTTTTCTTCTTTCTATTTCGGCTCTCAGGTTGTTGAACCAGTTGTTGTAGACTTGTGCGTCTTGTACCATGCTGTTTTTGTTGGTTTTGCTTTCGATGCCGGAATCCCCTACTATGGAATATACACTTCCTTCATAGATTGTGAGTTTTACTTCGGATAAGTTTTCATTCAGTTTTTGAACAAGAAAGGCAACTTGTGCGGTGTTGGCTTCTTTTGCAGCTCCCCACAAGAATTTGTTTAAAGTTGCATATTTGTTGTCAATTTGCTTGTATGCGTTAATCAGTCCGGTTTCTTTATCTGTGTTAGATATAAGGAAGCCTTCTGATTGTAGTAGAGAAATTGCTGACGAAAAGACCATGTTATAATCCGCGTCCAATTGTTTAGTAGTCATCATTTTTATTTCGGTGGGGTTCAGTTGCTTTGTCGTTCCGCAAGAAATGAATGTGACGCAAGCTGCTATCAGGAATAGAAACTTCTTCATAATCAGATAAACTTAGATTAAAAACTGGTTGATATTACAGAATAGTCTTTTACAATGTTTTGGTCATCGAATGTTATGATTAAATCAAATGATTGGTTGCTGCTGCTTGCGGATGCTTTCTTCCCGAAAATGAAGCTGGTTTGGCCTCCCTTTGAGACGCTGCTCATCCGGTTGTAACTCCAAAT
This sequence comes from uncultured Phocaeicola sp., assembly GCA_944320135.1. Classification (GTDB taxonomy): domain Bacteria; phylum Bacteroidota; class Bacteroidia; order Bacteroidales; family Bacteroidaceae; genus Phocaeicola. Next base: position 40,108 of record CALUGI010000008.1, on the reverse strand, counting down.
TTCATCATTGGATTTATTTTTTGCGACTATGTTGGGGGTGCCGAATGTTTTGAGAATTTCATTCTGATCGGTTTGTCCTTTGATGATTTTGGACTTGACAACCCCAAATGTGAGATTGCTTTTCTGGATATTTTCCTCTCCTGCCCCATATTGGTAGCTTTTACAGCATGGAAAAAAGAGAGTGGTCAGAGTGAATGCCGCGCATGATAATAGTTTTTTCATAGGCTTTTTATAATTAAGCATTAGTTCCAATTGTTGCTCACGCTTAACTATAAAAAGGCGTGAGTAGTATCTTATTCGCTTAGAAGGTACTACCACATACCCGCACACAGAATAAGCACTACCCACGCTATAGCGCAGGTGTTTGTGCTTACTATCTCTGTGTGCTTCGTCGAATTTGTGGTAGTTTCTCTAAGCACAGATAATAGCAAAACGCTAAAAATCTTTTATGTTTGAGAGACTGGTATCTCTACCAATCGCCTGCAAATATACGGATAAGGAGTGAAAAGCGGGCGCGTTTCCGGATTTATTTTAATCTGTTGAGGGAAAATTTGCGGAAATCTCAAGGGATTTTTCTTCATGCCGATGCCAAGGTAAGCCGAAAAACGCTAACTTTGCGGCGGTTTGAGAATATGAATCGAAAGAATTATGGAATTGCCTAAAGACCCGATGATGCTGTTCAGCATCATCAACATGAAGCTCAGAGACTTTTATCCATCGTTGGATGCGCTTTGTTCCGACTTGAATGTCAGCAAGGACGAAATTGTAAAAAGGCTGAAGGAAGCCGGATTTGAATACAATGCGGAGCAGAACAAATTTTGGTAACTTTGCACACAAAAAATCCAACCCGTTCATTGAGAATAGGTTGGATTCTTTTATTTGCTGTAATTGCTTGTGCGTTTACAGCTTATAGTTCCACTGCTCCAGAGCGAACGACCAGTTCTTCTCCACCAGTTCCACCGTTTCCGGCTTGTACTGGTATTTGTTTTTCTTGTAGCCCTTCTTCTTGTTCACGTAGGCTTCGATGTCTGCGCGCGCCTCTTCAAATCCCGGAATCGAGAGCTTCTGATAGATTTCCTGGGTCAGGTCGAAGGCATCCTTCTCGTAGTCTTCAAAGCGCACCTCCACCAGATTGCTTTCGGATATGAACTTCTTGTCGGCCTCGTACTTGTGATACAGCTTCGCGTAGACTGAAAGGATGTTGTCCTGCAGTTCCTTCGCGCTGATTTCCTGAAGCTGGAGCGGCTTGATGGTGTTGGTGAAGAAGCTCCGTGTGGATTCGAACACCGTGTAGGGGTTGCGCATCAGATAGATGAACTTCGCGTTCGGGAACATCTTTACCAGCTCTTTCACACGTCCGGTATGCGGCGGGTTCTTGCTCAGGAACTGGGTGCCGTGCGTGTTCCACAAGGAAATCTTGATGAGTTTCGTGAACACTTCTTCAAATGTCTTCAGCTCTTCATCCGTGATGTCGTTGAAAAGCAGGTATTTGTCGGCATACTCCTGCATATGCTTGGGCAGGAACCAGAAGTTGTAGTACGTGTACGGCATCATGTTACAGAGCGCGAACTCCTCCTCCTGCGGAAGGTCGACCGCCAGTTCCATGTTGTCCGTCGGACGTTTGTCGGGCATCAGCCAGCTCATGTTCTTCTTGAAGAAAGGCTGGCCCCACATCATCAGATGCGGAAATACGGTCTGGTAGGTGGTGTTGTATCCGAAATGCTTGTCGCATGAGAACACGTTGTGCATGAACGTGGTTCCGCTGCGCCAGTGGCCCAGAATGAATACCGGGTCGTGTTCAAGAGGCTTGTCTGCCAGCAGTTTCTCGTATCTTTTGTCCTGCAGAGGCTTCAAAACGGAGAGCAGACGGCATACAGCCTTGGTCAGTCGGAACTTTCCTTTGTAGGCCGGGTCGATGACACGTCCTCCGGTTATTTCGTTGAATGTCTTCCAGTCGGCCCCCACCAGTGTGTTGACCGGTAATTTGCTGAATTCTAATAGACCCATGTCGTTTCAATGAATAATTAATAGTGAACAGTTGATGGTTGATCGTGAACACTGCTCACTATTAATTCTTGATTATTAACTGTTAATTCTTCTTGATTTCGATTGCGTATCCCTGACGCTCCAGCTCCTTCACGGCCGTTTCAATTGCTTCGTAGTGTTCCGGACCGATACCCAGACGCGGGAGGTCGAGCACAGGCAGTTCCATCGTGGTGTGCATATCTTTGTCATCCACCTTGTTGATGATCATGCCGGCCGCACTCGTGTTGTTGGTAATCGGGTCAATCAGGATGAAAGCTCCGGTTGCCTTGTTCTTGGTGTACGGGTCGAAGAACAGTTCTTTGGATGAAGTCAGTACCACGTGGGCAATCTGGTTCAGCTGCAGGGGCACGTCCTCTTTCTTGAGCTTGCCGTTCTCCACGCTGAGATGGTCCATCGTGTTCACGTCCACCTTGTATTTGATGGAGTCGATGCGTGTGCGGCTCATGTTGGTGGTCTGTTTCAGGAAGAACGATTTCTCCATGTCCATCTTCTCCTCGTCCATCCAAACCAGCATGGCTTCAAAGTTGCGTCCCACCATCGGCACATTGTCCGGATGAACCAGCATTTCTCCGCGTGACACGTCGATTTCGTCCTCCAGTGTCAGCGTGACGGCCATCGGAGGGAAGGCATAGTCACATTCTCCGTCGGGCGAGTAGATGGCTTTCACGTGAGTCTTTTTCCCGGAAGGAAGGGCCATCACTTCATCGCCTTTCCGCACTATTCCCGAAGCAACTTTGGAAGAGAAGCCTCGGAAGTCGAGATTCGGACGCAATACGTATTGCACCGGATAGCGGAAGTCGGTCATGTTGTGGTCATTGCCGATATGTACGGTTTCAAGGAAGTCGAGCAGCGACGGACCTTCGTACCATGGGGTGCGGTCGGATTTCTCCACCACGTTGTCCCCGTCGAGTGCGGACAGCGGGATGCACGTGACATCGGGCACTCCCAGCGGGGTGATGAATGCCTTGTAGTCGGCCACAATTCTGTCGAACACCTCTTTCGAGAAGTCCACCAAGTCCATCTTGTTTACGGCCAGTACCACATGCTTGATGCCCAGCAGTGAAACCAAATAAGTATGACGGCGTGTCTGTGTGATGACACCGGCACGTGCATCTACCAGGATGATGGCCAGATTGGCGGTAGACCCTCCCGTAATCATGTTGCGTGTATACTGTTCATGTCCCGGAGTGTCGGCGATGATAAACTTGCGGTTGTTGGTCGAGAAATAACGATAGGCCACGTCAATGGTGATTCCCTGTTCACGTTCCGCTTTCAGTCCGTCAAGCAGCAGGGCATAGTCGATGTGTTCCCCTGCGTTTCCCACACGCTTGCTGTCGCGTTCCAATGCGTCAAGCTGGTCCTCATAAATCTTCTTGCTGTCGAAAAGCAACCGTCCGATGAGGGTTGATTTTCCGTCATCCACCGAACCGGCGGTCAGGAACCGGAGCAAATCCTTTTGCTCATCCTTCTTCAGAAACTCTTCGATGGACATCTTGCCTCTCGCTTCACCTTCCATCGGGTTCCCTGATTTTGTTTTATCTAATTCTTCCATTTTTCTTCAATTAATAGTTAACAGTTAATAACGGATGCATGACCTATTCTTAATTATTAACTCATCATTCTTCATTTAAAAGTATCCTTCCCGTTTTTTCTCTTCCATGCTGGCATCCTGGTCGAAGTCGATGACACGGGTGGTGCGCTCGCTCTTCGTGGTGGTCATCATCTCTTCCACAATCTTCTCGATAGTGTCAGCCTCGCTTTCGATGGCGCCGGTCAGCGGCCAGCATCCCAGTGTGCGGAAACGGATTTTCTTCATTTCAATCTTGTCACGGTATTTTTCCGGCAGACGGTCGTCGTCCGGCATGATTAGCTGTCCGTCTATGTTTACCGTAGGGCGTTCTTTTGCAAAATAAAGCGGAACGATTGGAATGTTCTCCAGGCGGATGTATTGCCATACGTCCAGTTCCGTCCAGTTGCTCAACGGGAACACACGGATGCTTTCACCTTTGCGGATGCGCGTGTTGTAAATGTCCCACAATTCCGGGCGTTGGTTTTTGGGGTCCCATTGGTGGAACTCGTTGCGGAATGAGAAGATTCGTTCCTTGGCGCGCGATTTTTCTTCGTCGCGGCGTGCGCCTCCAAACGCCGCGTCGAATTTATATTTGTCGAGCGCGTGCAGCAGGGCTTGCGTCTTCATCAAATCCGTGTGTACCTTGCTTCCGTGTGTGAACGGACCCACACCGGCACGGAACGCTTCCATGTTGCTTTCCACAATCAGTTTCCAGCCGTGTTCCTTGGCATAGTTATCCCTGAATTGCAGCATCTCCTTGAATTTCCATTTCGAGTCGATGTGCATCAGGGGGAAAGGAGCTTTTCCCGGTGCGAACGCTTTTTCGGCCAGGCGCACCATTACGGAAGAATCCTTGCCGATGCTATAAAGCATGACCGGATTTTCAAAAGAGGCGGCCACTTCACGGATAATGTGGATGGACTCGGCTTCGAGTTCCTTCAAGTGGCTCAAATTGTATTCTTCTTGCATGATATAGTTATTTTTTAATTACTTTCGGTAAAATCAGTTCCAGCAGTCGGTTGACGGACTCCTCGAGCGACAGCTTTGAGGTGTCGAGCGACAGGGACGGATGGAGCGGTGCTTCAAAGGGGGCTGAGACTCCTGTGAAGTTCTTGATTTCTCCCCGGCGTGCCTTGGCATACAGCCCTTTCACATCCCGTCGTTCGCATTCTTCAATCGGCGTGCTTACATAGATTTCCATGAAATCATTCTTGCCGATGATGTCTGCCGCCATCTCACGGATGTCGTTGTTCGGACTGATGAATGCGGCGATGGTAATGATGCCTGTATCCACGAACAGCTTTCCCACTTCCGCAATGCGCCGGATATTTTCCACACGGTCTTCTGCGGAGAATCCAAGGTTGTTGTTTATCCCGCTGCGGATATTGTCACCGTCAAGGATACGGCAGAGCAGGTGCCGTTTCTGGAGCTCGCGTTCCAGGGCGATGGCGATGGTGCTTTTGCCCGAACCGCTCAGTCCGGTGAACCAGACCATGATACCGTGCTGGCCCAGCAGTGCTTCCTTGTCCGCACGGGTGAGCATCTTGTCGAATATAGGGTAGATATGTTCCATAATGAATGTTTGTTATTTTCTCAAGCTGGGACGAAAGGCCAGATTAAGGGGATGAGTATGATGGATATTATCATGACAATCAAGTCCATGGGGATTCCTATTCTCATGAAATCCGTGAATCGATAGTTCCCGGCTCCCTGGACAATCAGATTGGTCTGATAGCCGATGGGAGTGGCGAAGCCTGCCGATGCCGCGATACAGATTGCGATGAAGAACGGCATGGGGTCCACTCCGAACTTCTGTGCCGTTTCCAGCGCGAGCGGGAAGGCAAGCGCGGCGGCGGCATTGTTCGTGATAAGCTCGGTGATGACGAGCGTGACGAAGTAAAGCAGGGCAAGCGCGCCCCATGCGCCCAGCGAGCCCGCCACGTTCTTGATGAAATTCGCTATCAGAGCGGCCAGTCCCGACTCTTCCATTGCCGCGCTGATGGCGAATGCGCAGGCGATTGTGATCAGAATGTCCCAACTGATGTATTTGGTATATTTCTTCGGAGGGAATATCTTGAGCCAGGCCATTACGACAGCTGTTACGGCGGCGAAGAAAAACATGTCCATCTTCACATTCGGGAAATGTTCCTGAAAGTAGGGAAGTTCACCTATCGTCGCTCCTACGATCATGATGAGAAGCAGTGCCAGTGCAGTCCACTTCTTCCAGGGCGGAACGGGACGGGTCGGGATTTCCTTGCCGTTGGTCATCATGAGGAATACCGACGAGTCGCCCCATGTCTTTGTGAAAGAGTCGTCGGCCAGCAGGACCAGCGTGTCGCCTTGCTGCAGTCTCACTTCTCCCAGATTCTCGGTGATGACCTGCCCTCCCTGACGTATCTCTTTGATTTCCGCTCCATAGCGTCGCTTGAAATCAAAGTTCTTCAGCTTCCGTTTCAGACCCGGGAAACGGGAGGCAAGCACGACTTCCACGATGTGCTGTCCTTTCTCGACTGCCGCGTCCGCCTCTTCCTCTTCAAAGTTGTCCGGACGTTCCGCCGGCAGCAGTTTCTTCGATGTCAGTATGATGAATGCCAGACCGACGATTGTAATCGGAATGCCGATGAAGGCAAGGTCGAACATCTTGAGCCCCGGAAGCCCTTTGTCTATCATCATTCCGTGGACAACCAGATTGGTCGAAGTACCAATCAGCGTACACAATCCTCCGAGGATGGTGGCATACGACAGCGGAATCAGGAATTTGGTGCATGACAGGCCGATTTTCTTTGCCCAGTTCTTCACGATAGGCGCGAAGATGACGACTACCGGCGTATTGTTGAGGAATGCCGAGAACGCGCTCACGATGGGAAGGAGCCGCAGTTGGGCCTTTGTGACCGTAGTCTCTTTTTCCGGCAGCAGCTTCTTGACGATGGTGCTCAGTGCCCCGCTCTGTCTTACACCCTCACTGACGAGAAAGAGCAGTGCGACCGTAATCATGCCCCGGTTGCTGAATCCGGCTACCATCTGCTTCGGGGTGATGATGCCCGCCGCCATGAATACTACTACCAGAGACAGCAGGACGATGCCGGGACGCATCTTGTCCAGAATAAGGGCAATCAGCATTCCGGTCAGGCCGAGCAATACAAAGAGTATTTCAAAGTTCATGTTCTTAAAGATGTGAATTATAGTTAGTCTGATTCTGTGTTGTTCTGCATTTTGGGGAATACGATGAACCACGGGTTGAGCAGGTCTTCCTTGTTATAGCGCAGCGGTTCGTCTTTCCCTGCCTGGTAGACTTCGCCTCCCGATGCGCGCACGATGGCATGTCCTGCCGCCGTGTCCCATTCCATAGTCGGAGCGAACCGGGGATATACGTCGGCTTTTCCTTCGGCAACCAGACAGAGTTTCAGCGAACTTCCGCTTGAGATGGTTTCCACCTTATCATGCTTCTTTTCCATTTCGTCGATGTATGCCTGCGTTTCGGGGGTGAGATGCGAGCGGGAAGCTACAATCACGAAGTTGTCGTGCCGGTTTTCCGGTTCGGGCAGACGGCGGCTGGCGGCGATGAGGCTGTCGACGGTTGTCCCTTCCTCCAGTGCGGAGATGTTGTCAGCCTTGTATGCCCCCCATTCAGTGTCGGCAAAGTACAGTTGTTTCTTTACGGGGATATAGATGACCCCCGCTTCCGGCCGCCCGTTTCTTACATAAGCGATGTTTACGGTAAACTCTCCGTTCCGTTTGATGAATTCCTTGGTTCCGTCCAGCGGGTCCACCACCCACAGTTCGCTCCATCCCCTCCGCTCTTCCTGGGGAATCTTTTTTCCTTCCTCGCTCAGGATGGGATAGGGAGTGGCAGCCAGTGCGCCCGCAATCACAGCGTGCGATTTGCGGTCGGCGATGGTAAGCGGAGAGTTGTCCGCCTTCTTTTCTATTTCAAAATCAGCGTTCGGATCGGTGTACACGTCCATGATTTCCGCTCCGGCTTTCAATGCAGTTTGAATGGCAACGTATAAGATATTCTTGTCCATAATACATAAATTGCTGTAAAATAACAGCTTTTTTACAGATGGGATATAGTTTAAAAGTCGTTTTTTTTGTTCAAGCCTTGGTTATATAACTTATTTTAAGAGTTTGAACTTGTTTTTGAGCGTTTGTCTGTCGTTTTATATGAATGCGAATGTTTCCATATCCGCCACATGTAGAAGGCGCAATGGGTGAATGCAAACGCAAACGAGATGGTCAGCAGCGTCTTGTCTTCTTCCCATCCTACTGTCTGCTGGTGCCAGAGGCCGGTGATGACGCTCAACACTGAAAGCGCCAGTCCGAGCACGTTCAGCACGATGTCTCCCTGACGGTGCGCTTTTCCGTGTTCGAGTTTGCTGTGCCTGATGCCGTAGCAGGCATAGACGTCCAGTCCGACAAGCATCCACAGAACCAGACGTATCCATGTGTCTGCCGGGAGGAAACACATCATGCAGAGGCAGGTGAGTATGCCCATAATCGGCACGAAAGGCACGAATGGGGTCTTGAACGCCCTGTGAATGTCGGGCATGGTCTTGCGGACAACAAGCACGGCGGCGCATACGAGTGTAAAGGCGAGCAGCGTGCCGATGCTGGTCATTTCTCCGGCTACTTCCGCCGGGACAAACCCTGCGAGCAGACTGACCACAACCATGAAAAGGCAGTTGCTGTGGACGGGCGTGCGGTACTTCTCGTTGATTCTTGAAAAGAAAGGGGGAAGCAGTCCGTCGCGGCTCATGCTGAGGAAAACCCGGCTCTGTCCGAGCAGCGTGACCATGATGACCGAGCAGTATCCGAACAGGATAGCCAGGATGATGGCCTTGTTCAGCCACGGATATATCGGCTGGATGGCACCGGAAGCGTCCGGAAAGCCCATCTTCTCGATGGCCACGGCCACAGGAGCGATTCCCACGTGTCCGGCGAAGTCGGTGTAGTGAGCCACTCCCGTCATCACGTGGGCGAAAAGCGTATACAATACGGTGCATATCAGCAATGAGACCAGAATGCCGACAGGCATGTCGCGCTTCGGGTTCTTGGTTTCCTGCGCCGCAGTGCTTACGGCATCGAAGCCGAGGAAGGCGAAAAATACGATAGCCGCCCCTCTGAGGATTCCAGAAATGCCGAACTCTCCGAGTTTCCCGGTGTTTTCAGGAATGTAAGGGATGTAGTTGTCCGTCTGGATGAATTTCCAGCCCAACGTCACGAAGATAAGGATAACTGCAATCTTCAGGAATACGATGAGTCCGTTGAAAAAGGAACTGCCCGCCGTTCCCCGCATCAGGATGACGCTCATCAGCACCACGATAATCATGGCGGGGATGTTGATGATGCCCCCGTCCCACGGGCAGGCGGTCAGGGCATGGGGGAGTTCGATGCCGATTCCCTGGCAAAACACTGTCAGATAGCGGCTCCAGCTGATGCTTACGGTAGTGGCTGCCACGGTGTATTCCAGCACGAGGTCCCATCCGATAATCCATGCGATGAGTTCGCCCATTGTGGCATACGAATAGGTGTAGGCGCTTCCTGCAACGGGAATCATGGAGGCGAATTCCGCATAGCATAATCCGGCAAAGCAGCATCCGACGGCTGCGATGACAAACGACAGGGTGATGGCCGGCCCCGTATAGCCGGCGGCTACCGTCCCCGTGATGGAGAACAGTCCCGCTCCGATAATCACCCCGACTCCTAACGCTACCAGACTGACCGGGCCGAGCACTCGCTTCAAGGTTTTCGAACCGGTTTCTGCGGCTTCATCCTGTAGGGCCTCTATACTTTTCCGAATGAACAATCCCATTTTTTTTCGGCTGTATTTGTCTTTTATTTGAATGAACAGAGGGCAAAGATACGAAAAAAATATGAAGGGCAGCCGTATCCGCTCGATTTATGGCTTTAAAGCGTCGGGGCGTTTGGCGGAAAACGCGCGGGCGTTTCGTTCGGAATGCCCGCGCGTTCCGTATGGAAGGCGGCGGAAATTTTCCGCTTATTTCAAGTAGTGCGTTATTTTTCCGCTGAGCTGCATGAGCGAGATTTCGCACATTTTGGTGTCATATTCGGCAGAGAGGATGCGTTCTTCCGCATCGAGCAGGCTTTTCTGCGCTTCGCGCATCTCGATGCCGGAAAGGTCGCCCAGCAGATAGCGTTCCTTGGCAATCTCGTGGTTTTCCTTTGCCGAAATCAGGTTCTGGCGCTCTAAGTTGAGCAGGCGGATATTGTTCCGGTAAGCCTGCCACAGGTTGCTCAAGTCGGCTCGCAGTCCCTGCTCCAGTTCGTCGCGCGCCAGTTGCGCGTTGCGGATGGCAAGGCTGGCGTTCTTCTTTTCGCGCTTTCTGTTTCCGTCGAAGATGTTGAATCCCACCGTGATTCCTCCGCTGAACCCCCAGTTGCTCCGTTGGCGCGTGGCGTTCACGTCGTATTTGTTGAAGGTGTAGCCGTAACCGGCGTTCAGGCGGACATAAGGATAGTTCCGCGACAATACCTTTTTGTAGTCCAATTGCGCGATGGTCGTGTTCTGGTCGGCCTGCAGCAGGCTGGCGTTCGTGTTGAGCGTTCCGTTCCAGAGCTCGGTGAAGTTCAGGTGTTCGTTGACGTCAATCAGCGAGTCTTTCACTTTGATGGGGCGATCCATGTCTTCTGCCGCCATCAGTTCGTTCAGGTTGATTCGTGACGTGTGGACCAGCTCCCGTTGCTTGATGTATTGGGCGCGGTCGGCGTTGAAGTCGACAGTAGCCTGCTGATAGTCAAGGCGGGAGAAGTTTCCGATGTGGTAGCGTTCTTCCACGATACGGAGTCGCTCTCTGGACAGCGAAACGGCATAGCGGAAGTTCTTCAGGCGGATTTCCTGCTGGATGTAGTTGTAGTATTCCGCAGTCAGGTTCGCTATGAAGTCCTCGATGGCGATGCGGGTGTTGGTGGCTCCCAGCCTCTCCATTTCTTTCAGCTGCTTGTAGTTCGTGCTGATGTTGAAGCCGTCGAAGATGGTCCAGTTCAAGTCGATTCCTGCGTCTAACGTCTGGTCGTAGATGCCTCTCGTTTTGGTTGTCTCTCCGGTGCTGCGGGCTTCGGAGTTGCTGTTGTCGTTGGTTCCGGTGTATCCGGCGGTGAGGTCGACTGTCGGCAGATAGCCTGCGTTGCCCAATGTGGCGTTGTTCTTGCTGATTTGTTCTTCGTTGCGGGTGATGCGCAGCGAATAGTTGTTGGCAAGTCCCTCTTCCAGACATTGTCTGAGGGTGTATGTGTATTGCGCTTGGGCGGGAATGCCCAAAGCGGACAGTATGCTTATAATATAAAGGCGTTTTTTCATGCTTTCTTCTTTTTGGATCGGTCGGTTGATATGTATGAATAAATGGCCGGTACGATGTACATGGTGAGGAAGGTAGAGATAACCATGCCTCCTATCACCGCCGTTCCCATTGCGATGCGCTGGTTGGCTCCTTCTCCCGTGGCGAACGCCAAGGGAATCAGGCCGAGCACGGTGGCCGCACTGGTCATCAGGATAGGGCGCAGACGCTGGAGGGCCGCGTCGCGTATGGCGTGCATCTTGTCTTCTCCCGCTTCTTGCTTCTGGTTGGCGAACTCCACAATCAGAATGCCGTTCTTGGCCACCAGACCAATCAGCATGATGATGCCGATTTGACTGAAGATGTTCATCGTGATGTCAGCGAAGTACATGAAAACCAATGCTCCGGCAATGGCCAAAGGCACGGTGAGCATGATTACCAACGGGTCTTTGAAACTTTCGAATTGCGCCGAAAGAATCAGGTAAATCAGCACCAGCGCGAAGATGAAGGCAAACATCAGGCTCGACGAACTTTCGCGGTAGTCTTTCGAGTCGCCCGACAGTGCTGTGCGGAATGTCTCGTCAAGCACGTCTTCCGCAATCTTGTCCATCTCGTCCAGTCCGTCTCCGATAGTCTTTCCTTCGGCAAGTCCCGCAGAGACGGTGGCCGATACGAAACGGTTGTAGTGGTAGAGCTTCGGCGGCGCCACGGCTTCCGCAAATTCCACAAGGTTGTCCATCTGAATCATTTCCCCCTTGTCGTTGCGGATGTAGATAGATTTCACGCTGGCGGGCTGGTTGCGCTGTTGGCGGTTCACCTGCCCCAGAATCTCGTATTGTTTGCCGTTCATGTAGAAGTAGCCCATGCGTTGTCCGCTCAACCCGTACTGGAGGGTTTCGCCGATGTCGCGCACGTTCACTCCCATCGTTCCGGCTTTGTCACGGTTGATGTTTACGTGCATCTCCGGACTGCTGAATTTCAAGTCGACGTCGGCCATCTGGAAGGTGGGGTTGTCGTACACTCGCGCAAGAAATTCGGGAAGCACTTCCTGCAGTTTCTCAAGGCTGACCGCCTGAAGCACGTATTGCACCGGCATACTGCTTTTTCGTCCTCCGAACGATGACTGCTGGCGGACGAATGAGCGTGCCTTGGTGTGCTTCTGAACGGCTTTCGATATGTCCTCTGCCACTTCCATTTGCGTGTAGTCGCGTTCCTTTATGTCTTTCAGCGTAATCTGGATGTTTCCGCTTCCGCTCGATACGCGCGCGGTGACGAACGCGGCGTCAGGGACAACCGAATCCACCAGTGCGTTGATTTCTTCCGTATAGTCGCGGATATATTCGTAGCTCGCTCCTTCGGCAGCGCGAGTGGCTATGGTGATTTGTGAACGGTCTTCTAACGGCGCCATCTCAGAAGGTATATGGCTCCATAGTATGCCTATCAATATCATCGTAATCAGCACAATCGGAATGGCAACGACCCTTTTCCTGAGGAAAGCCCGAAGCGAGCGTGAGTAAAGGTTGTTCATTCCTTCAAAGAAAGGTTCCGTTTTCCGGTAGAACCAGTTCTTCTTCTCTTGGTATTTCAACATTTTCGTGGCGAGCATCGGAGTGAAAGTCAGGGCGGCGAATGCAGAAATAATGACCGAACCGGCTACCACAAAACTAAACTCGCGGAACAGACGGCCGCTGGTGCCCTCCATAAATACGATGGGGAGGAATACAGCCGCCAGCGTAATGGTGGTGGAAACAACGGCGAAGAAGATTTCTTTCGCTCCTTCGATGCCGGCTTCGAAAGGCTTCATTCCCCGTTCGATGCGGATGTAGATGTTTTCTGTCATCACGATAGCATCGTCAACTACCAGACCTACCGACAGAACAACGGCAAGCATGGTCAGCACATTGATGGAGAACCCTGCTACATACATCACGAAGAACGCTCCGATGAGCGAGACGGGAATCACGATGCACGGAATCAGCGTCACGCGCCAGTCGCGCAAGAAAAGGAAAATGATGATGATAACCAGCACGAACGCTTCGTACACGGTGCTTTCCACTTCCGCAATGGATGCACGGATGAAGCGGGTGTTGTCGAAACCGTAGGTGTAGGTTACGTCTTCGGGCAGGTCTTTTTCCATTTGCTTCATGCGCTCGTACACGGCATCGGCGATTTCGATATGGTTGGCTCCCGGTTGCGGAATTACTACAACTCCCACCATAGGCACTCCGTTCATCTTCATGTAGCTTTTCAGGTCGGCCGGTCCTAATTCCGCATAGCCGATATCGCTGAACCGGATGATGCGTCCGTTATCTTCCTTCAGTATGACGTTGTTAAACTCCTTTGCCGAGTGCATCAGTCCCATAGTGCGCAGAGTCAGCTCGACGGTATTTCCTTCGATGCTTCCGGACGGGAGTTCCAGGTTCTGCTCGTCAATGGCATTTTTTACGTCTGTCGGAGTGATGCCGTATCCGGCCATCTTCACCGGGTCGAGCCACAGGCGCATGGAATAGCGTTTCTCTCCCCAGATAGAGACGCTGCTCACGTCCGGGATGGTCTGCAGCTGTTCTTTGACTGTCAGGTCGGCTATTTCGCTCAGTTCGAGCAGGGAGCGGGTGTCGCTTTGGATAGCGACCATCAGAATCGGGCTGGCATCGGCATCGGCCTTTGAGACTGTAGGCGGATCGCAGTCGCGGGGCAGGTAACGCTGTGCGCGAGAGACTTTGTCGCGCACGTCGTTGGCAGCCGTTTCCAAATCAACGGACAGTTCAAATTCGACAGTGATGCGCGATTGTCCCTGCTGGCTGGTGCTCGACAGAGAGCGGATGCCCGGAATACCGTTGATGTTCTGTTCCAGCGGTTCGGTTATCTGGTTTTCTATCACTTCTGCGTTGGCTCCCGGATAGCTGCACGTTACGGAGATGATAGGGTTGTCGACGGAAGGATATTCGCGCACTCCCAGCGTGGTGTAGCCTATCAGACCGAACAGAAGGATGATTACGGTGAGGACGGTCGCCAATACCGGCCGTCTGATGCTGAGTTCGGATATGTTCATAGGGCGTAGAGGGTTAGAGGGTTATTCGATGTGGTCGATGATGACCGGCATTCCGGTGCGCAGCTGCAGGGTTCCCGATGTCAGGATGGTGTCGCCGGCGGCCAGTCCTTTGACTACCTGCACCTCAGCTTCCGTGCGTATCCCTATTGTCACGTCCACCGGATAAGCCTTCCCTGAACGGCATACGAACACCTTGTTCTTTCCCATTTCCGGCACGATGGCTTCCGAGGGGATGGCAAGCGCTTCCTTTATTTCTTCTTGCTTGAGGCTGATGTCTGCATAACGTCCGGGCAGCAGTTCTCCGTTTCTGTTCGGGTAGAGGGCGCGGACGGTCAGCGTATGGGTGTTTTCGTCGATGCGCGATTCTGTGGCGTAGACTTGCGAATTGAAGTCTTGCAGGATGCCTTCAATGCGGAATGTCAGGTTGGTGCCTTTTTTCACTTGCCGTGCGTAGCGTTCCGGCACGGCGAACTCTACTTTCAGCGGGGTGATTCGGGTCAGTTTGGCGATGACGGTAGAGGGCGAAGCGTATGCGCCGACGCTGACTTGGCGCAGGCCGATGATGCCGTCGAACGGGGCGCGCAGTTCGGTCATGGCGATGTTTGCCTTCACGTTCTCGATGTCCGCGTTCAGCGTGGCCAGTTCGGTTTTCACCTGCTCGTATGCCTCTTTGCTCACTGCGTCGCGCTGCAGCAGGGCGTTCTGGCGGAACACGCGGTCTTCGGCCAGCGGCATTTGCGCTTCCAGACGTTTCAGCTGTGCCTGAAGCTGGCTGTCGTTCACCTTTGCCAGCAGCTGGCCTTCGGTGACGAAGGAGCCTTCCGTGAAGTTGATGTCGATAATTTTTCCGGACGTCTCGAAAGAGAGGTCGACTTCCTCGTCCGGCACGAGTTTGCCGCTCACGAAAAGCTCGTCGGTCAGCAAGTGCGGCCTGACAATCTTAGCGTTGACATTCAGCGCTTTCTGGCTTTTCCGGACAGGCGACGTTTCCGTTTCGGCCAGTTCCTCGTTTTCCTTTGGCGTGAATGTGTGTATGCCGACGGCAGTCAGCCCTCCGGCAATGATAACGATAATCCCCCATTTGATGCGTTTGTCCATAAGATTGAGTGTTTTCAGGTAAAAAAATAAGATTTGTCAGAAAGCGGCCCGATACTTCCCTTCCTCCCTGTCTTCCAATATGTTCAGGTAGGACGTGTAGCGGGATTCGCTTATGTAGTGTTTTTCCAAGGCTTCCCGCACGGCGCATCCCGGTTCGTGCCGGTGCGTGCAGTTGCCGTATTTGCAGTTTGCCGAAAATTCAAATATCTCCTTGAAATAATGCCCCACTTCCTCGTCTTTCATGTCGAATGTGCCGAAACCTTTGATGCCCGGCGTGTCGATGATGTATCCTCCGCCTTCCAGCGGAAACATTTCGGAGAAAGTCGTTGTGTGCATACCTGTGTTGTGTGCTGCCGAGATTTCTCCCGTTTTCAGGTTCACTCCCGGCAGAATGGCGTTGATGAGGGTGGACTTTCCCACTCCGGAGTTCCCTGAGAACAGGGTGATTTTTCCGGCCAGCGCTTTTTTGATTTCGTCGATTCCGCTTTCGTTCAGCGCCGATATTTTGAAACACGGATAGCCTATGTGCGTGTAAAGGGCAATCAGACTTTCTAAATAGCGCGCCTCGTCTTCTGAGTAGAGGTCGGTTTTGTTGAAGACCAGACATACCGGCACACTGTATGCTTCGGCTGACGCGAGGAAGCGGTCGATGAAAATAGTGGACGTTTCCGGATAATTTATTGTGACTACCAGCATACATTGGTCCAGATTCGCCGCGATGATGTGCGATTGTTTCGACAGGTTTGACGCGCGCCGGACGATGTAGTTTTTCCGGTCTTCTATTTCAGTGATGAACGCGGTGCCTTCCGTGTTCGCCGCGATGCGGACCCGGTCGCCCACTGCGATGGGATTGGTGCTTCTGAATCCTTTCAGACGGAAGTTTCCTTTTATCTTGCAGTTCACCAGCCGTCCGTCGTCCGTCTTTACCTGATACCAGCTGCCTGTGCTCTTGATGACTAACCCTTTCTCCAAATCTTTTTATCCTTATTGTTTTGCAAGCGAAAGCCATGCCCGGCCTGTGCCGGATTCCGGTGCGGGCCGGGCATCCTTCCTTTTGCGTCGCGTTTGTTATACGGTCATAATCTCCTTGTCCTTTGCGGCCAGCAAGTCGTCAATCTGTTTGATGAACTTGTCGTGGATTTTCTGTAGTTTCGCTTCCGAATTCTTCTGCTCGTCTTCTGGCATGCCGTCCTTTACCGCTTTTTTCAGCGCGTCAATCGCGTCGCGGCGTGCGTTGCGGATGCTCACCTTGGCCGTTTCCCCTTCGCCTTTGCATTGTTTCGCCAGCTGTTTGCGGCGTTCTTCGGTGAGGGGAGGGATGCCGATGCGGATAATCTCGCCGTTGTTTTCCGGCATGATGCCTAACTCGGAGTCGATAATCGCCTTCTCGATGATGCGGAACATGCTCTTGTCCCACGGCTTGATGGCGATGCTTCTGGCATCGGGAGTGGTTACGGCCGCTACGTTGTTGATGGGCACCATGCTTCCGTAAGAGTCTACGCGGATACCGTCGAGCAGGCGGACGTCGGCCTTGCCTGCGCGGATATGCGCCAGCGCTTCGTCCAGATACATGACTGCCATATCCATTTTTTCTTCAGCTTCGCTGATAATTGTTTTTGAATCTGCCATATTGATGTATTGTTTGAGTATGTTTTTTCTTTTGAAACACGTTTCGTGCGAACAAAAGTACGCTATTTTTTAATCTTTTGCAATAGGCTTGCGAAATAATCTCTCGGAGTGTCTGCGAAAAAGCCGCCGGGTTTTCCGGCAAATGCGCGCGGATTCTGCCGGAAAACCCGGCGGGCCTTCGGGCAAAGCCCTGCGCGTTTTGTCTTTTCCGTCGGCAGCGTTCGGCGCTTTTTCTTCGCGACTTTTTTTCTTTTACTGATTTTTTGTTTATTTTTGCCGCAGTTGATTAATATATAAGGAGGCGCTGTGAAAGCTCATCGCATTCTGCTTGCCGTGCTGTCGGGATTTCACCGGACGCAGGTCGCCGATGCGTGGAGAATGGACTTTAATCTTTAACCATATTGTTTAATTCAAAAATCAATTGTTATGAGAAATTTGAGAAAGTATGTGCTGTTGGCACTCGTGGGACTGGCTGCTTCCGCATCCGCACAGTCAGTCAATTCCGGGGCTTCATCGGTTTCGTCACGTTTTACTTCCGTGACTACGGACGGCTGGAACCGGCTTTACATCTCCTACACCCCGTCGAAACTGAAGGTTGACGCGAAGGGAGCGGACGATTTGGACATGAAAGGATTCCAGATCGGCTACATGAGAGGGTTCAGCGTGACCCAGAAAGTTCCTCTGTACATCGAGGCGGGAGCGGCCTTCCAGTACAGAGCTTACAATGAGGATGAAGATTATTCCGGTGTGGAAGTGAGTGAAAAAGTTACTACGATGTCTCTGAACATTCCGGTGCATTTGCTCTACCGTCTCAACGTGACCGATGACTTCTCAATCGAGCCGTTCTTCGGATTCGACTTCCGTTTCAATCTTTCCGGCAAGCTCAAAGTGGAAGGAAGCTACGGCGGATACTCTATTTCCGAGGATTACAATCTGTTTGACAAGGACGAGATGGACGACGCGTTGGGAGCGGATGCCTTCAAGCGCTTCCAGGCGGGATGGCACATCGGCGTGAACCTGAGCTACAAGCCGGTTTACTTCGGAGTTCATTACGGCAAGGATTTCAACGAAATCAACGACGATATGAAAGTGGCCACCACTTACGTTACTTTGGGGTATAATTTCTGAATCAGAAGGCGGTATCTGAATCTGCGGCGGGCGCATCGGTTTCTCGGTACGCTCGCCGTTTTTTGCATGTTCCGCAGGGGAGGCGTCCCGTCGCGGCGGAGGCGGACCAACAAATCTGCTTCCCTGATTTTGTGCGTTCCCGTTTTGTCGCTAAATTTGGCGTCGTAAAACATATCGCATGAGCATGATTGTTATTTATTTGGCCCGTCACGGGCAGACAGAAGAAAACCTGAAGCGAATCTTCCAAGGGCATTTGCCGGGAGTGCTGACCGAAGAAGGAAAACGGCAGGCCGCCGAGTTGGGAGAAGCGTTGGAAGACATAGAGCTGGACGCTGCGGTGAGCAGCGATTTGCGCCGAGTAAAGGATACGGTAAAGATTGCGTTGGGCGACCGCCGTCTGCCTTGGACAACCACGCGCCTCTTGCGTGAAATCGATTGGGGCAGCTGGACGGGGTTGTGCCTGAACGCAGTAGACCGCAACAATCCTCCTGCCGATGTGGAAACGTGGGAGATGCTTTACCGTCGTGCGGGAGAGTTTCTGGAGTATATCCGTTCGAACTATTCGGAAAAGAGGGTGCTGGCCGTAGGTCACGGTCAGATAAATCGGGCGATTCAGGCATGTATAGAGCATGTGCCCGTAGAAAAAATGAACGCCATCCCGCTGATGCGGAATGGCGAGGTCAGGAAGTTCGTATTGGATGCCTGATGTCAGTTGTGTACCAGCGTGCCGATGTTTTCGCCGCTGATTACCTTCTTCAGATTGCCTGGAGTGTCCATGTCAAACACGATGATGGGCAGGTTGTTTTCCTTGCACATGCAGGTAGCGGTGAGGTCCATTACTTTCAGTCCGCGTGCCAGCACTTCGTCGTAAGTGATGTCGTCGAACTTTGTTGCAGCGGGGTCCTTTTCCGGATCAGCCGTATAGATTCCGTCTACACGGGTGCCTTTCAGCATTACATTCGCCTCAATTTCGATGCCTCTTAGCGACGACCCTGTGTCGGTGGTGAAGAACGGGTTGCCTGTACCGGCCGACATGATGGCCACTTCCCCGTGCTCCATTGCATCGATAGCCTTCCATTTCGTATAAAACTCTCCGATCGGCTCCATACGAATGGCGGTCAGTACGCGGGCTTTTACTCCTTCTGCGGTGAGTGCAGAGCTGAGTCCCAAACTGTTGATGACGGTAGCGAGCATTCCCATCTGGTCTCCTTTCACTCGGTCGAACCCTTTTCCTGCTCCGGTCAGTCCGCGAAAGATGTTCCCTCCGCCGATGACGATGCCTATCTGCACGCCCATGTCGTGTATTTCCTTAATCTGTCGGGCGTATTCTCCCAGGCGTTTCTCGTCAATGCCGTACTTTTTTTCTCCCATGAGGCTCTCTCCGCTGAGCTTCAACAGGATGCGTTTGAATCTTGCCATAGCTGTAATCTTTAATGTTTGTCGGCAAAGGTAGGAAAATTTCTTCCTTTGAGCAATTTTCCGCTTAATAATGCTTGGGCGATTCCCCGCAGCGCCAGATAAATGATGAAGGCTGTCCAGAGGGCATGGTTGCCCCATGTGGAGCACATTCCGTAATAAATGAGGAAGAATCCGGTTGAGGCGATGAAGATTGCATGGAGCATAATCCGCGTGGCGGTGGCTCCGATGCAGATGCCGTCAAGCAGGAAAGCGGAAAAGCCTGCCGCAGGAATGGCCAGCACCCACAGGAAATAGTCGCCCGAAGCCCGGATTACTTCCGTGTCATCTGTCAGCAGTCCGAGGAAGTTCTTCCCTCCGATGCCGTAGAGCAGGGTGAAAGCTGCGGCAAGCGCCGTGCCCCATCCGAAAAGGTGGCGGACGGTGCGGCGGAACTCCGTCCGGTTTCCGGCTCCGATGTGTTTGCCTGACAATGCTTCTCCTGCGTATGCGAATCCGTCCATGACGTATGAAAAGAGCGTGAACAGTTGCATCAGCAGGGTGTTGACCGCTAACACCACATCGCCGTAGGCCGCTCCGGTAGAAGTGAAGAACACGGTTACCGCCACGATGCAGAGCGTGCGGAAGAATATGTCGCGGTTGACGCTGAAGAAGCGGGCCATCGCCTGCCTTTCAAACAGGCGATGCCGTTTGGCGTAAGGGCGGAGCGAGCGGTATTTGCGCAGGCAGAGCAGGCAGGCCATCGTCAGTCCGGCATATTGGGCGATGAGCGTGCCCAACGCCACGCCTGCCACTTCCATGTTGAGCGCGAACACAAAAAACAGGCTGGCCCCGATGTTGACGACATTCTGCGTGATGGCGATGTACATGGGGAAGCGCGAGTTCTGCATCCCGATGAACCACCCGATGAAGCTGTAAAGTCCGAGCGTAGCAGGCGCTCCCCAGATGCAGATATGGAAATAGAGGGAAGCCATTTCCTGCACTTCCCGGCTGGCGTCAATCATCAGGAAGGCCAGCAGTCGGATTGGGTATTGCAGGACGAGAAGGGCAGCCGCCAGCAGAAGGCTCACGGAAAGGGAGCGCAGCAGGATGCGGGTCATTTCGGCTTCGTTGCGTTGTCCGTAGGCTTGGGCGGTCAGTCCTCCGGTTCCCATGCGCAGGAAGCCGAATATCCAGTATATCATGTTGAACAGCATCCCGCCCACAGCAATGGCGCCGATGTAGGAAGCGGAGCCTAAATGCCCTACGATGCTCACGTCGACCAGACCCAACAGCGGAACGGTGATGTTCGACACGATGGACGGGACGGCTATATGAAGAATCTGCTTGTCGGTAAGGTTCATGGTTGCGGGGCGTTTTGTAGGCCGATGCCTGTATATTCCACTTCTTTGAACATGTATTTTCTGATTCTTCCTCTTTCGTCTTCCAACGCCATGCGTCCGGACGGCTCAATGTCGGCAATGCGGGCCATGAATGGGCCGTCGGAGTCCTTATACGGATGGAATCCGTCTTTGCGGAACAGGCGCTCCTTGTATTTGTCGGCTATTTCCGAGGTTCGTCCGGAGCGGAGCATTCCGTAGAAGCGGGCGGCGCGGTCGAGTATCTGGCGGAGCACTTCTTCCGGGCGGTAAGTGCAGCCCGTAATCTGGCGCAGCGAAACCGGATTGGGCGCACCGCTCAGAAACCGTTCCTGATTCAGGTTTACTCCCGTTCCGGAGATGGAGCGGCTTACGTAAAGTCCCGTCAGGTCGTTTTCAATCAGTGTGCCGCAGAGCTTCCGGTCTTTCCAATAGATGTCGTTCGGCCATTTGACGGTGATGTCGTCGGCGTATTGCGCCAATGTCTCCTGCAAAGCGAGTGCCGTGATTTGCGACAAGACGAACTGGCGGCTTGCCTCCAGCGAATCAGGGTAGAGCACGAAGCTGAACAGCAGGTTCTTTCCTGCTTCCGACTCCCAGCCGTTTCCGCGCTGCCCCCTTCCTGCCGTCTGATAGTCGGAACATACGCAGGTGAAGTCGGCTTGCTTCTGCCGGTCGCAAAGCTGTGACATATAGAGGCTGGTTGAACTGATTTCTTTCAGTCTTATCGGTTTCGGATAGTTCATTCCATTGAAGTGTAAGGTGTTTGTCAGCTACTTGTTGGTTCCCATCCAAGTCCATTTGTGCCATATATGTTCCAAAGGGCCTTGTTTGTGTCTGTTCAGCCACCACTTGCAGAACCGGACTTGCATCAGGAAGGTGCATATACCGATAATCAGACTTATTGTATATCCGCAATACGGTGCCAAATAGAGTCCGACAGGAAAATAGACAATGGCTCCTATGATGGACTGGACGATGTAATTTGTAAGGCTCATTTTCCCGTAGAAACGCAGATTGCTTACCATTGAACTGAACTTTTTGCTTTGGTAAAGCAGCACGAAAGACGAAACCAAGACCAGCGTGAAGGCGAGCTTCTGCCACATGTCAAACGCAGTTCCTGCCGTTTGTTGGACGATGGCGCCGCTTTTCACCACAAGTTCCTTTAATGTGTACAAAGGAGCGAACGCTATCGCCGAAGCAATCAGGATTCTCACCCACAGGCGCAAGTTGCTTTCCGAGGCAACGAACCACTGCTTCCTGCCTATATAGAAGCCAAGCAGGAACAGACCCGCCGTTTGGGAAAAACGTCCGGCATTGACCGCCCACAGCAGGCTGGCTTTCTGCCCCAAAGTGATGTTTCCCAGAATGAATGCTCCGAAGTTGCCTGCTTTTGTGTATTCAGCTACCTCTGCATACATTTCGTCCACTTTCAAATCCGGCAATTGGTACGCCGGATTTATCAGGCTGGCAATATAGTGATACCATTCCACGGGTTGCAACAGAAAGATGACCGCAGCAATCAGAACGGCCTTGTCGCTCCAATTGCGGGCGAAGAACAGCACAAGGCCCACTGCCACAAACAACAGCAATACGTCTCCTGCCGGAAAAAACGCGGCGTTCAGCGTGGCAAAACCTGCCAGCAGCACCAAACGCCACAGGAAGCGACAGCCGAAATCCTTGCCCTGCCTTTTCTGATTGTTGCTTTGGATGTAAAAGGTAAAGCCGAACAGCAAGGCAAAAATAGCGTATGCTTTTCCTGCAAACAGGCTGAACACTCCATTGAACACTCCTTGATCCAATATGTTCAGCCAGCCCGGAGAATCGGTCGGATATACCGGAAAGATGAAGTGCTCCAGGTTGTGAACCAAGATAATGGCCATCACTGCAAATCCCCGAAGGGCGTCCACTACCTCTATGCGGGGATTCTTTTTGATTCGTTGTTTCATGCCCATTGTGAATCAGTTGCTTCTTAACGCTTTTGTTCCCTATTGTGTTCTTGGCTGTATGAGGCAAGGCTGTCTATCCCGACAACATGCAGCACTTTATCATAGCTTTTGGCAAATCCTTCTTTCGCATGTCCGGCATCCGTGACTCGCAGTTTGGCATAAACTGGCTGTCCGTTTTTTATTCCTTGAGTGATTGAATCGTATTGTTGGATCAAGTCGCCCGTCTTGTCCACAATCCAATAATCATTCGGGTCTCCTTTGATGGCCAGACTGCGCACTTCGTGTCCGATGGTCAATATCCCTTCTACCGCCTGAGGCGAGGTCTCGTTTTTCGCATCGTCTTCTCTGGCGTATTCCAACCTCAACATGCCTTTCCTCAAAACAAGGCTGTCTTGTGTAAGTTTCTCAATGGCGAATGTATCCGAGAAAGCGATTGTCTGACGGTTGCCTATGCTTTTTCCGGAAAGGACAAGCCGGTCGTTTTGTTTTTCCCATCCTTCATAAGATAAGGTGGCCATGTTGACGGATGAGGCTTTGCCGTCTTTTTCCAAGATAAACCCTTGTTTCATCTGAGGCATATTGGGGACGGGCTGCAGCCATTTGCCTGCAAGGTTTTCACCTTCTCCGCAAGCCGACAAAGCCAGTGCAGAAAGGCTTGCTGCAATCAGATTCGTTTTCTTCATAACTGTATTGCTTTATTTAATTTGCTGTATCATAATATCTTTTGTTCCTTTTTCCCTTATGCTGTGGTGAACGTGCTTTTATCCGCTTTGCTTCTAAAGGCAAAAGCTATTTGGCAGTTAATAAAAACGTGCGGACGTTTCAAGCGAATCGTGCGGACGTTTTTGTCAAACCGCGCAGGCGTTTCCGCCGGATTGCGGCGGGGTTAGTTCCATATCGGCGGGACGAAGGCGTCTTCGATGTGCTCGATGCGGAAAGGCGGCTTCGCCCCTACTGCCGTAATGATGTCGAAACGGACGGGAAGGTCTATCTCAAACTTGTTCAGATAGGCTTCGGCGGAAGCGACGAGATGCCGGATTTTCCGGTCGGTCACCGCATCTTCCGGATGGCCGTATTCCTCGTTCCGGCGGGTTTTCACCTCCGCCACCACCAAAATTCCGTCCTTTTCGGCCACGATGTCCAGGTCGGACTTTCCCGACCGCCAGTTCCGGTGCCGGACGATGTAGCCGAGCGCTTGCAGGTAAGCGGCGGCAGCCTCTTCCCCCTCTTTCCCTAAATCATTGTGTGCTGCCATGTTTTTTGGGCAAAATTACGTATTTTCGCGCAATAAACCAATCTGTCGGCGCAAAGCCGAAGAATCATAAAAGAAAAGCAGGCGATGGACGATACATTCTATATGAAGCAGGCCCTTCTTGAAGCGCAGAAAGCGCAAGAGCGGGGAGAGGTTCCTGTGGGGGCCGTAGTGGTATGCCGCGACCGCATCATAGCGCGCGCTCACAATCTGACGGAAACGTTGAACGACGTAACCGCCCATGCCGAGATGCAGGCCGTGACTGCGGCCGCAAATGCGTTGGGGGCGAAGTATTTGAACGGATGCACCTTGTATGTGACGGTGGAGCCTTGCGTGATGTGTGCCGGAGCGATAGCTTGGGCACAGACCGGAAGGCTTGTGTTCGGGGCGGGCGATGAGAAAAGGGGGTATCGGAAATATGCTCCCGATGCCCTTCATCCGAAAACGGAAGTTGTAAGCGGGGTGATGGCCGACGAGTGCGCCGCCCTCATGACAGCGTTTTTCAGGAAACGGCGTTAGTCTTTGATTTCTTCAAAGTCCACGTATTCGCCTTCATCTTTGTCGAAGATTTTCTTTTTTTGCGGAGTCTTTTCTCCGGTTTTCGAGTAGTAGGAAGACGATGAAGCGTGGGTCTTATCCTTTCCTGCGGCTCTTTCGGCCGCCTTTCGTCCGGCTTTGAACACTTTTCTGACAATGCTCAGCACGACAATCGCTCCGAAAAGAAGCGCGAAAAGCAGAATAAAGAATATGGTTCCTAACAGGTGTAGCATGAGTGTGTAAGTTGTTGGTTGGCGGTGTGTCGGGCGAGTCCGTTCCGGTCAGCGTTTTCTCGTCAATGCCGAGAGTATGATATACCATACGATGACTGCGGCAAATCCGCCGAGGCGGAACACGGCGAGCAAGGGGACGCTTACGATAAGGAAGATGTAGCTTACTTTGTTGTGTTTCCACGACAAGTCTTTAAACTTCAGCGAAAACATCGGAAGTTCTGCCACAAGCAGCAGCGACATCACGACGACTAATACGAACAAATAAGCGGCGTTGAAATAAGATGCGGTAAGGAAGTTGTGCGCTCCCGCTGCCAATGAACCCCAAAACAGTGCGTTCGCCGGGGTTGGCATGCCGATAAACGAACTGGTCTGCCGCTCGTCGAGGTTGAATTTTGCCAGCCTCAATGCCGAAAACACGGCTATCAGAAAGGCTGAATAGGGGAGGATGTCTTCTATCGGACGGAGGAATTCCGGGCAATTCACTTCCTTGAACAAGGAAAAGGCAATGGCCGCCGGAGCCAATCCGAAGGTAATGTCATCGGCTAAAGAGTCGAGTTCTTTGCCTATGGGGGAGGACACGTGGAGCATACGTGCGGTCATTCCGTCAAAAAAGTCGAATACGGCTCCCGATACGATGAACAGCAATGCCAGTTCATACTCGCTTTTAAATGCCATATAGCAGGCGATACATCCGCAGAACAGGTTGCAGCAGGTAATGGTATTCGGTATGTTTCTGACAACAGCGTTAGGCATATTTTTTCTCCTTATGTGTTTAAATGTGAGGATGCACGCATTTTGTCATCTTGCCGCATCGTCACATTGATATGTTCTCATTTCAGTTTGGCGATGACCGTTTCGTTGCCCGTAGTGCTTTGTCCCATTTTTACGAGGACTTCAGTTCCTAAGGGCAGATATACGTCTACTCTTGATCCGAACTTGATGAATCCCATGTGCTCGTCGATGTAGCAGTCTTCGCCCGCCTCGGCGTATGTGACGATTCTCCGTGCCACAGCGCCTGCTATTTGGCGTGCCATGACGGTTTGTCCCTCAGGAGTTTCTATGATGATTGTCGAGCGTTCGTTTTCGGTGCTGGCTTTCGGAAGCCAGGCTTTCATGAACCGTCCGTTCTGGTGGCTCACGTGTTTCACCACCCCGTCCACGGGATACCAGTTGGCGTGGACGTTGGTGATGCTCATGAAGATGGAAATCATCAGCCGTTTGTCGTGGAAATATTCATGTTCTTCCACTTCCTCTATTACCACCACCCGTCCGTCGGCGGGGGCCACTACGATTTTTTCCGTATCTCCCTTGAATATTCGGATTGGGCAGCGGAAGAAGTTGACCATCAGGGCGTAAAGAACAATGCTGGCGAGCAAGACAATATAGAATGGCGCTTTGTGCGCCACTCCCCAATACAGGCCGCCGTTGACAAGGGCAAGCAATATTGCGCTTATCAGCAGAATGTGTGTACCTTCGTGGTGGAGGCGTATTTTCTTCAGTTTCTTTATCTTGTTCATCGGATTGCGTCAAAAAATCAGGATTTCATTTTGCAAAAATAGATTTTATTTAAGAACTCTGCAAATAATGTGGGGGAAAAAGACTTTCTGCTTGTCAAAAAGTTTGCCTTGACGGGTGGGGCCTTGATGTCCGTGCAGGCGTGTGCGGCCTTTGCTGCTTCGTGCTTCCTTGTTCCGCCCTTCGTTTGCGGCGCGTTCTTTCTTGCGCTTTATCCCATCGTTTCGCTATAAAAGTCGAGCAGTTCGTAAATTTCTTCCTGCGAGGCGGTCTGGTTGATCCGTATGTCGCCCACATCGGCTATAAGCGTGAAGTTGATGATGCCTGAGGCGGAGTTCTTCTTGTCGTGTTTCATGAAGTTGTATATTGTTTCGTAGTCTTCGCATGTGAAGTCCAGCCGCCCGTAATTGTCTTTGATGAACCGGATAGTCTGGTGGAGCTTGTCTTTGGGGAAATTTGTGCGGACGTGCGACAGATACAGTTCGCATACCATTCCCCATGCCACCGCATAGCCGTGAAGGACGGGGCGGCCGGAATGGAGCGAGAAGCTCTCGAACGCATGCCCTGCGGTATGCCCGAAGTTGAGGGCTTTGCGGATGTTTTGTTCGAACGGGTCTCTTTCTACTATGGATTCTTTCACCTCAACCGACTTTCCCGCCAGCTCTTGAAGCCTTCCGTAGTCGATGCTGTTCAAGTCGAATTTCAGCAGTTCCGCCCAATGCGCCGTGTCGCTTATCAGCCCGTGCTTCAGCATTTCGGCATATCCCGACAGCAGGTTTCTCCGGTCGAGCGTTTTCAGAAACTCGCCGTTTATCAGCACTTGGTCTGCCGGACAGAACGAGCCGATTTCGTTTTTCAAATCGTTGAAGTTGATGCCTGTCTTTCCGCCCACGGCTGCATCTACCATCGAAAGGAGCGTGGTCGGGATGTTGATGTAGGGGATGCCTCGCTTGAAGGTGGCGGCAGCGAACCCTCCCAAGTCGGTGACCATTCCGCCTCCCAAGTTTACCAGCAGCGAATGGCGCGTGCCGCCCTTTTCGCTGAGCTGGCTCCACACGTAAGCCAGCGTTTCCAGATTCTTGTGGATGTCTTCCGGACCGATGCATATCCGGATTGCTTCTTTCAGGCATTCCGAGCCTTCCAATACGGGGAGGCAGGATGCGCGGGTATGTTCGTCTGTCAATATGAACAGCTTGTCGTATGTATGGCTTGCCACAGACCGGTCAAATTCTTCTTTGAAGTTTCGGCAGATTATGATTTCCTGTTTTTTCATGATTGTAACGTTTGATGCGCAAAAATAGAAAAAAAGTCAGAACGGCGCTTGGTTTAGCTTGCAAATAAGTAATTTTGCAGGCGATTTTTTATCGGGGAAAGTCGGGCGCGTTGAGCGGCAAGGCCGGGCGCGTTGAGCGGCAAAGTTGCCCGGCTTTACGGGGAAACCCGCCGGAGTTTTGCGGGAAAAGAAGGGCGCAGACGAAAAAATAAGTTAAAAGGCAAGCCTTGCCGGTAAACTTTCGGCCGGTTTGCGTGTCGAACTTACATTATTATCATCAAAAAAGAAGGCATTAATGAAAAGATGGGTTTCGGGTTTGCTGCTGGCGGCACTGGGTGCCGTTTCCGCTTTTGCACAAAGCGCGGGCGGCAGGGTGGCCGTTTCAGGAACGGTCGTAGACGGAGCGGACAAGTCTCCGATTATTCAGGCGGGGGTGCAGATACTTTCCGTGAAAGACAGTTCGGCCGTTGCGGGCAACGTGACGGATATTGACGGAAACTTCAGGGTGTCGGCACGCCCCGGCAAATATTTGCTGAAGATATCATACATCGGCTACAAGCCGGATTTCAGGACCGTCGTGCTCAATGCCGGCCGTCCGCGCCTGAACGTGGGCACGATACAGCTTGATATAGATGCCATTATGCTGGGCGAAGCGGTGGTGGTGGCCGAAGCTCCCGAAGTGATAGCCAAAGAAGATACGCTCGTTTACAACAGTTCGGCCTATCGGGTGCCTGAAGGCTCCGCATTGGAAGAACTGGTGAAGAAACTTCCGGGTGCGGAGGTCGACGAGAACGGGAAAATTACAATCAACGGAAAGGAAATCACCAAAAT
This sequence comes from uncultured Phocaeicola sp., assembly GCA_944320135.1. Lineage (GTDB taxonomy): Bacteria > Bacteroidota > Bacteroidia > Bacteroidales > Bacteroidaceae > Phocaeicola. The sequence continues at coordinate 11,926 of CALUGI010000008.1, read as the reverse complement.
CATGATAGACGGCAAAGAATTCTTCGCCGACGACCCCAACATCGCGATGAAGAACCTCCCGGTGAACATCATCGACAAGGTGCAGGCATACGACAAGCAGTCGGATATGGCGAAGATGACGGGCATTGATGACGGAGAAGAAGAAACGGTGCTCGACCTGAGCGTGAAACCCGGAATGAACAAAGGATGGTTCGGCAATGTGGATGTGGCCGCAGGTACGAAAGACCGTTATAGCGGGAAACTGATGCTGAACCGTTTCGTGGGAGACAACCAGTTTACGGTGATAGGTTCTGCCAACAACGTGAACGACAACGGATTCCCCGGAGGGGGAGGCGGCTTCCGTCGGGGAAACCAGAACGGGCTGAACACCGTGAAGATGGCGGGCTTCAACTATGCTGTTGAAACGGAAACGCTGGAAAGCGGCGGCAGCGTGAATTTCAATTACCGCGATGCGGACATACAAAGCAAGCAGAACTCCGAAACTTTTGTATCGTCGCAAACCAGTTCTTTCAAGAACGCGATAGACGCTTCGCGCAACAAGTCAACCAATTTGACCGCCGACTTCCGTTTGGAATGGAAGCCCGACACGCTGACTTGGCTGATGTTCCGGCCCCGCATCACCTACGGCAAGACGGACAACGGAAGCTCATCCAACTCGTTTACGTTCAATGAAGACCCCGGACTGACCTCCGACGAATTAGTGGAGGCGGAAGACATTACTTCTTTGGTTTCGCAAGAAAAAATTATCAATACGATAGCGCGCAACACATTGTCCCGCTCGGACAACTTCAGCGCGCAGGGAATGTTGCTGGTGAACCGCAGGTTGGGAAAGGCCGGGCGGAACATTACGATGAGGGCGCGCTACAACTATACGAACAACGACAGCGAACAGCTTTCCGCCTCTCAGACCGATTATTACCAGACGGCTGAAGAAGTTTTGGCAAGCGGGGCGATGTCGGAGATTCTGAACCGTTACATGACGACTCCTACCAGAACCTCCGACTATTCGGTGCGCCTTTCATATAGCGAGCCGATTTTCAAGGGAGGCTTCCTCCAGTTCAGCTATGACTTCCAATACAAGAACTCGAAGACTGAGAACTCTACGTTCGACATGCCGGAGGCTTGGGGCGTGGAGCAGGGCTTTTTGGCGGATGAGGCGGCGCTCAATGCGGATTTGAGCAAGAACGCGGAATATAATTATTACAATCATCGCACGGAGGTGCAGCTGCGTTTGATACGCAACAAGATGCGCTTCAATGTAGGAGCTTCCTTCCAGCCGCAGCGCTCTACGCTCAGCTATACCAAGGGCAACTACTCGGTGGATACGGTGCGCACGGTGTTCAACTTTACTCCGACGCTCGATTTCCGATACAATTTCTCGAAAACAAGCCAGCTGCGCGTAAATTATCGCGGGCGAAGCTCCCAGCCGAGCATGACCGACCTGCTTCCGATTACAGACGACACCGACCCGCTGAACGTGAAGTTGGGAAATCCGGGTTTGAAGCCGGAATTTACAAATACGTTGAGGGTGTTCTATAATATGTTCAACACGGAAAAGCAGCGTGGGGTGATGACGCACTTCAGTTTCCAGAACGTAATGAACGACATCAGCAACCGCAGGACGTATGACGAGACTACCGGAGGCTATCGCACCATGCCGGAAAATATCAACGGAAACTGGAACATTTTCGGAATCCTCGGCTCCAACACGGCCTTGCGCAACAAGAAATTTACTATAAACACTTTCACGATGGCCCGATACAACAACATCGTGAGCTACATGAGCGACAGGGAAACATTGGCGGATACGGACAAGAACAAGACCCGCCAGTTAGTGATGACCGAGCGTCTGCGCGGAACTTACCGCAACGACTGGTGGGAGATGTCGCTCAACGGTTCGCTCACCTACAACCATTCGCGCAACAGCTTCCAGGAGCAGAACAACATGGACACCTATCAGTTCTCTTACGGAGCCAGCACCAACGTCCGCCTGCCTTGGAACATGTCGGTGGCCACAGACATCTCCCAGAACTCCCGCCGGGGATATACGGACGCCAGCATGAACCGCGACGAGCTTATCTGGAACGCGCAAATTTCCCAAGATTTTCTGAAGGGGAACGCCGCTACGGTGAGCGTGCAGTTCTACGACATCCTGCGCCGTCAGAGCAACATCAGCCGCACCATATCGGCCGCCATGCGCCAGGATACGGAGTATAATGCCATCTACAGTTATTGTATGGTGCATTTCATCTATCGTTTGAACCTGTTCGGAGGGAAAGGAAACCGTCCGCCGATGGGTTCCGGAGGTTTCGGCCCCGGCGGTCGCCATCACGGGCCGGGTCCGAGGCGGTTCTGACCGTGTTACAAGAAAAAAAACGCCGCGACGTTTCATAGAAAGTGCCTGCGCGCTTTTCCGAAACGCTGCGGCGTTTCAGCAGACTGCTGTCCGTCTTTTTTCGCTTCCGTCTTTGCATTTTCATGAAATACTTGTATTTTTGTTCAAAATCAAGTCTCTATGGAAATTGCGGTTTGGAGCAACGTTTTTACGGCTGCATTCTATTTAGTTTATTTTGCGGTGGTGCTGACCACGATATTTGTGGTTATTCTCGACAACCGCAATCCGGTAAAAACGATGGCATGGATTCTGGTGCTGTTTTTCTTGCCGGTGGCGGGGCTTGTGTTTTATCTCTTTTTCGGGCGCAGCGCCCGCAGGGAGCGTCTCATCAGCCGCCGGGGATATGCCAGGCTCACCAAACGTCCGATGGCCGAATATCAGGCGCAGGTGTCGTTGCGCACGCCCATCGAGCGTCAGCAGCTGATGAATTTTTTCAATCGCGTGAACGGCTCGCTGCCGTTTGGCGGCAACAGAGTCACGGTATACGTGGACGGAGCTTCGATGCTTGCCGATTTGATAAGGGAACTTTACAAGGCGCGCCATCACATCCATCTCGAATTTTATATTTTTGAGGATGATGCCGTAGGCCGTCTCGTGCGCGACGTGCTGGTCGACAAGGCGAGGGAAGGGGTGAAAGTCCGTGTGCTTCACGACGATGTGGGATGCTGGAAGGTGAGCCGCTCCTTTTACGAGCAGATGCTTTGCGAAGGCATCGAGGTAGTGACGTTTTTGAAAGTGCGCTTCCCGCAGTTCACCGGCAAAGTAAACTACCGCAACCACCGGAAAATCGTAGTAATCGACGGAAAGACGGGTTTCGTCGGCGGCATGAACTTGGCGGAACGCTATGTGAAAGGAGTTGCCTGGGGAGTATGGCGCGACACTCACGTCAAGCTGGAAGGCAAAGCCGTGTATGGCCTGCAGACGGCGTTCCTGACCGACTGGTATGCAATGGACCGCTCGCTGTTTACCTCCGCCGAGTATTTCCCGAAAATGGATGTCTGCGGAAACGCCGTGGCGCAAATCGTCACCTCCGACCCCGTCGGTGAGTGGAGAGACATCATGCAGGGGCTGATGATGGCCGTTTGCGGCGCGCGCCGCTATTTCTACATACAGTCGCCCTACTTCCTTCCCAATGAAGAAGTGAAAACCGCTTTGCAGACAGCGGCGCTGGCAGGCGTCGACGTGCGGATTATGCTGCCGAAAAGGGCGGACACTTGGTTGATACACAAAGGTTCGCTGTCATATTTAGCGGAGATGATGGATGCCGGGGTGAAGATTTATTTGTACAAGAAAGGCTTTATCCACTCCAAACTGATGGTTTCCGACGATAATTTCTCCACCGTAGGCTCCACCAACATGGATTTCCGCAGTTTCGAGCACAACTTTGAAGCCAATGCCTTTTTTTACGATCGTGACACGGCATTGGCTTTGAAAGAGATTTTTCTTGCTGACCAGAAAAGTTGTATGCTCCTTACGCTGAAAATATGGAACAAGCGTTCGTGGAAGAACAAAGTTACGGAGTCGGTTGTGCGCTTGCTGTCTCCCTTGCTTTGAAGAAGGAGAAGTTTACGCTTCCATAGTGCCTGTGCTCGATGAAGTGCGGATGGTTTTCAAAACTTGCGTCTTTCCCATGTTCCAGTACGAACAGTCCGTTCGGTTTCAGCAGGTTGCGGTTGAAAATTAAGTCCGGAATTTGCGGAAGTTCCTGCAATGCGTATGGAGGATCGGCGAAGATGAAATCGAACTGTTCCGTGCATTTCGCCGCAAATCTGAATGCGTCCGCCCTTAGCGGGAGGCACTTGTCGGTTTTCACTTCGTTCATTATTTTGCGGATAAACACATAGTGTTGCGGGTCTTTCTCCACGGAAATGACTCGGCTGCATCCCCTCGACACCAGTTCGATGCTGATGCTTCCCGTTCCCGCAAAGAGGTCGAGGGCTGTAGGTCCGTCTTCAAAGTCTAAGTAGTTCTCTAATATGGCGAAAAGACCTTCTTTTGCAAAGTCCGTTGTCGGTCTTGCCTTGAACGTTCGGGGAACATCGAAACGGCGGCGCTTGTAAATACCATTTATTACTCGCATATTGTGAAGTTTTTTTGTTAAGAAAAGGCATAAAAAATCCCCCGTTAAGGTCGAGGGATGCACCTGATGTTTTCACAACGGAATAATCCTTATTGTGATTTGCTTCAAATTAGTTCGACAAAGTTAAGAAAAAGGTTTGGAAAGGCAATCGTTTTTCACGGAAAATTTATAGATTTGGGGAAAATAAAGTGCTATGAAACAAAAACATATCTTGGGATTGGATTTAGGTACCAACAGTATAGGTTGGGCAGTGATTAACGCTTCAGAAAATGAAGAAGGGAAAGAACGGCTGAACGCCATCAATTGCAGCGGTACGAGAATCATACCGATGGATGCGGCTGTGTTGGGTGATTTTGATAAAGGCAATTCAAAATCGCAGACGGCTGAACGTACCAAATATAGGAGTATGCGCCGTTTGTATGAACGGGGCAAACTGCGTCGTGAAAGATTGCATCGGGTATTGGCGTTACTCAACTTTTTACCATTACATTACTCCAGGCAATTAGACCGTTACGGCAAGTTCATTGCCGCAACCGAACCAAAGTTGCCTTGGCATAAAGACGAGCAAGGGCATCGGACGTTCATCTTCCAAGAATCGTTTGATGAAATGTTGACTGATTTCCGTCAGAGCCAACCGGATTTGATATCCAAAGGGCACAAGGTTCCTTATGATTGGACAATCTACTATTTACGTAAAAAAGCCTTGACGCAAAAGATAAGCAAAGAGGAATTGGCCTGGATACTGCTCAACTTCAACCAAAAACGCGGATATTATCAATTGCGTGGTGAAGAAGAACAGGAACGCCCTTCCAAGACCCGCCAGTATTTCGACCGCCAAACAGTAGCCGATATTATTGATACGAATCAGACATATAAAGACATGAAAGTGCTTTCCGTCATATTGGGGAACGGAATGAAAGGGAAGATATTCAGAAAAGAAGTCCCTGATTGGATTGGACAAAAGAAAGATATTATCATTAAAATAGACTTAGATAAAGAGGGAAACGTCAAATATGACGAAACAGGTGAACTCTGCTGTATATTCAAAATTCCTGCTGAGCGAGAATGGGAAGAACAATGGGAATTGATAAAAGCAAAGACGCAAAGCGACCTGGACGCTTCGGGGAAAACTGTCGGCGCTTACATTTATGATACTCTGTTGCAAATGCCCAAACAGAAGATTCGAGGAAAACTGGTGCGCACGATAGAGCGTAAATATTATAAGGAAGAATTACGCCGGATTTTAGAGAAACAAAAAGAGTTCCATCCCGAATTTCAAGACCGGACTTTATACGAGGCTTGTTTGGAAGAATTGTATTCGCAGAATGACGCGCACCGCAATCTGATAAGTACCCGCGATTTGGTTTATCTCTTTGTTGACGATATTCTGTTTTATCAACGTCCGTTGAAAAGCAAGAAGTCTTTAATCGCCGATTGCCCTTACGAGGAACATATTCATACCGATAAAGATACGGGCGAAGTCCGGCATTTCGGAATAAAGTGCATCGCCAAATCACATCCTTTATTCCAGGAGTTCCGCCTGTGGCAATTCCTTTCCAATTTGAGGATTTACCAAAAAGAAAAAATAGTAGACGGGAAATTATGTTTGGACGTGGATGTCACTTCCGTATTCTTGAAAAGCGAAGACGATTATACCGATTTGTTTGATTGGCTTAACCTGCAGAAAAGTGTCAAGCAGGATTCTTTCTTGAAATGCCCTTTGTTCGGATTGAAAAAGAATGACATTGCAAACTATCGGTGGAATTATGTGGAAGACAAGCCTTATCCGGGCAATGAAACCCGTGCGCTCATCCTCGGACATTTGGAAAAAGCGGGAATAGCTGCCGATTTCCTGACACGGGAAAAGGAAGAAGCCTTATGGCATATACTGTATTCCGTTTCCGACAAAGAAGAACTTCGGAAAGCATTGACTTCGTTTGCAGAAAGACAAGACCTCGGCGAGAGATTTGTGGAAATTTTCCTAAAAATTCCACCTTTTGATAAAGATTACGGTTCCTATTCGGCAAAAGCCATCAAGAAGCTGCTGCCTTTGATGCGGATGGGAAAATATTGGAGTGAGAGTGAGATAGACGAACAGACCTGTGACCGGATTGATAAAATCATATCGGGAGAATATGATGAGGCTATTCGGACTCGTGTGAGGGAAAAAGCGATTCATTTGGATAAGATTTCTTCATTCAAAGGACTTCCGCTTTGGCTGGCTTGTTATGTGGTTTACGACCGTCATTCCGAAGCAAAGGATGTACGGAAATGGGAAAATCCTTCTGACATAGACGATTACCTGAAGATGCTCAAGCAACATTCGTTACACAATCCGATTGTTGAACAGGTTATATTGGAGACATTGCGCACTGTCCGTGATATATGGAGACAAGTGGGACATATCGATGAAATCCACGTGGAATTGGGAAGAGAGATGAAAAAAAACAAAGACGAACGTGCGAAGATGACTCGCCAAATTCAGGAAAACGAGAATACAAATCTCCGCATCAAGGCTTTGCTTACCGAATTCATGAACCCGGAATTTAAGATAGAAAACGTGCGCCCTTATTCACCTAACCAACAGGATTTGTTGCGGATATACGAAGAAGGGGTATTGAACAGCGTGGATGAAGTGCCTGGCGAGATAACTGCGATTATAAAGAAATTCAACGAAAGCGACATAAAGAAACGTCCTACCACCTCCGAGGTGTGGCGCTATAAACTTTGGTTGGAGCAGAAATATCGATCGCCCTATACAGGGGAAATGATTCCCTTGGGCAAACTGTTCACACCTGCTTACGAAATCGAGCACATCATTCCACAGGCACGTTATTTTGACGACTCGTTCAGTAACAAGGTTATCTGTGAATCAGAAGTCAACAAATTAAAGAGCAACATGCTGGGGTATGAGTTCGTCAACAAGCATCATGGTGAAAAGGTGCAGTTGAGCGGAGGCAAGTGTGTGGAAATCTTTTCAATAGGATCTTATGAAGAATTCGTGAAAGAGAATTATTCTCGCAATCCTGCCAAAAAGAAGAAACTGCTGATGGAGGATATTCCTGAACAATTCATTGCCCGCCAGCTGAACGACAGCCGTTATATCAGCAAGCTGGTCAAATCCTTATTGTCCAACATCGTCCGTGAAGAAGACGAACAGGAAGAAATGTCGAAAAACGTGGTTGTCTGCACAGGAAATGTCGCCGACCGTCTGAAAAAAGACTGGGGCGTTAATGACGTATGGAATAGAATCATTTTCCCACGTTTCTTGCGCCTGAACGAACTGATTGGAAGCAACCGTTTCACTTCGGTCAACGCAAACGGAAATGTCATTCCTGCAATGCCTTTGGAACTGCAAAAAGGATTCAACAAGAAGCGCATTGACCATCGTCACCACGCGATGGACGCAATCGTCATCGCTTGTGCTAGCCGCAATATCGTGAATTACCTCAATAACGAATCGGCAAGTAAGAATGCCAAGATTTCCCGCTATGATTTGCAACGCTTGTTATGCGACAAACAGAAAACGGACGATAAGGGCAACTACCGCTGGTTCATCAAAAAACCGTGGGATACCTTTACTCAAGACGTTTATAGGGCACTGCAAGGCATTATCGTCAGCTTCAAGCAAAACCTGCGTGTCATCAATAAGACCACCAACTATTATCAGCATTTTGAAAACGGAAAGAAAACCATGATTCCTCAAAAGAAGGGGGACAGTTGGGCCATCCGTAAACCGATGCATAAAGAAACCGTGTTTGGAGAAGTGAACCTTCGGGATATAAAGACTGTGCAGCTGAAAGAAGCATTGAAAAATCCGAAAGCCATAGTAGAAAAAGACTTAAAGAAGAAACTGAAAGAACTGCTGGCGCAAAAGCTGAATGAAAAGCAGATAAAGAAATACTTTGAAGATAACAAAGATATCTGGCAGGATGTCGATTTGAAGAAAATCAATGTTTATTACTTCTCTAAAGAGACGAAAGAGCGTTTCTTTGCCGTGCGTAAACCGTTAGACTCAAGTTTCGACAGGAAGAAAATAATGGGAAGTGTGACCGATACAGGCATACAAAAAATCTTGCTTCGCCATTTGGAAGCGAATGGGAATAATGCGGAATCGGCATTCTCGCCCGAAGGCATCGAAGCGATGAATAAGGACATCATTGAATTGAATGACGGGAAATGGCATCAACCAATATATAAGGTACGCGTATACGAGAAAGCCGACAAGTTTTCCGTAGGGCAAACCGGCAATAAATCTGCTAAATATGTAGAGGCGGCGAAAGGAACTAATCTGTTCTTCGCAATCTATGAAACGGAACAGGAAGACAAAAACACAGGCGAAATAATCAAGAAGCGTAGTTATGCTACGATTCCGCTGAATGTGGTTATCGACCGTCAGAAACGTGGATTGCCTTCTGCACCGGAAGATGAAAACGGCAACCAGCCTAAGTACGTGCTTTCACCAAATGATTTAGTGTATGTGCCGACAAAAGAAGAAATACAGAACGGAAATATTGTATATCCATTAGATAAAACACGGGTTTATAAAATGGTTAGCTGTACGGGAAACCAATGTTTCTTTATTCAATCTTATGCATCCAATGTTATTGTAGATAAATATGAATATTCCGCATTAAACAAAATGGAAAGAGCCATAACAGGTGAAATGATTAAAGAAATCTGCATCCCTATCCAAGTAGATCGATTAGGAAACATAATCAAACAGTCATGATAAAGAAAACGCTTTACTTCGGCAATCCCGCATATCTGTCTTTGCGCAATGCCCAATTGGTCATCAAACTTCCGGAAGTGGAAAACAACGATTCGCTTCCGGAAGCGATGAAACGCCAGTCGGAAGTGGCCAAACCGATAGAGGATTTGGGGGTCGTGGTGTTGGACAACAAGCAAATCACAATCACTTCAGGCGTGATGGAGGCATTGTTGGAGAACAACTGCGCCCTCATCACCTGCGACAGCAAGAGTATGCCGGTAGGTCTGATGCTTCCACTCTATGGGAACACCACACAGAATGAACGCTTCCGGGAACAATTGGCTGCCTCTCTGCCACTGAAGAAGCAGCTCTGGCAACAGACCATTCAGGCAAAAATTAATAACCAGGCTACCGTGTTGGACATCTGCACAAATGAAGGAACCAAATGTATGCGCATTTGGGCAAACGATGTCCGCAGCGGTGATCCGGATAATCTGGAAGCACGCGCGGCGGCTTATTATTGGAAAATGTTGTTTGCGGGAGTGGAAGGATTTACCCGTAATCGTGATGGCATACCGCCAAACAATCTGTTAAACTATGGCTATGCCATTCTTCGCGCCGTAGTAGCGCGCGGATTGGTAACCAGCGGCTTGTTGCCTACATTGGGCATCCACCACCATAACCGTTACAATGCCTACTGTCTGGCCGATGACATTATGGAGCCTTACCGCCCATACGTTGACAAATTGGTTTTTGAACTATACAAGCAGCACGGAAAAGATGTGTCGCTCACAAAAGATATAAAATTCGCCTTGCTCTCCATACCTACGCTTGAAGTACGGATAAACAAGAAGCGAAGCCCGTTGATGGTTGCTGTAGGACAAACCACGGCTTCTTTATATAAATGTTTTTCGGGCGAACTTCGTCGAATCGTTTATCCGGAACTTTAATGGACCGTTTTAGCGAATATCGGGTTATGTGGGTATTGGTTCTTTTCGATTTGCCGACGGAAACGAAGAAAGACAAGAAAGCGTATGCTGATTTCCGGAAGAACTTGCAGCGTGACGGTTTCACAATGTTTCAATTTTCCATTTATGTACGTCATTGTCCCAGCAGTGAGAATGCGGCAGTACATATAAAAAGAGTTAAATCTTTTCTTCCGGACTTTGGAAAGGTGGGAATCATGTGCATAACCGACAAACAATTTGGGCAAATAGAGTTGTTTTATGGGAAAAAGCCGCAAGGAGTAAAGCCGCCCTGTCAGCAGTTGGAACTTTTTTAGACAATAAATCCCGCCTTTTAAGACGGGATTTATTGTTGAAAACAGGCTTTTTTATTCTCTAAAACGTTGTATAAACCATTGATAATCATTATATAGTAAAGACTTTGCTGTTTCCAATGGTTCAAAGATACTAATTTGAAAGCAAATCACAACCAGCCCGCACCTGATGATACCAAAGTTAAAGCTGTTTCCAATGGTTCAAAGATACTAATTTGAAAGCAAATCACAACTAGACAGATTGAGCCAATCAGTAATTGCAGCTGTTTCCAATGGTTCAAAGATACTAATTTGAAAGCAAATCACAACCAGCTTCTATCTTGCTAATGGTGGTTCTTGGCTGTTTCCAATGGTTCAAAGATACTAATTTGAAAGCAAATCACAACGTTCGTACCGGACATCCCGGATTTCCTGTTGCTGTTTCCAATGGTTCAAAGATACTAATTTGAAAGCAAATCACAACGAATGTGTGACGTTCAGAAAATCGACGGAAGCTGTTTCCAATGGTTCAAAGATACTAATTTGAAAGCAAATCACAACTGTATCCTTGCAAAGGAGAAAACCGGATGGGCTGTTTCCAATGGTTCAAAGATACTAATTTGAAAGCAAATCACAACGGCTGGGTAGATATGCATAGCGTGACCCAAGCTGTTTCCAATGGTTCAAAGATACTAATTTGAAAGCAAATCACAACCGTCACCTGCTTGACCACTTCAATCCAGAGGCTGTTTCCAATGGTTCAAAGATACTAATTTGAAAGCAAATCACAACCTTCGTCGGTGATAATCTCGTGACGGTTGGGCTGTTTCCAATGGTTCAAAGATACTAATTTGAAAGCAAATCACAACACGCGTATGCGTTTCCTTCTCAAATGGAAAGCTGTTTCCAATGGTTCAAAGATACTAAATCATAACTGTATCATATTTCTCTATCGCTCCGCTTTGTATGTTGTCGGGTGCCTTATTCTGTTTCTTCTTCAAACTCGATATTATAAAATGTATTATCCCACTTGTTCATCTTTTGTGTGCCGAAATCGATTAGGAAGCCCGGCCAGAAGAGGATATTCCAAAGGCAATTACCATTGAACGTGGATTCTATCACGAAAGGAGAAGGTCTGTAGCCGTCCTTTTTCGCAATTAGCTGCTTGTCCTTATATTTCTTCTTCAAGCGAATTGTTGCTGTTTGTTCCGGACCTATCTCACCTAATTTCATGTTTGTGGAAGCGTCATATATCTTTGTACCTTCCGGTCCGGTCAGAGTGATTGCCTGTTTGGACGAACTGAAAATTGTGCAGCATGAGGAAATCATGATGGCTGCTGTAGATAAAAACAATACTTTTTTCATAAATCAAATGATAGAAGTTTTTAATGGTTCAAAGTAAAAAGATTCATTCGCACAAAATCAAAGACAGCATGTCGAACGGGATATCCATGCGGGCGGAATAGGCGGAAAATTCCGTGG
>CALUGI010000007.1 GCA_944320135.1 uncultured Phocaeicola sp. | reverse complement strand
TCGGCCTCATCGCCTCTCACCGCATTCCTGAACGACTAAAGACAAACCTTCAAATCATCCGAACATGGAAAAAGACAACAAAGCCTACGCACATGCAGAGAAAGCCTACATGCAGGGAACCTTGTATCCCTTCGTCAAGGTAGGCATGCAGAAAGTGAACCTCACCCCTACCGTCACCATCGTGGACGGCAAGAAAGTGATGACTCCCAATGCGCCGGTCTATGTGTACGACACGAGCGGCCCGTTCAGCGACCCGAATATCGAGATTGACCTGAAAAAAGGACTTCCCCGCATGCGTGAGGAATGGATCACTTCGCGCGGCGACGTGGAACAGCTTCCGTCTATCACTTCCGAATACGGAAAGATGCGCCGTGACGACCCGTCGCTCGACCACCTGCGCTTTGAACACATCGCCCTGCCCTACCGCGCAAAAGCCGGGAAATGCTGCACGCAGATGTACTACGCGAAGCAAGGCATCGTGACTCCGGAAATGGAATATGTGGCCATTCGCGAGAACATGAACTGCAAGGAGCTGGGTATCGACACTTATATCACTCCGGAATTCGTGCGCGATGAAATTGCGGCTGGACGTGCGGTGCTTCCCGCCAACATCAACCACCCGGAAAGCGAGCCGATGATCATCGGACGGAGCTTTCTGGTGAAAATCAATACGAACATCGGAAACTCGGCCACCACATCGAGCATCGAGGAGGAAGTGGACAAGGCGGTATGGAGCTGCAAATGGGGAGGCGACACGCTGATGGACCTCTCCACGGGCGACAACATCCACGAGACACGCGAATGGATTGTGCGCAACTGTCCGGTACCGGTGGGAACCGTACCCATCTACCAGGCATTGGAAAAAGTGAACGGGAAGGTGGAGGACCTGACCTGGGAAATCTACCGCGACACGCTCATCGAGCAATGCGAGCAGGGAGTGGACTATTTCACCATCCATGCGGGAATCCGCCGCCACAACGTGCATCTGGCCGACAAACGTCTGTGCGGCATCGTGTCGCGCGGAGGCTCCATCATGAGCAAATGGTGCCTGATACACGACCGCGAGTCGTTCCTCTACGAACATTTCGATGACATCTGCGACATCCTCGCGCAATATGACGTAGCCATCTCATTGGGCGACGGCCTGCGCCCGGGATGTATCGCCGACGCGAACGACGAGGCACAGTTTGCTGAACTCGACACGATGGGCGAGCTGGTGGTACGCGCATGGGACAAGAACGTGCAGGCCTTCATCGAAGGGCCGGGACATGTGCCTCTGCATAAGATCCGCGAAAACATGGAACGTCAGATTTCACACTGCCACAATGCTCCGTTCTATACACTCGGCCCGCTGGTCACCGACATCGCTCCGGGTTACGACCATATCACTTCGGCCATCGGCGCGGCACAGATAGGCTGGCTGGGCACCGCCATGCTCTGTTACGTCACTCCAAAGGAACATCTGGGTCTGCCCAACCGTGAGGATGTGCGCACAGGCGTCATCACCTACAAGATTGCCGCCCATGCCGCCGACCTGGCAAAAGGTCATCCTGGCGCGCAGATCCGCGACAACGCCCTGAGCAAAGCCCGCTATGAGTTCCGCTGGCGCGACCAGTTCCACCTGAGTCTCGACCCCGACCGTGCGCTTGAGTACTTCAACGAGGGCCGTCACACCGACGGTGAATACTGCACGATGTGCGGACCGAACTTCTGTGCGATGAAGCTGAGCCGTGACCTATCTTCAATTAATAGTTAACAATTAATAATTAATAACGAGAGAACGCTATCCTTTTTATCCGTTTGATAAAAAAACATTTTTCTATCAATAATTAATAGCGGAAGATGCGGACGGAAAGTATTATCAACCAAAAGTCAGTGACATTTGCATTGCGTATCATCAAAGCCTTTCAGTTTTTGAAAGGACAAAAAGGAGAATATGTCATGTCCAAACAGTTACTCCGGAGCGGTACGGCAATAGGGGCGTCCATCCGTGAAGCGGAATTTGCGGAAAGCCGAAAGGATTTTATCCACAAACTGCATATTTCGCTCAAAGAAGCCAACGAAACAAACTACTGGCTGATATTGCTCCATGAGTCTGACTATATCAACGATGCGACTTTCCAATCCATTCAGACGGACTGCACCGAATTGATAAAGTTATTGACCAGTATCATCAAGTCAAGCAAGCATAACCCAGACGCATCCTCCTCCTATTAATTATTAACTTTTAATTATTCATTAAACCACATGTTTAGCGACGAATTAGAGAAAATAAGCTGGGAGAAGACGACTGAAGCCATCTACTCCAAGACCGAGGCGGACGTGCTCCGCGCACTCGGCAAAACCCGTTGCGACGTGGAGGACTTCATGGCCCTCATCTCGCCGGCGGCACAGAAATATTTGGAACCGATGGCGCGCCTGAGCAGGAAATATACCGAGGAACGGTTCGGAAAAACCGTTTCGATGTTCATCCCGCTCTACCTGACAAACTCATGCACGAACTCGTGCGTGTACTGCGGGTTCCACATCAGCAACCCGATGGCGCGCACCATCCTCACGCCGGAGGAAATCGAAAACGAATACAAGGCCATCAAGAAGCTGGCTCCGTTCGAGAACCTGCTCATCGTGACGGGAGAGAACCCGGCCAAAGCGGGCGTGCCTTATCTGGCCAAAGCGCTCGACTTGGCGAAGCCTTACTTCTCGAACCTGAAAATCGAGGTGATGCCGCTCAAGACGGAGGAATACGCCGAACTGGTGAAGCACGGCATGAACGGTGTCATCTGCTTTCAGGAAACCTACAACAAGGCGCGCTACAACGTCTACCACCCGCGCGGCATGAAGTCGAAGTTCGAATGGCGCGTGAACGGATTCGACCGCATGGGGCAGGCCGGAGTGCATTCCATCGGCATGGGCGTGCTCATCGGGCTGGAAGACTGGCGCACGGACGTGACCATGATGGCCTATCATCTGCGCTACCTCCAGAAACACTACTGGAAAACGAAGTACAGCGTCAACTTCCCGCGTATGCGTCCGGCCGAAAACGAGGGCTTCCAGCCGAACGTCATCATGAGCGACAAGGAGCTGGCGCAAGTCACCTTCGCCATGCGCATCTTCGACCACGACGTAGACATCTCCTACTCCACGCGCGAACCGGCCTACATCCGCGACCACATGGCCTCATTGGGCGTGACGACCATGAGCGCGGAGAGCAAGACGGAACCGGGAGGCTACTACACCTACCCGCAGGCGCTCGAACAGTTCCACGTCAGCGACGAGCGCACGGCATCGGAAGTGGAAAAAGCGCTGAAGGCCGTAGGGCGCGAACCGGTATGGAAAGACTGGGACGCTTCGTTCGACCACGCGGCCCACGAACGGCTCATGCGCTAAACTTGTCGCAGCCCCGACAAAAAAACGCGACGGCATTTCGCCCGGAATGCCGCCGCGTTTTCACTGACCCCTAAAACATATTGATTATGAACGCACTGACCGATCGCGAAAAAGAACGCTACAACCGCCAGATTCAACTTGACGAAATCGGCGAAGAAGGACAAATGAAACTGAAAAACGCCCGCGTGCTGATAGTCGGAGTCGGAGGGCTCGGCTCGCCCGCCGCGCTGTATCTGGCAGGAGCCGGCGTCGGGCGCATCGGATTAGTGGACGACGATACGGTGAGCGGGAGCAACCTCCAGCGGCAAGTGCTCTATACGGAAGCCGAAATCGGGCAGCCCAAAGCCCTCTGCGCCCAAAAACGCCTCCAAGCGCTCAACGGACGCATCCGGATAGACGCATACCCTGTGAGGCTTACCGCCGAAAACGCAAGCGGCATCGTGGCGGACTACGACATCGTAGTGGACGGATGCGACAACTTCGCCACGCGATACCTCATCAACGACACGTGCGTCCGCCTGCGCAAGCCCTACGTGTACGGAGCCATCCGCGAGTTCGACGGGCAGGTGGCGGTGTTCAACCACGAAGGCGGCCCCGACTACCGCACCCTGTTCCCCGACGAAGCCGGGATGCTCTCGCTGCCCCGCCCCTCCAAAGCCGTGCTGGGCGTCACCCCCGGCATCGTAGGATGCGCGGAGGCCAATGAAGCCCTGAAGCTCATCCTCGGATACGGCGACACGCTGAGCGGGAAACTGTGGCACATCGACCTGAAAACGTTGGAAACGCACACGATTTCCCTGTAAACATTAGGAATATTGGGGCAAGCATGTTAACTTTGCACCATAAACGCAATCGAATGAAACTGATAGTCATCACGACACCCGCTTACTTTGTAGAAGAAGACAAGATAATCACCGCCCTCTTCGACGAAGGGCTTGACACGCTCCACCTGCGCAAGCCGGACACGGCTCCCGTATATGCGGAACGCCTGCTCACGCTCATCCCGGAGAAGTACCACAGGCATATCGTAGTACACGACCATTTCTATCTGAAAAACGAATACAAGCTGAAGGGCATTCATCTGAGCCAGCGCAACCCGCTCATCCCCGACAACTATACGGGGCACGTGAGCGCATCGTGCCACACGCTTGACGAGGTGTCGGCCGACAAGAAGATATGCGACTACGTGTTCCTCAGCCCGATATTCGACAGCATCTCGAAAAAAGGATATTCGTCGGCTTTCACCCCGGAAACCATCCGCGAAGCGGCAAGCCGGGGCATCATCGACAAGAAAGTGATTGCGCTGGGCGGAGTGGACGAAGACAACATCCTGAAAGCGAAAGACTTCGGATTCGGAGGGGCAGCCGTTCTGGGAGGGCTTTGGAACAAATTCAACCCCGCCTCAGACTACAACTACCAGCAGCTCATCACCTGCTTCAAAAGGCTGAAAGAACTGGCCGACTGAACATTTCTCCTTCAATCGCTTGCCTTCTTCCAAGAAATGGACTACATTTGTATCATTATTTGGCAATATATCTATTAACAATGAGCGCAACAACACCTTTTAAGGTATTCTCCGGTACAAATTCGAGATACCTTGCTGAAAAAATCTGCAAAAGCCTGGGATGCGAACTGGGCAACATGAACATCACCCACTTTGCCGACGGAGAATTTGCGGTATCTTACGAAGAATCCATCCGCGGACAATACGTTTTCCTCGTACAGTCCACCTTCCCCAACTCCGACAACCTCATGGAACTTCTGCTGATGATTGACGCGGCAAAACGCGCCTCGGCCAAAAGCATCATCGCCGTAGTGCCCTACTTCGGATGGGCGCGTCAGGACCGGAAGGACAAGCCCCGCGTGTCTATCGGCGCAAAATTAGTGGCCGACCTTCTGAGCGTGGCAGGCATCGACCGCCTGATTACGATGGACCTTCATGCCGACCAGATACAGGGCTTCTTCGACATCCCCGTCGACCACCTGTATGCTTCCGCCATCTTCGCCCCTTACATCCAGTCGCTCAAGCTGGACAATCTGGTCATCGCCACTCCCGACGTAGGAGGCTCGAAGCGTGCCAGCACGTATGCGAAGTTCCTCGACGTGCCTTTAGTTCTGTGCCACAAGACACGCGAAAAGGCCAACGTGGTAGCTTCCATGCAAATTATCGGTGACGTGAAAGACAAGAACGTAATTCTGATAGACGACATGGTAGACACGGCAGGCACCATCACCAAAGCGGCCGACATCATGAAAGAAGCCGGAGCGCGCTCGGTACGCGCCATCGCCTCACACTGCGTCATGTCGGGCCCCGCTTCAGAGCGCGTGCAGAACTCCGAGTTGGAAGAAATCGTGTTTACAGACAGCATCCCCTACTCGCAACGATGCGCCAAAGTGAAGCAGCTGTCCATTGCCGACATGTTCGCCGAAACCATCCATCGCGTGATGACAAACGAATCCATCAGTTCGCAATATCTGATTTAACGCTTTAAGCCAAGCCCTCTCTCCCCGCCTAAGGAAAGAGAGGGCTTCGACTCATCATGAAGATTCTCTGGCTCGACCTCAACAGCTCTTACGCACATTCCTCCCTTGCGCTTCCGGCCATCCATGCGCAGATGAGGGAGAATCCTGCGCATGAATGGGACGTTGTGTCGGCCACTGTCAACGAAAACCCCGGAACCGTTGCCGAAACAGTTTGCGGACGCAAGCCCGACCTCGTCGCCGCCACTTGCTGGCTCTTCACCCACGAAACCCTTATTCACGTACTTTGCCGGACAAAGGCAATGCTCCCTAATTGCATGATTGCGCTGGGAGGGCCCGAATTTCTTGGAGACAATGAAAATTTCCTCCGGAGAAATCCGTTCGTCAATGCGGTATTCAGAGGAGAAGGCGAAGAATCATTCCCCCAATGGCTCGAAGTGTGCCGAAAAGAAAGCGCATGGCAAAACATACAAGGACTATGCTATATCGACTCGAAAGGCAACTATCATGACAACGGAAAGGCTGCTGCAACATTCAATCGGCTGGCATTTCCTGAAGAAAGCCGGTTTTTCAATTGGGGCAAGCCGTTCGTGCAGCTCGAAACGGCGCGCGGATGTTTCAACACATGCGCATTCTGCGCAAGCGGAGGCGAAAAACCGGTACGGAGCCTGCCGGTGGAAAGCATCCGGGCCCGAATCGAAACAATCCGCAGACACGGGATTCGGGATGTACGGCTGCTCGACCGCACCTTCAACTACAACGCGCAAAGAGCCGGAGAGCTGCTCGATCTCTTTCGGGAATTTCCCGACATCCGCTTCCACATAGAAGTCCATCCGGCACTGCTGCCCACAGAATTGCGGGAGAAGCTGGCTGCCGCTCCCAAAGGAACCCTCCATTTGGAAGCAGGAATACAAAGCCTCCGCAAAGAGGTGCTTGCCGCTTGCCGAAGGGCAGGAAACCCTGACGACGCCCTCGAAGGGTTGCGTTTCCTCTGTTCGCTCGACAACCTTGAGACTCATGCCGACCTGATAGCCGGCCTTCCGCTATACAGTTTGGAACAGATTTTCGACGATGTGCGCACATTGGCCTCCTACGGTGCAGGAGAAATCCAGCTGGAATCGCTGAAACTTCTTCCCGGAACTGAGATGCGCCGGACAGCCGAAGAATCGGGCATCCTCTATTCTCCCCTTCCCCCTTACGAGGTGCTCGGAACGAAAGACATCACGCCTTCCGAACTTCAAACTGCCCGCCGTCTCTCACGGCTTGTCGACGGATTCTACAACGCCAAGGCATGGCAGGGAATAACCCGCCGACTGACGGTGGAACGCGAAGACTTCCTCCAGAGGTTTCTCGACCATCTTACGCAAACGAACGTCATCGACCAGCCGCTGGCTTTGGAACGCCGGGGACTGATTCTTTATGATTTCTGCAAACGCCATTATCCGTCTTACTGCACGGCGGTCACCCTGGCATGGATAGAGGCGGGCATGTCGCTCAAGAAAGCACCTGCCGAGAGAGTGCGCACCAAACATGCCGTTCCGCCCGCCGCATGGGACGTGCGTTTCGGCACTTATAAAGAGACACTCCGACTGTGCCGCCTTGAAGACCCGGAATCCGGCCTCTCCTATTGGTACGGATTTGAGACGGAAAGCCAACGCGCCACACCGACGTTCAAGGCCGTCTCCACCTGCGCCCTTTCTGACTTTTCAATTCGCTAACCTCAAAATTTCAAACGCTTTATGTCAGTTTTCAGAGTTATTCTTTCCATCATTTTTCCGCCGCTCGCCGTATTCGACAAAGGCTGCGGCTCGATACTTATCGTCTTTCTCCTTACTCTCTGCGGATGGATTCCGGGAGTGATAGGCGCACTGGTGATACTCAACAAATCGTAACCCGCTACCGGGCTACGGAGTCGGCCATCGCATCCAGACGCTTCACCAACGAATCGCGCAGCTGCACGAACTGAGGCATCAGAGACGGGCTGACCGGCTTCTTCGGCTGCGACTTGATAAGCAGCGGGTTGATGGGCTTTCCGTTTTCATGCACGCGGAAGTCGAGATGAGGCCCCGTGGAAAGCCCTGTAGACCCCACGTATCCGATCACCTCTTTCTGTTTCACCACAGACCCCACCTTGATGCCTTTCGCAAAACGCGACAAGTGCATATAGGTGGTCACATACACACTGTTGTGACGGATTTTCAGGTAATTGCCCGCTCCGTTGGGCTGATAAGCCTTGGCTATTACCTTGCCGTTGCCGATGGCATAGACCGGCGTGCCCTTCGGCGCGGCGTAATCCACGCCGTGATGCGCGCGATAACGCCGGAGCACCGGATGGAAACGGCTGTTGGAAAACCTCGACGTAATGCGGTAAAAGTCGAGAGGAGCCTTCAGAAACGCACCTTCAAGACTGTTTCCCGTCACCCCGTAATAAAGTTCTTCTCCGTCCTGCACGAACGGGATGGCGTAATACGTGCTGTCGGAATGCCGGAACGAAGCAGCCAACACATGAAAATTGTCCAATTCCTTGCCGTCTACGCACTCTTGCTCGTAAATCACGCGAAACTCGTCTTCCTTCTGAAGGCTGAAGAAATCAATCGACCACCCGTAAATGTTTGACAGCACCAGCGCAAGCAACGGCGAAGCGTCGCTTTTCTGCATAGCCAGCCATAAAGACGACTCCACCCTGCCGCATATCTCCTTGCGCTTCCATTCTACGGGATTCTCGCCCCGATACACTTTATAGTCGCCCCGAAGGTCGAACACCACGTATGACTTCGGATTTTCTTCATACACGAAGAACACGGTGCGCGGAATGCTGTCGCGCGTCTTGAACACTGCGTAAGCCTGCCCGTCGCGAATCTTCCTCACGTCGAAAACGCCTTCCGCCTTCTCGCCCAGATTGTGGACGTCGCGCGTGGTAAGCCCGTGGTTCGACAAGATGGACGAAAGATTCTGCCTGCGCTCCACGATGCCGTAGTCCACCCGATAACGGTCGACCGGGATGCCGTATTCAAGCACTAACTGCTCCACCTCCGCCGAATCGGTCACTTCTACCTCGTCGGGCATATCGCCCGCTTTCGGCTTCGGCCAGAAAACAAATCCCAACACGATTATCCCTATCGCTGCGGCAGCCGCAATGCGCCGTTTTTTTCCGAACTTTATCATATTACATATTCCTTCTTCAATTGCGGAAACAAAGATACACGTTTTATGCGAAACATGGCAGCGGAACGAAAAAAAACGGTATTTTTGCAGAAAGGCGGGCGCAAACGAGGAAAAACGTCCCGAAGCCTCATCCGGAACGCCCCGGCATTTTTTCCTCGGAAGAAGCGGCAGCTCCAATCCGGCTTCCGCACAAACGCCGAAAACCTCAAAAAAAGGAAAAACAGATGAAAGAAACAATCAAATTTCTGGCACAGTTGGAAAGGAACAACAACAGAGAATGGTTTCAAGCCCACAAAAGCGACTATCTGGCCGCACAGGAGCAATTCAACGACTTCACGGAGAAACTGATTGCAGGCATCGCCGAATTCGACGATACGGTAAGCGGACTTTCCGCCAAGGACTGCACTTACCGCATCTATCGCGACACGCGGTTTTCGCCCGACAAACGGCCCTATAAATGCCACATAGGAGCGTTCGTTTGTCCGAAAGGGAAAAAATCAGGATTTTCAGGCTACTATTTTCAGGTCGGCCCCCAAGAATCGGGCTACCCCAACGGAAACATGCTCGCTTCGGGCAACTACCAATTTGACCCGAAAGTGATACGCGTGCTCCGCAACGATATATGCAACGACAACGGCGAGTTCGGACGAATCGTAAAAAAGGCACGCCCCTTCAGCCTCGACACTTCCGACATGCTGAAGAGGGTGCCCAACGGATACCCTAAAGACGCTCCCTGCTCGCCTTACCTGATGTACCGTTCCTATTGCCTGATATACGAACCGGGAAAGCGGTTCATGCTGGAAGACCGCTTGTTGGAGCGCACGCTCGACGCTTTCCGCGCCACGCACCCTTTTATCGACTACCTGAACCGGGCAGTCAGCTACGTCAACGAGGAAGATTCCCGGACGTAGCCTTCTCGAACGCAGGCATGGGCAGGTGCATTCCGGCCATAGTCAGCCCGTTTTTTGCCGCATAGTCCAGCAACAGCTTGCGCATGGCCGCAGCTTCCTTCTTGTCCATGTCGAACGAAGCGCAGATGTCCGGATTCCTCATCTGCAACGCCGCGCCGTGCATCAAGTCGCCTATCACGAGCAGCTTGCCCGCCTGATAAGCCGTATGCCCCGGCGTATGCCCTGAAGCTCTGACGGCCATCACATTGCACGGAAGCGCATCGCCGAACTCAAAAAGGTGGAGACGCTCCTTGTAGGCATCCATCGTTTTCGCCGCCTGAGCCTTCTTCCCCTCGTCCATCTCCATCCAGGCATCATATTCCGCCTTGGAAGCATACACCTGCGCTTTCGGGAACACCGCAGTGTCGCCCTTCATCATCCCGCCGATGTGGTCGCCATGAAAATGGGTGAGATACAGATAATCGATGTCTTCCGGAGCTATGCCCAAAGCCTCCAGCCCCTTCAGCAATTGACTGTCGGGCGCGCCCAAACCGGCGTCAAACAAAATTCGCTTGCCCTCCGTTTCCACAAGAAACACGCTGACGGACGAAGGTATTCCGCCCTCCAGCCCCAACGAATCGGCCAGCAAAGCCGCATCCCCGTCGAAAAGGCTTACGGGCATCAGCTTGTCTTTGGCATTGTCTCTAATCCATGTAACCTTTACACTGTCCAGCCGAACAATCTTCACCCCCATGTAAACTGTAGCGGTAATCGAATCGGCGTCACCGCCCGCTTTCCGGGCAGAACCGCCACACGCCGAAACCAGCGCCATCAGGCCGCCGGCCAAGAAAATCATAGCCTTTCTCATGTCTGTCTTATTCTTAAACATATATAAATGCCACGAACCGCCCGTCTTCTCCCCCTCTTGCAAAAGGAAGGCAAATGCAAGAATTCAAAAGTCCGGAGCGTCCGTGCCTCTGCAAATATACGCTTTTCCACATTTCCGAACAAGCGCTTTTCTGACAATCCGGCACAAGAGACGACAAATTGGCAAGAGCTTTCCGGGAACATATCGGCTAATAAAGTTTGCACAAGTTTAAACGATGCGACACTTTGCTTAACAAATCTCTATCATGATTAAAATCAAGCGTCACACGGGCGACAATTTGTCAACAGGTACAGGCTTTGCACTATCGTATGCGGATTCCGAAACCGAAAGGCGGAGGGGTTCAAGAAACAAACTAATAAAATAACAATTAAACGATAGGAGATTACAACTATGATGCCGACAAGAAGAAACTACAATCAGAACTGGTTACCGAGCATTTTCAACGATTTCTTTGACAACGACTGGATGACCAAAGCAAACGCCACCGCTCCTGCAATCAACGTGAGTGAAAGCGACAAAGACTACAAGGTGGAAGTGGCTGCTCCGGGCATGACCAAGGATGACTTCAACATCCATCTGAGCGAAAACGATGAACTGGTCATTTCAATGGAGAAGAAGAACGAGACAGAAGACAAGGAAAACAAGAAATACTTGCGCCGCGAGTTCTCATACTCCAAGTTCGAACAGAGACTGGTTCTTCCGGAAGATGTGGAGAAAGACAAGATCAACGCCAACGTCTCCGACGGCGTGCTGACCATCGAACTTCCGAAACGCACTCCTGAAGAAAAGGCCAAAGTCAATCGGGTCATCGAAATCCATTAACCGGCTTTCCGCCAATTGATTTTCCTTTGACATATAAAGCCCTTTTTGCGCCAAACGCAAGAAGGGCTTTTGTATGTCTTTATATTTTTGTATATTCGCTGCATAAAAATAGAGCCTATGGAAACGAAACAAACTGTCTTGTCGTGGGGAGGCATCCTGCTGGGATGTTTCATATTAGCTGCGGGATTCGTGTTTTTCATCAACCCCTACAACATCGTGCCGGGGGGAGTGTACGGAGCGAGCATCGTGCTGCACAACCTGTTTCCCTCTGTCCAGGTGGGTACTTTCGGATATATGTTCGACATTCCCCTGCTCATTCTTTCGGTGGCGCTGTTAGGAAGCAAATTGGGCGGACGAACCATTGCCGCCGCATTGACCACACCTCTTTTGATGAACCTTCTTTCAAAGCTGGCATATCCCGACAAAGAAGCCCTGCATGCCCTCGACCCGGCACGGCTGTTAGGGGGAAACCTCGACCTCTCCGACCACTTGATGCTGACGTGCGTCATCGGCTCGGCGCTTATCGGCATCGGCACGGGCATCGTGGTGCGCAACCAGGCCACTACCGGCGGAAGCGACATCGTAGGCATGTTGCTCCAAAAATATTTCCACGTCCGGTTTTCGCACGCGATTCTGTTCGTCGACGGCGCAGTGGTATGCTTCGGACTGGCAGTCATCGGTTTCGGAGTGGGTACGCCCGACGATGGAGCGCAGTCCTCATGGCATCTGTCGTTTTATTCGCTCATCTCCATTTTTATCATCTCGCGCGTCATCGCATACATCATCAACGGAGAGAAGAACGACAAGCTGATATTCGTCATCAGCGACAAGCGGATGACGGAACTGAACGAGTACATACTTAAAGACCTCGACCGCACCGCTACATACATCAAGAGCAGCGGACTCTATTCGGGAGCCGACAAAGAAATGCTTTTCCTCGTGGTCAGCTACAAAGAGGTGGCAGGCGTAAAGCTCAAAATCAAACAAGTAGACCCACGGGCCTTCGTGGTGGTGACAGACGCATACGACACGTTCGGCGAGGGATGGAAGCAGCTCCCTTCGCCCAACGAAATCACTCCGGAATAAAAGCCGCCGCCCGCCGTTTTCCTGACGGCGCGTTCGGAACAGAACATGCCGGAGCTTGGGGGCGGACACGGGCGCAGAATCCGGCCGCAGGAACGCCGGAACAAGCCTCGCGGCAGTCTGTCCGGCGGAAGAAAAGGCCGATTAATCCGGCCAACGACAAAAACAGCATATTTTTTCCGCCGAAACATTTGTTTTTTCCACAAAAAGCCGTACTTTAGAAGTGCTTTTCAGCAAAAAAACGAATGCAAACCTTCAAAACTGAAAGATTATGAAAAAGTATGTAGCGGAACTCATCGGTACGATGATTCTTGTACTGATGGGATGCGGCAGCGCCGTATTCGCCGGAGGAGCGGCCGATACGGTAGGAGCCGGAGTAGGAACAATCGGAGTGGCATTGGCATTCGGATTGTCGGTAGTAGCGATGGCATACACCATCGGAAACATCTCAGGCTGCCACATCAACCCGGCCGTCACGTTGGGGGTGTGGCTCTCCGGAGGGATGAAGCCCAAACGCGCGCTGATGTACATGCTGTTTCAGACAGTGGGCGCCATCTTAGGTTCGCTGATACTCTCCCTTTTGGTGTCGACCGGCACGCACGACGGGCCGACCGCTACCGGATCGAACACATTCGAGCCGGACTGCATGATACAAGCCTTCATCGCCGAAACAGCGTTCACTTTCATCTTCGTGCTGGCAGTGCTCGGTTCCACCGACGAAAAGAAAGGAGCAGGCAATCTGGCCGGACTGGCAATCGGCCTCACTTTGGCACTTATCCACATCGTGTGCATCCCTATCACGGGCACTTCCGTCAACCCGGCGCGGAGCATAGGCCCGGCGCTGATGGAAGGCGGACAGGCTATGGAGCAGTTGTGGCTGTTTATCGCGGCTCCGCTGCTGGGCGGTGCGCTGAGCGCAGGAACATGGAGATTCCTCAAGACCGACAATTGACTTGACTGCACAAAAAAGGGCGCGCCAAGACCCGCCTTATAAGGCTGTCGTCCGGGCGCACCCTTTCTTCGTCCCGACACAACAAACTCATTCGCACATGAAAACAAATCCATCTTTAGCATTGCTGCTGATTCTGTCGCTGGCAGCCGGCGGATGCGGCACGACAAACACGGGAGCCGTCATCGGAGGCGCGTCTATCGGAGGCACTGTAGGAAACGCATTGGGAGGGCTTGTAGGCGACAGCCGCCACGGATGGAGAGGAGGCTACAGAGGCTCGGCCATCGGAACCATTGTAGGGACAGTGGCCGGAGCCGCCATAGGAGGCGCAATGACCGCTCCCCGGCAACGCGAAGCGGAACCGTTTGCGGAAGAACCGGCTCCCGGATACGCCCCGCCGAGAGACAACCGGCAAGAAGCGTTCTACAATCTGCAAATACACAACATCCGTTTCATCGACGACAACCGGAACCATGTCATCGATGCGAACGAAAACAGCAAAGTAGTGTTTGAAATCATGAACGAAGGAAGCGAACCCGTCTACAACGTGGTGCCGAGCATCACCGAAACCACCGGAATGAAGCACATACAAATATCTCCGCCCGTCATGGTAGAAAGGATTCTCCCGCACAACGGAATCAAGTACACAGCCACCATCAGCGCGGGGAAACGGCTGAAAAGCGGCAACGTCACAATCCGGCTGTCCGTCACCGACGCCTGCGGACAGGAATACGCATGGAAAGAATTTTCGCTGCCTACACAAAAATAACCGACCGAAAAATGGAACAGCAACAAACGTTTTACAAATCCAAGGAACGCATCAGATTAGACGAGCCGAAACGCTATAAAGTCATCATCCACAACGACGACTTCACGACAATGGAGTTCGTGGTGAGAGTGCTCAAGGAAGTGTTTTTCAAAAACGAAGAAGAAGCTGAAGCGCTGATGATGAAAGTGCATAGAAGCGGCTCGGCCGCAGCGGGAGTCTACTCTTACGACATCGCGCTGTCGAAGGCGGAAAAAGCCACAAGCATGGCCCGCGCCGAAGATTTTCCGCTCCGCTTTTCAGTGGAACCGGAAGAAGAATAAAAACCCGCCCGACATTCAACGCAAACGCCCGCCTTCTCGGTCCGGAACGCCGCGAAGTTTTCCCGGACGGCCCCGGCTTATGGCGGACATCACCAACAAACAACGAACAACCACCAATGGAACCTGTATATCTGACAAACCGCGCCAACGAAGCATGGACGTTGGCCGAGGAAGCGGCGAAAACGTTCCGCAACGAATTTGTCATGCCCGAACACATACTTTACGCCTGCATGAAGCAAAAAGCCTTCATAGAAGCGTTGTGCGGCTGCTTTTGCGATACGGAAAAGCTGTCCGACGACATCAGACGCTACCTGCTTGAAGAAACGGAACGGCTCCCGCCCGACATGGAATGCGAACCGGCGCCCTCATTTCAGCTGAAAGAAATGATTGAAGGGGCATACAGGATAGCAGTCGACTCCGAATCGCAAAAGGTGGACGTGCCCCACTTCATCCGCTCGATGCTGCAACTGAAAGACTCGCACGCGGCCTACCTTCTCAAAGAGGTGGCGGAAGACGAAATGCCGGAGTTCATGAGCGACCTGATTGCCGAATACGACCGGGAATCACAGTTCGACCAGATAAACATGAACGCCAAAGATGCGGACAATGCCAGGATAACAGGATGGAAAAACTTCGTCACCTGCCTGAACGAACGCTTGGCCGACCACAACCCGCTCATCGGAAGGGAAGCGGAACTGGAACGCACCATCCAAGTGCTCTGCCGGAAAGACAAGAACAACCCGCTGCACGTGGGCGAACCGGGAGTGGGGAAAACTTCGCTCGCCTACGGACTGGCAGCACGCATAGAAGCGGGCCAAGTCCCCAAACGGCTGAAAGGAAACAAAATCTACGAACTCGACTTGGGAAGCCTGCTGGCCGGAACCCAATTCAGGGGAGAGCTTGAAAAGCGTCTGAAAGGCATCATAGACGAAATATGCAAGACCGGACAATCCATCGTCTACATCGACGACATCCACAACCTCGTGGGAGCGGGAAGCAACGGAGAAAGCTCGATGGATGCGTCGAACCTGCTGAAACCGTATCTGGAACGGGAAGACATACGCTTCATCGGAGCGACCACATACGACGACTACAACCGGTACTTCTCGCAGAACAAAGGATTGGTAAGACGCTTCCAGCAAATAGACATCCTCGAACCCAGCGAGGAAGAAGCCGTCCGCATCATCGAAGGGCTCAAGCAGAAATACGAAGATTTCCATCGGGTGGCTTACACTGACGACGCCATCCCATACGCCGTAAAAGCCAGCGCAAAATATATCCGCGACAGATACCTCCCCGACAAGGCAATCGACCTCATTGACGAGGCCGGAGCTTACCGGGAAATACATCCGCTGGCAGAAGAAAAACAAACGGTGGACAAACGTCTGATAGCGGAAATCCTGGCACGCATCTGCAAGACGGATTCAATCGTAATGAAGGAAGACGACACCCTCTGCACACTGCACGACCGGATCAGCCGCAAAATATTCGGACAAGACGAGGCTGTAACGCAAGTGGTGGAAGCCGTCCAAATGGCAAAAGCGGGACTGCTTGACGACAACAAGCCGCTGGCAAACTTGTTCTTCGTCGGACCCACCGGAGTGGGAAAGACCGAAGTGGCCAAAGTGCTCGCCGCAGAACTCGGCATCGCGCTGCTGCGGTTCGACATGAGCGAATACACCGAAAAACATACCGTAGCCAAACTGATAGGCTCGCCCGCAGGCTATGTGGGATACGACGACGGAGGACTGCTGACCGACGCCATCCGCAAAACGCCCAACTGCGTGCTCTTGCTGGACGAGATAGAAAAAGCTCATCCCGACATCTTCAACATCTTGCTCCAAGTGATGGACTACGGCGTTCTGACCGACAATAAAGGACGCAAGTCGGACTTCCGTCATGTCATCCTCATCATGACTTCGAATGCGGGCGCACAATATGCACGAGCGGCAGTAGGCTTCAACAGCCGCGTAAGTGCAGGAGAAGCCATGCTGTCGCAAGTGAAAAAAACGTTCAAGCCCGAATTCATCAATCGTCTCACGGCCACCGTAGTATTCAACGACATGAATCGGGAAATGGCGGCGCTTATCCTCGACAAGAAGCTGAATGAACTGAACGACAAGCTGTCCGCCCGCCACGTCACGCTCCAACTGACACCGGAAGCACACGATTGGCTGCTGCAGAAAGGGTTCGTCCCCGAATATGGCGCGAGGGAAATGGATCGCATCATCACCCGCTGTCTGAAACCGCTGCTGACACAGGAAATCCTTTTCGGATGTCTGAAGAACGGAGGGAAGGCAACTGTGCGATTGGAAAACGAACGCCTTGCGTTCAATCTGGCTGACGCTTGAAACGAACGATATGGTTTTCCAACTTACAAAGAGGCTGGCATTCCCTAACCCGCGCTTGGGAGAGCCCGACGGTCTGCTGGCTATAGGCGGAGACTTGTCGGTCGACCGCCTGCTGCTCGCCTATTCAAACGGGATATTCCCGTGGTATGCTTTTCGACAAGGGGTCATCGAATGGTGGTGCCCGATGCAGCGTTTCGTCATTTTCCCTAACGAAATACATGTTTCCCACTCCATGCGCACGCTGATGAACAGGCAAAAGTATAAAATCACCGTCAACCGGGCATTTGAAAAGGTCATCAAGCATTGCGGAGACCTGCGTAAAAACGAAGAAGGGGCTTGGTTAGGCAAGGAAATGACGGAAGCCTACATCCGGCTTCACGAACAGGGATTTGCGGCCAGCGTAGAAGTATGGGACAATGACACGCTGGCCGGCGGACTTTACGGGGTGGCCCTCGGACGGTGTTTCTTCGGAGAAAGCATGTTCTCGCTCGTTCCGAACGCATCGAAGCTGGCACTGATTTTTCTGGCCCGCTTCTTTGAAGACAGAGGCGGAGCACTCATCGACTGCCAGTTCGA
The DNA here is from genome assembly GCA_944320135.1 of uncultured Phocaeicola sp. Classification (GTDB taxonomy): domain Bacteria; phylum Bacteroidota; class Bacteroidia; order Bacteroidales; family Bacteroidaceae; genus Phocaeicola. The sequence continues at coordinate 80,093 of CALUGI010000007.1, read as the reverse complement.
GACTCCCCACCTCAAATCGATGGGAGGACGGTTTATCAGCTACGAAGAATATATGGAATATGTCAGAATGGATTAGATTCTCTGCAAATCATTCGCCGCCTTCCCGGACGTGCCGATACACCACGGCCGATATGTCTGCGATGATGCGCGCCGTCTGTTCGGGCGTTTCTTCAGAGTCTTTTACAAACACGGCTATCGTGTATCGCCGTCCGCCGGGCAGAAACACGAAACCGACATCGTTGATGCCTATCAGTTTCCCCTGCGAGTTCCGGTCGCCCGTGCCCGTCTTGTGCCCGATGACGGCACCAGTGCCTTCCAACGGTTCCGCCAGCCTGTCTCCGCCTGTCCGACAAGCAACCATCGTTTCCCGAACGAAGTTTTGCAACGTATCGTTGAAAAGGCGGCGAGTCAGGAATGTCTCTATAAGGCGGACGGCGGAAAGTGGGCTGCTCCAGTTGGCATAACACAACTCCAGGTCGCGGTGCATATCCGCCTCCGTCGCACTGATGGCAAACTCTCCCACGCCCAACGAACGGATATATCCGTCTGCCGCCTGCGGACCGCCGATATAGTCAAACAGAATGTCGCAGGCATTGTTGTCGCTAAGCTGCAAGGTGTAAGTCAGAAGCTCGCCCACCGGGAGAGAAACGCCCTCCGGATACCGGTCGCGCAGCGGACTGTAAGTGTCCGGCTTCAACTGCTCTTTTGCAATCGGCAACTCGACGGAAAGCGGCAGACGCTTCTTGTCTAAAAAATCCGCCACGGCCAACGCCTGATGGAACTTGAAAACGCTCATCAGAGGATAGCGGACATCATTGTTGACAACCGTCGTGTCTTTGCCGTCCACGACAACCGCCACACCCACCTGCGCCCGCTTGCCTGCAACCGCGCGCATGATACTCTCTTCCAACGCGCCTCCGGCAAACAGACGGGGGCATACAAACATACATAAAACCACCAATATCTTTTTCATCCTGCACAAACGGAAAAAAGACAAACCAGCAGGAATGCACCTCCACGCCGATTTGTCTGAAACAACATGCGAATCATTCATTTCAGGCAAGTCCGATAGAATTGCTCAATCCTGTCGAACGGTATCTTCTCGAAATTGTCATACAAATCCGTATGGCTCGCTCCCGGAACGATGAGCAGTTCCTTGTTGCCGCCCTTCAGCCGCTTGAACGTATCTTCGCTGAAGTAGCGTGAATGGGCCTTCTCGCCGTGGACAAGCAACACGGCATTGCGGATTTCATCGCTGTACGTGAGGATGGGCATGTTGAGCAGCGACAGCGAAGAAGTCTTGTTCCATCCGCCGTTCGAGTTGAGCGAACGCTTGTGATAGCCTCGCGGAGTTTTGTAATAGGCGTAATAGTCTTTCAGAAACTGGGGAGCGTCGGCAGGAAGCGCATCGGGAAGCCCTCCGGCAAGCGCATACGAACCGTTTCTGTAGTCTTCCGTGCGCTGGGCGTTCAACTGTTTGCGGAGTTCGTGGCGCGCATCGGCATTGTCGGCTGCATCGAAATAGCCGTTGGCGGTGACGCGGCTCATGTCGTACATCGTGGAGGCCACCGTAGCCTTGATTCGGGTGTCAACGGACGCCGCATTGACGGCCATGCCCCCCCAGCCGCAAATGCCGAGGATGCCGATTCGTTCGGGGTCGACATCTTCACGGGCGGAGAGGTAGTCCACTGCCGCACAGAAATCCTCCGTATTGATGTCGGGCGAAGCTACATAACGGGGCTGCCCTCCGCTCTCGCCGGTATAGGAAGGGTCGAACGCAATGGTCAGGAAGCCGCGTTCCGCCAAAGTCTGGGCATACAGCCCCGACGCCTGCTCCTTCACGGCACCGAACGGGCCGCTCACGGCAATGGCCGCCATTTTTCCTTCCGCGTTCTTCGGCACATACAGGTCGGCAGCCAAAGTAATGCCGTAACGGTTGTGGAAAGTCACTTTGCTATGCTCCACTTTGTCGCTCTTCGGGAACACCTTGTCCCACTCTTGAGCCAGATTTAATTTTTCTTCCATAAAGCTATTTGTTTTCAGTTGGTTTCCTTGCGCCTGAAGGCCCTCTGCGCCGCACAAGCAAGCCAGCAGCGCCGCGCATAACGTCTTGATTGTCTTTTTCATGTCGGTTTGTCTTTTTTTGAGTGCTACGATAGATGAACTGTTTCCCGCCGCTTTCCGGAGAACGGGCCGCCGCCTTTACGGAAACGGACGGGCGCATTCTTCCGGCAGACGAGCGCGCTGCAACCCTTGTTTTCCCTCCTGGGTTTGCAAGGGCAAAGATAGCGCGAAATGCGCCCAAAGGCATTGCTGTAAGGCTCAAATGTCATTTCCGAGAAGTTCATCCCCCTGCTTTTCACGCAGAAACGGCAGTAGGCGGAATGCCGTATTGCTTCTTGAAAGCCGTAGAGAAGTGCGAGGGATTCTTGAACCCCACCTCGGCATACACGTCGACAATCTTTTTTCCGCCCTCCTTCATCAGTCCGTATGCCACCTCCAGACGCTTGCGCATCAGCCATTTTCCGGGAGTAAGGTCGCTCAGCTTCTTGAAATCCCGCTTGAAAGTGGCTAGACTTCTGCCCGTATAATGCGCCAGTTCTTCCAGCGAAAACTCATACATATAGTTCTCGTTCATGAAATCGAGGATGTCAATCTTCCACGATTCGTTGAAGTCGAAAAGCAGCGTCGCAAACCGTCTATCGATATGCAGCAAAGCCAGCAGGCCCTCCTGGAGCTTCAAGTGCATGAAGTCGTCGTTCGGCCGCTCTTTTGCATTGAAATAAGGGGTCATCGAAGCGAACAGGCTGGCAATCTCCGGGGTATTCGGCAGTTTCACCGCACGCATCTCCGGTTTCGACATGCCCGATTCTTCCTGGCTGCAGCCGAGTTTTGCATACATTTCGCGGAGGAAACTGCGGGTAAAGCTCAGGAATATGCCGCAATAGCGCTCCCCGCCGCACGGTTTCTTGTGCATCGTGATATGATGGTCGCGAGGGATGAACACGCATTCCCCCTTCCCCGCATGGATTTCTTCCCTGCCGTTGTCGAGAACCATCTCGCCCGAATAGACATAGTTCATCGCATATTCGTGCGAACGATGGATGCAGGCGCTCGCGTCGTCGTAGAAGAAGCTGAAAAACACGTTGTTGTAGTTGAATATCACTTTCATCGGTTCCGTCTGTCCGTCTGTATGCTTCATGGGATGTCGTTTTCTGCAAAAGTAGGGATTAAAAGATTGAACGAATCTTCGGCAAAGTTAAATTATATTACGCCGATAAACCATCTCCAGCAAAGCCTGTCAAATGTTCAAAGCGCGCTGAATTAGCAATTATTATTCACATTAAAACTTACGACAATGAGAACAAACCGTTTATTTTTGGCATTGGCTTTCGCATTCGTATTGGGCGGAAGCAACGTATTTGCACAAAGCTCTGACAACGACAAGCAGCCCCGGAAACAACGCCAGCGCCCTACGCCGGAGCAGATGATGGAGTTTCAGGCAAAGAGGATGGAAAACCGACTGATGCTGGACGACGCCACGGCAGCCAAGTTCATTCCGCTCTACAAAGAATACCTGCAAGCGTTGAAGGACTGCCGCAAACCCGACGAGGCGCAAGCTGGAAAGAGAAACGCCTCCCGCACTGACGAAGAAATCGAACAGGCAATGCAAAACCGTCTCGACAGGCAGCAGAAAGTGCTCGACACGAAAAAGAAATATTTCGAATCCTTCAAGAAGATTCTGAACGCACGCCAATTGGAAAAGGTGTTCGCTCCTGCCGCCGGAAACTTCGGCCCGAAAAAATGGGACGGACGGAAAAACAACAGGCGTTGGGACGCTCCGAGACATTGTCCGGGACACCACGGATGCGGAACGCCGGAGGCTTGCCAATTCTTCTGCGAATAAAGAAGAAAAGCGGGCGGATTCAATGCAAAACGCGCCGTCGTTTCAATGGAAACGGCGGCGCGTTTTGCATCAATCCCGGCGGGACATCGCATACCGGGCGAAAAGCCATACCACCGCATACCCGACAAAAGGCACGGCAAAGGCCCAGTGCATGGCAGCATGATCGCCCATCCATCCCATGAGCAACGGCCCCACCGCTCCGCCTACGGGCGACATCATCAGAAAAGAAGAAGCGCGTTTGGTGTGGCAGCCCAGCCCCTTCAGGGAAAGAGCGAAAATGGTCGGAAACATAATCGCTTCGAAGGCATATCCGCAAAGCAGGGCCGCCAATGAAACGCAGCCCACGTCGAACATCACGAAGGCGGTGGTGACGAGGGTTCCTGTAGCGCACCAGAACAGCATCTTCCCGGCAGGCACCCGGCTCATTATCCAGCTTCCCGCAAAACGGCCTGCCATAAACAGCCCCAATCCCCCGAACGACAGGATGACAGACGCTTCGCGCGCATTCATCCAACCCTTGTCCGTCACATAATTGATAAAGAAGCTGTTGATGGAAATCTCGGCAACCTCGTAGAAAAACAGAGCAGCCAGACCGAACACGAAAAGCCTGTGCGACCACAAACTGACCTTGCGGCCTGCATCGTCCACTTCCGCTTCATGCTTGATTTCGGGCAGCTTCACCCTCGAAAACACCAGCCCCACCAGCAACACGACGCCCCCCATCACCGTATAGGGCAGAGCCACGTTGCCCGACTGCGCCGCGCTATCGCCGGAAAACAGAAGGAATCCCGTCAGAATAGGGGCGAATATGCACCCCAAGCCATTGAACGACTGGGCAAAGTTCAGACGGCTCGCAGCGGTTTCCTTCGGGCCCAGTTCGGTAACGTAAGGGTTGGCTGCCGTTTCAAGGAACGTCAGTCCGCATCCGATGACGAACAACGAAAAAAGAAAGAAGTTGAACGACATCCAATGCTGGCCGGGAATGAACAGCAACGCCCCGGCCCCATAGAGCAACAAGCCGAACACCACCCCCTTGCGATAGCCGAAACGGGTGATAAACAGTCCGGCGGGAACGGCCATGATGAAGTAGCCCATATACATGGTGGCCTGAATCAACGCAGAATGCGCCTTCGTGATGGCAAGAAGCTCCTGAAAATGCTTGTTCAGCACGTCGAGGATGGCATGTGCGAATCCCCACAAGAAAAAGAGCGAAGTCAGCAAGACAAAAGGCAGCGCGTAGCGCTTGTCGACCAATGCAATCCGTCGTTTCTTCATATCTCCGTCCCCATTACGACAAACAAGGCAACAGATAAGGCAGCAGCTCCGGAAGGTCTCCAATCACAATGTCCGGCAACGACTCGTCAACCGCTTCGTCGCCCCAACCTTCGCCCTTAAGCCAAGCCACTTTGCAGCCCACCTTCTTGGCGGGAACCACATCCTTTGAAAAGGAATCGCCCACAACCAGCACGTTCTCTGCCGGAAAGCCCGTCGCTTCTACCCCCAGACGGTAGATAGCCGGGTCGGGCTTGCGCACTCCCACCACGGAAGACTCTATAATTCCGGAAAAGCATTCGGACAATCCGAAGTCTTTCAGGATGGTTTGTATGTTCCCGTAGAAGTTGGACACCAGCACCAATTTATAATGTTCGGACAACGTTTTCACCACAGGCCGCGTATGTTCCAATACGTCCAGCACATACTTGTAGCAACTGTCGGCCACCGATGCGGCATACTCCTGCGACTTTTCTTGCGCGAGCTTTCCGGCTTTCACCAAATAGTCCGCCTGGATGCGAGTCTTGATGCGCAACACATCATGGAAATCGTGTTCCGGCTTTACCAGCGGATCGCGGGCCAAGGTGCGCTCTCCATGCACGTATGCCTCGCGGAAGCTCTGCTTGTCGACCGGCACTCCGCATTCCTCGTATTTTTCCCAAAGCACTCCCGCCCAATGGCGGCTGTTGGTGTCTATCGTACCCCCGTAATCGAAGATAATTCCCTTAATGTCTGTTTTCATTTTCCGTTATTTTTTAGTGCCGTTGCCGACTTTCATCAGCAACACGCCGACTATAATCCAAAACAATTCGCGCACGCGGGTAATCAGGCTCGTATAGATGCCGAACGCGCTCGGAATGGCAAGCCCTCCCGTGGCTAAGGCAAATCCTCCTTCGCGAGCTCCCAACTGCATGGGCGAGAAGAAGAACAGATTGGCGAACAGCGAAGTGAAAGCCATAATCAGAACGCAGGCGATGAAGCTCACGTCGGAAGTCAGAATGTTCAGTATGAAATACACCTCAAGGCAACCTACGATGCGGGCGGCGAACTCCAGTCCCAAAGAAACGTAGAACGTGCTTTTGCGCTGCTTGTGGAGCTCCGCAATCTGCGCGTCGACCCGTTCCAAAGCATCCTTCTTCTCGACGCTGAACCGCTTCGCCCATCTCTTGACAAGCGGTACGCGGCAGAGCATCCGCAGCGTCCGCACGGCCATTCCGTTCCGGTATCCCTTCATGAAGAAGTAGATGGCCAGCAGACAAAATGCCGCCACCGTTGCAAGCATCAGCCCTGTCCCCCAGTTCAACGGGCCGACAAACACGTACAGCACGGCCGATGTCAGCCAAAACCAGAAATGCGAAAAAATGTGCATCATCACGTAAAGAATCACGGAAGATGCGGCCTTGCTGGCGCCCACATACGGGCTAAGCTCCATGATGCGGTACGGCTCCCCTCCCATCAGTCCCACGGGGGTGGCATAGTTCAAGGCGAAGCCGGATATGGTCAGCTTGTATATCTTCCAGAAAGACACTTTCGCGCTCTTCCCGTCGCGTATAATCACATACCACGACCACGCATTCAGATAATAGATGAACACCCACAAAAAAATCACGGCGGGAAGCCATCCTCCGGCCCGCCGCAAATTCATCCAAAGCTCGCCGTAATCCATGTCAAACGTGGCGAGCATTATCACAATGGCAAATATGCCGAAGAACCAAAACAGATTGCGGAACTTTTCTTTCATCGTCCGGAGTATTTATGATAAAGACATGCGCTCAACGCTTCGTGACGGTGGCGCATATACACGAATATGGAAGTCATCACAATCACCTCGAACACGAAATACGCCCACGGTTCTCCGGCAAGCAAAGATACGTAGAGCGCGATGGCGCGCGTGTTGAACGTCAGGATATTGGTGTACTTCATCAGAGGCAGACTCGACCGCCGGAACTCGTCGCGCAGCTCCTGAGGGATGTTGTCGCCGTACTTCTGCTGGACAAGCGCGTAGAATCGCTGGAAATTTGGCGTCATCCGCTCCTGCTTGCGCGTATAGTTGCCGTAAGAAAACAGGAACACCTTCCACCAAAAGTTCCCTTTCCACGGAAGGCTGCGGAACAGTTCGCGCTGCTGTCTGGAGTTGTCGAGTTCGCTTCCCGCCTTCCCTTTCAAGAAAAACAGGTGGATATTGCGGTAATAGTCGGCCAGCGTGCATTGCTGGCTGTGGCAGAATATTCCGGCTATGGCGGCAAGCGCCCAAATGCGCCAGCCCCATTCTCCCCCCATTCCGAAGGGAAGAGGCTGGAAAGTCAGGCGCAAGCAAATGGCCGCATAAATGGCAAAAAACCAGACATCGCCCGCAAACCCGTCAAGGATGCGCCCCCAACGGGTTTTCTTTCCCGTCATTCGGGCCAGCTGCCCGTCGCAACTGTCGTAATGGTTGGCCCATATCAGCAGAAGAATCCCTATGACGGTATGCTTCATGTCGGGGAAGTAGAACATCACTCCGGCGGCTATTCCGAGAAAAATAGACAGGACGGTCACCACATTCGGATGCACTCCGAAACGGTTAAAGAGCAGCGCCCACGCATAACCTATAGGGCGGTTGAAGTAAATGTCTAAAAATTCTTCGGTATCCATCGACTTGAAAGACGCTTCAAGTCCTCTTTTCGTTTCGCTCATTTTGCTGTTTCAAGTTTGGATATGATACGGTTATAGATACATTCGGCTATTTTTGGAGCCGCTTCGTCGCGGCAACGCGCAAAACTCGGCCAGTCATTGAAGTCGATGATGCGGATTTCACCCGCAGAAGACACCACGCAATCGCCTCCGTAAACGGGCACGTCCAACGCTTTCGACGCGAGGTCGGCATATCTCCATAGCTTCTCCAAATCAAGCGGATAGCCTCTCGCCTCTCCGTTGACGGCTTCCAGCCCGAACTTGCTATGCGACTGCTCCGTAGGATAGAAGGCATAAAAGAAATCCGTGCCCTGCACTCCGTAAAACTTCACCAAATCGCCTACCAAATGCTCGTTGACCACCGCCACCGGAATGTTCCGCTTTCGGAAATCGGCCATCACCGCTTCGGCTTCTTCCCTGCACTCTACATACACTACGTCTTCCTTCACCATCGCGTGCGAGTCGCCCCTCTTGATCCAACACGGAAAAATGTCCGGGGCAAAGCCCCCTTCCGTCGGAATAATGCAGCTTCTCGGATGAGGCACCCCGTTCGCAATCAGGAGCTCCGTCATCCGCTTCCGCACGCAATTGTCGATACCATAGCCCGAATTGACGACCAACGCTCCGGCATCCTCCAGCTCTTTCAGCCTGATCACCGTAGCCTTGTCGCGGGCCATGTCGAAGACAAAATCTGCCTGAACGCACCGGTCCACGAACTCCTTTTCCGGAAAGAGCGACACTTCGCAACCCATCTTTTCCAATTCTTCCGCCGTCTTTTGGAAAATGGCCGCGTCGTTGTCCACATGATTCGGCGAGAATTCGTTTCCCCGGCTTACGCCCGCTACTTGAATCTTTTCCGCGTATCTTTGCATGGTCATTGCATTTCGTTTGATTTCCCGTTTAAAAACGCTTCCGCCTTCACGATGTCGCCGGCATGGTCAACGTCCAGTATCTTCGAGAACGGACAGGCTTCCAGACGCAATCCGTCGGCAACCAGCTGGCGCTGGAAGTTCCTCATGCGCGACATCCCGTGCCCGATACAATATTCCAGCGTGTCTATCGCCTTCGGAGTCAGGCAATAAATCCCTCCTGATATGTATTTCGTGTCCGGCATCGCCGCGTCATAGAATCCGGTGATGCGCAAACGGTCGTCCGTACCTATATATAACGGCTTCTCATCGTCGATGTAATCCGTAACGGCCATCATCCCGTCCTTGTCCGACGCTTTGAAAGCCTCGATAAAGCGGGCGAACTCATCCTCGCGGAACACCGTGTCTACCGTAGTCAGGCAGAAGCGGTCTTCCTTCAGATAACGGCTCAACTCGTAGAAGCTGTGCATAGAACTCGGAGTGGTTTTCCGCACAACCCTCAAAGGTACGGCGGACATCTTTTGAAGCCTTTCCAAATGCTCCCTTGTCTGAGGGACTTCATTGTTGATGATAACCGCCACTTCATCCGCCCCGTTCTCCGCAAAAATACGGATCAGGCGGTCAATCATCGGCACTCCGTTCAACTGCACCAAAGGTTTGGGCACGCGGATGCCTTCCTGCGAAAGCCGGGAACCCTCCCCGGCCGATATTATTGCAAATTTCATTTCAGTCTTCCGGGGTATCCAGTTTCAGTTTGTCGCTATCGTCCTTCTTCTCATAATATTGCTTGCGCAAAGGATGCGCCGAGATTTCCCGCTCCATACAACGGCTGCGGAACACGTCTATCGCCAAATAAACGGCCTGACGGAACGAGCTTTCCGAAGCGATTCCCCGGCCTGCTATGTCGTATGCCGTGCCATGCACAGGAGAAACGTGTACAATCGGCAAACCTGCCGTAAAGTTCACCCCTTCTTCCATCGCAAGCGTTCTGAAAGGAATCATTCCTTGGGCGTGATACATGGCCAGAATGCCGTCGAAATGCGTAAAGTCGCCCGCACCGATAAAGTCCTCCGCCGAATAAGGGCCGAAACATTGTACTCCTTTGTTTATCATCTCCTTCATGGCAGGAACGATGATTTCCGTTTCTTCCGTTCCTTCCGGCCCGTTCTCTCCTGCATGAGGGTTCAGTCCGAAAACGGCTATCCGGGGATTCCCCACACCAAAGTCAATCTTCAGCGAACGGCTGAACGCCGCAATCTTTTCCGTCAGCAGTTCTTTGGTCAGAACGTGCGATATTTCGCGCACCGGGATGTCGCCCGTAGCCAGCGCAATGCGGAAGTCATGGTTCACGAGAACGGTCAAAGCCTTTTTGCCCTCTCCTGTCCGCTCTTGAAGGTATTCGGAATGTCCGGAAAAGCCACCTTCTTCCGGCCAAACGGTCTGCGCGTTCACCGGCGCTGTGACCAGCACGTCGAACAGTCCTTCCCGGTATTCCTCCAAAGCCTTGTCGAGTGCCAGCAACGCCGCTTTCCCGGCCTCGGACGTAGGCTTCGAGAGTTCCACCTTCAGCTCTTCGTTCATGCAGTTCACCACGTTCACCCGTCCGTCTTGCACCTCGGAAGCCGAACCGACAATGCTGAAGTTGACCGGAATATCCATCGTCTTCCGATGATAAGCCGCTACTTTCGGCGAGCCGTAGATGACCGGCGTACACAATTCCAGCATCATCGGGTCGGAAAACGTTTTCAGAATCACTTCATAACCGATACCATTGATGTCTCCGTGGGTGATACCCACTCTTATTCTTTTCGTTTCCATATCTTGTTTTCTTGGTTTACTTTATGACAGACGCTTTCCGGATTGCTTTTCAGCCGTCGACAACATTCCGCACGCAGCGAATATGTCTTCTCCCCTCGAAGCGCGGACGGTGGAGAAAAGCCCGTGCCCCGTCAGATAGTTGCGGAATGCCAATATGGTTTCCTCGTCGCTTCCTTCCAGTTTCACGCCCGGAATGGAGTGATAACGTATCAGGTTTATGCGGCAATCTATTCCGCGAAGCAGCTTCACCAGCTCTTTCGCATATATCATGCCGTCGTTCAATCCCTTAAACATGATATACTCAAACGAGAGACGGCGCTGCTTGCTGAAGTCGTACTGCCGGAGCACGTCCAATATCTCCGCCGTAGAATAAGCCTTTTCCGCCGGAACCAGTTCTTTCCTCTGCTCGGAGAAAGGAGAATGCAGGCTGACGGCCAAATGGCATTCGCTCGACCTCAGGAAGCGTTCCAGCCCCTTGCGAAGCCCGACCGACGAAACGGTAATCCGACGCGGACTCCATTTCCAGCCGTAGTCCGCCGTAAGCACTTCCAAAGCCCGGAGCACCTCGTCGAGATTGTCGAGAGGTTCTCCCATCCCCATGAACACGATATTGGTCAGCGTGCCGCGTTCCGGCAAAGAGTATATCTGGTTCAGGATTTGGGAGGCCGTCAAATCATCCGCGAATCCCTGCTTGCCTGTCATGCAGAACTTGCAGTTCATCTTGCACCCTACCTGCGACGATACGCACAGCGTGGCGCGGTCGCCGTCCGGGATATACACCGATTCTATATAGTTGCCCTCCGGAGTGCGGAACAGATACTTTACCGTGCCGTCAACCGACCGCACCTCATGCACCGGCGCGCTGCATCCTATCTCATAAGATTCGTTCAGCTTCTCCCGGTTCTTCAGCGAAAGATTGGTCATTTCATCGACAGAAGCCACCTTCTTCTCGTACATCCATGATGCGATTTGCCCCGCCGAGAACTTGGGCATACCCAATTCAAGCACGATTTCTTTCAGCTCGTCCAGCGTCCTTCCCAACAAAGGAATTTTTCCCATAATCCATTCCGTTTTAAAACGCCCCCGCCATCCGGCCCGAACGCCCGCCCGCTTCAGCCCGAACGCGCAGACGTTTCCGTCAAAACGCACCCGCGTTTTCCTGAAGCGGACACACCGGCCCGAATGCAGGCATCCGATTTCTTTGTTTTTGTCATACAATTAGCGCACAAAGTTAGAGAAAAATAAGATAAATCCCTATCTTTGCCTGCATAAAAATGTATCCGAAATGAAACGAACTATCACCTGCTTTTTACCATACAACACTGAATGCCAACAAAATAAAGAGGAAGAACAATTGTCGTCTCATCCTCTTATCGACCAAACATACCTGCTTTCGGAACAACCGGCAACCGCGAACGCCGTATGCAAACGCCTTCTGTACGGCTCTTTTCAGAGGACGGAAACGCTCCGGCAAATCTCGCTCCTTTCGCAAACGCCCTACGTGCTGCTGTGCCTCACTCCCCGGATTCCGGCACTTGGTACGTTCGCCTTGGAGCGGATGTGCGACTATCTGAACGCTCCGGAAACCGTGATGGTCTATGCCGACCACCGGCGCTCGACAGACGGGAAGGATTGTCCCCATCCTGTCATCGACTACCAGCCCGGAAGCGTGCGCGACGATTTCGATTTCGGCCCGCTCATGCTCATCAAGACAGACGCTTTCAAGAAAGCATACGAGCGCATCGCCTCCCAGCCTGAATACCAGTACTCGGCTTTGTACGCATTGCGGTTAGCATTGTCGGAACAAGGAGAGCTGACCCACATCCGGGAATTTCTCTATACCTGCACGGAAGAAGACCCGCGCAAGTCGGGCGAAAAGCAATTCGACTACGTTGACCCTCGGAACAGAGCCGTGCAGTTGGAACGGGAAACGGCCTTCACTTACTATTTGAGAAACATCAACGCTTTCCTTCCGCCTGCAAACCGGCAGATTTCCTTCGAAGAAGAATTTGAATGCGAAGCCTCGGTCATCATCCCTGTACGCAACCGGGCGCGAACTGTCAAAGACGCCATCCGCTCCGCGCTTTCTCAGGAAACGGACTTCCCGTACAACGTCATCATCGTGGACAACCATTCCACCGACGGCACTACGGCCTGCATCAAAGAGTTCGCAGACAATCCGAAAGTCATCCACATAATCCCCTCGCGCTCCGACTTGGGCATCGGAGGATGCTGGAACATGGCCGTCCACCACCCGAAGTGCGGACGATTTGCCGTGCAATTAGACAGCGACGACCTGTACAGCGGCACCGACACGCTGAGCCGCATTGTCGGCACATTCCGCCGGGAGCGGTGCGCAATGGTCATCGGCTCATACCGCATGACCGACTTCAATCTGGAGCCCCTGCCTCCCGGAGTCATCGACCATCGGGAGTGGAGCGACACAAACGGCCACAACAACGCACTGCGCATCAACGGATTAGGCGCGCCGCGCGCGTTCTACACGCCCTTGCTCCGGCAAATTCGCGTGCCGAACACCAGCTACGGAGAAGACTATGCGCTGGGACTGGCCTTCTCGCGCGACTTCCGCATCGGACGCATATACGATGTGATTTACCTCTGCCGCCGGTGGGAAGGCAACTCCGACGCGGCTCTGAGCATCGAAAAGGTGAACCAGAACAACAGCTACAAGGACAGCCTCCGCACGCTGGAGATTCGCCGAAGGAGAGACAAGATGCTCCACCCGGCGTCATACGCCTGCCCCTCGCCAAGCGTTTCGGGAGAAGCGTTCCTTGCCGCCCAACTCGACAAATGGGAACTGGCGCGGAAAAACCACGAGTCGCTCCGGCAGATCAAGACGCGAAACTTTACGATAGGAGGCAACGAAATCACAGTTCAGTTCAACCCGGCCAGAGCAGTCTCCACTTGCGCCAAACTCGACAAGGCATCGATAGAAGCGCGTCCGTGCTTCCTCTGCCTCAGCAACAAGCCCGAAGCGCAAGACGCCGTGCGCATTCCGCTCGACGAGCCGTTCAGCCTGCGCGTCAACCCCTACCCTATCCTGCCCGGACACCTCACCATCTCAAGCGAACGCCACGAACCGCAGGCACTTGCCGACAAGACATCGCGGCAGCTTCCGGGAAGGCTGGCCGCATGGATGGAAACCCATTTCGAACACGGTTACACGGTGTTCTACAACGGCGCGAAATGCGGCGCCTCCGCTCCCGACCATTTCCACTTCCAGGCCGTGCGCCAAGCCGACGTGCCCTTTATCCGCCAATGGGACAGGCTGATTGCCGGAGCTGCGGTATGCGGATTCGAGCAAATAGACGGAGGAAGTTCGTGCATCGCATACGACATAAAAAACTACGTATGCCCCATACGTGCCTTCGTCACCGACAAGGGAATGCACACGAGCGTCCGCTTAGTGACAGACTACCTCCGCACGCTCCCTCTCCGTGAAGGCGAACCGGAACCGCGCTACAACCTCTTTGCATGGAACGACAAGACGCACGGATTCACCCTCGCCTATTTTCCGCGCACCGAGCACCGCCCGAAATGCTATGCGGAAGAAGGGAACGCCCGGCTGACGGTCAGTCCCGGCGCGCTCGACATGGGAGGAATCATCGTCACTCCGCGAGAGGAAGACTTCGAGAAAATCGACGAAGAAACGATAGCCCGCATTTATCGCGAAGTGACGCAATGAAAAACGCCCCGGAGCTTCAACGGAAACGCGCCCGCACTCCCGACCGAATGCCGGGGCGTTTCAGGCAAAAGCCCTGCGTTTCCGCAACCGCCATGACATCAACCAACCAATTGACCACGAAAAGATGAAAGAACCCGAAATAAACGTAGGCATCGTAAACGCCCTTGAAATAAGTTTTACGCTGAATGCCAAGTTTCTTGCAAAAGGAGAAACCGCAAGCGGAGAGCAGAAAGTGAGTTTCTACGAAGGAGGAATCCTCTGGAACGGGAACGTATATCAGGAACTTGCCTTCACCCCGTTAGAAAAAAACGCCTCGTTCTCGCTCCGCAACGTCACTATCGGCGTCAATTTCCATTGGGAACAGCAGGAGACGCAGACATTCCTCGGCACGCTCCGCCTGGTGACGGACGAAGGAAGGATTACGGCCATCAACCAAATCCCTGCCGAAGACTACCTGACCAGCGTCATCTCGTCGGAAATGAGTGCGGCCTCGGCTTTAGAGTTCCTGAAGGCTCACGCAGTAATCTCGCGGAGCTGGCTGCTGGCGCAGATAAGGAAACGGAAATCCGCCGGGCGCAAGAACGGATTCTTTCCGTTCGTCAAGACAGACGCCGAATACATCCGCTGGTACGACCGCGAAGACCACGAGATTTTCGACGTATGCGCCGACGACCACTGCCAGCGTTATCAGGGAATCACCCGCGCATCGAACCCGAACGTAGCGGAAGCGGTCGGAGCCACGCGCGGGCAGGTATTGATGTACGGACATGACATTTGCGACGCACGCTTCTCGAAATGCTGCGGAGGGGCCACCGAAGAGTTCGGCTACTGCTGGGAAGACAAAACATACCCGTATCTGGCCGCCGTGCGCGACACCGGAAAAGAAGAACCGCTGCCCGACTTGACCGATGAAAAAGAGGCGGAACGCTGGATACGCTCCGAACCCGACTCGCTATGCCGCACGCACGACAAGCGGATACTCTCGCAAATCCTCAACAATTACGACCGGCAGACAAACGATTTTTACCGATGGAAGGTGAGATACACGCAAGAAGAGCTCGCTTCCCTCATCCGCCGCAACACGAAATGCGACTACGGCAATATCGTCGGCCTCGTTCCGGTAGAACGGGGGAAGTCGGGCAGAATCAGCAAACTGCGGATTGAAGGCACGAAAAAGACGCTCGTCATCGGG
Organism: uncultured Phocaeicola sp.; assembly: GCA_944320135.1. GTDB lineage: Bacteria > Bacteroidota > Bacteroidia > Bacteroidales > Bacteroidaceae > Phocaeicola. Next base: position 64,656 of record CALUGI010000007.1, on the reverse strand, counting down.
AAAGAGCTGGAAATCAGGAGGACGCTTTCCGAAAGCCATTTGCTCAGTTCCGCGTTCGTGGTAGACAAAGGACCGCAAAAGGAAGGAACGCCCGAATGGTTCGAACTGACGGGAGCCGGATGGGGACACGGAGTCGGGCTGTGCCAGATAGGAGCTGCCGTGATGGGCGGACAAGGATGCAGCTACAACGAAATTTTGCTCCACTACTATAAAGGAGCAGAGATACGGAAACTTTATTGACGGGAGGGCGCGCGATGAAGAAAATTTCCCCTTGGACATGGGTGCCCACGCTGTATTTCGCCGAAGGACTGCCATACGTAGCCGTAATGACCCTCTCGTTAGTGATGTACAAACGGATGGGAGTTTCAAACGCTGAAGTGGCTCTTTACACCAGCTGGCTCAACCTGCCGTGGATTATCAAGCCCCTTTGGAGCCCGTTCGTCGACCTTCTCAAGACCAAACGCTGGTGGATTGTCAACATGCAGCTCATGCTGGGGGCTGGACTGGCAGGCATTGCCTTCACCGTCCCGGCCGACGCATTTTTCCAGCTCACGCTGGCCGTGTTCTGGCTCGTCGCTTTCAGTTCGGCCACACACGACATTGCCGCCGACGGCTTCTATATGCTCGGACTCACGCCCCATCAGCAAGCCCTTTTCGTGGGCATCCGAAGCACTTTCTACCGCTTCTCCACCATCGCGGGCCAAGGGCTGCTCATCATGCTGGCGGGCTGGCTGGAAGAAACCACCGGACGCATCAGCTACGCCTGGAGCATCACTTTCTTCATCCTTGCGGGAACGGTTCTGGGACTGTGGCTCTACCACTCGCTCCTGCTTCCCCGCCCGTCGGCCGACCGTTCTTCCGGCCGCATACAGGCGGGCAGCATCCTGCAAGGCTTCGCACAAACCGTCGTTTCCTTCTTCCGGAAAAAGCAGGCTGCAGCCGCTATCCTTTTCATGCTGCTCTACCGGCTTCCGGAAGCGCAGTTAGCGAAAATGAGCATTCCCTTCCTGCTCGACCCGGCAGACGAGGGGGGATTGGGCATGACCACCGCGCAAATAGGATTCTCGCAAGGGACGCTCGGCATCATCGGGCTGACGTTAGGAGGCATTTTGGGAGGAATAGCTACGGCGCGCCACGGACTGCGCCGATGGCTCTGGCCGATGGTGTGGGCCATCTCGCTGCCCGACATCGTGTATGTCTACATGAGTTATGCCCTCCCGTCGAACCTGTGGACGATTAACGCCTGCATCTTCATCGAACAGTTCGGCTACGGATTCGGATTCACCGCCTACATGCTCTATCTCATCTACTTCTCGAAAGGCAACCGCCAAACGTCGCACTATGCCATCTGCACGGCTTTCATGGCATTGGGCATGATGCTTCCCGGCATGATTGCAGGATGGATGCAGGAGCTTCTGGGCTACCGGCTTTTCTTTGTCTGGATTATGGTATGCACGCTGGCCACTTTCGGAGTGACCGCCCTGCTGAAAATTGATCTGGAATTCGGAAAGAAGCAGTAAAGCCCGGCGGCTTTTGCGCAAAAGCCGCCGCACTTTCCACATAAAACGGCGGAACTTTTCGGCAAAGCTGCCGGATTTTCATTAAAAGAACGGAATTATAAGGATGGTTTGCAAAATATTTTTTATTTTTGTCGCGAAAATGAGTTAAAGTACTAAGAAATGAACGTATTAGAACTGAGCGAACAGGAGATTATCAGACGGAACAGTCTGAACGAGTTGAGAGCGATGGGAATCGATCCGTATCCCGCCGCCGAGTATGTAACGGACGCTTTTTCGACTGATATCAAAGCAGAATTCAAGGACGACGCTGAAGCACGGGAAGTGTCCATCGCAGGACGCATCATGTCGCGCCGCATCATGGGCAAGGCGTCATTCGTCGAACTGCAGGACTCCAAAGGACGCATACAAGTATATATCACAAGGGACGACATTTGCCCGGAAGAAAACAAAGACCTGTACAACGTCGTGTTCAAGCGTCTGCTTGACCTTGGCGACTTCATCGGAATCAAGGGATTCGTGTTCCGCACGCAGACGGGTGAAGTATCCGTACACGCAAAGGAACTGACCGTACTGGCCAAATCGCTCCGCCCGCTTCCGATAGTGAAATACAAGGATGGAGTGGCATACGACAAGTTTGACGACCCTGAGCTCCGCTACCGCCAGCGATACGTGGACCTCGTGGTAAACGACGGTGTGAAAGACATCTTCCTGCAACGCGCCACAGTGATACGCACCATCCGCCGCGTGCTTGACGAAGCAGGATATACGGAAGTGGAAACTCCGACCTTGCAGAATATCGCGGGAGGGGCGAGCGCGAAGCCGTTCATCACCCACTTCAACGCTCTCGACACGGACATGTACATGCGCATCGCTACAGAACTTTATCTGAAACGTCTCATCGTGGGCGGATTTGAAGGCGTTTATGAAATAGGCAAGAACTTCCGCAACGAAGGCATGGACCGCAACCACAATCCGGAGTTCACCTGCATGGAGCTGTACGTACAATATAAGGACTACAACTGGATGATGTCATTCACCGAAAAGCTGCTCGAAGCGGTCTGCATCGCGGTAAACGGGAAACCGGAACGCGAAATCGACGGGAACGTCATCAGCTTCAAGGCACCTTACCGCCGTCTCCCGATACTGGATGCCATCAAGGAAAAGACAGGCTACGACCTGAACGGAATGGACGAGGAGCAGATACGCGAGGTGTGCCGGAAACTGAACATGGAAATCGACGACACGATGGGAAAAGGCAAGCTGATAGACGAAATCTTCGGCGAGTTCTGCGAGGGCACGTTCATCCAGCCTACGTTCATCACCGACTATCCCGTAGAGATGTCTCCGCTCACCAAGATGCACCGCTCGAAACCCGGACTGACCGAACGCTTCGAACTGATGGTGAACGGAAAGGAACTGGCCAACGCCTACTCGGAGCTGAACGACCCGATAGACCAGGAAGAACGCTTCAAGGAACAGATGCGTCTGGCCGACAAGGGAGATGACGAAGCGATGATTATCGACCAGGACTTCCTGCGCGCCCTGCAGTATGGCATGCCTCCCACAAGCGGTATCGGCATCGGCATCGACCGTCTGGTCATGCTCATGACGGGAAAGACTTTCATTCAGGAAGTGCTGTTCTTCCCGCAGATGCGCCCGGAAAAGGTTGCCCCGAAGGATTCCGCCGACAAGTTCACGGCTCTCGGAATCCCCGCCGACTGGGTTCCCGTAATCCAGAAAGCCGGATACAATCTCGTCTCCGACATGAAAGAAATAAACCCGCAGAAGGTACACATGGACATCTGCGGAATCAACAAGAAATACAAGCTCGAACTGAAGAACCCAAGCGTTGACGAAGTAGCGGGCTGGATTGAAAAGATATGAAACTGCCCGGAAAAATAGCGATTATGGGGGGAGGAAGCTGGGCCACGGCCATCGCCAAAATCATACTGACCCAAGCTGAATCGATAAACTGGTACATGCGCCGCGACGACCGCATCGAGGATTTCAAGCGTCTCGGCCACAATCCGGCTTATCTGACAAGCGTGCGCTTCAACACGAAGTGCATCAGCTTTTCATCAGACATCAACAAGGTGGTGAGAGAATCGGACACGCTGATATTCGTCACTCCCTCACCCTACCTGAAGAACCACCTCAAAAAGCTGAAAGTAAAACTCAAGGACAAGTTTATCGTTACCGCAATCAAAGGTATCGTTCCGGACGAAAACATGATTATCTCCGACTATTTCCATAAAGTGTATGATGTGCCGGAAGAAAACATTGCCGTACTGGCGGGTCCCTGCCACGCAGAGGAAATTGCCCTCGAACGTCTTTCCTATCTCACGGTGGGATGCAAGGACATCGAAAAGGCCAAAATGTTCGCACGCCAGCTCGCCGGACATTACGTAAAAACCTCAGTGAACACAGACGTGGCAGGCATCGAATACGCTTCCGTACTGAAGAACGTCTACGCCATCGCAGCAGGAATATGCAGCGGACTAAAGTACGGCGACAACTTCCAGGCCGTGCTCGTCTCGAACGCCCTGCAGGAGATGAACCGCTTCCTCGACACGGTGCATCCCGTAGACCGCTGCACGAACGACTCCGCCTATCTGGGCGATTTGCTCGTCACGGCCTATTCCAACTTCAGCCGCAACCGCGTGTTCGGGACAATGATCGGAAAGGGATATTCGGTGAAGAGCGCGCAGATAGAGATGGAAATGATTGCCGAAGGATACTACGGCACAAAATGCATCAAGGAGCTCAACAAGCATCTGCACGTGAACATGCCTATCGTAGACGCGGTATACAACATCCTTTACGAGCGCATATCGCCCATGATTGAAATCAAACTACTTACTGATTCATTCAGATAAAATTTACAGTTATGGAAAACATCAAATTGAACATCGAAAAGACTTTAGACTTCATTTCTAAAGACAAGTTGGCTTCTTATGAAGAAAAAGTAAAAGCCTGTATGGAAACATTGGAAAAGGGCACCGGACTGGGAAATGACTTTCTGGGATGGCTGCATCTGCCCTCTTCCATCACCAAAGAACATATAGACGACCTGAAAGCCGCTGCACAGACGCTGCGCGAAAACTGCGAAGTCGTGATTGTGGCAGGTATCGGAGGAAGCTATCTGGGCGCACGCGCCGTCATCGAAGCCCTGTCGGACAGCTTTGCGTGGCTGAAAGAAAAGAAAGCCGGAAACCCGACCATCATCTTTGCAGGCCACAACATCAGCGAAGACTATCTCTACGAGCTCACCACTTTCCTGAAGGACAAGAAGTTCGGAGTGATCAACATTTCAAAATCAGGAACTACCACCGAAACCGCTCTGGCTTTCCGCCTGCTGAAGAAACAATGCGAAGAACAGCGCGGCAAGGAAATGGCGCGCAAAGTCATCGTAGCGGTCACTGACGCGAAGAAGGGAGCCGCACGCACTACGGCCGACAAGGAAGGCTACAAATCGTTCATCATCCCCGACAACGTGGGCGGACGTTTCTCCGTACTGACCCCGGTAGGTTTGCTCCCGATCGCTGTAGCCGGATTCGACATCGAAAAACTGGTTGAAGGCGCACGCGAAATGGAAAAGGTCTGCGCCAGCGAGAAGATGAGCGAGAACCCTTCGGCTCTGTATGCCGCAACCCGCAACGAATTGTACCGCAACGGGAAGAAAATTGAAATTCTGGTGAACTTCCACCCGAAACTTCACTACTTCATGGAATGGTGGAAGCAGCTCTTCGGAGAATCGGAAGGGAAAGACCACAAAGGTATCTACCCAAGTTCCGTCGACTTCTCGACCGACCTCCACTCAATGGGACAATGGATACAGGAAGGCGAACGCACCATCTTCGAGACCGTGGTGTCCGTAGCGACCACCAATCACGAACTGCACTTCCCAAGCGATGAAGAAAACCTTGACGGACTTAACTTCCTCGCCGGCAAGCGCATCGATGAAGTGAACAAGATGGCGGAACTCGGTACCCAGCTCGCCCACGTAGACGGAGGTGTCCCCAATCTCCACGTAAGCGTTCCGGCACTGAACGAATATTACCTCGGCGAACTGATTTACTTCTTCGAAAAAGCCTGCGGCATCAGCGGCTATCTGCTCGAAGTGAATCCGTTCAACCAGCCGGGCGTGGAGGCATACAAGAAAAACATGTTCGCCCTGCTGAACAAACCGGGCTACGAGAAAGAATCCGAAGCAATCCAGGCACGCCTGAAAAAATAAGGCAAACATCAGAAAAACAATCAAGGCACGAGTCTCCGTCCGGTCGGAAACCCGTGCCTAATTTTTGACATTAACGAAATCATTGAAGCATGTTTCAGGAAACAATCAAAAACTATCTGCACGCACACAACTATTCGAAAATCAATTTGAAAGCCGTACTCTTCGATATGGACGGCGTATTGTTCGACTCCATGAAGAATCATGCCGTGGCATGGGTGGAAGCCATGAAAAGATACGGCATGCACATGGAAAAGGAAGAAGCCTACCTGCACGAAGGGCGCACAGGATCGGGCACCATCAACATCATCAGCCAGCGCGAACGAGGACACCAGGCCACCGAACAGGAAGTGAAAGAAATCTATCAGGCGAAAAGTGACATATTCAACAGTCTCCCCAAAGCCGAGCCGATGCCCGGAGCATACGAGCTGCTGCAAAAGATAAAGAAGAACGGACTTGTCCCGATGGTAGTGACCGGCTCCGGCCAACTTTCGCTACTGGAAAAGCTGAACCGCTCCTATCCGGACGTGTTCAGACAGGAACTGATGGTGACCGCCTTCGACGTGAAATACGGAAAGCCTAACCCGGAACCTTACCTCATAGCCCTGCAGAAAGCGCATATCAGGGCAAATGAAGCCATCGTCGTCGAAAACGCTCCGCTCGGAGTACGCGCGGGAGTGGCCGCAGGAATATTTACCGTTGCGCTCAACACCGGACCTCTGCCCGACAAGGCCCTGCTTGATGAAGGGGCCGACCTGCTGTTTCCCTCCATGCAGGCGTTCAACGAAAACTGGGAGGCGTTCTACAAAGAGAATCTATAAAGACAAAGGGCATCGGCCGCCTCAAATTTTCCCAAACTCAAGTGCCTGATGCCCTTCCGCTATATGCAAACCGAAACAATCCTATGAAAACTTTGTCATCACTTATACAATCTTTTTACGTTAATGTCATTCAATGACTTGGGTCACGCTCTTTCCGCAATCCTTTCCGTCCGGCAAGGAAACGGCGGCGGAGACTTTGCCCACTTTCACTTCTATATTCTTCAATTGAGTGTTCATCGTAGGGTCTGTAACAGACACCTTATATCCGTCTTTCTCCTTTTCAATGAGCAAGACACAAGGAGCTGAAACTTCAACCGACTTCCCATCCCATTTTATCGTTTCACCGGCCGAATAGAACACGGCTTCCAGCACTTTCCTGTCGGCAGACTGCACCGCCTGCACCAGCGTGTCGTTCCGGAGGACATCGAACGGATGTTTCTTTTCCGGAAGTCCTTTTCCCGCATATACGACATAGCCGTAAGTGCCGTCCTTGACCTCCCGTCCGTGGTCTACCCACACGCGCAGGATGTCGGCGGTTTCCGGCTGATTGGCTTTTCCTTTGTTGGACAAGTTGCGTTTCATCCACTCGTTCTTCCGTGTTTCCGTCACAAAGAACGCTTTTGAAGAATATTCCGGCAGAGGCTTGTATGCAAACCCGTCTTCCTGCACAACCCAACAGGACTTGTCTTTATCGACCAAAGAGTTTATTCCGCTTTCCGGAGTCCGGGATTTCTTCCCGTCATAAAGGAAAACCTTCCCTTGATGGGCCGTCTGCTCAATCGTTGTCCGTATAGTTCCTTCCTGCTCCGGCTGCATGTTGGTAACTCCGGCTCCCAAGGCAACCATATAGTCTCCCAACATGAAATACGACTTGTGAGCCTTCACGCCAAAAGCCACCAGATTGATTATCTGACCCTTGCCTTCTCTTTCCATCGCATCCATCTTTTCAAAGATGAACCCGGCAACGGCATTTTCGCCTCCATCGGTAGCTCCTCCGGCAAAATTATGTCGGCTGGTAAAGCCCCTCCAATTTGTGAACGGCTTCAGCTTTTCCTGGCCCTCGCGCGCGGTGACACCGGGGAAAGCCGTCAAATCCATCGCCCCTATCACCTTGCGGTACTCGTCTCCTGTACGCTGGAAGAAAGTAAGTCCGTCATTCTGGTACAAGTTATACTCATCGGCAAAATTGTTCGCACTCTCCAATCCGTCACATCGGCTGGACGCCATATTTACCATGATATAATAATCAGCGTTGCGCTTGATCAGGTCATCGTTGTTATAGAACCAGCGTGTGCCGTTGTAATGGCCTCCGGGATAGCCTTCCATACGGATGTCATCCTTTCCGGCTTCTGCAACCAGCTGCTTCATTTCTTTCACTTCTTCATCCGTGAACGACTGAGGCCAGCGGCTGACCGTAGCCTGCAACATATTGTAATAAGGTATATGAGCCGACTTGCCTTCGTACCAGACCATCGAATAACGGTCTAAGCAAGGAGGAATGAATCCCTTGTAATAATAGAAAGCACTTCCACGATAGAAGTTGAGCAACGCGTCCGCGTTCTCGCGGGTCAAGGTTTCCGCCCAGGGAGTTCCGCGAAGCGTCCACAACAAGTTTTGCGCGCTCGAAGCCCCGTGAATGGGATACCCCCACACAAGACACTGCATTCCATGCCCCCATCCGGCACCGTCGGCCGTGAACCCTTCATTCCAGAACGCTTCCTCATAAGTGGGCTGCGACACATTGCTCAAACTGCGTTTGGCCACTTCCGCCACCACATCGACCATCGGAATGGAATCCATCAGCACAGCTGTCTCCAGCAACGGACGATAAGCCAACGCATTGCCGCCCACCCACCATACATGATGGCGGAACCGCTCCACGCTCACCACATTTTCATCGGTAGCGTCATTGCGCTTCGGCGCCGTCCACGACTGCATGGCCAGCTTCTTCAGCATCTCGCAGGCGGACTTGCGCAACTCCAACGTATCGCCGGGGATGTCCATTTGCTTGAACAACGAGAAATAGACGCCGCAAGCCGCTTTGGGTATGGCGAAACAGGAAGCATGGAAACTCGCCCGTCTTTGGGTCTCAATGCCGCCGTATCTCAAGACAGACTTCCAGAAGTTTTCCGGAATCGCCGCCGTCCTTTGCCGCTTGTACTTATTGGCTATCGCCCACAAGCGTTCCATCGCATCCGCCAGATAAATCCCCATATTCTGGTCTTCCGCATAATTGCCGGCCTCTATCCAACCGTTGTCGTATATCTTTTCCTCATAAGGAATCAGATCGGCAAACTGGCCTTCCGAATTCAACTGGTTCAGATACTTGTCCGCATTCTTTATTTTCGAGCGGATGGGGTAAGTGCTTATATTCTTGGAATAATAAGCACGCAGCTTCTGCATGGCGTTTTCTTTGTCCGTCTGCCCGTAAGCGGATGACAGACATATTGCCATTGCTGACAACAAAGTGATTATTCTTTTACATTTCATGGTTTTATGATTTACAAGTTATTTGACGAACATCCAGTTCAAGCCGAACAATTCTTTGCCGACGTTTTTCTCCGGGCGCACCCTTACGGTATACATGCCTTCTTCCGGGAATACGACTTTCCCCAAATGACGGGTGTAATACTCATTGAAGCCTTTCGGCCCGGGCAAAGCCACGGCTTTTATAGAATCCACGCCTTCTATTTCCACACGGTAAGCGTTCCCGGCGGACAATGAATCGCAAGAGTAGCAAATCAGCAGTTCCCTTTCGCATCTTTCAGGAATATAGACTTTCCACGAAGCCAATTCGTTTTCCGACTTCCATCCGCGAATGCTGGTCGGAGAGATATAGCCGACTCCGGACAGGTCAACCCCTTTCATCCGCTCCAGACCGCCTTCCAGAACGGCCTTTTCCTGCTTCAAGGCGATACCGCCGAAGTTGATTTCACCGTTGAATCCGTTTTCCGCCTGCAACTCTCCTTCCACTTCCAGTTCGATGACCGAATCATAAGCCACCGGCTCGTGAACAGGGCCAAGCACATGCAGGAGCAATCCCTTCTGCACGAACTCCACCTTTCTGTCCAAGGAAGGGATATAAGCCGACAATACCTTGTTCTTCAATCCGTTCACGCGGATAACGCCGTCGGAAGGCCATTCGAACACATGCAGATATACTTTCGTTTTCCCACCGTCCGACGGGCATTGCGTAACGAGCCCCCAGTCCTGCGAGTCTTCCGCGAAAGGAGACGGGTAAGTTCCGTAAAAGCCCACCTTGTTCTTCCGAATCATATCTCCTATCTCCAACATGCGTGTCCGGATTTCCTGCGGAATCGAACCGTCCGCACGCGGACCTATATTAAGCATCACGTTTCCTCCTTTATATATTCCCTTTACTATCTCACGGACGAAATAAGTTGTTGAACGCCAGTTCTGGTCATCGCGGTTATACCCCCACGAATGGTTGAATGTGGCTGCGGTCTCCCATGTATGTCCAAGAGGCTTTTCAGGGAACTCGTTGTCCCCCATAGTCTGGAAGTCAACCCCGTCGTCTCCCACTTCATGAATGCCCAAGCGCGTGTTTACCAGTACGGTCGGGTCCAGTTCGCGCACCATAGCAAGCATGTCGCGCATCTGCTTCTCCGTCATCTGCCCTTCTGCCACAGGGTCTTCACGCCAGCAGTCAAACCACAACAGCTTCACCCCGTAATCCTTTATCAGTTCCGCCACTTGCGGCATGGCCTTCTCCCGCCAATACTTGTCGTATTCTTCATCAGCCGGCAATTTGCGGAAAGGAGCCTCCACGTCTCCGCGCCCTGCCGCCACACGGTCGAATCCCTGTTTCCGCTCGTCCGCATAGTCCCAGTCATTGTTGCGTCCGTTCGGATGTTCCCAATCAAGCCACTGCGAATAATAGGCGCAAAGCACGATGCCATACTTGTCACATTTCTCCTTCAGGCATTTCAGCACGTCAAAGTCCGTTCCGGAAAGTTTTCCGTATGTATAGTCACTGACCTTCGAGTTCCAGAAAGCCACGCCGTCATGATGTTTCGTCACAAAAGTAAGGTACTTGAAACCGCCTTCTTTCGCCGCTATAACCCAGTATTCCACCTCTTTCTCGGAGATAGGCATCCGCTTGGCCATCAGGTCCCAATCGGCTTTCTGCACCTTGTTATGACAACGGACCCATTCGGCATACTCCGAATTCCGGACTTTCTCTCCATAAAAACGGCCGGATGCGGGAGTGCATAAAGACCAATGAATCATTACACCGAGGCGGGCCTCTTCAAACCATTTGACCCTTTCTTTCTGTGTGCGCGGAAGAGGTGTCTCAACCTTTTCCGGAGCCTGCCTGCCACAGCTCAAGGACAATGCCCCCGCAACAAACGCCAACCAAATCTTATTCATATACATTCTTATAATATTATGTAGTTTGAGTTTGACACAAATGTAGAGCATGACAAACATTTTCCGGTATACTCAGCGTACAAGGGCGAACATCAATACGTACAAATCGGCCCGACATCCCCCTACCAGCCATGATTGTACGCTATATGCCTGTGGTTTGTACTGCAACACCCGGACAAACAGCATTAGTTTCTGACATTTGCTGTGCAATCTAACATCAGTATTAATCTTTAATTTAAGAACATGAGAACATGAAAAAGGAAGACTTATTCTCAAAGAAAAAGCTTGTCCTCACATTATGGACATTACTTTTATCTGTCTCTATGGGTTTTGCCCAGACGCGCATTGTCGGTATAGTCACCGATGAGCGTCAAGAGCCGATACCCGGAGTAAACGTAATTGTGAAAGGGACAAAGACCGGAACGATCACCGACCTTGAAGGACAATACCAGATTTCTGTCCCGAAAGGTTCCTCTGTACTTACTTTCTCTTTCTTGGGTTATGCCACAAAAGAAGTTACGATAGGCAATAAGACAAGAATCAATGTAACGCTGAAAGAAGACGCGGTTATACTGGACGAAGTAGTCGCCATCGGTTACGGTTCCGTCAAGAAAAGCGACCTTACCGGTTCTGTCAGCAACGTGGACATGGAAGACCTGACCAAGGCACCTGTCACATCCATTGACCAGGCTCTCGCCGGACGGGTGGCAGGCGTGCAGGTCGTGGCGACCGACGCGCGCCCCGGAGCCACATCGAACATTGTCATCCGAGGCAGCAACACGATTTCGGATTCGTCCGACGGTTCTCCGCTTTATGTCATCGACGGTTTCCCGATGGAAGACCCCGATCTGGCAGCCTACAACCCGAACGACATCGAGTCAATTGACGTACTGAAGGATGCGTCCGCCACCGCCATCTACGGAGCCAGAGGTGCCAACGGTGTCATCATCATCAATACAAAAAGAGGTAAGGAAGCGCCTCCTACCGTCACTTATGACGGATATATCACCTGGCAGACGGAACCTCAGTTCCTCAAGATGATGGATGCCTATAACTTTGTCAAACTCCAGACCGAGCTGAACCACTATACCGACCAATACCTTGACCGGACTTATCTGAGCTATGACAAGAATCTGGGCCGCTATCAGACACTTGAAGACTACCGGAACCGCGAGGCGTACAACTGGCAGGACATAGTCCTTGACGGCGCACCCTACACCAACCACCACGTATCGCTCAGCGGAGGTACGCAACACACCAAGTACAGTGCCAGCGCATCCTATTTCTACCAGAAAGGAACGCTGACCGGCTCATCCTACAACAGCTTCAGGACACGACTGACATTGGACCAGGACATCTCACAAAACGTGAAAGTCGGCTTTACCGTGAACTATGCCAACAACAAGACTCAAGGTGCCAACCCGTCGGAAAGCCACGGAGGATGGACTTCAAGCCACTACCTGTTCTATTCAATTCTGGCTTACCGTCCGCTTGCATACAAACTGGACGAAGACATACTGAACCAGCCGTTCGACCCGGCAATCAACAGCGCGACGGACTACCGCTACAATCCGGTAAAGACCGTGCAAAACGAGGACAGCCGGAATCTGAACCGCCAGCTGAACCTGAATGCCTACCTCACCTGGAAGATTACGCCGAAACTGGAACTCCGGATTACCGGTTCGTACAGCCAAAGCACGCAAAGAGGCACAACGTTCAACAACTCGGAAACTTATTGGGGCGACGAACGCTACCAGCCCAACAAGCAGAACGGAAACTTCAACTACAGGGAATACAACAACTGGGGCAATGACTATACATTGACCTACCGCACAAAGGTAAAGCAGCACAACATTACCGGAATGCTCGGAGCCTCCTTGTCCAGCAACGAATACCAGCGTCTGGGCGGACAATCCGTTCTCGTTCCTTGGGAAGAACTCGGCTTATGGGGAATCGACCAGGGAACCGCCAACAAGATTTACGCGGACAAGACCGAACACCACATGACTTCTTTCTTCGCCCGTCTCAACTACGACTGGAGGTCACGCTATCTTTTCACCGGTACCGTGCGTGCGGACGGTTCGTCACGCCTTATCTACAACAAGTGGGGGTTCTTCCCTTCCATGTCGGGAGCGTGGAGAATCTCGGAAGAGAAATTCATGCGTTCCACACGCAGATGGCTCTCCAACCTGAAGCTGAGAGCCGGATGGGGAGTCACGGGAAACAACCGCACTCAAGAGGCTTATCCGTCGCATCTGCTTTATGCGGGAAACGAGAACTATGCGTTCAACAACTCCATGAGTTCCGCAATCTATGTCCGCCAGATGGCAAACAAGGATTTGAAATGGGAATCAACCTACCAGACGGACATCGGACTTGACATCGGTTTCTTCGGCAACCGTATCACGGCGGTCATCGACTGGTACAACAAACATACCAGAGACCTGCTTCTGTATGCCGACACTCCGCCGTCCATCGGATTCGACAAAGTACAGCAGAATGTGGGAAGCGTGCGCAACAGAGGTTTTGAAATCGCCATCAACACCGTAAACCTGAAAGGAGGAGGAAAAAAGCTGAAATGGACTTCTTCGTTCAACATCTCCTTCAACAAGAATGAGATCACCGCCCTGTCCGACGGCCAGACCAGCCGCGTAGTCGGCATACAGTATCCGGAAATCCCGGACCTGTACATCGCCAAGGTAGGGCATCCGCTCTCGGAAATGTACGGATATGTATATGACGGGGTTTACCAATACGAAGACTTCAACGAAGTCAGCCCGAACAACTTCGTGCTGAAAGATGGAATCCCCGACAACGGACGGAAAAGGAGCGAAATCCAGCCCGGCGACCCGAAACTGAAAGACATCAACGGGGACGGAAAGATTACTACGGACGACCGTACCATTATCGGGCACGGACTCCCGATACACATCGGAGGATTTACCAACCGCTTTGAATACAGGGGATTCGACTTGAGCGTATTCTTCCAATGGTCTTACGGGAACGACCTGATCAACTACAACCGCAAGCTGCTGGAAGAACTAAAAAGCGGACACACGAACCAGCTGGCAAGTGCCGCCAACCACTGGACTCCGCGCACCGTGAACGAGGATGGAAGCATCACCCCCGGAAACTACACGAACTACCTGTGGGCACCGACACGCGGATTCTATGAAGTGGGATTCAATACCAGCCGCGAAGTGGAAGACGCCTCCGTGCTCCGCCTCAAAACCATCCAGTTGGGATATAACTTCCCGGCAAAATGGTTGAGAAATAGCGGCATCAAGTCTTTGAGGCTCTACTTCACGGGACAGGACTTGATTACATGGACCAAATATTCAGGATATGATCCGGAAGTGTCCACCCGCAACTCTTCCATGACGCGCGGCTTCGACTACTCCGCTTATCCTCGGTCGGCAACTTACACTTTCGGAATAAAAATGAGTCTGTAACCAAACAACAATGAAGAAGATGAAAAAACTGTCAATATATATAATAGGCATGGCGGTCAGCTTGAGCGCATGCGACTTTCTTGAGACGGATACATTCGACGAGTTGTCTGAAAGCAACGTCTACAACAACCTTGAAAGTTGCGAAGCGGGACTGGCAGGAGTCTACGACCCGTTGAGCAGCACAAAACTCTACGGAGGAAACCTCATCATGGACTGCGACGGAGGGTCGGACATAATGATCTACAACAAGCAGTACAGCATCGGTATGACAAAAGTCTACCTGAACAACTATACTCCGGTAGACAAGACTTTGGACGAGACATGGACCGAGCTTTACAAAGGCATCAACAGGGCAAACACGTACATCGATGCCATCAAGGACAAGCCGCTCGAAGCGTTCGGTGATGACGAGCGCACCAAACAGCGTCTGCTGGCGGAAGCCAAGGGGCTGCGCGCGCTCTACTACATGAACCTCGTAAGCCTGTGGGGAGAAGTGCCCTTGCGACTGACCCCGACCACAGACCTCAGCTCGCAAAAGCTGGCGCGGAGTCCGCAAATTGACATCTACAACCAGATTATAGCCGACTTGCAGGAAGCGGAAAAGGGATGCCTTCCCGCCGACGAGCTGGGAGGACCGGGACACATGTCGCAGACCACCGCACAAGCCCTGCTCGCCAGAGCTTACCTCTGGATGTCGGGCTATCCGGTATATGCCGACAAATGGAACGAAGCCTTGACTTACGCACGCAAGGTAAGGGACAGCGAACTCCACGAATTGGTGCAAACCCGCACCGGAGAACTGTACCAACGGTTTGAAAACGGCGTACTGAAAGAAGACAACACGAACGGCTATAGGGTATTGTTCATCGACATGTGCTCCGACCAATACAACTGGAAAGAAAGCATGTTCGAAGCCGAGATGTACAGCAACGACCTCAACATCACCCGTGAATCAGCCTCCATCGGACTGTCGAACGGAATCACGCAAGGTTCGGGGCTGGACCCGGAAAACGGATTCTGCTACGGGTTCTGGAACGGCTCGCGCATCCTGTTCCGCATGTATGAAGACGATGACCAGCGCAAATGGTGGAACTTCTCCACCTACACGTTCAACAGGACAGTCATCAGCGAGAATGAAGAAAAAGCGACAAAAAAATACAGGACGGACAAGGAGCTGGATGAGAGTGTAAAAGAAGGCGATGCGGCCAAATGGCGCAGGGAGTACGAAGTGGTGCGTCCGGTGACCCAATACTCCACTTCCATCAATTGCCCGATTATGCGTTATTCTGATGTGCTGCTGATGCTGGCCGAAGCCGCCAACGAAGTGGAAGGAGCACCCACGCAGGAAGCGATAGATGCAGTGAATGAAGTAAGAAGACGTGCGGGGGCCAGCGAAGTCAGCTTGGGAGACTTCACTTCCGACACGTTCCGAGAGTTCATACGCGACGAACGCGCACGCGAACTCTGTTACGAGGGGAACCGCAAGATGGACCTCCGCCGTTGGGGAAAAGACTACTTCATGAAGCGCATCCGTATGCTTGCCGACCAGAACACGGTTGCCGACGGAAGCAAGTATGACAAAGACATGGTAGGCTACCCCGTTGCAGTGAGCGGAGAATATGCCGGCACGAACATCAAGGCGCAGCCGGGCATCCAGCTTGAGGACAAGCATATCTACTTCCCCATTCCGGAAGCCGAGCTGAACACCAACCCGATTTGCGGACAAAACGAAGGATGGTAAACAACAAACAACCTAAACACTTTACCGTATGAAAAGCAAAACATTAGTATATGGAACGATGCTGCTTGCCGCAACCGCATTCGCATCGTGCGACAACAACAGCATCGAGGAACTGAATTTCGATGTCAGCATCGAAAACGGGACGACAACCGTCAAGGCAGGAGAACCGGTGACATTCCTCTTTTCGGGCGACCCGGACTACCTTATCTTCTATTCCGGCGAGTTCGGAAAGAAATATGCGAACCGCAACCGCTATCAGGCGGAAGTGCAAGACCTGAAATTAGGATACAACCTGACGCTGCAATACGCCCGCAAGAACTACAGAAACGGACTGAGAGTGCTGGTTTCAGAAGATTTCAACGGGTCGTATGACGAAGAAAGCATCAACGCCGCCACATGGACGGATTTGGACGGACAGCTGAAAGTGCCCGTAATCACATCCACTGACGAAGGCTATCAAAACGGCTCAGTAAACGATGTGCTCGTCGACATATCCGCCTACAAGGACAAGCCGTTCTATCTCGCCCTTGAATACAACATGGCTCCGCTCACATCGGAAGAGATTGCAAATTCATGGAGACACCCCGATGTCACCTTCTCTCCGAAACTGTCTTACACGCTCGACGGAAAAACGGTGGAAAAGACATCGCCCAAAAACGACTTCGGTTTCGGCTTCTTAGTCATCGAAGGCAACAAGACAGACCCGAAATATCCCCTTACCACCAACTGCGATGACTCCAACGTAAAAATACAAGGAAGAAACGGCATCAACGGCACGCATGTCTGGGCCGTGAGTTCGGCGATAAACGCATCGAAAGTGAGTGCCGACGAAGGCGAATCCATCAAGAGCCTTTCCGCCGCACTGACGAGCTACACCCACACCTACACCGAGCCGGGAGAATACACGGCCACGTTCATTGCACGCAACGCCAACGCATGGAACATGGCGGAAGCGATAAGGGAAATCACGATAACCGTAGTGGAAGAAGAAGCAACAACTACTGAAACCAACAATTAAAAATCAACGGAACATGAAAAACAAATTATTCTACACAGCCCTGTTCGTGTCAGCATTGTCACCCCTGCTCTACGGATGCGACAATGACGACGACAATACGGCAGGAACCGATCCGGGCACAAACGAAACTCCGCTTGTGCTGAAAGGAAAGACTTTCACGTTCGACCCGCAAGACAAAGGGAGCGAATGGCAAAGCGAAGGAAAGAAAGTCGGAGTGTTCATGACCACGGAAAGCGGCGACGGCATCATCGGCTCATACGAGAACATGCCGTATGAATCCGTACCCTCCCCCATCGGATACTTCGCGCCGCCGGCAGAAACCGGAACCGTCATCTACTATCCGGAAGACGGAAGCAAGACGAACATCACCGCCTACTATCCGTACAATGAAACGCTGACCGACAACAAGATAGCAGTCGACGTATCAAATCAGGAAAGCACATCGTCTCCTTTCAACCTGCTCTACGCATCGAACCTGAAAGGATTAGACAAAAACAGCGGCGAGGTTTCAATGGAACTGCGCCCGGCTTTGTCGCAAATCGTGCTCAAACTTAAAGGAGACGGCGTGACGGCCGAATACTTGGCGGATTTCAGCGCAACCGTGAAAGGGATGTACACCAAAGCCGACTTCAACCTTGTGAACGGACAGTTCGAAAATCTGAATGCGCAGAAGGACATCGCCATGAAAGCCGGAGAAGCCGCAAGTCTGACTGAAATCAAGAGCGACACGGTGCAGGCGATTCCCGTTGCATCCGTAGAAGGATGTCAGATTGTAGTGAAACTCCCCAGTATGGGACGCGAGCACACATACAATCTGACGGACGACCTGACGGAACTGAAACAGGCCACGCGCTACACCTGCACGGCAACCGTTACGATAGAAGGCATTGATTTCGTGATGACCGAGGAACCGATAGGCAATTGGGAAGACGGAAATGCTGCAAACGGAAGCCTGAAAGAGAATTGGATTGAAAGGACTATTGATGATCTGCCTTTAGGAGACATGGAAATTGAAAACACCAATGACAAACCTTGGCAACACAACATAGGAGACTGGATATTCTTTGTCAATAAGTCAATCGCTACGCCAGGCATTACAACAATAGAACAAGATGAAAGCACCGGTTCGCATGTATTGCATTGCAAAGTAAACGACAACAATACATGGTATAAAACATTTGTTGCGTACCGGCTTGCAAAGCCGCAAGCTCAAAAATACATTCTCAAATTCAAGATGAAAGGCAACACCGGCAAGCAAGTCAAAGTTTTCATATTCCGTGAAGACAAAAAAATCATCCTTACAGGAGAACCGGGAGACAAATGCAACGGCGCTCACGACGTGAAACTCACAGATGATTACACGGACTACAAAATCGAATACGACTTCTCAAAACAAGTCACTACCATTTATAACACTGACACGAGTTACAGTGACACAAGCGATGAAGTTTTAGAGAACCTGTTCATCCAATTCTCCCCGTGGACAAACGATGTAGACTTCTACCTCAAAGACATATCTCTCGAACTGAAGAAAGAAAACTAACCATATCACTAACCAATTAAAAACAAACGATTATGAAAACAATGAATTTCAAATTAGGTCTGGCAACGCTGATGGCTGCCGCCTTCCTGACCGTAAATGCAGAAACGACTGAAACCAACGCGGATAAAGTGGACATCAAAGCCATATCCAGCCTCACCGCCGGAAGCATGGAAGCAGTGGCAAACGACAAGGAGAATCCGGAAGAAAACAACGTATGGCTCTACCGCGTAGCACCCGAACTGGAAGTAGGCGACGCAAAAGTGGAGCTCGACAAGAAGCTGAACCGGAACGTTATCCGTTGCGACTTCTATCAGCAGAAAAGCTGGTACGGAACTTATCTGTGCTACCGCACCAGCGGCCAGAGCATGGAGCGCAAGGTGTACCGTCTGTCCTTCAAGGCAAAAGGAACTTCGGGCAACAACATGAAAGTCATCATCATCAGCCATGACGGAAAGGAATGCGTCACAGCGGCACGCCGCAGCGAATCGGAAGTTCCGTCCGGCTACAAGCAAATCAATCTGAAAAAGGACTATACGGAATACGTGCTCGACTTCGACTTCTCGAAGAAAGTAAAGGCTCCTTATCCGTACCCGGAAGGAAACGGTGAATTCGGAGAAACATCCGATGCACTGCTGGACAGTTTCTTCATCCTCTTCTCGCCGAACAACGAATTTACGAAGTTCGTTCTTGACGACGTGAAACTTGAATTGAAGAAATAAACAATTCTCTCCCAACCTTTCCCGAAAAAACAGGCCACGGCACTATCTTCCGGGAAAGGTTGGGGAAATTAATCCAATATCTGCCATGAATACAAACCTCATACAATTGGGAATAGTGTCAGCAATGGCACTCATTCTCGGCTCGTGCGCAAAGGACGGGATAGACACAGACCTGTTTCCGCAAGAGCAAGGGAAAGAGATTGTTTTCAGAACATCCATCCTGCAGTCGCGCACGACAACCAATGACCGGAGGACCGAGTTCACGGAAGGGGACGGCATAGGCATCTTCATCTGCAACCGGTCGGACAACGAAGACATCAAGGGTACAAATCTAAGACACCAGTACCAAGGAAACGCATGGACTGCGGAAGAAGCGGCCATCTTCCCCATCGACGGAACACCGGTGAACTTCTACGCCTATTATCCGTATGCGGAAAGCAACAAAACCACGACGTTCGACTTTTCCGTGAACGCAGACCAGGCCTCCAACGGCATAAACGGAAGCGACCTGCTGCTTGCCAAAAACGAAACTGCGAACGCGAACAATACGGAAGTCGACCTTGCCTTCACCCATGCGTTGGCATTGCTCGAAGTGAAGGCCACATTGCCCGACGGAGTTACGGCTCAAAAGGCGACACTGAAAGCAAAGGCCACAGCATCGGTCGACCTGACCAAGCAGACCGCAACATTAAAAGCGGATGCGGAGGCTTCGGAAATCGTGATGGCAAAAACGGAAGACGGAACATTCCGCGCCGTAATCCCCGCCCAGAAACTGGAGGGGAAGTATCTCTGCATCGAGGGTGACAACGGCGCGCCTTATTGGTACACCGCCAAGGAAGCCCTGACACTGGAAACCAACAAAGTCTCCACGCTAACCGTAACCATGCAATGAAACGGACAGACATACGCGGAAAGAGTTTCTTCTGTCTGCTATGTGTATTGGCACTGACGGCCTGCCATTCCGAAGAACCGACGGAAGAGGCGGGCCGTCCGCCTGTAACAGAGGAAGAAAAGCCGGAATCCGAGCCTGAACCGGAGCCGGAGGCCGGAGACTGCAAGGCATGGACGGACTTTGCGGAGGGGAACAAGGACAACCTTCTGCCGGACTTCTCGTATGCCGGATATGAACATGGGGAAAAAGAACCGCCCGACGTGTGGACATTGGGCTATAAGGTTTATGACGTTACCGACTACGGAGCCGTTCCCGATGACGGAAAGTCCGACCGTGAAGCTGTCCTGAAGATACTCAAGGAAATAGGGACTGAGGGAAACCGACAGGCGAACGCCGTTGTCTACTTCCCCGAAGGGGAGTTCATCCTCTATGCCGACGGAGACACCGGAGACGAAAAGGGCGACATGAGGATGCAGATACGCGCCGGAAACTTCATCGTGAAAGGAGCGGGACGCGACAAGACCACCCTCACGATGGCGGCTCCTTTCCCTCCCCTTCCCAATGCGGAATGGGCGGGCGCGATGTTCGACATCAAGAACTGGAACGGATTTGCGAACGTATTGGCGGAAGTGACGGGAAGTGCCCCGAAAGGGAGCTTCTCGGTAGAGGTAAGCACCACAAGCGGCATCAGTCCGAACGACCGTGTCTGCCTGAAACTGAAAGACAACTCGCCCGAACTGATAGCCGAAGAACTTCATCCCTACCAGGCACTGGCCTCGATGACCAACCTCACTACGGAAGGTGTGCAGGTGCATGACTTCCACAAGGTGAAATCGGTGGAAGGCAACCGAATCACCTTCTTCGAACCGATTCTGCATGAGGTGGACCCGCGCTGGAAATGGACCATCTGCCATTACGACTGCTACGAAAACGTGGGAGTGGAAGACCTCACTTTCAAGGGGCAGACGGGAAAGAACTTCGTACACAGCCAATGGTACGAGAACTCCACCTACAAGCCGCTCAACTTCCAGCAGATAGCCAACGGATGGGTACGCCGTGTGGATTTCATCAGTGTCAGCGAAGCCGCCACCTTTACCTCCTGCGCCGACATCTCCGCCTACGACATCCGCATCACGGGCAACCGGGGGCACTGCTCGGTACATGCGGCAGGCTCGTCGCGCGTGCTGATAGCCGATGTCACCGACGAGGCGGATTCGGACAAGGAAACCAACGCCGGGCAATGGCACGCCACGGGAACGAGCAAGCAATCCATCGGCACGGTCATCAAGGACTGCGTATGGGGGAACGACACAAACTTCGAATCGCACGCCACCCAGCCGAGAGCCACGCTCATCGACCGCTGCAAGGGCGGATTCCTCCAGTCGCACCAGGGCGGAGCTACCAACCAGATGCCCAACCACTTGGATGACCTTGTGCTCTGGAACTTCGAAGCGACCAACGTGCTTCCCGATGAAGCCGCCGACTGGATATGGTGGAGCGAAAGCAGGGACTGGAAGTTCCTCCCTCCCGTCATCGTAGGATTCCACGGAGCCGAAGTCAAATTCAATTCCGGACAGGTGAAGCTGAACCAGAGCTACGGAAAAGCCGTAACGCCCTCATCGCTCTATGAAGCGCAGCTCATCCGCCGGTTAGGCTATCTGCCCGACTTCAGTTACCTGAAATAAGGCGAAGACAGGCAGAAAAGCCCTCGGCGTTTTCATGAAAACTTCCCGGCAAAATCTTTGTTTTTCGCCCGCGAATAAAGATTTTGCCGGAAAGTTTTCAAACACAACCCATTTCCGCGCATCAACGCATCAACACACACGGCTTTTTCATTTAAAGTATCATCAGTCACTGGTGTAGGGGCGTATCGCATACGCCCGAATGCGCACACGCGGACACGGATGTTTCCGGGCGTATGCGATACGCCCCTACGATTTGATGATGCAGGTGTAAGAGTAATAATGAAAGAGCCATAATCAGCACATTGAAAAAACATTATCTTTGCAACATGAAAAATAGACGAACGAAAGCCCTGCTTGTCGGGCTTGCAATCTTCATCGCCATCGGCGGACAAGCACAGAAAATAGACAACTTAGTGGAACTGAAACAGAAATCGTCGAACGAACTCTTCCACCGTCTCGGCAAGGCACCGAGAACCCCGGCTTTCGAATCCGAGGGCTACTGGGTGTGGGGAAGCTCTGTCGTAAAGGGAGAGGACGGGAAATACCATATATACGTTTCCAGATTCCCCAAGTCGCTGCCCTTCCATCCGGGATGGATGGTGGCTTCCGAAATCGTACATGCCGTGTCCGACACTCCGCAAGGACCCTACCGTTTCAGCGACATCGCCCTGCCGCCGCGCGGAGCGCAATACTGGGACGGACGCTCCACGCACAATCCCCGCATACTGAAGCACGGCAGCAGGTACTATCTCATCTACATGGGTTCCACCCATCCGTTTGCCGACCCCACACACGACGAGCTTACGCTCGACAGCCCGTGGTGCATCGTGGCACGCGCGAACAAACGCATCGGGCTGGCGGTGGCCGATTCGCCTTACGGCCCGTGGAAGCGCATGGACGAACCCATACTGAAAACCGAGCCGGAAACATTTTACAGTTATCTGACTTCCAACCCGTCACCCATCATCCAGGAGGACGGCTCCGTGATGATGATATTCAAGGGGCGTGCCCATACCGAGAACGGAAAATATTCGGACATGGCGTTAGGAGTGGCATACGCTCCTTCGATTGAAGGCCCCTACACCGTGCTCAACGGCAAGAAGCCCATCTTCCAAGTGGACGGGCAAGGGGAAGCGGAAGACCCGTTTCTCTGGAAAGACGAAAGGGGCTACCATGCCATCTTCAAGGACCACGTGGGCAAGTTCACTGGAGAAAGGGGCGGAGGCGTGATGGCACACTCGAAAGACGGAATCAACTGGGAGCCGGACAAAGACCCGAAAGCCTACTCGCGCACCGTGGAATGGGAAGACGGGAAAGTGGAAATGCAGGGACAGCTGGAACGCCCGTTCATCTTCTTTGAAGACGGGAAACCCACCTACATCTTCTTCGCCACGATGGACGGTCCCGGAGGGTTCGAGAACGCCACGGAATCATGGAACATGGTCATCCCCATCCGCTGAATCATTCTTCGGCATCGTCCTTCTCTTCCCCTTTTCCACCGGAACGGTAATACAGGGGACTGATGCCATACTTTTCCTTGAAACAACGGCTGAAATAACGTTGGGAGCTGAATCCTGTCCGGTCGGACACCTCGGAAACGGACAGATTCGGCTCCTGCTTCAATAACAGGGCAGCCTTCTTCAGACGGATGGTAAGGATAAGCTCGTTCGGAGTCTGCCCCGTAATGGCCTTTATCTTGTTGAAGAAATTGGTCCGCGAAATATAAAGTTCCTTAATCAAATCGGACAAGGAGTATTCCGAATTGTCCAGATTCCGCTCGACGAGCGCAACCGTCCGGTCAAGCAAATCCTTGTCCAGCGGATTGGTGGCCAGCATCTGCACCTGCGCCTGAGGCTGCTTGCTGAACTTCTCCTGCAACACCCTGCGGCTGTTCACCAGATTGTTGCACCGCGCCACCAACAGACTTACATTGAACGGCTTCGTGATGTAGTCATCAGCACCGATACGCAAACCTTCAATCGTATGTTCGACAGCAGTGCGCGCCGTAAGCAGAACCACCGGAATATGACACGTCTCAAACTTGGACTTTATCTCCCTGCAAAGCTCTATTCCCGACATTCCGGGCATCATGATGTCGCTCACTATAATGTCGGGAAGAATTTCCCTTGCCTTGTCCAGGCCCTCGTTCCCGTCTCCGGCAACAACGACCTCATAAAACGGAGCGAACAGTCCGACCAGCATCTCCCTCAACGAAGCGTTGTCTTCAACCACCAGCATCCTTGCCCCTTTGACACCGCTGAAAGCGTCTTCCGCCAAAGGTTCTCCCTCCGGTTCCAGTCGGGCCGCCACAGGGGAGACATCCAAACTTTCTCCGTCCGTCACGCCATCATCAACGAGCTGATCTTCCGTGAAATGTTCTTTTCCTAATTTCAGATAAACGGTAAACGCCGTCCCCTCACCCATACGGCTGGAGACTTCAATCCGTCCCTTATGCAGCTCGATGATGCCCTTGCTCAAGGCGAGTCCGATGCCTGTCCCCGGAAGACTTCCCTTCTCATCCCCACTCTGATAGAACCTTTCGAAAATTTTCTTTATATCTTCACGAGCTATGCCCTTGCCTGTATCGCGGACCTCTATGACCGCTTCCGTTCCCAATCTGGACACTTTCAGCCATATATCCCCTCCTTTGGGAGTATACTTGAAAGCGTTCGACAACAGATTGTTCACCACTTTCTGCAACTGACGGGAATCATACCAGACCTCCAACGCCTCCGTGTCCTTCTCGAAATGGAAATGCACGCCAAGAGTGGCGGCGTATTCCGTGTACAGAAGATAGTTCTCATACAAGAACCTGACGATGTCATGCTTCCAGACCTTTATCTTCATATGCCCCTGTTCCTGCTTCCGGAAGTCCAGCAATTCATTGACCAGTTCACGCAACTGAACGCCGTTCTTATAAACGTTCAACAATTTATTGTAAACAGACGGAGAAAAGGATTGCCCCTTCAGCAACATTTCAACCTGTCCGACGATGATTGTCAGCGGTGTGCGGAACTCATGCGAGATATTGGTAAAGAAACGCAGTTTCGACTGATTCAGTTCTTCTACGTCACGGATATGTTGCTGCTCGTACTTCAACGATTCGCTCAACCGGATGCGGGCATTGTACGCCTTCACCACATAAAAAAGGATAATGCCTGCAATGAGCAGATAGATCAAATAAGCCCATACTGTCTTGTAGAACGGAGGAAGAACGGTTATCCCCATGCGACACTCCGACTGATATACGTAATTTTCCCCGGACACCTTGACAATCAGCGTATAATCACCGGCAGGAATATTCGTATAGGTAACCGTATTCTGTCCGTGCATCCGTGTCCATTCTTTGGAAAAGCCCTCCAGCTTGTATACCAGTTCATTCCTGTTGGCCACTATATAATTAGTGGCGGCAAACTCCACACTGAACACGGAGCAGTCACTTCCCAAAGTGATGGAAGGCACATCGTATAAAGAAGATTCCAGAATGCCCGTATCGTCACCCACATTCACTTCCCTGCCGTTGACCCGCAGTTTTGTCGGAATGATGTTATAAGACTTGGAGGGAATGTCCAGACTCGCTTCGGCAAACGAAATCATTCCCGTCACACCTCCCAGAAAGATTTCACCGTCCCTGCATTGATACAGAGAATTCTCGTTCAAGGTGATGACAGGAAATCCATTCGCCGCATTATAATTACGGAACGTTCCCGTATAGTAATCGAAAACCGTAAAGCCCCGGTTCGTGGTCAGCAGCAGCTTGCCTTCCAGCGACTCCATAAGTGCATACACACAATCGCTGCCCAAACCGCTGTTCCGGGTATTGAAATGTCCGAATGTACCCGTTTCACGATAATACACATCAATGCCGGAATCGGATGTCGAGAACCAGACATTGTGATGCCTGTCTTCCACAATGGCGGTCACCTTACCCGCACTGACGGAATTCTTTCCTCCGGAATGGTCGTATCCCATCAATTCCCCCGTATCGAAACTATAGGAATAGACACCATACCCTTCCACTGCAATCCACAAGAGACCCTGCGAATCGATGAACAGACAATTACAGAACAGATCAAGCAGTTTCGAGAACCGTCCGGTTTCCGGACTGAAGCGGAACACCCCATCAAAAGAAGCGACCAGCAGTTCCTCTCCATACGGAACAATATCCAATATCACATTGGACAGATTCTCACTCAATCCGTCAGGCATACGGTAGCGACGGATACGGTCCGTCCTTATATCCAGTCGGTTCAACCCTTCCAGATGCGTGCCTATCCAGAGCACATCTTCCTGCGGATCGTAATACAACGACTTGATATTGTTATGCGACAAAGAGTTTTCTTCCTTCCCGTGCTTGTACCATTTGAATGTCTTCCGCCGACGGTCATAGAAAGTCAGTCCGCCTCCTTCGGTTCCTATCCAAAGGTTTCCCCTCCGGTCCTCCGTCATACAGCCTATGACGGGATAGCCCAGCCCCCTCCCTTCATGACTGCTCGGATAATAATAAGAATAAATCTCATAGTCCGGATTGAAATAGTTCACCCCTCCGAAATAGGTTCCCACCCAAAGAGTGCCCTGATGGTCCTTCATGATACAATACACGGACGAATTGCTCAGACTTCCCGGCATACCGGAAGGACGATAATATGTGAATCTTCCTGTGGCCTTGTCCAACTTGTCCAGACCGCTGAAAGTGGCAATCCACAGATTCCCCTGATTGTCTTCACAGCAGTCGCGCACCGAATTGGACGACAAACCGTTCTTTCCGTTCTCTGCATAACGGACTGTTCCGGCATCCGACAAACAGAAAAGTCCGTCGGTCCATGTACATACCCATACCCCACCGGACAAATCTTCATATAACTTAAAAGCATACACATCGGGCAGTACGCATACAGGAGTACGGCTTCCCGCTTGAAGATAATATAAGCCCTTACGTGTCCCAATCCACAGCCTGCCGTCACTGCCTTTCAGCAACGACACAATCTGCAGGCGCACGTCCAACGAACAATAAGGCTTCAGCTTACGAGTGCGAGTGTCATAATAATTCACCTTCCAGTCGCCGCCGGCAAAAAGCGTATCGGCTCCATAAGTCACGGTATAGACTCCGCCCCCTTTGTGGACTGTATAAAACTTCTCCGAACGCATGTCGAACGTACAGAATCCGACCGAAGTCTGTACATATAACGTTCCTTTGCCGTCACCGCAAATGTTCCGCACCGTACTGCCCACGATGGAATGCGGGTCATTCCTGTCAGGCCTATAATACCGGATTTCATTGCCGTCATACACGTTCAGCCCGTCACGCGTGCCAATCCATATCCGACCAAGCTCATCCTTATGCAAGGCATACACCGAGAACTGGGAAAGTCCGTCATTCGTAGACAACTGCTTGAACGAAATGTCCTGAGCAGAGAGCAGTGAAGGCACAGAAAGAACGGCTCCCAACAGAAAGCGCATACAATAAGACAAACAAATATAATACCGGTATTCCATAAACTGAGGTTTACAAAGACAAGACAAAATTACACAAAAAAAGGAAAAGACAAGCGTTCGCTCCAATTAAACGAACGCTTGTTCCACAGATCTTCCATTTAAAATGCCATTTCTTTCGATATGTTATTGCCCGTAGGGCGGCCCCGTGTGTCCGCCCGGATCAATTGGCATGACATTATCGGGCAGACACACGGATCTGCCCCTACGGTTTCAAATCAGATTAAATTCGCCCGTCAGAATCCGGGCAGGCTTCCCTTCCTGAGTCTCCGCCTCAATCCTGACATACCGTGCGGACACTTTCCCGCTAAAACGGACAATCTGCGGTATCGGATTGTTGACAATATTGCTGAACTCTCCGCTTGCAGGCACTTCCGTCCATGAACGGGCGTCGTCACTTATCAGGAACCTGTAACGGAATGCGGGTCCGGCACCCGAACCGGACGGAGAATACACGAACCCGGCCAGTTCCGTCCGGCGACCCAAATCGACCGTCAAAGGAGAAGAAGCAAGCGTCACCCAATTGTCTTTCGGCAAAAAGACGGCAGTTCCGACCGAAGCATCCTCATCTGCCAACGGAGGAGCATAATAAACGCCAATCCGACAAATGTCAGCCTCCAAACGGCATTCGTCAACAGTTATCCTGATTGCAGAAGCCTTCACCTCCGGAATACGCAACAACCTTTTATAGCCCACGGTAGTTCCATGTCCGACCGTCTGCCAACCTTGCGGGGTCAGAGCCTCGACCGTAAACTTCTCCACGCGCTGCCCTCTGGCCACATCCTCCTGCAACATGACAAGATTAACCGAGGAATTCCCTTTCAACTGATAAGTCTTGCTGCTTTGAGGCGCAGCACGCCACATATCGTCTCCGCCAACGATCTTATCGGAAGCGAATACACGTTCCCTGTAGTCCGCAAACTCTTTCAGACGGGCAACATCAACCTCGCTGATCAGTCCCCGCTTGTCCGGCGGAATATTGAGCAGCAGCACCGAATTGTATCCGACCGACTGATAATAGATTTCCATCAGATGCTTCAAGGACTTTACCTGTGAATCCTGCTCTTTATGATAAAACCACCCCGGACGGATAGACACATCCACTTCAGAAGGATACCAGAACAGTTCGTTCGCCTTGGCCAGCATGTCCCTGCTCCCCAAATCCGGCGAAGTGCTTGAAATGCCCAAACGCTTATTGTTTTCAGAAGCGCGGCTGTAAACGCTCGGAGTGCGGACGGTAGCGCTCCACTCAGTTTCACGGCCTATTCCCTTCTCATTGCCTACCCAACGGACATCATCGCCCATTATGGCCGTAACTGCATCCGGCTGCAGACGGCGTACCGTCTTGAAGAATGCGTCCCAATCATAGATTTGCTTCTTCCCGTTCGGCCCTTCCCCGTTGGCTCCGTCAAACCACACTTCGTCCACCTTCCCGTAGTTCGTAAGCAATTCCGTCAATTGTCTGACAAAGAAGTCATTGTACTTTGGAGAATCTCCATAGCAAGCCGCGTTTCTGTCCCACGGAGAAAGATAGACGCCGAACTTCATGCCATATCTCTCACATGCCTCGCGAAGCTCCTTCACGACATCTCCTTTTCCGTTCTTCCAAGGAGAAGAGGCCACGGAATGAGACGTTGTCTTCGTCTGCCACAGACAGAAGCCGTCATGATGCTTTGCGGTCAGAATCACCATCCTGAAGCCTGCATTCTTCAATGTACGCACCCATTGTCCGGCATCCAGTGCCGAAGGATTGAACAGGGCAGGGTCTTCCTTGCCGCTTCCCCACTCTTCCCCAGTAAAGGTGTTTATGCCGAAATGCAGGAAAGCGGTCAGCTCCATCTTCTGCCACTGCAACTGTCCCGGCGTGGGAACCAGACGGGCCGCCATGTTTACTTTACAATCCAACGGCGTTCCAACCGGAAAGCGGAGGTGTTTTACGTAATACTCTTCTTCCGCATGATACAATTTCGGACACGTCAGTTTCCCTTTTTCATCGACAAACCGGAAACCGCGATTGTTCCAATAACGATGGAACCCTCCGATATTGGAATTGATATATACAAGTTCGAAAGCATGAAGCCCTTTTTCCAATGCAATCGTCTTGCGGCTTACAGAATGCCGGACGAGTTTGCCGCTATTGCTTATCAGCAGCTCGCCGTCAATCTTCAGCTGATCCATTTCAGTCGTAAAGCAATAAACGCCATCCTCCGGCACTTCAAAATACCCGCGATAAAGGAAAGCCCCGTCCGATTCAGGCGGAACATTCTGATTGAAGTCCATGACAATTTCCGGATTGCTCCATCCGGCATCCAGCAAGTCGGTCACATAATAGAACTTTCCTGACGCACGAAGCATTTCGGCTCCCGGACGCATTTTCTCCGATTCCGGGAAAGCCGGGCGCATTTTCTCCTTCCTGACAGTCACTGTCCTTGTGCGGCTCAGCTTTCCGGAAGGCAGACGCGTCGCAATCTTCAACACGGCATCATCGGTAAACGACAATGGCCCTGAATAGACTTCGGAATCAGCGGAAGGCACAGTTCCGTCCAACGTATATACCATATCAAGGTTGCGGCTGTTATGGAACGACAAAGATATTTTATCCGTCACAGCCATATAATCAGCCACAGGTCCTTCGGGCAACGGTATATGGTAATTCACATTGTATGCGTCCAGCCGCAAAAGCATATTCTCCATTCTGCGGACAAAAGACTTGTAGTCCTTTCGGGATTTCGGAGTCCATATAAGCTCCGCCATAGCCAACAGACGCGGATACAGCAGATACTCCGTATGTTCGGGAGTCGGCGAATATTCAGTCCATAGATTCGCCTGAGCTCCAAGGATGTGATGCCTTTTGTCCTCTGCTATCCTGTCGGAAACCGGTTCAAAAGAATACGCTTTCTCCAAAGAAATGCCATATCCTATCGCAACAGGCTCCACCTCCGGCGCGCCTTGTCCGTTATAATCGTAATAAGCGTACTGAAGGGGAGTCATAATGACATCGTGCCCCATATTGGCGGCAACAATGCCTCCTTCCTCGCCCGTCCAGGACATCACAGTGGCGGAAGGCGCCAATCCGCCCTCCAGAATCTCATCCCAACCGACCATCGCCTTCCCATGCTTCAACACCATAGCCTCCACACGATGTATAAAATAGCTCTGCAGTTCGCGAGAATCTTTCAAATGTTCCTCCTTCATCCGTTTCAGGCATTTCCTGCAATGTTCCCAACGGACTTTAGGACACTCATCCCCCCCGATATGTATGTATTTCCCAGGGAAAAGAGGCATTATTTCATCGAACACGCCTTCCAGAAAATCAAAGACTTTATCATTCCCGGCACAATATACGTCGTCTTCCACGCCCCATTGGTTGCGAAGCTGGAAAGGTCCGCCCGTACAAGACAGTTCCGGATATGCCGTCAATGCGGCAAGGGCATGTCCGGGAAGTTCGATTTCCGGAACCACCGTTATCTGTCGTGCCGCAGCATAGGCCACCACCTCCTTAATCTGTTCTTGCGTATAGAACCCTTGACATACACTTCCGTCCGCATTATGACGGACAGAACCGATTTCTGTCAACAGAGGATATTTCTTTACCTCAATGGTCCACAAATGATCGTCAGTCAAATGCCAATGAAAATGATTCAGTTTCAGCATCGCCATCAAATCAAGCTGCTTCTTGATGAAATCGACAGGCAGGAAATAACGGCATACATCAAGCAACATTCCGCGATAAGGGAACCGAGGCTCATCCTTTACCGTCACACACGGCACAGTCCAACGCATCCCGACCTTCCTGTCCGAACCAAGAATCTCTGGAGAAAACAACTGCATCATTGTCTGCAAGCCATAAAACAAACCGCGCCGGCTTTTCCCGGCTACGACAATCCGGGATTCCGATACCTCAAGAAAATACCCTTCCTCATTCAACGGCAGACTCCGGTCTATAGACAGCTTAATGCATTTAAGAGACGATGAACCGGCGTAATCCAACGCATATCCCGTAGTACGCTTCATCTGCTGCCGAAAGGGTTCGGCAATCAGCCTCTCTTCTTCCGTTCCAGCCAGAAAAGCCGTTTCAGCTGTAAGCAGAAAGAAACCTTCTTTCACCTGAACATCCTTAGGGTAAGGAATGATATTTATTCCGTCATTCCCCCTGTCGGCCGCAGACACTTCGAGTGACAGCAGACAAAGCACAGTCACCAGACAAAGGCATATCCAAACTTTTCTCATTTCCATTTGTTGTTTTTATCAATCGTTTCCACCATAAACCATTTTCACATTCAATAATTCATTCCCGTCTACAGGTATTTCCAGCCTTGAATACCCTCTTTTTTCAAAGACAAGTACGTCATCAGCAGAAACCCATACCTTATATCTGCCTTCAGAATCTGTTTTCCCCAGCTCGCGTCCCGTAAATTTCGAATGAATTGCAACATCATTTACCAATGTTGCCTGCATATCTCTGACAACACCCCCTACAAACATTTCGTCCGCAAGGCTAACCGGTGCAGCGACACCCTCTTCCGATGCTTTCTCGTTGTCCCGAACCAAACATCTATTCTCATCAAGACCGATGGTCTTCTTCAATAAAATGCAGTCGGAAGACGTACCCAGCCTCAATTCGAACGCCCCAGGCTCGAACAGCCTTTTTCCGTCTTCCATAGTCAATGACAAATCCCCGACAGGAAAACCGAGCGTTATCTTTTTGCTTTCCCCCGGAGCCAGCTCCACCTTCAGAAATGCGCGCAATTGCTGCAACGGAGTAACAACTGAACTCACCAAATCGCGTACATACAGCTGCACAACTTCTTTACCGGACCTGTTCCCCGTGTTGCGGATTGTTGTTCTGACCAAAACGGAATCACCTTCCAGAACAGCATCCAACCCGTCCAAAGAAAAAGAAGTATAGCTCAATCCATATCCAAAACTCCATAACGGAGCCGGAGATGAAAAGACATAGTCTCTTCCCGGAGTTTCATCATTGCCCGGTTGCTTATAAAAGCCCTTGTCAGAAGGCAAATAATTATAATAAACAGGCAAATGTCCTACGCTTTGAGGAAAGGAAAAAGGCAACTTTCCCGACGGATTCACTTTGCCGAAAAGGACATCTGCTATCGAACGCCCGGCTTCTTCTCCACCATACCATTGTACTAAAACAGCCGGCAGATGAGTTTTCTCCCATGATATGCTGAAAGGCTTTCCCGTCACAAGAACAAGAACCACTGGTTTGCCCGTCTCGTATACCGCCTTTATCAAATCGCTTTGTGCTCCTGTCAACTGAAGATCGTGCAAATCAAACCCTTCGCCACAATTAGCCTGACTGTAATCGCGAGCCAAGGATGCACTCGAACTGCCACAAAACAAGACAGCCACATCACTTTGGGAAGCAACCTTTACCGCTTCCGGTATCCCTGCCGTATCCTTAGACGTCAGACTGCATCCCTTGGCATAACGGACAACGGCACCATCACCGACCAGTTCACGTATTCCCTCCAAAGGAGTCACTCCATCTTCATTGCTACGGCTCCAGGAATAATCGCCAAACTGAACTTGGTCCGCATTCGGTCCTATAACCGCAATCGAGCGGAAACGCTCCAAATCCAACGGCAACAGCCCTTTTTCATTTTTCAACAAGACCACCGACTCGTCTGCAATCTTACGTGACAACGCCACACTTTCATCACCGTGCATCTCCCTTTTTTCAAATTTGTCTCCATACGGGTCTTCAAATAATCCGGCAACAAACTTTGCTCTCAAGACCCTCCTTACCGCTTCATCAATCACCTCCATTTCTATCCGCCCTTCATTGACCAACATCTTCAAAGACGGGAAACATCCGCTTGAAGCCTCAACATCCAAACCCGCGCAAAGTGCCTGAGCCGCACATTCCGCCGGACTTCCAGCCGTATGATGAAAATTCTGCAACATTTCAATCGCCCCCCAGTCCGAATAGACATATCCTTCAAACCCCCACCGCTTTCTCAACACTTCCGTCAACAAATAACGGGAAGCGGAATTGGGAATTCTGTTCCAAGAGTTATATGTGGACATTACCGCCATTACGGGCAATGAAGTGACGACCATTTCAAACGGTTTGAGATAGATTTCATGCAAATCCCGCTCTCCGCATTCCACCGAGGCCAGATTCAGTCCGCCCAACGGATTGCCATGAGGCCCGAAATGCTTCAGCATCGGAGAGATGCCGTTGTCCAAATAGCCTTTCGTTTCCGCCTTAGCGAAAAGCCCGCATAAATAAGGATCCTCTCCAAAAGATTCCTCCACACGCCCCCAGCGCAAATCACGAACGACATCAATACAAGGCGCCAAAGTCTGACGTATGCCCTGAGCATGGAGGTCACGACAGATTAAGGCAGCCTTTTCATACGCAAGTCCGGGATTAAAAGTACTCCCCAACGCTACATTCTGCGGAAAAATGGTGGAACCGTCATGAACAGAGCCATGCAAAGACTCGGCCACCGTAAAGACAGGGATTCCTAATCTGGTGCGTTCAACCATATATCTCTGGATAGTCCGCATGTGTTTGCCGCAATTCTCTCCTGTAAGGGGAAATCCCTCAACGAATCCCCATCCTATATCTCCGGCAAAAGACGCCAACTTGTTCTCATCAAGATTCTGGCCGTCAAAAATATCCCAGGAATGAATATGACGGAGTTGCGCTATTTTCTCATCCAACGTCATCCGCGCCAACAAATCTTCCACTCTCTGCTCTACTGGCAATTGGGAGTTCTTATACGGAAAAGCCTTTCCATAAACAACCATGCCGGCACTTTGAAAAAAGCACAACGACACAAAAGCCCAAATCACTTTCTTTTTCATATTCATTCTTCCAAAGGTTTCAATAAAAGATACCGAGGACGGAACAATTCCGCACCGGCTACAGACTCCACATCTATCCGAATATCATATTCCCCGACAGAAAGTTTCACGACTCCCGCCACATCGGTCACTTCATCTCCGTTCCGAACTTTCCTGACCAGCCTCTCGCTTCCCAATGTAACGGAAAACATTCCCGCCGCACCGTTATCAGCCTTACGCAGTTCCTTGCCCGCATCACCTTCCACCAATTCATCCTTATATTTAGGAGCAGGAGCCGCATAAGCTATGCTAACCTCACATTTCATCGGCTTGTCCAAACGGACAGGCCACACGACGGCATCTCCTTTTTGTTTCAGATTCTGTACATAGCGAGCCTCACGTTCCTCACCGCCATAACGTGCGCCACCTTCCAACCGAGCGTCAAATGTACGCAAACAGTCCGTTGCATCCGTTGAAATACGACGCCTCTTGTCTGTTTGAGGCGCAGAAACGCACTCCAATACCATAACCGCGTCAACCGAATCCGGACAAGCTGAAGGTATGTCAACCCATAAATCCTTTCCCGAACGGGAACATTGCAGGCTTTTATCCGGATCGGCCAACAAATAAGCCCGACTGACATCGGTCAGCAACCCTCCGACACATAATTTGCCAGTCTTCGGCCAATCAAATATATGCAAATAAAGATTGTTGCCTTTCAAAGTAGACTCCCCCCATGACTGAACCGACAACGGAGTAGAAGACGTTCCCCTGATTGAAGCCTCTCCATTCACTTGCCACCAGTCCGCAATTCCCTTCAGAATATTGATGTCAGGTTCGCTGAACAAACCATTTCCCATCGGGCCGATATTCATCAATATATTCCCTCCGCGAGCCGCAGCCTTAACCAACAGGCGGATGAAAAAAGAAGAAGGCTTGTAATCATTGTCGTTCTCATTATAGGCATACGAATTGTTCGTGGTAGGGATTCCCTCCCAATAACACCCCTTATAGTCACTGAACTCATAAGGACAGTCATTCGTATTGTAATAGTCATACCGGTCAAATCCCGAAATCGCACGTCCGTTGATGACTATATCCGGACTGGCCTCACGTGTCGCCTTGGCTATACGTACACACTCTTCTTGCGGCAGCTTGTGCGGAGTATCGAACCACATAATGTCAGGATCATAATTTGCAATCAGTTCCTTTATCTGCGGAATAGCCTTTTCATCGACATACTTGCGTGCTGTCGGAAGAAAGTCCTTGCGGGTGTTCCACCATTCACGCCCTCCCAGCAATTTGTCGCCTCCGGGATTGTCATAATCCCAGTCGTTCCCCACACCATTCTTTTCTCCCCAGTCAAAGGCATGGGAATAATAGAATCCGAACTTGATGCCCGCTTTCCTGCAAGCCTCCCTCAACTCCTTCATCGGATCACGCGCAAAGGGAGTAGCCTTTACGATATTGTAATCACTGACTTTCGAATCATACATGGCAAAGCCGTCATGATGCTTGGCGGTAATGATGAAATAGCCCATACCTGTTTCTTTCGCAATCCGCACCCACTCTTCGGCATCAAAATCCGCCGGATTAAAATTTCCGGCGACCGCCTTTTTATATTCTTCCGCCGGAATTTTCGCCATGCGCTGTATATGTTCTCCATAACCGGCATAATGTTTCCCCTTCCACGAACACGCCAAAGGAGAATACACGCCCCAATGAATAAACATCCCGAAACGGGCATTTTCAAACCATTCCATTCTTTTCTCATAGTCTTCTTCTGATGTCATAATCGATGAAGGGCTCAAATCCGTGTCGGAATCAGTTGTCTTATGGGCACAGCCTGCAAACACAAGAAGTCCGGCCAGCACTATTAAAGTCAATTTCTTTTTCATGATATAGCGTCCATTTAAATATTTCTTCCCGAAGGGTTGTCCGATGTAAACAGAAGTGTCTCCCCCGGTTCCATCTGCACTTCAAACTTTTGCCCTGAAAAAGGATTGGCGAACCGCATAAGTCCTCCCTTTTCAGCGGTTATCTCGACAGACTTCACCGCATGATTTTCGTAAGAAGCCGACACAAGAAACGCTCCCATCGCGCGCAAATCATGGAAAGACGCGCATTCCCATTTCGAGGGCAAGGCCGGAAAGACACGAATCACTCCGGTATGGCTTTGCAACAACATCTCCTGTATGGCTGAAGCACATGCAAAGTTGGCCTCCAACGTAAAAGGACGATATGTAAACTCAGAAAAGCCCGCCTTCAACTGGTCTCCGTTCAGATGGAAACCGTTCGGACCGCAAAAAGCCTTGATGAATATATGAAGGTTTCTCAACGCATCATCGCCTGCAAACACGCGCGCTTTCATATTAGCAAGCCACGCATAAGTAAATCCGGTCCACCAATCCGGCCCCAGCTGCTCTACATGCTTGATTGAACGGAGAATCAAGTCAATGGTTCCGTTTCCTTGACTGACATCTATGATACCCAAAGGATGAAAAGCCAACAAATGAGAAAGATGGCGGTGTGAATCGGCCAAAGGCACACCCGGCGCAATCAACAAACCGTTTTCATTCTTGGCAAAATCAGGCCACTCCGCCAACAGCTTTTTCCAATGGGCAGCTTCTTCATCCATTCCTAAAGCATCAGCCATTTCCCCTGCCGCCAAATAAGTGAAACGAATATTGGCCAAATCATAGTTGGTAGTTTCCTGAAACCAGGCGTCAATCCGGTTGTCATTTATCTCAGGAGAAGATGAAAGAGGCAATTTCCTCATCCCGTCCTCACCAAAAACAGAAACATATTCAAAGAATCTCGCCACTTCCTTCACCCACGGGTAGGCTCTGTCCCGTAAGAACTCGTTGTCCATGCCGTACTTCCACTGCAAATAGAAATGATGTGCCAACCAGCCGGCCGCCGTAGGAGAATTGGCATATTGGTTCCATCCGCCGATAGGCTCTCCCGTTAAGGTTGCTATACATGCCACATTCATTCCTTCAACTCCGAAGAAACGACGGGTATATTCCTCTGAATTTTCTTTGATTTTCCAAAGCCAGTCTGTAAAGACGGACGACTCTTCCAAATGATTTGACGCATACCCCGCCCAATAACTCATCTGAGTATTCAAATCATTATGATAATCGCCGCGCCAAGGCGGAGTCTGTCCATTGTCAGCAGTCCAAACAGCCTGCAAGCTGACAGGGGGAGCACCTTTGCGCGATGCGGCAGCAAACTTATACATTTCCAAATACCATTGCTTTTCAATCAAAGTGTCAGGAAGTGATATTCCGGATTTCCCCCAATATTCCGTCCACCAGCTTTTATGTTTTGCCAAACTGTGGCTGAAATCTTCATTCATGTATTTCTGCATACACTCCAATGCGCCAGTCGGCTCCGAATACCATGTGCCGTCAGACGTTACGCAATATTTGCCTTCCATCGTTCCTCCGGGAAGCATATTCCAGTCTACAGCTATCTCGTATGAAACATCTCCCCACCCCCGCTGAGCATAGAGCAGAGATGTCGGCGTTACTTTCTTCACACAGCCTTGCTTATATCCCAAAGAAGAAAGCTCATTGATTCCTTGCTGGTGGCTCGATACTATATCATCCCCTTCATACAAAGGAGCAACCAAATCGACGGCAAGGGTATCCGGCAAGTTCTCAAACAAGAAACGTCCTCCCTTTTCATTTGCCGGAACAAAGATATGCGCCTTTGTCCCGCTTTCCCATTCTATGGAACAGACAGCGGAAGCCAAATCGAGCTTCACTTTTTCCACTTTTCCCAAACAGGCCGTATTCAGTTCAATCGCGCCGGCCGGAATCTTGGTTGGAGCCGAATCATATCTCGTCCGATTGTCTATCAAGTCATGAACCAACGATATGTCCTTCTTGTTGACAACTTGGTTATAAACGAACTGATAAGAATAGGCTGAAGTGTCAAATTTCTCAACCGGACGCAAGTCCCATAAATCAGCCCTGTCAACGGCAATTCGCAATTTTCCGTCTTTTTGCCAAACCAAGGCGCCTGTCAGCCCATTTCCCAAAGGGATGGCTTCGTCCCAAACCTGGGGCAAATGGTCAAAAGTCAAGCTGTAAACAGGCAAAAAGTCATACGGTTCCTCCCTCTTCAGGCAGGAACAACACAATACAATAAATGCAATAAGCGGCAATAAGCGTAGTCTCATGATACAAAATTTATTTTATTTATACCGCAAATATGGAGCAACGCAAGCATACGAATATGCATTTTACGTACTTTCAACAGACACTTGCAATACAAATGACGAAAAAGAATGGCTCCCAATGCCATAAAAAAAGGATGCACCTCCACGATACATCCTTATTTGCCAGCCATTTATAAAAATCTTCAGTCTAACGCAAAGAATTTGCTCCTCGCCAAAAGAGCGGAACCCACGGCGTTGGCTTTTTCTTTCAGTTCTGAAAGCGCGATGTCCGAATCGCGATACATCAGATTCAGCGTATAGCGGCGGATGGCCGATATGACAGGAGGAAGAAGATACTCTCCCACTCTGGAAAACTCGCCGCCGATGATGACCTGTTCCGGATTGAAAATGTTCATCATCTCGCCGATATGACGTCCCAACTTCGCTCCGATGTCTTCCACAAGCTCGATGGCAAGCACATCCTCGCGCTTTACGGCCGAAATCACGTCGTCCAGCGTAATCTCGTCCACCGACTTTTCTTTCAGAAGAATGGAGTTTTCTCCGTTCCGGAGCCGCTCAACAAACTTCCGGTACAATGCCGAACAAGACACTTCCGTCTCAATGCATCCCCTCTTCCCGCAATCGCAAATCTGCTGGTTGTCGTAACCGTAATTGTGTCCGAGTTCCCCAGCAAATCCCGACATTCCCGTATAGAGCTTTCCGTCGATGATGATTGCCATGCCGAGCCCCCAGTTTACATTGATGAAGATAAGGTTTTTCGGACATTTGTCTTGCCTCATTATATATTCGCCGTATGCCATCGCGCGGCTGTCGTTGTCAATGCACACGTTGACGCCTATTTTTTTCGACATCGTTTCAGCCAACGGTTCTTCCGTGCAGGTCAGTTTCGTGTAGCTGCATCCCGTTTCCGGATTCACGCGCCCCGTAATCCCGACGCAAACGTTCAGTATCTTCTTGGGGTTGATGTCCAGACTTCCGATAAAACGCTTCGTTTCGTCGCATATCGTATCCACGCACTCCATCGTGTTCTCCAGATGGAACGGAATGTCCAAATCCATCTTCAGCACGTCACCCTTGAAGTTGATAAGCCCTAACCTCAACGAATGCACTCCTACCGCCACGCCTACAAAATATCCCGACTCTGAGTTCAAGCCGTACAAGCTCGGATGCCTTCCGCCGCTCGTTTCCAGCTTCCCGTAATCGTTCACATAACCTTCTTCCAGCATTTCATCCACAAACTTGGTCACCGTAGGCACGCTCAGCCCCACCGCCTTCGACAGCTCGGTAATCGTGGTGCATCCCGCATAGATGAAATGAGAAATGATGCGCCTTTTAATCAATGCGCTTTTCACCCCTTTCTGTATCTCTCTCAATAATGCCTGTCCCATAATATTTTCAGTTTTTATAGAAACACGTACAAAAATAAGTTTTTTATTTAATAAATCAAGCAAGAAAATTCTTTTTTTTTACTTGCCTTTCTGACGAACCTTTGATATATTTGCAATGACATTGAAAAAGGATGCCGAGATTTCCGAAAAAAACGGCCTGCCTTTTTCAAAAACGCGGGCGTTTGCACAGGCAAGGGCCGCCGACCTCCCGCCGCTTCCGGGCAATCCGGGAAAGGCGCCGGAAAACAAAAGTTTGAAACATTGCTAATTTAAAATATTAACTTCAAAACTCTAACTTATCATGAGACTTATTATCGAACCCGACTATCAGGCCCTTTCTAACTGGGCAGCAAACTATGTAGCGAAAAAAATCAATGCGGCAAACCCGACGAAGGAGAAACCGTTCGTTCTGGGACTTCCTACCGGTTCTTCCCCTTTGGGAATGTACAAGGCATTGATTGAACTGAACAAGAAGGGTGCCGTATCTTTCAAGAACGTAGTGACGTTCAACATGGACGAATACGTAGGTCTGCCGGAATCCCACCCGGAAAGCTACCATTCTTTCATGTTCAACAACTTCTTCAACCACATCGACATCTGCAAGGAAAACATCCATATCCTGAACGGGAACGCCGCCGATCTGGAAGCGGAATGCGCCAACTATGAAAAGGAAATCGAGAAATTCGGCGGAATCGACCTCTTCCTTGGAGGCATCGGCCCGGACGGACACATCGCTTTCAACGAACCGGGCTCGTCGCTTTCTTCACGCACGCGCGTGAAAACGCTGACCACCGACACCATCATCGCCAACTCCCGCTTCTTCGACAACGACGTGAACAAAGTCCCCAAAACCGCGCTGACCGTGGGCGTAGGCACCGTGCTTTCGGCAAAAGAAGTGCTGATTATCTGCAACGGACACAACAAGGCGCGCGCCCTGCAACATGCCGTAGAAGGAGGCATCACCCAGATGTGGACCATCAGCGCATTGCAGATGCACCGCCACGGAATCATCGTATGCGACGAAGCGGCCACTGACGAACTGAAAGTAGGCACTTACAAGTACTTCAAAGACATCGAAAGAAACAATTTGTAATCCCCGCTAACATTATTTCCCATACACATGAGAACCAACCTTAGCTCACAAATCTCACTGAACCGCGTTTCTCCGCGCTACTACAGGCCGGAGAACGCCATAGACCGTTCCGTCCTGACACGGTTGGAGAAAACTCCCACGCACATCTTCGAAAGCATCGAAGAAGGCACGGAACAGATTGCGAACGAAATTGTGGCCAAAATCCAAGACCGCCAGCGGGAAGGGAAATTCTGCACGATTGCCATCGGCACCGGTGCTTCGCTGCGCTACCTCTTCACCGCCCTCATCCGCAAACACAAGGACGAGGGAGTGAGCTTCCGCAACGTAGTGTTCTTCAACCTCTACGAATACTACCCGCTGAACGAAGGCGCGGGAAGCAGTTTCAACCAGCTTGAGAAGCTGTTCCTCTCTCACATCGACATCGACCGCCAAAACGTGTTCACGATGGACGGAACCATCCCTCAAGACGCTATCGTAGAGCATTGCCGTCTGTACGAACAGCGCATACAAACGTTCGGCGGATTAGACATCGCTGTCATGGGAGTAGGGCGCGAAGGAAACATCGGCATGAACGAACCAGGCTCGCACGCCAACTCCACCACCCGACTGATTCTGATTGACGCCACTTCGCGCGCGGAAGCAGCCCACAACATCGGCGTAGACAATCTGCCCCCCTGCTCCATCACAATGGGCATCAACACCATCCTCGGCGCACGCAAAGTGTATATGCTGGCATGGGGCGAAAACAAGGCGGACATCATCAAGCGTGCAGTGGAAGACAAGGTGAGCGACACGCTTCCCGCTTCCTACCTCCAGCTCCACACCAACGCCTCGGTATGCGTAGACTTAGGCGCAGCCGCCCATCTGACCCGCATCCAACGCCCGTGGTTGGTGACAAGCTGCGAATGGAACGACAAGCTGGTGCGCAGCGCCATCGTATGGCTCTGCCTGCTGCTCAAGAAACCGATTCTGAAACTGACCAACAAAGACTATAACGAAAACGGACTGAGCGAACTGCTGGCCCTCTACGGCTCTGCGTACAACGCCAACATCAAAGTGTTCAACGACCTGCAGCACACCATCACCGGATGGCCGGGCGGAAAGCCGAACGCCGACGACACCTACCGTCCCGAACGCGCCAAACCGTTCCCGAAGCGTGTCATCGTGTTCTCTCCGCACCCGGACGACGACGTGATTTCAATGGGCGGAACCCTGCGCCGCCTCGTGCAGCAGGGACACGAAGTGCATGTGGCCTACGAAACCTCAGGCAACATTGCCGTAGGCGACGAAGAAGTGGTTCGCTTCATGCACTTCATCAACGGCTTCAACCAGCTGTTCGCCAACAGCGAAGACAAGGTTATCAGCGAAAAATACGCCGAAATCAAGAGTTTCTTCGCCAACAAGAAAGAAGGCGACATGGACACGCGCGACATCCTGACCATCAAAGGACTGATTCGTCGCGGAGAAGCCCGTACTGCATGTACATACAACAAAGTGCCGTTGAGCAGATGCCACTTCCTCGACTTGCCTTTCTACGAAACAGGAAAAATTGAGAAGAACCCCATCAGCGAAAAAGACATCGAAATCGTGCTGAACCTGCTTCGCGAAGTGAAACCTCACCAGATTTACGTGGCCGGCGACCTTGCCGACCCGCACGGCACCCACCGCGTATGTACGGATGCCGTATTCGCCGCCATCGACGAAGAAAAGAATGCCGGAGCCGAATGGCTGAACGATTGCCGCATCTGGATGTATCGCGGAGCGTGGGCCGAATGGGAAATCGAGAACATCGAGATGTGCGTCCCCCTCAGTCCGGAAGAACTGAGAGCAAAGCGCAATTCTATCCTCAAGCACCAGTCGCAGATGGAAAGCGCGCCGTTCCTCGGGAACGACGAACGCTTGTTCTGGCAACGGAGCGAAGACCGCAACCGAGGAACCGCTTCGCTCTACGACCAGTTAGGGCTCGCAAGCTATGAAGCGATGGAAGCGTTTGTAGAATACAAGCCTATCTGACCGCATTCTTAATATGAAAATGCCATTCCGGAGGGGAGGGACAACTGCCATGCAGTCCCGACACCGGAATGGCATTTGCTTTTTATTTTTCACCATCCTGCCATGAAAAAATCTTTTTTACCGGCCGCTGTTATGGCCCTCTGCCTCTTGTCGTGCAATTCTGCGGGACATTTTCTGAAAGAGGAAGACTATCGAACGAAGGTGGAGACCGATTTTGCCGACAAGCAGCGGACTCTGCACACAGGCAACCTCTTTGAAATATTCAATCAAGACCTAAGTCTGGAAGAACGCGAGGCACTGACTTTCCTCTACGCCTACATGACTCCCGGAGACATCACCGACTATTCGGGAGACTTCTACCTGAAAAATGTCCAGCTTGCGATGGATACCCGCAAGTCCATGCCGTGGGGAAAAGAAATCCCCGACATAGTTTTCCGTCACTTCGTGCTTCCGGTCCGGATAAACAACGAGAATATGGACAACTCCCGCGAAGTGTTCCGCAAAGAGCTGGAGCCGCGTGTCAAGAACTTGTCCATGTATGATGCCGTACTGGAGGTCAACCACTGGTGCCGCGAGAAGGCTATCTATGCTCCCACGGACAGCCGTACCAGCTCGCCCCTCGCCACTGTAAAGACCGCCTACGGACGTTGCGGGGAAGAGTCGAGCCTGCTCGTGGCCGCCCTGCGCTCTGTGGGTATCCCTGCCCGCCAAGTGTACACTCCGAGATGGGCGCATACCGACGACAACCATGCGTGGGTGGAAGCGTGGGTGGACGGAAAATGGTACTTCCTCGGAGCCTGCGAGCCGGAACCGGTGCTCAACTTAGGCTGGTTCAACGCTCCGGCCAGCAGAAGCATGCTGATGCACACCAAAGTGTTCGGGGCATACAACGGCCCGGAAGAGGTAATGAAACAGACGGCCAACTATACGGAAATCAACATCATCGGCAATTACGGGCAAAGTGCCGTGACGACAGTTACCGTGACCGACGAAGAAGGGAGAGCAGTTGCGGGAGCCAACGTAGAATTCAAGATATACAACTATGCGGAGTTCTACACCGTCTCACGCCAAACCAGCGACGAAAACGGGCAAGCCCGCCTGTCGGCAGGGCTGGGCGACTTGCTGGTCTATGCCTCGTCGGGCGAGCGTTTCGGCTTCCGCAAAGTGACGTTCGGAAAAGACACGGAGGTGACTCTCGCTCTGAACCGCAAGATAGGCGAAGCGTTCAGCGACAGCCTGCAGATTACGCCTCCCGCAGAAAATGCCGTCCATCCTGAGGTGACCGACGAACAGCGCGCGGAAAACGCCCTGCGCATCGAGTGGGAAGACTCCATCCGCCAAGCCTACATCCGGACCTTCCCCACTGAAGAAGCGGCAAGAGACTTCGCAAAAGAATGCAACCTGCAACCGGAAAGCGC
Source organism: uncultured Phocaeicola sp. (assembly GCA_944320135.1). GTDB lineage: Bacteria > Bacteroidota > Bacteroidia > Bacteroidales > Bacteroidaceae > Phocaeicola. The sequence continues at coordinate 20,229 of CALUGI010000007.1, read as the reverse complement.
CGCCGTGCGTTTCATCCTCCAGTCGAGGGGAAACCATGAGGAAATTATGGGCTTCCTTTCGCAAGCGGCCGAAAGGGGAAAAGGGAGAAGGGCGCTCGACCTGCTCGGCACGCTGGCGGAAAAGGATTTGCGCGACACTCCCAGAAACGTGCTTGAAGACCACCTGTATGCCACGGACAGCTTGGCCGACGTGAAAGAGGTGCTGGCTCCGCGCGTGGCGGCCGAGATGCTGACGCCCTACCGGAGCTACCTGCAACGCCACATCCCGCAAAGCCTTGCCGAAACGTTCCGCAACGACCCGCAACAGCTCGTCAACTGGTGCAAGGACAGCCTTACGCTCCGCAACGACTTGAACTCGCTCGTCACCACCGCCTCGCCCGAAGGAGTATGGAGGTGCCGGGTGACCGACTCCGCATCAAGGAACATCTTCTTCGTGGCAGCCGCGCGAAGCCTCGGCATCCCGGCATGGAAGGATGCGGTCACGGGAAACGTCTGCTACCGCACGAAGGACGGAGAAGCCAGAATCGTCAACTTCGAGACGGCTGAAAGCGCAAAACCGGAAGAAGGGACGCTGAAGGCGGCATACCGCGCCATCCCCCGGCTCGACAACCCGAAGTACTACACGCACTTCACGCTCTCCAAATTTGACAACGGGACGTTCCGCCTGCAAAACTATCCGGAAGACACGTCGTGGGCCTCGCTGCTGAAGGACGGAAGCAAAGTGGAGGCGGGCTACTACATGTTAGTGAGCGGCAGCCGGATGGCCAACGGAAACGTGTTGGGAGAAATCTCCTTCGTCAACGTGGAGCAAGGGAAAACGGCTTCCGCCTCATTGGTGATGCGCGACAATCCGAAAGACATCCGCGTAATCGGCAGCTTCAACTCGGAAAGCACGTTCCTGATGCCCGGACAGGCGGAACCCGTCTCCGTGCTGGACGCTGCGGGAAGGGGGTACTTCGCAGTAGGCATATTGGGCGTAGGGCAAGAGCCTACGAACCATGCGCTGAAAGACATCGAAGCCAAGAAAGACGAGTTGGAGAAGTGGGGACGCGCCATCGTGCTGCTCTTCCCCGACGAAGCGTCTTTCAAGAAGTTCAACCCGAAGGAGTTCCCCAACCTGCCCTCAACCATCGTGTTCGGGATAGACAAGGACAGAACCATCCAGAAGGCCATCGCGGAAAACATGAAGCTGGCCAATGCCCACCAGCTCCCGATATTCATCATAGCCGACACGTTCAACCGCATCGTGTTTGAATCGCACGGCTACCTGATCGGGACGGGCGAGCATCTGCTTCAGGTCATTCACAGCCTGTAAGCGCCTGAATCGTATTTCTGACCCTTTCGGGAGTGGTGACAGGGCATTGATACTCGTCAATTGCCACCGTCCCTCCCATCGACAAAGCCGGATTGCGCAGCCGCATCCGGCTTTCTCTGTTTTCACGGGCCGAGAAGTGGAACTCCGACGCTCCGGTGCGCGCAGCCAGCTCCGCGATGTTCTTCTCGTTCACGCCGCATCCGGGCATAATCACAATCCGACCTCCGGCCTGTTCCGTCAGCTTGCGAAGCAGCTCCGCCCCCTGCAAAGCAGTGGGCTGCTGGCCGGAAGTCAGCACGCGGTCCACCCCCATCCCGATCAGCTCTTCAAGCGTCTGCTCCGGGTTGCGCACGTAGTCGAACGCGCGATGGAACGTAACGGCCATGCCCTCCGACGCTTTCATCAGACGCTCCATCGCCTCCATGTCTAAGTCGCCGTCAGGAGTCAGGCAACCGAACACCACTCCGTCGGCACCCGCTTGGCGTGCCATGCGGATGTCTTCCTCCATAATGTCCAATTCCGAGGAAGTATAAAGGAAATCTCCCCCGCGCGGGCGGATAATCACGTGCAGACGGATGTCAATCAGCTTCCGGGCCACGCGAATCTGCCCGTAAGAAGGCGTTGTCCCCCCTTCGGGCATGGCGGCGCACAGCTCCACGCGCTGCGCCCCGCCCGCTTGTGCAGCCACACAGCTCTCGGCTGAGTTGGCGCAAATCTCAAAAGTATAGTTCATAAAAGACGATTTTGATGACAATTACAAAAATAACGCTTTTCTCTTGAAACCGGCCGCCCGGCCCGCAAAAAAACAAGGCTGCCGCACGTCCCGCGCCGGAGCCTTCCGCAAAACGCCGCCGAATTCAGACAAAAACGCCGCCGGAAAAACAAAACGAAGGGGTGAACGTGCGTCCTGCACATCCACCCCTTTGCTCTACAAACCCCGCTAAATATCAAACAGTGGAGAGCCTGTTCTCAATCCGGTTCATTCGTTTTCCGCCCATCTCTCTATCGTGACGGTCAGTCTCGTAGTGCTGTTCTGCAAATTGCCCCACGGAGATTCTGCAATCACGTCTACATACACTGTGATGTCGGCGGCTACAGATTCCAACTGCGCGTACTCGTTCTTCAGCGTGACGGTTCCGTTGCCAGCGTCAAGCGTAAACATGTCTTTCTGTGCGCCCGACAATTCATAACGCACTTCCAGACCGTACATGCCAAGAGCGTCAACGCCTGCGGTATAGGTGAACGACTGAGCGTCTACGGTCGGCCACATGGTCTTGCCTCTGTAGTCGTTCCACTTGAAGCCGGTTGTCAGCTTGACAGCATTCGCTCTGTCAGCAGCACTTACTTCAATATTCCGCTTATCGGCAGCCGGAACGGTCAGTGTGCCGGACAGCTCTATGTCGAAGATAAGGTTGGCGGTATAAGTAGGACCTACCTGCTTGTTTCCGAACATCACCTTAGCCGACAATGTAAGCGGCTTGCCGTCATAAGCGGTTGCATCAAGCGAGTAAGTAGTTCCAGTTCCGCTCACGCTTCCTTGCGAAGCCTCAAACTTGATTTCTCCGCCGACAGCCGTAACGTCTGCATGGATGTCATCGTAGTTAGAGAAGAGTGCAGTGAGGTCGTCAAAGCCGATCTGTGCCGTAGTTGCCTGATTAGCATCGACTCCTACAGGCATGAACACGTTGTCGCCGTCCCACATTACGGAATTCTTTACGAGAGCTACCTCATCTTCCGTCATGTAGTTGATGACGATTTCAGAAGTCTTGATCGTGATTTCCAGCGATTCGGTCACTTGAATCTTGGCTTCTGCCACACCGCCGTTAGAACCTGCCGGAATCACTACCTTCAGGTCATTGCTTCCCTGTCCGACAAAAGCGAACTTGATGGCATCGGCAGCCTGATTCACATTGAAGTCAAAGGCTGTAGCAGCCAAAGCGTTAAACTCAGCCTTTGTCAAGCCTGCCTCGTTGTAGATAGCATCCATCTGTGCGCCAGTCAATGTGTATTCTTGAGTGCTGGTACCATCCCAACCGTATGCAGGAACTTCAATCGGAGCCATTTCTCCCGTACCGCGAACGATTTCCACTTCATTGGCGTAAGTGTCCGCATAAGTCTTGTCGTTCCCTTTTACGCTGACCGTATATTTCACTTTCGTCTTCTTGCCGATCGAGCTGGTCTGGCCTGCATTCTTCACTCCAAGCACGCCGTTGTCCAGAGTGAAGTAGTCTTCATCGGCAGCCGTAGCCGCATCCTGCTCGAACGTCACGCTGAACAGACTTTCGTCCACGCCTAAGTCAGACAGCTTGACCCAACTGTATTGAGCAGAAGAAGCCTTGTCGTCCGCCACGTGCAGCTCATAATGTCCGCCCGTCAGGAAGTCCAACGTTTCATCCTTGTCATAAACCAATTGCGTGCCCGTCTGCGTAGATACATACTTCGCATTATCCATGTATTTCGTATCCATCTGAACGCTGAAGTAGTCGGAAGTCACATCGGTCACGAAGTCAGACGCCTGTTCGCCTTCCGCCTTCTTTCCGGTTACGTGCAGACAGATTACATAGTCGCTCTCCAAGTCATTTGCAGCCAAGGTCATCGTGACGATTCCGGTCTTCTCGTCCGCCTGAACGCTCTTTGCATCAACCGTAAAGGCGCTTCCGGCACGCGAAACCTCTTCATCGTACACTTCCACCGTATAGTTGTCGGCAAAACCAGCCACAGCCGAAGCCGGAGACACACGGAACTTCACTTCCACCGCCTGGCTGCTTGAAATCAGATTCCAGTCTGTGTTGTTATTGGCTTTAGCGTACAAAGTGGTAAAATGAACAATCTGATCCAATGTGCTCGGCACGTACACGATGCTCTGAATCATCTTCTTGATAGCCTCCACGTCAAGGCCCAACTTTTCAAGCTGTCCTTCAATCGTTTCGATATCGCTGTTCACCGTTTTCAGTTCTTCGGTTACGATGGCTTTCACGTCGTTGTATGCTTCACCGTCCGGAGTGCTCAAAGAAATCACATAGGCCCTTGTCGTTTCAATCTGGGCCAATACGTCGGCAAAGGTCTCATATTGTCCTTTCCCGTCCGCAATGAACTGTTCGATGTAAGAAGAATATGTTTCCAAGTCGGCTACCCTCTTCAGCAGAGCTTCGTTTCCGGTTCCTGTCACATAACGCTCAAAATCCTGCTGCAACTGGGTCAGCGAACCTGTCGGGCCTGTAATCTTGGCCAATTCCGTATTCAAGCGGTTCAAATCGAGCAATGTTCCGTTCTTTACAGCTTCTTCAATATAAGCAGCAATGGCGCCGCTGTTATCGGCCAACGCATCAGCAATTTTCTGATTGATGTAGGCTGTCAAACCGGCTTTCGACTCATAAGCTGCCAACGATCCCGACTGCTCGTATTCCTTTTCAGCAAGTTCCAGTTCGCCCAAGCGGGTCTTGATGTTGTCCAACTCAGCAATTTTACTCTCCAAGTCGCTGATTTTCTTTTCAAGCCCTTCTACATCTGCCGACAATCCCGCATCAGCCTTGTTGCCAATCTGCTGCTTCAACTCGTCCAGCTGCTTCTGCAATTCCGTCTTGGCCGCATCTACAGCAGTCTTGATATCCTCGGAAGTCACAGGATTCGTTGACGACAACTTGTCTATCTGCGACTGCAGATTCTGAATGTCGTCGTCATAGTCGTTACAGCCTGTGACAGAAGTACCGACTGCAAGCGTCAAAGCTCCGAAGAGCATCGCACTAACAAATTTTCTTTTCATAAAGTTAAACAATTAGATTAATAATATATTATTAAAAGAATTTCCATAGGCTGCTGCCGCAACACGCTTCAAGCGACACCCCTTCACTCCCCTGCTACATATCCCCCTGCGCCGGGTGCCGCAAAAACAAAGACTACAAATCACACATCTTCTCATTTTTTTATAATTTAGCTACACAGAACAATGAAATACAATGCAAATATCAAGCATTTATTTTAAACTACAAAATATTTAATTGATTTTTTGCGGGAAAATTTATGGATATAATTGAAAGACTACAAGAACTAATTAATTACGAAGGGCTTACTGTATCAGCATTCGCTAGAAAAATAGGAGTTGTTGACCAAACGATTAGAGGCATTGTCGTACAAAAAAGGAACAAACCGAGTTTTGACATTCTGGAAAAGATAATTCAAACATTTGATTGGATAGACGCCGAATGGCTGCTGACCGGGAAAGGAGAGATGATAAAGACGACATCCGGCGAAAAAAAGGATTCGAAATCACCGGAAATGCTGGAACTGATAAAATACTTGCGTGAAAAAGATAAAAAAATAGAAAAGCTCATTGAAGAGAAGACGGAGTTGAAAATCAAATTCGACCTGGCCAAACAGAAGTTGCAGAATGCGGATTCTGAAGAAAAAGGACGGAGCGAAAGTAATGAATAAATTCGTATCTTTGCATATACGGAAACCACATAAAAAACAACGAGCCATGAAATCAATCAAAGAACTGTACCGAATCGGGACAGGGCCTTCGAGCAGCCACACTATGGGGCCGCGCAAGGCGGCGGAAATCTTTTTAGGAAGACACCCGGAAGCCGTATCGTTCGAGGTGACCCTCTACGGAAGCCTGGCCGCCACGGGGAAAGGCCACATGACAGACGTGGCCATCCTCGACACGCTTCAGCCGCACGCGCCGGTGGAGATTGTATGGAAACCCCACGTGTTTTTCCCCTTCCATCCGAACGGGATGACGTTCAAATCGTTCGATGCCGACAGGAAAAAGACCGACGAATGGACGGTTTTCAGCGTAGGAGGGGGAGCATTGGCCGAAGAGGGGCACGACAACACGTCAACTCCCGACCTGTATGAGATGAACACCATGAGCCAGATTCTCTACTGGTGCGAACACACAGGGCGAGGATACTGGGAATACGTGGAACAATGCGAGGGAAAAGAGATTTGGGACTATTTGGAAGAAGTGTGGAAGACCATGCAGGCAGCCATCCTTCGCGGACTGGATGCCGAGGGAGTCTTGCCCGGCCCGCTGAACCTTCCGCGCAAAGCATCTTCCTATTATATACGTTCGAAAGGCTACAAAGACTCGCTTCGCTCGCGAGGGTTAGTGTTCTCATACGCGCTTGCCGTGAGCGAAGAGAACGCTTCGGGCGGAAAGATTGTGACGGCGCCCACATGCGGAGCGTGCGGGGTGGTGCCTGCCGTGCTGTATCACCTGCAAAAAACGCGCGAGTTCAGCGACGCGCGCATCCTCCGCGCCCTCGCTACCGCCGGATTGGTGGGCAACATCGTGAAGCACAACGCCTCCATCTCAGGAGCCGAGGCGGGATGCCAGGCGGAGGTAGGCGTAGCCTGCTCGATGGCTTCGGCAGCGGCCAGCCAGCTCTTCGGGGGAAGTCCGGCACAAATCGAGTATGCTGCGGAAATGGGGCTTGAGCATCATCTGGGGATGACGTGCGACCCGGTATGCGGCCTCGTGCAGATTCCGTGCATCGAGCGGAATGCGTATGCCGCTGCCCGCGCGCTCGACGCCAACATCTATTCGGCCTTCACCGACGGACACCACCGTGTATCGTTCGACCGCGTGGTGGAGGTGATGATGCAGACGGGGCACGACCTCCCCTCGCTCTACAAGGAAACCAGCGAAGGCGGACTTGCCAAAGACTACAAGCCGATGGAGTGACCGAAAAGGTCGCTCCTTTTTTTATTTTTCACGCCCGCCGTTCAAACTGAACGCACCGGGCTTTTCCAACAAACGCGCCCGCCTTTTTTCAGTCCGCAGGCATCCCGCCGATACTCATTCCAAACTAACATCATATAGGTATCCCGGAAGTGCAAAACGGCCTTCCCGTCCGGTTTGCACGCGCATATCCTACCTAAAAATCATCAGCCGCCCTTCCTCCGGCAGCCGCCAGAAGGCGCCGTTCCATAGCCGTTTTTCATAAAAATTAGGTATTGATTGGATTTTTTGCGAGGTCTAACTTTGCATCGACCAAACAAAACAATACACGTTATGAAATTAAAAAACTTTTTCACCATGACAGCCATCGCATTGTGCCTGGCTTCATGCAGCGACGAGAACGACCCGACACCGGCACAGGAAGCCGCCAAAGCGATAGAAGGCAGCTACACCGGATTGATGTCGATGACCGTATCGGGGAGCGCAGCCGGAGAATCGGAAATAAGCGTAAAAATCACGGCTGAAGCGGAAGGAACTGTCAAACTTTCGTTCCCCGCAATGGGAGATGAAGGCTCTATGCAATTGGATGCCTTCGAAGTGTCTGAGGTAGCCGTAACAGCTTCCGGCGACGGTACGTACACACTAAGCAAAGAAACCTTCTCAACAACCTCAGGCGACATCAGCCTTGAAGGAAGCAACTTGGCCGGAACGGTTAGCAACGGCGAAGCGCGCATCACAATGGACATCAAGCCGGGAGCCATGCCGATGGCCATCACTTTCACTTTCGACACCCAAGCCGAACCCACCCCCGAAGTTTCGCCAACAAGCGAAATAGCAGGAAACTACACGGGAATCATGAACATGTCCGTTATGGGCAGTTCGCAAGGCAACAGCGAAATGACGCTGACACTCACAGAAGCCGCAGACGGAACGTTCACCATATCCGTTCCGGCGATGGGTAGCGGAGCGATGGCAATGGGAGCCTTCGACATCACCGGAGTAACGGCAAGCGAATCTGAAAGCGGAGACGGAACTTACACGCTGTCGTTGGAAAACTTTGAAGCCGTTGCCGGAGAAACCAGCCTCACAGGAAGCAATCTTACGGGAACAGTCAACAGCGAAAGCAAAAGCCTGAACCTGACGATGGACATCAAACCCGGAGCAATGCCGATGAGCATCACCTTCACGTTCGACACGGAAACGACATGGGCCAGCCTCGTAGCGGGAGAATATGAAGGAACGATGAGCATGACCGTCAGTGAAAGCCCGGCAGGGAGCAGGGACATGACGCTGACACTCACAGAAGCGGCAGACGGAACGCTCACCATATCCGTTCCGGCAATGGGCAATGAAGGAGGAATGTCTGTGGGAGCTTTCGACATCACCGGAGTAACGGCAAGCGAATCTGAAAGCGGAGACGGAACTTACACGCTGTCGTTGGAAAACTTTGAAGCCGTTGCCGGAGAAACCAACATCACAGGAAGCAGCCTCACAGGAACAGTCAACGGCGAGAGCCTGAACCTGACAATGGACATCAAACCCGGAGCAATGCCGATGAGCATCACTTGCACGTTTGTCCCGAAAGTTACCGAATGATTCAAACACAGAAACCCAAGCAGATGAAAAAGATAAAGTTTCATTCTGCCGCCATACTGGGAGCGACGCTCATGTCGCTCCCAGCATGTGACGGCATATTCGACGGCATATATGATTCCTATCAGATCGTTACAGCCGACAACTGTGAGTCGATAACCGTAGACGGGAGCGATTACACCAAATGGACCTACATCGATTTGGAAACCCAAGCCGTCACCGCCACCCGCATCCTCAACCAGGAAGGAGACGAAGAGCCGTGGGAAGCAGGAGGAGCCATGCCAGGAGAATGGGACATCGCCATCCACCGGTATGAAACAAAGACCAACGGAGGTGCCGTGCTGGAAACATCTTACACAAGCATAGACGAACTGCTCAACGCCGACGGCATCCCGACGGGAGAATATACGGAAGACATCGAAACGACAGACCGGATTACCATAGACATGTCGGACATGATGAACGGAAACATCCTTTACGCGAAATCCCCATACAACGAAGTCTTGAGCAGATGGCTGGACGTAGACACGAGCACCATGCCTCCCATCTATACGATGTCGAACAAAATCTACATACTCCGCTTAGAGGACGGCACACATGCCGCAATCCACCTGCTGAACTACATGAACGAAAAGAAAGTCAAAGGACACATGACATTTGAATACTTATATCCGCTTGAAAAAGCGTTCCAATAACAATGATACGACTATGCGAAAAATACTGACCGCTCTCTATACATTGACGGGACTCCTGCTCGCTTTGCCCGCCTCTGCACAGCGCATCATCACAGGCAAGGTGGTCGATGCGGACAACGAGCCGCTGGCCGGAGCCGCCGTGTTCGTAAAAGAACAGAAAACCATCGGAATGACCACCGACACACAAGGGAACTACCGCCTGCGCCTCCCCGACAACAAAGGCTACACCCTCCAGGCATCCTATATCGGCTACATCACACAGTCCTGCCGACTGGCTCCCCAACAAACAAAGAAGGACTTCATCATGGAGGAAGACGCCATCGGAATGGAAACAGTGGTAGTGACGGGAACCCGCACTCCCAAGCTGCTGAAGGACGTTCCCATCACCACACGGGTCATCACTGCCGACGATATCCGGAAAACAGACGCAACCCACATCGGCGACCTGCTGCAAGCCGAGCTTCCGGGCATCGAGTTTTCTTATTCGATGGACCAGCAAGTGTCGCTCAACATGCAGGGATTCGGCGGAAATGCCATCCTTTTCTTAGTGGACGGCGAGCGTCTTGCCGGAGAGACGTTGGACAACATCGACTATACCCGCCTGAATTTGGACAATGTGGAGCGGGTGGAAATCGTGAAAGGCGCAGCATCCTCGCTTTACGGCTCGAACGCGGTGGGCGGTGTCGTCAACATCATCAGCAAAGAACCGTCGGAACCTTGGACACTGAACCTGAACGGACGCTACGGTTCCCACAACGACCAGCGCTACGGAGGTACGGTGAGTTTCAAGGCTGGCGACTTCCGCAACAGCATCAACGTGCAGCACACCTCGACCGACCCGATTGATGTAGGCGCAACGGGCAAGGACGGGGAAGAGAACTCCTTCAGCAAAGTCTACGGCAACCGCACGTGGAACTTCAAGGAACGGCTTGTTTATACGTCCAACAACTTGAAACTGACCGGACGCTTGGGCTATTTCTTCCGCGAGCGCGACAAGAGCGCATCGAGCAAGGACCGCTACCGCGACTTTTCGGGAGGATTGAAGGGAAACTACTCGTTCGGAAGCGGCAACGGACTGGAACTTTCATACAGTTTCGACCAATACGACAAAAGCGACTACGACGCTGCTCAAAATCTTGACATGCGCGACTACACCAACGTCCAGCATACCGTCCGAGCCTTGTACAACCATTCGTTCAACAAGAGCAACACATTGACTGTGGGAGGCGACTTTATGCGCGACTACCTGATGAGCTACCAGTTCACCGACAACGGAAACTACGAGCAATACACGGCCGACGCATTCGCACAGTACGACTGGTCGCCGCTCAAGGGCTTCAATATTTTGGCCAGCCTGCGCTATGACTATTTCTCTGAAGCGAAGGCACAGAACTTTTCGCCGAAAGTGAACTTCATGTACCAGATAGGCAACTGCTCGCTCCGCGCTTCATACGCCGGAGGATTCCGGGCGCCGACACTGAAAGAGATGTACATGGACTTCAACATGGCCAACATCTTCATGATTTACGGCAATCCGGACCTGAAGCCGGAACGGAGCCAGAACTTCTCGCTCTCGGCGGAATACATGAAGAGCCGCTACAACCTGACGCTGACCGGCTACTTCAACATCGTGGACAACCGCATCAATACGGCTTGGAACCAGGCTTTGAACGGAATGGTGTACACCAACATGAAAAAGATGAATATCTCCGGAATAGACGCCACGGCAGCCGCAAAATATCCGTGCGGATTCGGCATGAGGCTTTCTTACGCTTTCACGCACGAACGCGTGAGATATGGCCAGCCCTACACGTCGAATACCCGCCCGCACGCCCTGACCGCCCGTTTCGAATACGGGAAAGACTGGAAGAACTACGGGTTTTCCGTTGCGCTGAACGGACGGCTCCTTTCAAAGGTGACCACGGACGAATACATATCCGAGAACTCTTTCGAATCGACGGAGGCCGTCACCTATCCGGCCTACACGATATGGAAGCTGAACGTCTCGCAACGAATATATAAAGGTGTGAATGTGATTGCCAACGTGGACAACCTGCTCAACTACCGCCCCGACCATTACTACAACAACACGCCGACGACAACCGGAACATCCTTCTCCGTAGGCTTGTCGCTCGACGTGGACAAATTGTTTTGACATAGAAACTTGATTAAGACATGAACATGAAAAAGAAAAAACGCATCATTCTGCTTGGCAGCGCAGCGGGAGCTGCAATCCTGCTCCTTGCAGCATGGAGCCTCTGGTTCAGCCCTACAAAAATAGGCTTCGTCAACTACCAGACAATCAACTTGGGAGAAATCTCAAAAGCCAACGACAACCCGTTCATCAAACTCAGCACAATAGGCACTGACGAGCTTGACAGACTGAACGGCTGCGACATGGTTTTCATCAACGCGATGGGGCTGCGCATCACCGAAGAACAGCGTGCCGCCATCCGGGAGGCGGCCGACGGCGGACTGCCCGTGCTGTCTACGGCTATCACCAACCCGGCCAACAACATCTGTTCGGTAGATTCTGCCGATGCCGCCGCCCTGAGCGAATATTTGGGGAACGGAGGACGGCGCAACTACCGCAGTATGCTCAACTATGTGCGCAAGCGAATCGACAGAAAACTGATTTCGATTCACGAACCGGAGGCGGTGCAGGAAGCCGCCAACGAAATGCTTTACCACATCGACCCGAAGAATCCGGAAGAAGAAGCGGCGGGATTCAACACGGTAGGCGAATACAACCGCTTCTTGAAGGAGCACGGTTTGTGGAAGGAAGACGCACCCCGCATCATCGTCACCGGGCAGATGGGAGAGCCGACCGACCTGATAAAGCGGTTAGAAGAGACGGGAAACGTGGTTTATCCGGTGCGGCGCATGAAGAGCTTCATCACCCGCCATCAGATTGACTCCGTGCAGCCGTCCGCCGTCATCAACATGGCTCACGGACGCATGGGCGACTACATCACAGACTACCTGTCGGAACAGAACATACCGCTGTTCGCGCCGCTCAACGTGAACACCCTTGTAGACGACTGGGAGAACGACGCGATGGGAATGAGCGGAGGTTTCCTGTCGCAAAGCGTGGTGACTCCGGAAATCGACGGCGCCATCCGCCCGTTCGCGCTCTTCGGACACTATGCCGACGAAGAAGGTCTGCCGCACGCCTTTGCCATTCCGGAACGGTTGGAGACCTTCGTGCAGACCGTCAACAGCTACATCCGCCTGAAAACGTCGCCGAATTCCGAGAAGAAGGTCGCCGTCTTCTACTACAAAGGCCCCGGCCAAAATTCGTTGAGCGCAACGGGAATGGAAGTGGTTCCTTCACTCTACAACCTGCTGGTGCGCATGAAAAAAGAAGGATACAAGATTGAAAACCTCCCCGCAAGCAGCGAAGAACTCGGCCGGCTGATACAAAAGCAAGGCACCGTGTTCAGCACATACGCGGAAGGCACTTTCGACAAGTTCCTGAAAGAAGGCCGTCCGGAACTGGTTACGAAGGAACAATATGAAGGATGGGCGAAGAAATGCCTCCGCCCGGAAACGGAAGCCGAAGTGGAGGCAGCCAACGGCGAATTTCCGGGCAGCTTCATGGCCACCGAAGACGGCAAATTAGGCATTGCCCGCATCCGGTTGGGCAACGTGGCGTTGATTCCCCAGCCTGCTGCGGGCACGGGAAGCAATTCGTTCCAGATTGTACACGGAACCGATGCAGCCCCTCCCTACCCTTACATCGCCGCTTATCTGTGGGCGCAGTACGGCTTCAAGGCCGATGCTCTGATTCATTTCGGCACGCACGGAAGTCTGGAGTTCACCCCCCGGAAGCAGGTAGCCCTGTCGAGCAAGGACTGGCCCGACCGTCTGGTCGGCCCGCTCCCCCACTTCTACATCTACACCATCGGCAACGTGGGCGAAGGCATCATCGCCAAGCGCCGCTCGTATGCCGGACTGCAGTCGTACCTCACTCCGCCGTTCATGGAAAGCAACGTGCGCGGAGTCTATCGCGAACTGAGCGAAGCCGTCAAAAACTACAACAACCTTTTGGGCGAAGACAACCGGAGCAAGGAAGCGCTCGACAAGGCATCGCTCAAAGTGAAGGCACTGACGGTGAAAATGGGCATCCACCGCGAGCTGGAACTCGACAGCCTGCTCACAAAGCCCTATACGGAAGACGAAGTGGCGCGCATCGAGAACTTTGCCGAAGAACTGGCCAACGAAAAGATTACGGGCCAACTCTACACGATGGGCGTGCCTTACGAAAAAGCGCGCATCGAGTCGAGCGTCTATGCCATGTCCGTCGAACCGATTGCATACAGCTTGCTTGCCCTCGACAAGCTGAGAGGGAAAGCCGATCCGCAGACCGAAAAACACCGCACGCTTTTCACCCGACGCTATCTGAACCCGGCACGGAATTTAGTGACCCGTCTGCTGGCAAACCCGGAAACGGCAACCGACGAACTGATTTGCCGCACGGCAGGCATCAGCGCAGACGAACTGAAGGAAGCGCGTGAGGTGGAAGCCTCGCGCAAGAATCCCGACGGACTGATGTCGATGATGATGGCCGCAGCCGAAGAAATGGCCGACAGGCCGCACGCTCCAAGAGCAAACGAAAGCATGAAAGCCCGGATGCGCGAAGCGGCCAAAGGCATGTCTGCGGACAAGGCGTTGGCCATAGCCAAGAAAATGGGCGCCGACTCGAACGCCCTGCGCCGGATGGAAGCGGCCATGAAACGCCGGGAAGCGGACGCCGCATCTGCCCGGAAAGCCCCGGCCGGAGCGGACATGGCCGAAATGATGAAGAAGATGATGCACAAAAAGGAATACTCCAAAGAACAAATTGCCAAGGCGCTGGCGATAACGGAGGTGGAGCGCACCGTCAAAAACGTACACAACTACCGCACGGCATTGCTGGAAAGCCCGGAAAAGGAACTGGCCGCCATGATGAACGCACTCAGCGGAGGCTACACGCAACCCTCGCCCGGAGGCGATCCGATAGCCAACCCGAACGCTCTCCCCACCGGCCGCAACCTGTATTCCATCAATGCGGAGGCCACTCCCTCGGAAGCGGCATGGGAAAAAGGCATCCGCCTGGCGAACAACACCATCGAGATGTATAAAAAACGCCATAACGACTCCATCCCGCGCAAGGTGAGCTATACGTTATGGAGCGGGGAGTTCATCGAAACGGAAGGGGCTACCGTTGCACAAATCCTGTACATGCTTGGAGTAGAACCCATCCGCGACGCTTTCGGACGTGTAAGCGACATCCGCCTGATACCTTCAAAAGAATTGGGACGGCCGCGCATCGACGTGGTGGTGCAGACCAGCGGACAGCTCCGCGACCTTGCGGCATCCCGTCTGTTCCTCATCAACCGCGCCGTGGAAATGGCGGCCTCAGCCAAGGATGACGTATATGAAAACCAAGTGGCGGCAGGCATCGTAGAGACGGAACGCACGCTGATAGAGAAAGGTCTTGCCCCGAAAGACGCGCGCGAAATGTCAACTTTCCGTGTGTTCGGCGGCGTGAACGGCGGTTACGGAACGGGCATCCAAGGCATGGTGGAAGCCGGCGACCGATGGAGCGATGAAAAGGAGATTGCCGACACGTACATGAACAACATGGGGGCATACTACGGAAACGAGAAAAACTGGGAAGCCTTCCGCCAATATGCCTTCGAAGCGGCGCTGACCCGCACGGACGCAGTCGTCCAACCCCGGCAGAGCAACACGTGGGGCGCGCTGAGCCTCGACCATGTATATGAGTTCATGGGCGGCATGAACCTTGCCGTGCGCAACGTAACCGGAAAAGACCCGGACGCTTACCTGAGCGACTACCGCAACCGGAACAACGTGCGGATGCAGGAAGTGAAGGAGGCCATCGGCGTGGAAAGCCGCACGACCATCCTGAATCCGGCATACATCAAGGAAAAGATGAAAGGAGACGCAGGCGGAGCAAGCTCCATCTCGGAAATCGTGCAGAACACCTACGGATGGAACGTGATGAAGCCGAAAGCCATCGACCAGGAACTCTGGAACGAAATCTACGACGTGTATGTGAAAGACAAATACAATCTGGACGTACAGAGCTACTTCGAGGGCAAGAACCCTGCGGCATTGGAAAACATAACCGCCGTAATGATGGAAACCGCCCGCAAAGGCTACTGGAAAGCATCACCTGAACAGTTGAAAGACATTGCCGGACTGCACACGGAACTTGTGGCAAGATTCGGCACCTCCGGAGGGGGATTCTCCGACAACAACGCCAAGCTGCAGGACTTCATCGCAAACAACGTGGACCGACAGCAGGCAACCGTCTATCGCCAGCGCATCGATGAAATGAAAGAAGCGGCGCTTTCCGACGAGAATGTCAAAAAAGGCATGACCCTCAAAAAGAACACGGTCGGAACCGCAGACCAACCGGAAAAAGAGACCAACAAGTTGAGCGGCACGCTCGTTGTAGGCATCGTGCTCGCCGCCTTCATCATACTGCTGGCGATACTGAAAAAGAAACGTTCTCTGCAAAATGAAAAACGAAAATAAGTATGGAACAAATCATTCTCATCCTCATGCTGTTCATCGCCATAAACTGTGCCTTCAAGCTCAGTTTATGGAAATGGTGGCAGGCGGGAATCTACGGTCTGATTGTGGCAACATTCGTCATGCTGACTTATCCGTATGCCATCCTGCAGTCGAAAACGCAGATAGCCGATTACCTTCAAAACACGGAAGCGTTGCAGAACATGGCAGTCATCATCACATTAGAATCGGCACTCTGCTTCGGGTTCTGCGTCACCTACCTGAGAGGGCTTTACGGGAAAAAGAATCCGTGGTGGGCAGAGCTTCTTTGGTGGTATCCGAGCCTGCTGCTCTTCCCCGTGGCTTTCTATTTCCTGACCGAGTGCATCTTCACCTTCGTGGGCACGCCGTTCGCTACCGTCGCCAGCCTTGTGGCCGTCCTGACGCTTGCAGTCATTCCGGCATTGGCACGATTGGTAAAATGGCTCGTCCCGGAAAAAGACCTGCGTCTGGAGGTGCATTTTTTAGTCAGTCTTTTCGTCTGCATCCTGGGCCTGCTCACCACAGTCAACGGAAAGACGGTCTATGCAGCGACAGACGAACCGATAAACTGGAATGCGGCGACACTTGCCCTGTCTCTGTTCGTCGGCCTGTTTATCGTAGGCTACGTATGGAACCAAATCAAATACCCGCTCATCCAGAGACGGAACAAAAGAAAGAAAAAGAACCAGGAACACCATTAACTTTTAACTATTAATTATTCAATCATCATGGAACTTATATCAAAAATGCTTTTTTGGGTAGCCAACAGCCTGTTGATTCCCGACGTAATCATTCTGCTTTTTCTCTTCGTGCGTGCGCTCATCCTTATCGGAGGCACCTATAACATGTATATCACCAAGCGTAAAAACGACAAAGCCTTCGACAAACTCATCAAGGACGGGAAGGTCGAAGAACTGAAACAAGCTCTGCCTGAGAGGGACAATTCCCTATATATGAGCTATCTGCGCGACATGCTCAACCGCCCGGTCACCGAAGACTATGCCGACTTCGTATTGTCGAAGTTTGAAGTGGAAGCCGAAAAAGACGTATCGCTCTCGAAAATGCTCTCAAAGCTGGGACCGGTGTTGGGACTTATCGGCACATTGATTGCCATGAGTCCTGCCCTCGTGGGACTTTCCACAGGAGATATTGCAGGAATGGCTTACAACATGCAAGTGGTGTTCGCCACAACCGTGGTCGGTCTGGTCATCAGTGCCGTAGGGCTGGTTTCCCTCCAGTTCAAGCAACGCTGGTATGCCAAATGCGTCAACAACCTCGACTATGTGTCCCGCATAATCATCGAGAAAGGAGGCCAGGCATGAGAAAACGCAGCCGCCGCGTGAACTTCTTCAAGAAAGAAGAAGACTCCGATCCGTTGAGCGTAGTGGTGAACCTGTTCGACGTGGCTATGGTATTCGCCGTCTCGCTGATGGTCGCTATGGTGATGCACATGAACATGACCGAAGTGTTCACCGACAAGGACTTCACCATCGTAAAGAATCCGGGCAAGGACAACATGGAAATCATCACCAAAGAAGGAAAACAAATCAACCGCTACACGCCGAGCCAAGACCAGTCGTCCGGCGGGAAACGGGGGAAGAAGGTAGGCATCGCCTACGAACTTGAAAACGGAGAAATCATCTACGTTCCTGAAGGGGAGTAGAAAATATAAAAAACAAATGTCTTTCCTTGATTTCGTCACGTAATGTCATATTTTCACATGACGGAATCAAGAGAAAGGCTATTATTTCTTCCATATCGTTATACTTTTTCTTAAAGCAACGCGACCGTATTTCTTCATTTGTTGACTGCTATTTCCTTTCTGTTGTCGTAGAGTATAAACTTTTATCGGCTTAAAACCTATTTGTTCAGCCAAACTGGTAGTCAAAAAGTCTACCGGAATAACTTCACCGGCATATCTCACATTGTCATTGACGAAAGCAACGTGAGCACCAGGCTTGCATACACGGTAAAGCTCAGCAAACAAAAAAGTTAACTCCGTGAAATATCCATCCACCATTCTCAGCACACCTTTGTTGTTTATCTCCCCATTCTCACTGCGATGCTTCAACGCCTGGTTGATTTCCTGTAGAGCATCATTTGCTCGAATGACATCCATTACGCGTTCATAAGTATCAAACCGTTCAATATCACTATAAAATTCTTTTAAAATATCTGTTTTAGATTTATTCTCTACTGTACATGACAGCAAATCTTGACGCAACTTTCTTATGCCAGTCTCAGTAACTCCCAAATAAGCCAATTCCATAGCATAAGTACGGGTATAATCATAACGATTACAATAAGGAGGAGAAGATATAACGGCATTTATCGAATCTGCTTTTATTTTGGGAAGTTCAAAAAGGACGCTTCCTTCAATGAAATCGCATTTAACATCAATTCCTTTTTTGCCATTCTCTTGAAAACTTTTAATGTCTTCTATTACAAATTCCAATTCTTCAGACAAGACCTGTTTCAATGACGGCAATACGCCTTTGTCAAGTTTCACAACAAAAGGTTTCCGTCCTGCTTTTACCCGTGCTTTCGAAGCCTCTATAATTTTGGGACAACGCCAATCCCACCTAAGATATTGACCATCCTTTGCCGAATAGCTTATGCGCTCCAACGAATTAAGCATACATAACTCAAGCAGGATCTTAGCATTGTCAGAATAGTTGGACTTGGAAAAATAATCTTTATAATAAGCCAATTCATAGCTGGTAGCTATTGGATATCCATGTCTTGTTATGCTTATCTCCGGCGTTTTATCGGTATATCCTATAGGGACATTCAAAGTGGCAATTTCATCCAACATTCTTTGAAGCTCCAACAAATCATACTCATAAATTAATGTTTTTGCCTGAATAGCGATTTTAGACATTGGCAAGATATCGAAACCTAAACTATTGTATCCATCAAGGACAGAAACCACTGCCGTTGTCCCGGAACCCATAAACGGATCAGCCACAACATCACCTTTCTGCAAGTGAAAATCATCCAAAAGCATCTTCACCAAATCGGCTGAAAACCCTTCTTTATATTTCAACCATCTATGCAAACAGCCTTTTTTACTCAATTGAAAACTGACGCTCTGTCTATCAAAGCGATCCGTTACTTCCGTAATAGGCCAATATTTATCTTCTAGAGCCATACGTGCTTCTTGTGGATTGAAACTATCGGCAGAAAAGTTTGTAACCTTCCACCCTTTTATATCCATAACTTCCAAATCATCAGAAAACAAATCTTGCATACTGGGCATTATTAAAGATTTATCATCCAATTGCAATAAGCCGTCAATTGCCCGTCAACGGTTAGATTTGCAGCATTCGACAAAGTTCCTTCCATTAATTGGGCATATATCTCTGTAGCCATTTTCTTTTCAATGGCTGCGGCTATAAACGATGTTTTCACAGAATAGCCGGAGAATGCTTCCCGTATGCGTTCCAATGCCGAGTTTCCTGTTTTCCAATGCTCATCCGCTCCAGCCGGATCAATACCTCCTTTCAACTCTCCAAACATAATAGCTTTACCATCATCATTCACGATACCACCACCATCAAAAGTTTCAGAACTGCCCTCATATAAGCATATATCAATATTATTTCTTACAAGAGGCACTATTGCATTGAAAAACAATATCCTGCTTCCTAACAAATTGTTCCAATGAATAGCGGCAATCTCGTCTGCCTTATCAAATATGCGTTCATACTCTAATGACTGCCACTTGTTTTTCTTCTTGTCACTTTTAAAAAGAACCATAAACGGGATATCTTGTACCGAAAGGAGAGACATCAATTTACGGACAAGTTTCATTTGAGCAATAGCTCCTACATAATTACGCATAGAACCGCCCAGCGCATCTCCTTTTATGAGCAAAAAACGGTATACTAATTCATCAACAAACTTATCTCACGCCGGTTCAAGAAATTCGGTTATCATTTTCTTAATAGCTTCATGTTTGTCATCATCCGTGAAATACTTCAAAGATTTATCAGATAATCCGGAAGCTGCAAGCAAACAATTTTGAATTTCTGCAATATCCAACAATCCAATAGGAGAAGCAGCTTGAGACGCTAAAATTTTTAACGTTTTGGCTTGTTCAATATAAGGTTGAGCTTTATAATTTTTAGCTAAAGCTGCTTCTATAAAACCTGCCCTTGTTTGCCCATGCGAAGTGACCAAGTCTTCCGCACTCTTTATATATAATCTTTCGTCCATAAATGCGAATCTATATTTTGCCTGCAAATATAGCGAAAAAATGTATTTCTGCATACAACTATGAAGCGTTCGGGAACACGCACCCCCCTCAAAAACATCCTCACCCTCCGGCCTGATTTCTTCTTTTCATGCCGCTCGTTTTTATAGTCCGGCTGCCGGAC
>CALUGI010000006.1 GCA_944320135.1 uncultured Phocaeicola sp. | reverse complement strand
TTCCTCCGTCTTCTTTTTCCTTCCCGCCCGCGCTTCCGCCTTTGCCGCCCGCGAGGAGTTCCGAAGGCGGAAGCAGAGATTGTCATTGGAGCATTTGCTGAGAGCCTTCATAGCGGTTTTCGGTTTCAATCCATCGACTGCTGGGGGAACTGCATGGAGCAATACATGTATGAGATGCCGCCTACAGCTCATTCAGTGCGGATTGAACGTGTCCATTTTGATATTTTGGGGCTTTTGTTGCTCAATTTCAATGTTTTTTATTACCTTTGCGCCGGATTAAAAAAATAGATAATGAAACAGCTTTTGAAACCTGATTACATTTTTGAATCGAGTTGGGAAGTGTGTAATAAAGTAGGAGGAATTTATACCGTCTTGTCAACGCGAGCAAAAACCTTGCAGGAAATGTTTCCGGACAGGATTCTCTTTATAGGGCCTGATTTCTGGAAAGACAAAGAAAACCCTTTGTTCATTTCTGATGATGACACGTTGAAAGCATGGAGAGAGCATGCCGTTGAGAATGATGACCTTAAAGTTCGGGTGGGCCGATGGAATATTCCTGGCAGTCCGATAGTGATTCTGATTGACTTCACACCTTTCTATGCTAAAAAAAATGACATATATACTCAGGCATGGCTGGACTTCCAGGTAGATTCGCTCCACGCATACGGCGACTATGACGAGGCTTCTATGTTTTCTTACGCAGCCGGGAAAGTGGTTGAGAGTTTTTACCGCTTTAATTTGAAGAACACCGACAATGTCGTTTATCAGGCTCATGAATGGATGACAGGATTGGGCGCGCTATATATACGCAAGACGTTGCCCCAGATTGCGACGATTTTCACTACCCATGCGACTTCTATCGGAAGGTCGATTGCAGGCAACAACAAGCCCCTTTATGATTATCTTTTTGCTTACAACGGCGACCAGATGGCCCGTGAACTGAACATGGAATCGAAACATTCCATCGAAAAGCAAACCGCCCATCATGTAGATTGTTTTACTACGGTGAGCGAAATTACCAACAACGAATGCAAGGAATTGCTTGACAAGCCTGCTGACGTGGTTCTTATGAACGGTTTCGAGGATGATTTTGTTCCGAAAGGGAAAGCGTTCGGCGAAAAGCGCAAGAAAGCCCGGAAGGCGTTGCTTAATTTGGCAAACAAGTTGCTGGGCACCAAAATCGGCGATGATGCGTTGATTGTAGGCACAAGCGGGCGTTATGAGTTCAAGAATAAAGGAATCAACGTGTATCTGGAGGCGTTGAACCGTCTGACACGCGACAAGAATCTGAAAAAGGAAATCATTGCTTTCATCAATGTGCCCGGATGGGTAGGGGATGTCCGTGAAGACTTGAAAGAGCGTATGGAAAGCAACGCGGATTTTGACACTCCGCTGCATGTCCCCTTCATCACGCATTGGCTTCACAACATGAGCCACGACCAGGTGCTGGATATGCTGAAATATCTGAACATGTCGAATGCTGAGGATACGAAAGTGAAGGTGATTTTTATCCCTTGCTATCTTGACGGGCGCGACGGCATCTTGAATATGCCTTATTATGACCTGCTTATCGGTTATGATTTGACTGTATACGCTTCCTATTACGAACCTTGGGGATACACGCCGCTTGAAAGCGTGGCCTTCCATGTTCCGACCGTCACGACAGACCTTTCAGGGTTTGGACTGTGGGTAAATTCCATTCACGGCCATTACGGACAGTTGGGGGAAGGCGTCAAGGTAATCCACCGTACCGATTATAACTATTCAGAGGTAGCCGATGCGATAAAGGATACCGTTTCTGATTTTTCCAATCTGCCGGAAAAGGAAGTGTTGTCGGCGCGTAAGAATGCGGCGGCTATCGCCGAAAAGGCTTTGTGGAAACATTTTATACAATATTATTATCAGGCTTACGACGTTGCCTTGAAAAACAGAACGAAACGCCTTTCTTTGGAAAATAATTGATTTCTGATATTTTTAAGTTTTTGAGATATGAAAATTAAGACAAATTGTGCGAATGCACCTGTCTGGAAAGAGGTTACTGTAAAATCTCGTATTCCTGACTCATTGAGAATGCTGGAAGAAATGGCCCGCAATATCTGGTGGGCATGGAACGACGAAGCAATAGAAATGTTTAAGGGGTTCGATCCGGAATTGTGGAGTGCGGTAGGACAGAATCCCGTTGCTTTGCTGGAGCGTTTGAGCTACGAGAAACTGGAGGCTCTGTCCGTTGACAAGGAAGTCTTGGGGAAAATAGAGAATGTTTATGCCAAATTCAAGGCTTATATAAGTGAAAAGCCTGACACTTCCCGCCCGTCTGTCGCTTATTTCTGCATGGAGTATGGCATGACCCATGTGTTGAAAATATATTCCGGCGGTTTGGGTATTCTGGCCGGCGACTATCTGAAAGAAGCGTCTGACTGCAATGTGGATATGTGCGGTATCGGTTTCTTGTACCGTTACGGATACTTTACTCAGAGCCTTTCAATGGACGGGCAGCAGATAGCCAACTATGAGGCGCAGAACTTCGGGAGCCTGCCTATCGAGCGCGTGAACGATGAAAACGGCCAGCCGCTGGTTTTGGATGTGCCCTACTTGAACTATTATGTGCATGCGTTCGTATGGAAAGTAAACGTGGGCCGTGTGCCTTTGTATTTGCTGGATACGGACAATGAAATAAACAGCCAGTACGACCGTCCCATCACTCACCAGCTTTATGGAGGCGATTGGGAAAACCGTTTGAAGCAGGAAATCCTGTTGGGTATCGGCGGTGTATTGCTGTTGAAGAAGCTCGGCATCAAGAAAGACATCTATCACTGCAACGAAGGCCATGCAGCTTTGTGCAATGTGCAGCGTTTGTGCGACTATGTAGAGAGCGGACTGTCGTTCAGCCAGGCGCTTGAAGTGGTTCGTGCATCTTCTCTTTACACGGTGCATACTCCGGTTCCGGCAGGACACGACTATTTCGACGAAGGCTTGTTCGGCAAATATATGGGCGGATATCCTCAGCGTATGGGTATCAGCTGGCAGGATTTGATGGATTTGGGACGCACCAATCCGGGTGATTCCAACGAACGCTTCTGCATGTCTACTTTCGCTTGCAATACTTGCCAGGAAGTGAACGGTGTGAGCTGGCTGCACGGGAAAGTTTCTCAGGAAATGTTCTCCGGAATATGGAAAGGATATTTCCCTGAAGAAAACCATGTAGGCTATGTTACCAACGGCGTGCATTTCCCGACATGGTGCGCTTCAGAGTGGAAAGCTCTTTACGGCAAATATTTCGACAAGAATTTCATGAGCGACCAGTCGAACGCCAAGATTTGGGAACGCATCTACAATGTGCCCGATGAAGAAATCTGGAATACGCGCGTCGCTCTGAAGAACAAACTGATTAACTATATCCGCAATGAGTTCCGCAACTCTTGGCTGAAGAACCAGGGTGACCCGTCGCGTGTCGTAGCGTTGATGGACAAGATTAACCCGAATGCTCTGCTGATAGGTTTCGCGCGCCGTTTCGCAACCTACAAGCGTGCGCACTTGCTGTTTACGGATTTGGACCGTTTGGCCAAGATTGTGAACAACCCGGACTATCCGGTTCAGTTCTTGTTTGCCGGAAAAGCTCACCCGCACGACGGCGCAGGCCAAGGGCTGATAAAGAGAATCGTTGAGATATCCAAGCGTCCGGAGTTTATGGGGAAAATCATTTTCCTTGAAAACTACGACATGAAGCTGGCCCGCCGCTTGGTTTCAGGTGTGGACATTTGGATGAACACTCCGACCCGTCCGCTCGAAGCGTCAGGTACGTCAGGTGAAAAGGCATTGATGAACGGTGTAATCAACTTCTCCGTGCTCGACGGATGGTGGCTGGAAGGCTATCGCGAAGGAGCAGGATGGGCGTTGACCGAAAAGCGTACATACCAGAATCAGGAACATCAGGATCAGTTGGATGCTGCCACTATCTACAGCATTCTTGAAACCGAAATCCTGCCGTTGTATTATGCGCGCAACAAGAAGGGCTATTCTGAGGGCTGGATCAGAACCATCAAGAACTCCATCGCTCAGATCGCGCCTCACTATACGATGAAGCGCCAGCTTGACGACTATTTCTCCAAGTTCTACAACAAAGAGGCAGAACGCTTCCACAAGCTGGTTGCCAACGATTATGCGAAGGCGAAGGAACTGGCTGCATGGAAAGAAGAAGTCGTTTCCAAGTGGGATTCTATCGAAATCGTGTCGTTGAGCAAAGACGTGGATTTGCGTCAGGGCAATGTGGAGAGCGGAAGAGACTACACGATTACTTGCGTGGTTGACGAAAAGGGTCTGAACGATGCCATAGGCATTGAAATGGTGGTTACTTATGCGAACGCCGAAGGCAAGGAATACATTTATTCCGTCACCCCGATGGAAGTGGTGAAGAAGGAAGGCAACCTTTACACCTTCCAACTGACTACGAGCCTTTCGAATGCCGGAAGTTTCAAGGTTTCCTACCGCATGTTCCCGAAGAACGAAGAACTGCCGCACCGTCAGGACTTCTGCTATGTTCGTTGGTTCAACGAATAATCCGGAATTTTCGTTCATATACAATAGTTTTTATATGCCGTTCCGGAGAAGCGTTCCGCTTTTCCGGAACGGTTTTTTGTTTTCCTGTCTTTTGCCGTTTGTCTGGAACGCCGCCGGTATCAGCCGGATGTTTGCCCGCCTTTTCCGGACATCCGCCCGCTTTTGAGAGAGAAGGAGGCGGGATATTTTTTCCGTTTGCTTGAAAATGCTATATTTGCGGAAGCTAAAGAAACGGACTTATGAAAATCTTGTTAGTAGAAGACGATGCAGACCTGCGCGAAATAACTACCCGCTCGCTGGAAAAGGAGCGGTATGTGGTGTCGCAGGCGCCCGACTATATGACGGCGCTCCGCAAAATCGAGGACTACGATTACGACTGCATCTTGTTGGACATCATGCTTCCCGACGGGTCGGGACTCGACTTGCTGGACGAGCTTCAGGCAATGGGGAAACGTACCAATGTCATTATCCTTTCAGCGAAGGACTCGCTGGAAGACAAGGTGAAAGGGCTTGATTTGGGAGCCGACGACTATCTGCCCAAACCTTACCATCTGGCGGAGCTTCATGCCCGGCTGAAAAGCCTGTTCCGGCGGAACATGCGGGAAGGGGAGAGGAAAGTCCGTTACGGCAACGTGGAGATAATCCCCGACCTTTTCAAGGTGCTGGTAGACGGGAAGGAAATCGAACTGAGCAGGAAGGAATATGACATTCTGCTTTACTTCATGTCGCGTCCCGGACGGCTGGTCAACAAGAACACGCTGGCGGAATCGGTGTGGGGAGACCATATCGACCAGGTAGACAATTTCGATTTCATTTATGCACAAATCAAGAACCTCCGCAAGCATCTGAAGGAGAGCGGTGCAACTCCGGAACTGAAGGCGGTGTACGGTATCGGATACAAACTGGTGGCGGAATGAAACTTTTTCATTTGGTGATGTGGCGCATGTCTGCCGCATTGATTGTGATACTCACCTGTTGGGCGGTGCTGTTTTATCTGACGGTGATGGAAGAAGTGAACGATGAGGTGGACGATTCGCTGGCTTCGTATGCGGAGTCGCTGATTCTCCGTTCGCTTTCGGGCGAAGAAATGCCCAATGCCAGCAACGGCTCCAACAACCAATATTATTTGTATGAAGTGAGCGAGAATTACGCGCATGCTTACCCTCGCATTTCCTATCGCGACGAGATGGTCTACATCACGGAAAAGGCGGAGAAAGAGCCAGCCCGCGTGCTGATGACTATTTTCCAGCGCGACGACGGCAGCTACATGGAGCTTGTGGTGTATACGCCTACCATCGAGAAGTTCGACCTCCAGCGTGCGGTGTTGGGGTGGATAGTCTTTCTGTATGTGCTGCTTTTCCTGATGATTCTGGCGGTGAACGCCTGGGTATTCCGCCGCAACATGAAACCTCTTTACCATCTGCTGCAGTGGCTGGAGAACTATCGTCTGGGAGATACGAGCGTGAAGCTGGACGAAAGGGTGCCAGTGGTGGAGTTCCGCAAGCTGAACAGTGCCATCAATTCGGCTTCGGAACGGAGCAACGAACTGTTCGAGCAGCAGAAGCTGTTTATCGGAAACGCTTCCCATGAGATGCAGACCCCTTTGGCCATCTGCCGCAACCGCATAGAAATGATGATGGAAGACGAATCGCTGAACGAGAGGCAATTGTCGGAACTTATGAAAACTCACCGCACGCTTGAAAACCTGACTCGCCTGAACAAGTCGCTGCTTCTGCTCTGCAAGATAGACAACCGCCAGTTCGGTGACATCAAGCCTGTCTGCCTGAACGAGCTGTTCCGTGCCTACATAGACGATTATAAGGAGGCATACGCTTATCGGGGCATCCGCGCAGACGTGGAGTCGGAAGAATGCTTCCGGGTGGAAATGAGCGAATCGCTGGCAACGGTGCTCGTGACGAACCTGCTGAAGAATGCGTTTGTGCATGGCGAAGATCATGGCCGCATCGTCATACGCTTCACTTCCCGTTCGTTTGAAATCAGCAATACAGGCCGCGAGCCTCTCGACGGCAAGCGGGTGTTCGAGCGTTTCTACAAAGGCAGCTCATCGAAAGAAGGCTCCACAGGGTTAGGGCTGGCATTGGTCGAGTCCATTTGCAAGACATACGGCCTGCACGTTTCTTATGCGTTCCGGGAGGGGATGCACGTCTTTTCCGTCCGGGCGTAGCGCGGATACGGTATCATAACGGAATAAAGTTGCTGCGTTTGTTGATAAATTGAAATTAATATTGTAATTTTGCCGATAAAATTTACAAAAACAAACCATTCAGATAAACTTGCAACATGAAATATCCGTTTGTTTCCGCCGCAGAAGCGGCTGCTTTTATCCGTCACGGTGACACTGTAGGCATCGGCGGATTTTCTTCAGTGGGCACTCCGAAAGCTGTTCCCGCTGCGTTGGCCGAACGTGCTGAAACGTTGCATCGGGAAGGAAGGGAGTTTAAAATAGGATTGGTGACGGGAGGCGCGACAGGCAATCAGGTGGACAGTGCGCTGGCGCTGGCCGATGCCGTTTCGTTCCGTACCCCTTTCCAGTCGAACAAAGACATGCGCAATTCCATTAACGGCGGCGAGGTGCAGTATTTCGACCTCCATTTGTCACAGATAGGGCAGGATGTGCGTTACGGCTTTTTGGGCAAAATCGATGTGGCGATTGTGGAAGCCTCCGACATCACGGACGAAGGTGAAATCATCCCAAGCACGTCGGTAGGGATTACGCCTACGCTGCTTCAAGTGGCCGGCAAGGTGATAGTCGAACTTAACGAAGCCCACTCCGGACGGCTTTGCGGAATGCACGACATTTATGTGCCTGCCGCGCCGCCTCACCGCACGGAAATTCCTATTTATCGGGTGAACGACCGTATCGGAACCAAAGGAGTGAAGGTTGACCCAAGCAAGATTGTCGGCATAGTACGCACCGACGAGCGTGACCACATTGCCGCTTTCACTCCGTTTAACGAAACTACCGTGCAAATAGGCCACAACGTGGCAGATTTCCTTTGCAGCGAGTGGAAAAGAGGGGCTATCCCTCAGGAGTTCCTTCCCCTCCAGTCGGGAGTGGGGAACATTGCCAACGCCGTGTTGGGCGCGTTGGGCGACAATCCGCAGCTTCCGGCTTTCTCCATGTTCACCGAAGTGATTCAGAACTCCGTTATCGACCTGATGCTGAAAGACCGCATCCGTTTTGTGGCGGGAAGCTCGCTGACCCTTTCGGAGGACCATCTGGACATGATGTATGCCGATATTGACAATTTCCGCAGCCGGGTGCTGCTTCGTCCGCAGGAAATCACCAATCATCCGGAGCTGATCCGTCGCATGGGAATCATCGCTGTGAATACGGCGCTCGAAGCTGACATTTTCGGCAATGTGAACAGTACGCACGTATCGGGCACGAAGATGATGAACGGCATCGGCGGTTCGGGCGATTTTGCGCGCAACGCTTATCTTTCCATCTTCACCACTCCGTCGACGGCAAAGGGCGGGCTGATTTCGTCTATCGTTCCCCAAGTGTCTCATGTAGACAGCACGGAGCATGATGTGCGCATCCTTGCAACCGAGCAGGGAGTGGCCGATTTGCGCGGCAAATCGCCGTCCCAACGCGCTCGCTGCATCATCGAAAATTGCGCTCATCCCGACTACAAGCAGTTGCTTTGGGACTATCTGAAGCTCTCTGAAGGGCATTCGTGCCACACGCCGATGTCGTTGAAGAATGCGTTCAAGATGCACATCGCTTTCGCCGAGACGGGCGACATGAGAAACGCGGAATTCGAGTGATTCCGCGTTCGTGGTTCCGGAAAAAGACGTATCTTTGTCTCCTATGGAAAAGTTTGATGTACATATATTGGGATGCGGTTCGGCTTTGCCCACCCTTCGGCATAATGCCACTTCTCAGGTGGTCAATGTTCGCGAGAAACTGTTTATGATTGATTGCGGAGAGGGCACCCAGGTGCATCTCCGCCGCTCGCGTCTCCGCTTCAACCGTTTGAACCACATTTTCATCTCTCATCTCCACGGAGACCATTGCTTCGGGCTGATAGGGCTTGTTTCCACATTCTGCATGTTGGAGCGGACGGCCCGGCTTCATGTGTACGCGCATCCGGAACTGGAGCGTTTGCTTAGACCCCAGCTTGATTTCTTCTGCAAAGGGATGCCGTTCGATGTGGTGTTCCACCCGATTGATCCGAGTCGGCGGGAAGTGGTTTACGATGACCGTTCGGTGAGCGTGGAAACCATTCCCTTGCGGCATCGTTTGCCTTGTTGCGGTTTCCTTTTCCGCGAGAAGCCCGCTCTTAACCATATACGGCGGGAGATGGTCGACTTTTATCACGTTCCTGTCTATATGATGAACCGCATCAAGAACGGAGAGGATTTCGTGACGGAAGACGGCACCGTGATACCCAATGAGCGGCTCACTTTCCCTGCTGCCCCTCCTCGTTCGTATGCCTATTGTTCGGACACTTCTTATCTGCCCCGCATCGTGGAACAGATAGAAGGGGCGGACTTGCTCTTCCATGAAGCGACTTTTGCCAGCGACAATGAAGCGCGCGCCAAGCAGACCCAGCATTCTACGGCTGCCCAGGCTGCGCGGATAGCTCAGGCCGCAAAGGTGAAGCGTTTGATGATAGGCCACTTCTCCGCAAGGTACGATGACGAGAAAGCGTTGCTTGAAGAGGCGCAGGCCATATTCCCGGATACGATATTGGCTGACGAGAACTTGACCGTTGCGGTAGGAGGGCGTTAAAGAAAACTAAGCGAATTAAACCGAGTGCTCATACGCTTGTCATATAAATCAATGACGAACCTGCAAGCATGAACAAATATACCGAGAAAGAAATGGCGTTGCGGCTGCAAGATACGGCAACTCAACGGGAAGCGTTTGCGGAAGTGGTGCGCGTCTATAGCGAACAGCTTTATTGGCAGATAAGGCGGATGGTGCTTTCGCATGACGATGCCAACGATTTGCTGCAGAACACCTTTATGAAAGCATGGGCCAATCTGGACTATTTCAGGGGGGAAGCCAAGCTGTCAACGTGGCTTTACCGTATCGCCCTGAACGAATGTCTGAACTTTTTGAACCGCCAGCGTGCTGAAAAGCATCTTTCGATTGACGATGCAGATGCGGCTCTTGTCAACAAGCTCGAAAGCGACCCTTATTTCGATGGGGATGAAACCCAGAAGATGCTCCAGAAGGCTATAATGGCTCTGCCGGAGAAACAGCGGATTGTCTTCAATCTGAAATACTTCCAAGAAATGAAATACGAGGAGATAGCTGAAATCGTAGGAACCAGCGTGGGGGCGTTGAAAGCTGCTTATTTTCACGCCGTAAGGAAGATAGAGAACTTTTTTGAGAAAAACGATTAAACCTTTTCTCGAAAAAAATGTCTAAATAAACAAAGAAGACAGAGATTATGAAAAAGGAAGAAATCAATTTGTTGAACCGATGCGGCAGAAAAAATGCGTTCAAAGTGCCCGACGGGTATTTTGAAGATTTCGCCGGGCAGTTGATGGACAAACTTCCGGAGAAAAGTTTTGTCGAGGTGCCTGCCGTCACTCTTTGGGGCCGCGTCAGACCGTGGGTGTATATGGCTGCCATGTTTTGCGGGATTATGTTGATGGTGAGGATGTTTGTCGGTGAAAAGAACTCGCAGGCTTCTGAGATGTCGGTTGTCAACCTTTTTGAGTTTCCTGACGAGTATATCGATCCGATAGTGAACCAATCGATGATGGACGATTATGCTCTTTATCAATATCTGACCGATGCCGACACTGAGATTTATAAATAGAAGAAAGTGCATTACAACAATGAAAAAGACATTTTCAATATTCTTTTTAGCGTTTGTTTTTTGTTTTACAGCGAATATAGAGGCGCAAAATGCTAAATTGAGCAAAGAGGAATTCCGCAGCAAGCAGCAGGAATTCATCGTTCAGCGTGCCGGATTGACGCATGAAGAAGCGAAAAAGTTTTTTCCGCTTTATTTCGAGCTTCAGGATAAAAAGGAAGAATGTAACAGAGAAGCATGGAAAAAGATGCGCCAAGGGAAAGCCCCTAATACGACGGAGGCAGAATATGGCAAGATTGTGGAAGACGTTATTCAAGCACGCATCGCCAACGATAATTTGGAATTGGAGTATGTGCGGAAGTATAAGACGTTTCTTTCTTCCAAGAAAATTTATGCTGTCCAAAGGGCTGAAATGCGTTTCCGTCGCGAATTATTGAAGGGCGTGCGTCATTCGCAGAAAAAGGAAAAGATGGAAGGTCGGGGAAGAAAATGATTTTTTTAGGAGCAGGTATTCAAACCGTTTAGCTGGAACTGGCGATATTTTTTAAAGTTTTGGGCGGAAAAGTTTGCATATTCAAAAAACATCCGTACCTTTGCATCGCTTTTGAAAAAGGCGCTTTTTGAAAGAACTGAGGAGAGGTGGCAGAGTGGTCGATTGCGGCGGTCTTGAAAACCGTTGTGCTGCGAGGCACCGGGGGTTCGAATCCCTCCCTCTCCGCAAGAAATTGTTATACATAAGGATGGTTCCGTAGCTCAGCTGGATAGAGCAACAGCCTTCTAAGCTGTGGGTCCCGCGTTCGAATCGCGGCGGAATCACATCGTTGAAATCCTTGAAGCTCAAAAGCAGCTTTGAGGATTTTTGTTTTTATTCTGTCTGGTTATGTCGAGAAGGTCTTTGTTGGGCATCTAAACCCGAAGTATGAAATATTAGGCGGCTTGCGTGGAGCGCTTTCCATGCAAGCCGTCTTTTTTGATTTGTTTGAGACTTGTTCGAGCTTCTTTTCCGCCGGATTGTCTTATCCTCTTTATATTGCTCTTGTCAGGAAAAGATGGCTGATTTTTTTATCTCTTGAATTTCACTTAGGAATGCAATGAAGGAGGGAGACTAAAGGCGGACAAAAAATGAAACTTGTCCAGCTTTTTTGTGTTTGCCTGCCGCTATGAAAGGGAATGAGCCGTTCGGCCATTTGGCAATCAACGAGGGGCTTGCGCATACAGACGCTACGTGCATTGCACAGGACAGTACCGGGTTGATATGGATGGGTACTTATGCCGGGCTGTAGAGCTGTGACGGATATTCGTTGCGGCGTTTTGACTATTATTCGCAGGGGCAGAACGTTTATGAGGCGCACAACCGGATTCGGACGATGGTGTGTGCGGGCGATTGTCTTTGGGTGGGGACGGAAGGCGGGCTGGTTTGCTTTGGTTTGAGGATTCAGAAATATGTTTCCTATAAATCCGGGGGAAGGATGTTTCGTCTCTTGATGGAAACGTAATTTCATTGTGATTTAAACTTGCCGGACTCCAACGCACTTATCCGGATGCGATAAATTTTGAGGGGGTGCATGGACTGGAGGAAATGAAGTGGGCAAAGCCCGGCACCGACCAGGTGTTTATGACGTGATGATGCCTTTCGTCCGTATGTTGTCGGGATGACGGACTGGAGAGCGCGCGACGTTTCAGTGAATTTGTCCTTTGCCGGAAATGACGGATGCCGTGCGGAAATCTTCTCGGACGGCCCGAATGCTGACCATGTGGGTAAAGACTATAAAAGAACGGAGACTTGTCTGTTGTCTGCCGGAAAGAAGTGTCTGATACATCTGGCTCCCGGCGGAGGGTTTGCCATGAAACTTGCAAAATAAGATGCGTCTTTTTCGGGTATAATTCAAACTGTGTATGATTTTATTACTCTTATTTGTGCATAATTTAGCCTGATTGCAATAAAAAAAGGAGTTACTTTTTATCGTAACTCCTTGTATTTCAGCTTGTCGGGGTAGCGGGATTCGAACCCACGACCCCCTGCTCCCAAAGCAGGTGCGCTAACCGGACTGCGCTACACCCCGAATGCTTTTCTCAAAAGCGTTGCAAAGATAATGCTTTCCGCTGAATTATACAAACCTTTCCGCCTTTTTTATCTTGGGCAGGGTCAATCGGCAAGTGTTTTTTGCCGTCATATCAAAATTTTTTGTTCTTGAACGCTTCCTCCAGACCCGTAATCTGTTTCAGCTTGAACGTTTCGTCCGCATCCGTTTCCGGCTCCATGCCGATGCGTGCCGCACGGCATGTTGTGTCCTGACGGTGGCGGTTATGCGGTTTTCCATCAGGCTATGCCCAACAGTTCTATTTCAAATATCAGTGTAGAACCGCCCGGTATGCCGGGCTGGGAAATCTTGCCGTAACCCATTTCGGCCGGAATATATACTTCCCATTTGTCGCCTATGCACATCTGCTGCATGGCAATGATCCATCCGTCTATAAGGTCGCAAAGGCGGATGGCCAGCGGCGCACCGCCACGGCTGCTGTCAAACTGCCGTCCGTCGATTGTCCGTCCGGTGTAGTGGGCGGTTACGATGCTGCGCGGGTTCGGATGCCTGCCGTCAGCTTTTCCTCCTGCCAGCACCTTGTAGCAGATGCCTTTCGGGAGCGTTTTCACTCCTTCTTCCTGTGATTTCTGCACAAGCCAGTCTTTGTTGGCCTGCGCGTATTCTTTTCTATTCATTGTTTCTGTTGTTTTTAGCGCTTGATATTGCAAATTTATGAAAATAAGCCGGACTGTCGGGAAGGCTCGGCACATTTTTTTGCGTGCGTCCGGAGTTTCTGAAAAAGGCGGCGGCTTTTCGGGGAAACTCCGCCGCTTTTTTCTCGTTGCCGAAAATATATGGATGCAAGTGCCTCCCGTTTGATAAATTTTCCTATCTTTGCAATGTCCAGCTGGCCCGGTGGGGCAGCGGGATGCGATTGTTAAAAGAAAGGCGTTTACGGACGTTATCTTCTGAACTCAAATCTCGCACGTTTGAACCTACAGGAAGATAAGGCAACGTTAAGCGTCCATTTGAGGTGTAATGTTCAAGCACCGTGCGCTTCGTGCGCAGGGAGTATTGTATATTGACATCTTGGCGTGGGCTGGCTGCGTTGCTTATCCTTACAGGTGGGCAATGCGAGAGCCAGGAACCGGGATAAGCAAGAGTACAGACTCCCATGCCTTTTTTATTTTACGGGTTTGCTTCGTTGAGGGGAGACGGCGGGCGCAAAATTTATCATCTATGAAAACAACATTATGTAGACCGGCTGTCCTCATGGCGGCCTTGTTCACGGCTTTCTGCCTTGGCTCTTGCAAGGACGACGATGAAAGCGTCATTTCAACGGGCACGATTGTGGGCGTATGGGAAGGCATTGAGGCTGACTATTGGACTACCGACCCGAACGCTTCGAAAGACGACAACTGGTGGCTCACGGAAACGGAGAAAGACCAGGAGGAATACGGCGCGGACATTTCGGATTATCGCGTGGAGTTCACTTCCGACCAGTTCTATCGCGTGTATCGTTATGACCAAAACAACGACCAATGGTACTCGGCAGGAGCGAACGGCAAGTGGCAGCTCTCCGGCAACACGCTCGCTCTGATGGCCTACAACTCGACGGATGACGAGTATGACGAGGACACTCCGGAAGAATATCAGGTGCTTGAGCTGGACGGCACGCGAATCACCCTGGAATATTACAAGAAAACTTCCGCCGGAGAGACCTACCGCAAGCTGACTTTCCGCCAGATAGCGTCGAAAGAGGATATGGCCGACGAGCAGAAAGACGACAATTCTTCGCCGACAGTCAGCGGTTCCGTGCCGACCGGACATCCGGCTGAGTTCGTGGGCACATGGATTAGCTATGAATCGGAAAGTTCTCTGACGCTAAAAGCGAATGGAAGCGGATATTCTTACGATCCGGAGTATGACGAGTCGGAAGAACATGCCGCAGAACGTGACGATTACCGTTGGGCCGCAGGAAACAAACAGTTCTGGATTGACTACAGAGACGGCGACGGCTATGCGATATTCAATGTAAAGAGCATCAACGCTGAGGAAATGATATTGGAATTTACCGGAACCATGTACACGGAGCAGGGCGAGTTTGACAACAGCTATTCGGACGAGAAGGGAACTGTTCAGCATTATTATAAAATCAACTAAAAGAACTATTTGCGTATGAAAGCAACATTATGGAAAGCGGCCTCGCTTATGGCTGCATTGTGCGCGGCGGTTTGTCTCGGTTCGTGCAAGGATGACGACGAAAGCATCGTGTCGGTCAATACGATTGTGGGCGTGTGGGAAGGTATCGATGCCGATTATTGGACTACCGACCCGAACGCTCCGAAAGACGACAACTGGTGGCTCACGGAAACGGAGAAGGATGAAGAGGAATACGGGGAGGACATTTCCGACTATCGCGTGGAGTTCACTTCCGACGGCTTCTATCGCGTGTACCGTTACAACACGTACAGCGACCAATGGGACGCTGCCGGCTCTAACGGGATGTGGAAAATTGAGGGCAACTCCCTGCAGCTGATGGCCTACAACCCGTCGGAAGACGAGTATGACGAGGACACTCCGGAGGTGTATCAGGTGCTTGAAATGGACGGCACGCGGATAGTTTTGGAGTATCACAAGAAGACTTCCGCCGGAGAAACCTACCGCAAGCTGACTTTCCGCCAGATAGCTTCGAAGGAAGATATGGCCGACGAGCAGAAAGGCGAGGAAGGAAATGCAGACCAAGGGGCGGTTATCGCATCGAAGGAACTTCTGATAGGAAACTGGGAATATACGGCCTATTACGAGGGGGAGACCGAGAATGGAGAGTTGGTTGTGGAGCGTGTGCCGGGCGTGGAAGGAATGGACATTTTCCTTGAGGACGGTACTTATATCTATCGGGAAGCCGCAGGAGAGTACCCCGACGGTTGGTGGAAATTGTCAGGAAACAGGCTGACCATCAACGACGGGAAAGATACGGAAGTCTGGACAATTACGGAACTGACCGAGACCAGACTTGTTTATGAGAGCCATACAGAAGATGCAGGCGTGGAATATTACGAGAGGGTGGAATGCCGCAGGGTTTCGTCTGCCAACGCGCAATAAATCCGCCGCCGCAGCTTTTTGAAAAACCGCCGCGTTCTGATGGGAAGGCGGGCAGGAAAAAAACGAGGAAGGAGGCCGTTTCAAGCAAACGCTTTGAGGCGGCTTCTTTTTTTTGCCGTTGTCTGCAAAACCCGTAATCTATATACAATATAATTCGGCCAATCCTTGTATTTTTGCATCCGGAAAACAGATGCAAGCAAGATGAAGAATGAAACGAACGGCCTGCTGGCCATGATTCGGGAGGGCAAGCCCATGACGCGAAAGCAGCAGCTGTGGCTGACCGTGCAGTTGAGCGTGCCTGCTATCGTGGCGCAGCTCTCGTCCATCCTGATGCAGTATATCGACGCTTCGATGGTGGGCAGTCTGGGAGCGAACGCTTCGGCCTCTATCGGTCTGGTGTCCACCACTACATGGCTGTTCTGGGGGGTATGCGCTGCGGCTGCCACCGGCTTTTCCGTGCAGGTGGCCCATCTCATCGGGGCGGGCGACTTGCGCGGGGCACGGGCAGTGCTCAGGCAGTCGGTCATTTCCGTATTTGTGTTCAGCTTGGCGTTGGGACTTGTGGGCGCGGCCATCAGCGGTTCGCTTCCTTCATGGCTTGGCGGCGATCCGGCTATCCGGCGCGACGCGTCGCTCTATTTCCTGATTTTCTCGCTTTTCTTGCCGATGCTCCAGCTGAATTTCCTTGCGGGAGGGATGCTCCGATGCAGCGGCAACATGCGCGTGCCGAGTATGCTGAACGTGTTGATGTGCGCGCTCGACGTGGTTTTCAACTTCTTTCTGATATTTCCTTCCCGCGATGTGGAGATTTTCGGACGCACGGTGTACGTGCCGGGCGCGGGGTTGGGCGTGGAAGGCGCGGCGTTGGGCACCGTGTTTGCGGAGGTGGTGGTGGCTGCGCTGATGATGGGCTACCTCGTTACGCGTTCTTCCGAGTTGAAACTGACTGGCGAGAAAGGGCATTTCTTCCCGAAGAAGCCTGTCTTGAAGCAGGCGGTTAAAATCAGCCTTCCGATGGGGCTGGAGCATCTGGTGATTTGCGGCGCGCAAATCATGACTACGGTCATTGTGGCTCCTCTCGGCATTGTGGCTATTGCGGCCAATTCCTTTGCCATCACTGCCGAGAGCCTCTGCTATATGCCCGGCTACGGTATCTCTGATGCGGCCACCACTTTGGTGGGACAGAGCTTGGGAGCGGGGAGGAAAGACCTCACGCGGAGGTTTTCTCGCATCACAGTTTATATGGGCATGGCGGTGATGGCGGTGATGGGCGTGCTGATGTATGCGTTCGCTCCCCAGATAATCGGCATCATGACGCCGGTAGAGGAAATCCGCACGCTGGGTGTGTCGGTGTTGCGCATCGAGGCTTTTGCCGAACCGATGTTCGCCGCTTCCATCGTTGCCTACGGGGTGTTCGTGGGAGCGGGAGGGACGTTGGTTCCCAGCCTGATGAACTTTTTCAGCATCTGGGCGGTGCGTCTGACGCTGGCTTTCTGGCTGGCTCCGACGATGGGGCTGCAAGGGGTGTGGCTGGCCATGTGCATTGAGCTTTGTTTCCGGGGCACGATTTTCCTGATACGTCTGGAACGGGGCCGATGGATGGGCAAATGATTTGAAACCAA
The DNA here is from genome assembly GCA_944320135.1 of uncultured Phocaeicola sp. Lineage (GTDB taxonomy): Bacteria > Bacteroidota > Bacteroidia > Bacteroidales > Bacteroidaceae > Phocaeicola. Next base: position 86,006 of record CALUGI010000006.1, on the reverse strand, counting down.
CAAACAATAAAAATGATGGAATATAATTTTGACGAAACTGTTTCGCGGCGGAATACGAATTGCCTCAAATGGGATGCTTCCGCCGACCCTGACGTGTTGCCCATGTGGGTGGCCGATATGGATTTCCGCACGGCTCCGGCCATTGTCGAGGCGTTGCAAAAGAGAGTGGCGCACGGCATTTTCGGATACACGCGCGTGCCCGACGAGTATTATGAGGCCGTTGTCAGCTGGTTCGGCCGCCGTCACGGGCTGAAGTTAGAGAAAGAATGGTTCATCTATACGTCGGGAGTGGTTCCGGCTCTCTCGGCCATTGTCAAGGCGATGACCGAGCCGGGCGACAAGGTGATTCTGCAAACCCCGGTGTACAACTGCTTTTTCTCGTCCGTGCGCAACAACGGGTGCGAAATCGTGAGCAATCCGCTCGTCTATGCCGACCGCACATACCGCATGGACTATGACGATTTGGAGCGCAAGGCGGCCGACCCGCGCGCCAAGGTGCTGATATTGTGCAATCCGCACAATCCTGCCGGGAGGGTATGGACGCGTGAGGAACTGGAGCGGGCGGGAGAGATTTGCATCCGCCACGGCGTATTAGTGGTTTCTGACGAGATACATTGCGAATTGGTTTATCCGGGATACAGGCATCTGCCGTTCGCTTCTCTTTCGGAAGAGTTCCTGAAGCATTCGGTCACTTGCCTGTCTCCGAGCAAGGCGTTCAACATCGCCGGACTGCAAATCGCGAACATCATCGCGCCGGACGACGAAATCCGCAGGAAAATAGACCGTGCCATCAATGTCAACGAGGTGTGCGACGTGAATCCGTTCGGGATAATTGCCACCATTGCCGCCTATAACGAGGGGGAAGAATGGCTTGACCAACTGGTCGGGTATATCGGAGAAAACTACCGTTTCATGCAGGATTTCTGCACCGAGCGGTTGCCGGAGTTCCCGCTCAACGTGCTCGAAGGGACTTATTTGGTGTGGATGGACTGCTCGGCCCTCGGCATCCCCTCGGAAGAACTGGCGGATTTGCTGAAAACGCGGGCGAAGTTGTGGCTCAATGCGGGCGCGATGTACGGAAAAGACGGCGACGCTTTCATGCGCTGGAACATCGCTTGTCCGCGCGCTACGCTGCAGGACGGACTGAACCGTTTCCTGAAGTTCGTGAAAGAGCGCAGAGGGTAGCGCGTCAGCGGTCGAGTATCTTCATGGCGATGTCCATGTAGCGGATGATGTCTGTAGTCAGTTCGCGGCGGTACTCGTCGCTCCGTTTGCGTCCGAGGCGCACCACTATGGCATCGCGGCTCGGAACGGCGATGACGTATTGTCCCAGCATTCCGCGCATGTAAGGGTTCGTCTGGCCTCGGTAGTGCATAATCCATGTTTGGAAGCCGTAGTAGTCGAGCGAATCCTGCCCCCATTGGTCTTTCAGATAGTGGGCGGGGCGGAGAGCCTCGTCGATGTATTTTTCCGACACAATCTGCCGTCCGTTCCATTTTCCCCGGCCGAGCATCAGGCGGGCGAAGCGGGCGGCGTCGCGGGCGGTGGTGTGAAAGCAGCAGAAGGCTTTCTCGTCGCCGCCTTCTTTGTCGAGCAGCCAGTATGCGTCGCGTTCCGCCTGCATCGGTTTCCAGAGCTTTTCTTCGGCATAGCGGCTCAGCGTCCGTCCCGTGGCCGCTTCTACGACGAAAGCCAGCAGTTGGGTTTCGCCGCTGCGGTAGGAGTACTGTATTCCTGGCTTCTCGTTCACTTCCAGTCCGGTGACCAGTTTGTAGAGGTCGTTGCCGTAATATCCGTGCGTGGTGACGGAGAAAAGCGAGGCATACGCCTCGTCCCATGCCATTCCTGCGCTCATTGTGAGCAGGTTGCGTATGGTCACATCCTTCTGCCGTCCCTTGGTGTAACAGGGGATGTACGCGCTTACGGGGTCGTCGAGGCTGCGTATGTATCCTTCGTCGAGGGCGATTCCGGCCAGCAGCCCCACTATTGTTTTCGTAGCCGAATAGATGTTTGAGGTGAGCGTGTCGTTCCATCCGTTGCGGTAGCTTTCGAAGACGATGCTGTCGTGCTGGATGACAAGAAAAGCCACCGTCTCCATCTCGTCCAAGTAGGCGGAATCTTCGTGTGCGAGGCGGCAGCGGTTATAGTCGGCGGCTTCGGGCCAGTGCCATGCGTAGTGCGGATTGCAGCGCACCGTGTCGCGGTGGAAAATCTCCAAATCATCGATGACCGGCATCAGGTGAATCAGCGCCTGGCGCGCATAATACGGCAGCGACATGTAGGCGAGGGCAAGCAGCAGCACCCCGGCGGCGATAAATTTGAGCGTTCTTTTGCGTCCTGTTCTCATAGGCGGTTGATTTTTGTTCGGCGGAAAGGCTGCAGGCAGGTCGGCCTCTTGTCGTGCAGACCGTGTGCGAAGCATACCTTAGCCTTAAAAACTCACTCCCCCCATTCTCCGTGGCGATAATCAGAGATGGAGGGAGCTTCGTTCAGGGGCGTCCGTTTAGTTCACGGATGCCCTGAAGTTTCTTCTGAAGCGCAGTCTGTCAGTTTTTTTTGTTATGCTGTTTCTGCGTCTGCTTCATGCGTTCTTTCTGAAGGCGTTCCTGTTCTTTTTGGAGAGCCTCCAACTTGGCCATCAGTCCGCTCGGCTTTTGCTGTGAGGGTTCGCGCTTGTTGGCTTCCAATTGGGCAAGGAGCTTTTTCTCGTCGGTCATCTTCCGCATAATCCACAGGATAAGGATGCTCATCAAGCCGGAGATGAAATAATAGTAGCTCAATCCCGACGCATAGTCGTTGAAGATGAAGAAGAACATCAGCGGCATGATATACATCATCCACTTCATGGCCGCCATCTGCGGGTTGTTCCCCATATCCTGCTGGCGCATCATGACAATCTGGTTGATGACGGTCGTCGCGCTGAACAGCAGGCAGAACAGGCTCAAGTGGTTGCCGAGCAGCGGCAAAGTCATGTCCCAGCTGATAAGGTCGTCGTATGCCGAGAGGTCGTTTGTCCACAAGAACCCTTGCTGGCGGAACTCGATGGCGTTCGGCACGAAGAAGAACAAAGCCATGTAGACCGGGGTCTGGAGCAACATCGGAAGGCAGCCTCCCATCGGGCTTACGTTGTATTCGCGGTAAAGGGCCATCGTTTCCTGCTGCTTCTTCAGTGCGTCTTCCGGATTCGGATATTTGGCGCTGATTTTGTCGACGTAAGGTTTCAGCGCGCGCATCTTGGCCGAAGATATAAACGATTTCCAAGTGGTGGGAAGTACCAGAATCTTCACGATAATAGTCATGAGAAGAATAACGATACCCATGCTCAGTCCCAGTCCGGAAAGCCAGTCGAAAAGGTTGATGGTAAACCAGCGGTTGATAAGGCGGATAATCGGCCATCCCAAGTACACGAGGTCTTCCAGCTCTTGATCCTTGTCTTTAAAGCTCAAGTCGTTGCTTGCCAGCAATGTCTTGAAGTGGTTCGGCCCGAAGTAGAACTGCAGATGGGTGGGAGTTGCGCCAGTCGGGTCGAAGGCTGTGGTCATCTCGGCCCGATAGTTCTTCATGTATCCGCTTCCTTGCTGTTCCAGTTTTGAATCGAGCGAAGCGTTCAAGAAGCTCTGTTCCGCCATGAACACGCATGAGAAGTATTGGTTTTTGAAAGCCACCCAGTCGAGCGCTTCCGGAATGTCCTTCTTCTCGTCGCTCGTTTCGCTCAGATAGTCGAAACTGTCGTCCACAGGTTTGTAGGTAAGCGACGTGTAGCGCTGCTCGAAGTTGAAGCCTTTTTCCATCTGTCTGGCACGCTGTTTCCAGTCGATGCTCATGTTATGGGTAGACGAGGGGAAGAAATTTTGCATTCCCGTTGCCTGTATGGTGAGGTCAACCATGTACGAATGCGGCAGCAGCCGATAGTTGAAATCGAGATGTCCGCCGTTCGAAGCGTTCAGGCGCATGGTGACGGTACTGTCTGTCACGTTTCTGGTCTCAAAGTACATGCGGTCGCTTCGCATGTTCTCCGTCTTTCCGTCGAATCCGAAGCTCAGTTCGGCATCAGCTCCGTCGAACAACACCAACGGCTGGTGCTTCTGGTCGTTGTATTCCTTCAGTGTGGCCGAACTGATGCGTCCTCCTTTGTTGGTAAACTGCAGGGTGACGAACTCGTTTTCGAGTGTCGTAAACGTTTCTTCTCCTTTAGTGGAGCCGAAGAATATCGACGCAGTGTCGGCAAGGGCGGCTTCTTCAGCCAAAGCAGCCTGCTTTCGGGCCTCCGCTTCCTTTTGCAGAACCACTTGCCGGATTGAGTCCTGATAGTGTTGGGCTTGTGCTCTTTCTTCCTGACTGGGGCGGTTGTAGATGCCGAAGCCTACGATGACCGCTCCAATCAGCACAAATCCCACTAACGTATTTTTGTCCATTTCAATCAGTTTGTTTCTAAAAAATTAATTACTTGTTGATGGCTGCTTTGACGAACGACAGGAACAGAGGATGCGGCTTCAACACCGTACTGCTGTATTCCGGATGGAACTGCGTGCCGATGAACCATTTGAGGGCGGGAACTTCTACGATTTCCACCAAGTCTGATTCCGGATTGATTCCTACGCATTTCATGCCTGCTTTTTCAAATTCCGCCTTGAAGTCGTTGTTGAACTCGTAGCGATGGCGGTGACGCTCTTGTATGTGTTCGGTTTGGTAGGCTTCGAAGGTTTTCGAGGTCGGGTCGATAACGCATTCGTATGCGCCCAGACGCATGGTTCCGCCCATATTGGTGACGGACTTTTGCTCTTCCATGATGTCAATTACATTGTGCGGAGTCTTTTCGTCCATCTCGCGGCTGTTGGCATCGGCATAGCCCAGCACGTTGCGGGCGAATTCGATGGCCATGCACTGCATACCCAGGCAGATGCCGAAGGTGGGCATGTTGTGGGTGCGGCAGTATTTCACGGCTACGAACTTTCCTTCGATGCCTCGCTGTCCGAATCCCGGACAGATGATGACTCCGTCCATGCCTTTCAGCTGTTCTTCTACGTTCTCGTCTGTCAGCTTTTCGCTGTTGATGAAGTGGATGTCTGCTTTGTGGTCGTTGTAGGTCGCCGCTTGAGAGAGGGCTTCCAGGATTGACTTGTAAGCGTCTTGCAGGTCGTATTTTCCCACGAGGCCGATTTTTACCACTTCCGTAGCATGATGGCGGCGGTTGAGGAACTCTCTCCACGGGCCGAGCGTCGGGGTTTCGCCCACAGGGAGGCCCATCTTTTCGAGTATGGTTACATCGAGTTTCTGCTCCTGCATGCGCAAGGGCACTTCGTAGATGGTAGGCATGTCCATCGACTGCACTACTGCGTTTTCATCGACGTTGCAGAACAATGCCACCTTCTTGCGGAGGTTGGCGTTCAGCTCATGTTCCGTGCGCAGCACCAGAATGTCGGGCTGGATGCCGACCGACTGCAGTTCTTTCACCGAATGCTGCGTCGGCTTCGTCTTCAGTTCTCCGGCGGCAGCCAGATAGGGTACGTAAGTAAGGTGTACGCACAGCGCGTTCTTGCCCAATTCCCACTTCAGCTGGCGGATGCTTTCGAGGTAGGGGAGCGATTCGATGTCGCCCACAGTGCCTCCGATTTCAGTGATAACGAAGTCGAATTTGTATTTGTTGCCCAACTGCTTTACGTTGCGCTTTATTTCGTCCGTAATGTGGGGGATAATCTGAATCGTTTTTCCAAGGTAGTCGCCTCGGCGTTCCTTGTCGATTACGCTTTTGTAGATGCGGCCCGTCGTGATGTTGTTGGCTTTGGTCGTCTGAATCCCCAGAAAACGCTCGTAATGCCCCAAGTCGAGGTCGGCTTCATGTCCGTCCACAGTCACATAGCACTCTCCGTGTTCGTATGGGTTCAGAGTGCCGGGATCAATGTTGATATACGGATCGAATTTCTGGATGGTCACGCTGTAGCCTCTTGCTTGCAGCAATTTGCCGATTGATGATGAAATGATGCCTTTCCCCAAAGAAGAGGCTACACCACCTGTCACGAAAATGTATTTTGTTTCTGCCACAATTATATATAGTTTAAATTTTGGTCTTCTTTCCGGCCGGATTCATTTCCGGATGCGCCCGCTTTCCTTTCGTAAGGTGGCGTCCCTTTTTTTAAAGGCGGCCGTAAATTTTGTTTCATGCTTTGAAAGAAATTTCTTTCCGTGCCGCAAAATTAGAAAAAAAAGCCGAACCCGCAAAAGCTAATCGTGTAAAACCTGTTTTTGTTGCATATCACATGGGCTTTTTGTAGATTTGCGCCGAATTTTATACAGGCATACGATGAAAAAGTTGGGTTTTATGAGCATTTTTCTGATGGCGTGCGCAGGAGTGTCCGCGCAGACGGCGGAGGCTGGTTCGGCGGTTGCGGCGGTTGTTGATTCGGTTATCGTTGAGGTTCCTGATTCGGCTGTCGTCGATTCGGCTGCGGTCGTGCAGCTTCCCGACACGTTGCAGTCGGCGGCAAAGCCGGATACGCTTGCGGAGAGCCGTCCCGCAAAGCCGGACGTAACGGTGAGGAAAGCGAAGAAAGCATTGCCTTCGCCCCAAGTGACGGCTTTCAACCGGATGGTGGCGGAATTCCGCAAGGATTATGACGCCGCTCTGGAAAGGTGGGACGACATATACCTTATTATAAGAGGGATTCGTTCCAAGCCCGATTACTACAAGCTGTCGATGCCGGCCACTTATTATTTTGCGCCCGTGGAGCAGGCTTTCGGCATCGGAGGCTGGAAACCCCGCAATCCGTTCGTGCGCGAAAAGCGGGAGGCGCTCCCTGAGCTGGAAAGCCTCCGCCGCACGCTGGAGGTGGACAGCTGCATCAACCGGCAGCTGCTCTCGTTTTACGTGGAGTATCCGCAACTTGTGAAGCAGAACGAGGCTGATTTTGCCGCTCTGAAACCTCTGCAAGGAGAAGCGATAGTGAGGGATGAAAGCAAGAAGGCCATTATGAAAGTGATGCGGATGCCGCGCCAGCCGAAGAAGGTGATAGAAAAAGACTTGCTCGTTTTCAAGCCGAATTTCTGGACGCTTACGGGCAACGGATACCTGCAGTTTTCGCAAAACTATATCTCCGACAACTGGTATAAAGGCGGCGAAAGCACGAAATCTTTTCTCTCCGGGCTGACTCTCCAGGCAAACTATGACGACAGGCAGAAGATACAGTTTGAGAACAAGTTAGAGTGGAAGTTGGGATTTATTACGGCTCCCACCGACACGCTCCACAGCTATATGCCCAACAACGACCTGTTTCGGTTGAGTTCGAAGTTCGGTTACAAGGCTTTCAACTCGTGGTATTATACGCTTTCTGCTGAGTTTAAGACACAGTTCTTCTCGAATTACGAGGCAAATACGGAGAATTTAGTGTCTGCTTTCTTCTCGCCTGCCGAGCTGAACGTGGGTCTCGGTATGGACTACAAGTACATAAAGGATGGGGTTTGCAACCTGTCTGTGCTGATTAACCCCGTGAACTACACGCTGTACAGCGTGGCAAGCAGCAGGGTAGACCCTACGAAGTTCAACGTGAAGGAGGGGCACAAGCGGGAAAGCGTGTGGGGTTCGCGCCTTGAATCGACGCTGAAATGGAAAATCGTTTCCATCCTGATGTGGGAGTCGCGCCTGTCTTATACGACGAATTACGAAAAGGTGTTGGGCGAGTGGGAGAACACTTTTACGTTTGCCATCAACCAATATCTGTCGACCAAGCTCTTTGTCCACGCCCGTTTCGACGACGGCGTGTCGCGCGAGGAAGGGCACAGCTATTGGCAGTTGCAAGAGCTGCTCAGCTTCGGCTTGAACTATACGTGGTGAGGACGAAAACAACATAAAAATAGTGTGCGATATGGAATTTCATATACCTTCGTTTGTGACGATTCTCGACTTTATCGGGACGTTCGCTTTTGCTATCAGCGGCATCCGTCTGGCTTCGGCCAAGCGGTTCGACTGGTTCGGTGCATACGTGGTGGGACTGGCTACGGCCATCGGGGGCGGAACCGTCCGCGATGTGCTGCTTGATGTGACTCCGGCGTGGATGGTCGATCCGATGTATCTGATTTGCACGGCGTTCGCCATGCTGTTCGTGATTCTTTTCGGGCGTTATGTGATTCGGCTGAACAATACGTTTTTCATTTTCGATACCGTGGGGCTGGCGTTGTTCACCGTGGTCGGTTTCAGCAAGGCATACTCGTTGGGCTATCCGTTTTGGATTGCCATCATGATGGGGAGCATCACGGGTGCTGCCGGCGGGGTGCTGCGCGACATTTTCATCAATGAAATACCGCTGATATTCCGCAAAGAGATTTATGCGATGGCTTGTGTCATCGGCGGCCTGGTGTATTGGATTTGTCTGATGGCGGGAATGGAGTCGCACTGGTCTCAGATAATCGGCGGAGTGTCGGTATTTTTAGTTCGGGTGTTGGCCGTGAAATATCAGATTACGCTCCCGATACTGAAAGGGGAGGATACGACCGGTCAGGAGGGCGAAAGGAAGTGACAGCTTCCGGCACTGCACGTCTGGCCCTTTAGGGCGTGATTGAGAGGAAATCTGCCGGTAAAGCAAACGAAAGCCCCGCCCGTTTGGACGGAAACGCGAGCGCGTTCCGAGGCAAACGGGCGGGGCTTTCGTTTGCAGTTTCGCCGCTTATTGCAGCGTGCCTGCTTCAGCCTGCTGTATCATCTGCTGGCTGGCATACATGTACACTTCCACGCGGCGGTTTTCCTGCCGTCCTGCTTCCGTAGAGTTGTCGGCTACCGGATTCGCTTCGCCCATTCCTTCCACGCTTTTCACTTGGTTGGGATTGACTCCGCATCCTAACAGATAGCTCGACACGCTTTGCGCGCGTTCCTGCGAGAGGTTCAGATTTTTCTGCACGCTTTGCTCGGCGGTAGAGTTCTTCCATCCCGTGTTGTCGGTATATCCGTAGATGGCTACGTCCATGTCGCGGTTCTGGTTGAGCACGTTGTTGGCGAACTTGCTCAAAGCGGCTTTGGCCGACGAACTGAGCGTTGCGCTGCTGGTGGAGAAGAGGATGCCCGAATCGAACGTCACCTTTACGGCCTGCAGACCGTTGTTGTCGGTAATCTGCTCCACTTCCGCTCCTTCAATCTTTTCCGCTTCGGCAGCTGCCTTGTCCATCTTCTTTCCGATAAGCACGCCGGCTCCTGCGCCTACTGCGCCGCCTACAGCCGCACCGATGGCCGCTCCTTTGCCGTGTCCGAATACGCCGCCCAGCACAGCTCCCAAAGCAGCTCCGCTTCCTGCGCCTATCAGTCCGCCTTTGCCCGTGTTGCTCATTCCGCATCCGCTAAGCACCAAGCATCCGCTCAGTAGGATAGCCATAGAATTCATCTTGTTCATAATGTTTGTTGGTTTGATAATCAGTTAAGTTAGTATATATGGTTGCGTTGACGTTCCGCTTGCCCGTGGTTCAGTAAGCGAACATCGGATAGTTTTTCATCGTCTCGTTGACGCGGCGGCGAACCGATGCTATCACTTCTTCGTTGTCCACATTCGAGAGAACCGTTTCAATCATTTCGGCGATTTCGTACATCAGGTCTTCTTTTGCTCCGCGCGTGGTGATGGCCGGCGTGCCGAGGCGGATGCCCGAAGTCTGGAATGCCGAACGGGTGTCGAACGGCACCATGTTCTTGTTGACCGTGATGTCTGCGCTTACCAATGCTTTTTCGGCCACTTTCCCAGTCAGTTCAGGATACTTGGTGCGAAGGTCTACAAGCATGGAGTGGTTGTCCGTGCCTCCCGATACGATAGTGAATCCTCTGTCCATCAACGCTTGCGCCAGCACGCGCGCATTCTTCTGCACCTGCTTCTGGTATTCCTTGTATTCCGGCTGCAGACATTCGTAGAAGGCCACAGCTTTGGCAGCGATGACATGTTCCAGCGGACCTCCCTGGATGCCGGGGAACACAGCCGAGTCGAGCAGTTGCGACATCATCTTGATTTCGCCCTTCGGAGTCTTCTTGCCCCACGGGTTGGGGAAGTCTTTGCCCATCATGATGACGCCTCCGCGAGGTCCGCGCAGTGTCTTGTGGGTAGTGGAGGTGACGATGTGAGCGTATTTCACCGGATTGTCGAGCAGTCCCGCCGCAATCAGTCCCGCAGGGTGGGCCATGTCAATCATCAGCAGCGCGCCCACTTTGTCGGCGATGTCCCTCATGCGCTTGTAGTCCCATTCGCGCGAGTAGGCCGAGCCGCCGCCCACAATCAGCTTCGGGCGTTCTCTGAGAGCGATTTCCTCCATCTGGTCGTAGTCTACCCGTCCTGTCTCCTTGTTCAGGTTGTATTCGCACGGCGTGTAGAGGATGCCCGATGTGTTTACGGCGGAACCGTGTGACAAGTGTCCTCCGTGTGCCAGGTTCAGTCCCATGAACTTGTCTCCCGGATTGAGCACTGCGAGGAATACTGCGGCGTTGGCCTGTGCGCCTGAGTGGGGCTGCACGTTGGCCCATTCTGCGCCGAAAATCTGTTTCAGGCGGTCGATGGCGAGCTGTTCGCTCTGGTCTACCACCTCGCATCCTCCGTAATAGCGTTTGCCGGGGTATCCTTCGGCATACTTGTTGGTCATGCACGAACCCATAGCCTGCATCACTTGGTCGCTTACGAAGTTCTCTGAAGCAATCAGCTCGATGCCTTTCAGCTGGCGCTGGTGTTCTTTTTCAATAATGTCGAAAATCAAGTCGTCTCTTTTCATGATTATTTGTTTTTGAGATTAGTTAAAATATTACTCCTACCGAAAAGCTCAACACGTTCAGTCGGCGTTTGATGTCCATTGTATGTTGGTTGTACGGTTCTTCGGTCGTGTTCGGGTCGTATGTAATCTTTCGCGTTACGTTGTGAAGCCCTACTTCATACCGGAAGTCGAAGAAGATGTTCGACACGTTTACCGCCAGTCCTACCACTGCGCTGTAGCGGAACGGCTCCGCATGTTCGGAGATGTTTTGCTGGTAGAACCCTGAATATTCGTTTTTGCTGTGGGCCTTCCATACCCAGCTTATTTTCGGCCCTGCCATGAACGCCATTCCGTAGGGATGCACGTCCACGAACTTGTAGCCGTAAAGCAGCGGGATGTCTATGACGGTGGCGCGGCTTTTAATCAGCCCGCTCTCTTGCAATACCTCCGAGTTCGACAGAGTATAGGGGATAGAGATGCTTCCCTGCAATACGTTGTACGAGACTTCCGGTTGGATGAACTGGTGTCTTTTCAGGTTGAAGCGGCAGAAGAACGAGGCGAAGTAGCCCACCTTGTAGTTGTTTTGCATGTCTTCCAGCGCTTGCCCGTCGATAGAGAAGCGGTCGGTGAAGAACATGGAGGAATTAAAGCCGCCCCGTATTCCCAGGCTAATGCGCGGTTGTTTCAGCGTAACCATCGGCGCGTTTGTCCGCTGGGCCGCCGACATTTCCGCCACGGTCGCGAGGAATATGATGAAAGCGACTCTTCTCCGCATACGTTACTTCTTCTTTTCGACCGACCAGCCGAATTTGCCTATTTTCTTGCCAAGTTCGTAGTAGCCTCCATGCACGTATACCAGCAGTCCTGATGCGGCAAGTTCAAACTTGCCCGTTTCGGAGTCGAGGTATTTGTCGTCGGCCTGCACGTTCAGCACCTCGGCGATGAACATGTCGTGCGAGCCGAGCGACATGATTTCTTTCACCCGGCATTCGATGCACAGCGGCGATTCCTGGATGATGGGGGCCTGCACCGTTTTCGCTTTTCCCGGCGTGAGCTTCATTTCGCGGAACTTGTTGCAGTTTTTTCCTGAGCGCACTCCGCACCAGTCGGTGGCGTATGCCATGTCTTTTGTGGTGAGGTTGATGACGAACTCCATGTTCTTTTTCAGAATCGGGTAGGAGTGGCGTTCGGGACGCACGGAGATGTAGCATAGGGGCGGGTTGGTGCATATCGTTCCCGTCCACGCTACGGTGAGGATGTTGTATTCTTCTTCCGTGCTTCCGCAGCTCACTAATACCGCAGGCAAGGGGTAAATCATGGTTCCCGGTTTCCAGTCCTGTTTCATGGTTGCAGCAGTTTGGCGTTTACAGCAGTTTGATGTTGTCTTTCGACTGTTCTTTTTCGCAATAGTGGCATTTCAGCAGTCCCTTCTCCTTGTCGATGACGTGAAACCGCGTCTGCATCGGTTCGTTGTTGGTGATGCATTTCGGGTTGTTGCACTTCACGATGCCTTCCAGTTCGTCGGGCATGATGACCGGCTTCTTCTCTACCACCTCATAGTCCTTGATGATGTTGAGGACGATGTTCGGCGCTATGACCGAAAGGCGGTTGATTTCTTCCGAGCTGAAGAAGCGGTCGGCAATCTTGATGATGCCTTTCTTGCCGAGCTTCTCGCTTTCAAAGTTGTTTCCGATGGTGATGTTCGCCGTCACGTCCTGCAAATGGAGCAGCGACACTACGGTAAACAGCTTGTCGGACGGTATATGGTCGATTACAGTGCCGTTTTTCAGTGCGGCCACTTGGAGTTCTTTCTTTTTCATGTCCGTAATTTCTTGAGATTAACACATTCCGCTTGTCGTATCCGCTTTCACTTCGTCGAGCGTGATGCCCAACACGTCGCACAGGATTGCTTCGCGTGCGTAAAGCCCGTTCTTGGCCTGCTGGAAGTAGTATGCTTTCGGGTTGTCGTCCACGTCGTAGGCGATTTCGTTCACGCGGGGCAGGGGGTGCAGGATGCGCAGGTTGGGGTGCGTGTGCTCCAGCATTTTGTTGCGGAGGATATATACGTCTTTCACCCGCTCGTATTCCATCAGGTCGGTGAAGCGTTCTCGCTGCACGCGCGTCATATAAAGTATGTCCGCATCGGCTATGGTTTCTTCCGTGAAGTCGGTATGTTCTTCGAAGCGGATTCCGTGTTCCTTGCAGTACAGCTTGTATTCGTCCGGCATCCGGAGTTCGTCGGGAGCGACGAAGTGGAATGTCGGGTTGAAGTGGCGCATGGCCATCAAGAGCGAATGCACGGTGCGTCCGTATTTCAGGTCTCCCACCAGGTAGATGTTGAGGTTTTCGAGCGTGCCCTGCGTCTTGTATATGGAATAGAGGTCGAGCATCGTCTGCGAGGGGTGCTGGTTTGCCCCGTCGCCTGCGTTTACGATGGGCACGGGCGCCACCTCGCTGGCGTATCTTGCCGCTCCTTCCAGAAAGTGCCGCATCACGATGATGTCGGCGTAGTTGCTCACCATCATGATGGTGTCCTTCAGCGTTTCTCCTTTCGACGAGCTGGTTACCTTCGGGTCGGTGAATCCGATTACTTTCGCTCCGAGGCGGTTGGCCGCCGTTTCGAAGCTCAAGCGCGTGCGTGTGGACGGTTCGAAGAAAAGAGTCGCTACAATCTTTCCGTCCAGCAGACGGCGGTTGGGTTTTTTCTCGAATTCTTTTGCCATTTCCAGCAGGTAGAGGATTTTCTCCTTCGAGTGTTTGGCAATCGTGACTAAACTTCTATTTTCCATATCAATTAAGCGTTTTTTTGACAGCTGTTGCAATTGGAGTTCAAAGGTAGGCAAAAAAAAAGAAAAATCATCCGTTTTTCGCGAGTTTTCGGGGGCGGAGTGAAAATAACCCGGCATTCGGTTGGAAAAGGCGCCCGCTTTTTTCCGCAAAGCCTGTCCGTCTTTTGCGCAAAACCCGCCCGCTTTTTGCGCAAAGGCGCACAGGCTTTTGCCGTCAAGTTTTGCAAATAAATGCTTCATTCTTCCGCTTTTGTTGGAATATTCCGGCGATTTTCCCTACATTTGCAGTTCGTAAAGACATTATGAAGTTGCAAGTAAAAAAAATGAGAAAGACGTTCATCATCATATTGTGGGCTGTGCTGGCGATAGCCGTTGCTGCGGCCGCGATTGTATTCGCCGCCATCTCGAAGGGGAAAATCGGTTACGTTCCCCCGGTGGAAGAACTTGAAAACCCGAACTTGAAGTTTGCCACTCAAGTGCTGTCGGAAGACGGGCAGCTGCTCGGCACGTGGTCGCTCAGCAAGGAAAACCGCGTGTATGTGGGCTATGCCGACCTTTCTCCCCATCTGGTACACGCCCTGATAGCGACGGAAGACGTGCGCTTCGACCGCCATTCGGGTATCGACGCCCGCGCTTTCCTGCGCGCGGTGGTGAAGCGCGGCATTCTGATGCAGAAACATGCGGGGGGCGGCAGCACCATCACCCAGCAGCTTGCCAAGCAGTTCTATTCGCCCACGGCAGACAACGTGATGGAGCGTCTGCTCCAGAAGCCCATCGAGTGGGTGATTGCCGTGAAGCTGGAGCGTTACTATACGAAGGAGGAAATCCTGACGATGTATCTCAACAAGTTCGACTTCCTCAACAATGCCGTGGGCATCAAGACGGCGGCGAAGACCTATTTCGGCAAAGAGCCCAAAAACTTGAAGATAGAAGAGGCGGCCACGCTGATAGGCATGTGCAAGAACCCTTCGCTCTACAATCCGCGCCGCTTCAACGAGCGTTCGCGGGGACGGCGCAACGTGGTGCTCGACCAGATGCGCAAGGCGGGGTATATCACCGCCGCAGAGTGCGATTCGCTCCAGGCTCTCCCTTTGACGCTGAAGTTCCAGCCCGTAGACCATAAAGACGGTCTGGCCACCTATTTCCGCGAATACCTGCGCGGGGTGATGACCGCCAAGAAGCCCGACCGGAGCAAGTATCGGGGATGGCAGATGCAGGCTTATTACGAAGACTCGATTGCATGGGAGACCAACCCGCTGTACGGATGGTGCGCGAAAAACAAGAAGAAGGACGGGACGAACTACAATATCTACGTGGACGGGCTGAAAATCTATACGACCATCAACTCGCGTATGCAGCGTTATGCCGAAGAAGCTGTCTACGAGCACGTGGCCAAATACCTGCAGCCCCGTTTCTTCAAGGAAAAGAAGGGGCGCAAGACGGCTCCTTATACCAACCAGCTCACTCCGGAAGAAGTGGAGCGCATCTTGGCGCGCTCCGTCCGCCAAAGCGACCGTTACCGCACCATGAAGGCGGCGGGCTGCACGGAAGCGGAAATTACGGAAGCGTTCAACACTCCGCACGAGATGACGGTCTTTTCGTGGGACGGGGAGAAGGACACGATTATGACCCCGCTCGACTCTATCAAGTATTACAAGCACTTCCTGCGCGCGGGATTCATGTCGATGGACCCGCTGACGGGACATGTGAAGGCGTATGTGGGAGGCCCCAACTACAACTATTTCCAATACGACATGGCAATGGTGGGACGCCGCCAAATCGGGTCTACCGTGAAGCCTTTCGTCTATTCGCTGGCGATGGAAAACGGATTCTCCCCGTGCGACGAGGTGCGCAACGTAGAGCAGACGCTGTTTGACGAAAACGGCAGGGCATGGTCGCCGCGCAACAGTTCCCGCTCGCATTACGGCGAAATCGTGACGCTGAAGTGGGGGCTTGCCAATTCAAACAACTGGATTTCGGCCTACCTGATGAGCAAGCTGAGTCCTTACGACCTTGCCCGTTTGATTCATTCGTTCGGAGTGCTCAACAAAGACATCCAGCCTACGGTGTCGCTTTGTCTGGGCCCCTGTGAAATATCGGTGGGAGAGATGGTGAGCGCTTATACCGCCTTTGTCAACAAAGGCATTCGCACGGCTCCTTTGTTCGTCACCCGCATAGAAGACAACGACGGGAATGTGGTCGCCACGTTCACGCCCCAGATAAATGAGGTAATCAGCGAATCCACTTCATACAAGATGCTTGTGATGCTCCGCGCCGTAATCAACGAAGGTACGGGCGGCCGCGTGCGCCGTCTTTACGGCATCAAGGCCGATATGGGCGGCAAGACGGGAACCACCAACCGCAATTCCGACGGATGGTTTATGGGCTTCACTCCGTCGCTCGTGTCCGGCTGTTGGGTAGGCGGTGAAGAACGCGACATCCACTTCGACACGATGCGCGACGGACAGGGAGCGTCGATGGCATTGCCCGTGTGGGGACTTTACATGCAGAAGGTTTACGCTGACAAGACATTGGGCTATTCGGAAGAAGAAGTCTTCGACATACCCGGCGATTTCGATCCGTGCAAAGACCGTCTGACGGAGATAGAAGAAGAACACAACAGCCGTCTCGATGACATATTCTTCCAATGAGGGACACTTCGTCGGGAGATGCTGAAAAACTGAGGGGTTGGCAAGAAACGCAACCGCGTTCTTGCCAACCCCTCAATGCCACTTTGCTTGCGAGTGTCTTAAATCTTTTCTACATATCCGGCGGGGATGTCTACTGATGCGGAGCCTAACTGCTGGATTCTTACCAGAATCTGCGATTTGCCTTCCAAGTGTATCAGTTCGCCTTCCAAGTTCATGAGCGGCCCTTTTATCACACGCACCTTGTCGCCCGGAGCCAAAGGTTTGTCGAAGAAGCGCACCGTTTCGTCCGAGAAGTCCAGCATAAACCTGAAGCGTTCCATTTCTTCGTCACGTATCACCGCCGGTTGTCTCGCGCTCCGGTCGAACAGGCATCCGGTGACAGAAGGGATATTCCTTATCAGCTCTAACCTTCCGCATTCGTCCGTGCGGACAAAAATCATCATCGGGATTACCACCACCTTGAGCTTCTTCTTTCTGTCGCTCCATTGTCTCACCACTTCCTGTATCGGCAAGTAGTTCGTGATGCCCATCCCGTCTAATTTTTCCGCTGTTTTCTTCTCGTGATGCATCCTCACGTATAGAGCGTACCAGTGTTCCTGTTTGTCGTTCATTGTCAGAACTTCTTGAATGTCAGTCTTGCATAGTCTGATTCGAGTACCATCGACTTCCCGTCTGCGCTGATTACATCGAACTCCGTGTCCGTGCTGTTCAGTCCGTAAGGCTTCAGTTGCCATACTTCAGCAGGAACAGAGTTTCCCGGAGTGGCGTATGTGCTCATCTCTGTCATGCTGACAGTGTTCGATGTTTCATCGTACCGGTATCTTCCTCGGAAAGATTCCAGACCCAACGGCCCTTGCTTTTCCGCCACTTCCACCACCCACAGTTGGATGCTGTAATAGATGCGTTCGCACGGGTGCGTTACGTTGTCCGCTTTGGTGGTAAACTCCAGAAGTTGCCAATGTCCTTCTATATCGGAATTGATGGGTTCTTTCTTGCATCCTCCAAACGCTATGGCGGCTGCAAGGAGGCTTATATAGATGAATTGTTTCATATAGTTCGAGCGTTAGAAAATGATTCCCGTTTTTTTGATGGTCAGCATCCCTCCGGTGGAATTTCCAAGGTAGTTCCCCCGGTCGAGTCCGAGCGCCAGCGATGCGCTCCAGCCTTTTGCCCAACGCGGAGAGTAGACGGCTTCATAGAGCGAATAGAATTGTTTCCGCTGCTTGTCGAGAGGATTGTAATACGTGCCCCAATAGCGTGCGAATGAAACCAGCAGGCGGTAGCTCCATTCAGCCGACGGATTGCCTGATATGCCCAGATGGTTTGCCCTTATCCGGCTGCTGCGGAAAGAAATGGAGTGGTCTTCATTGTAGAGCGGGGCAGGGACAAGGGGATTTCCCATTCCCATTCCCATATATTGCCATGCACCATAGATGTAATGGTTGAAGTAGTCGTCGTTGCCGCTGATTTGGTATTCCGGGAACTGTCCGTCGAAGCCGTTGTATAGTAACGGCCCTGTCTGGTCTTTGGTGGATATGCCTTCCCATACGGCGGAGGTTATCCATCGGTTTTTGGGGAAGGTGATTTCCAGACCCAGCTGTCCGTCTTTCCATCTTCCGTATTCCCAGAACATTTGCGAGTGGTCTTCAAAATAATGCTCTAAGTAGGCGCGGAACTTCCAGTCGCCCATATAGCAGTTGAGGGCGAAGTTCCAGCTTCCCACCTGGTTTCCTTCAATGTTGGTCTGCTCGCCGTATGGCGTGTCTTCGCCTCCCGCTTGCGGGAAGAATGCTTTCCAATATGCTTTCAAGTTTTCCGGCATGTCCGTTTCCAGCGTTACGCTTCCGTCCGCTTGTTTCCTGTATCTGTTGCCTCCGAACTGCGCCGCCATCAGGATTCCCGCTTCAAACTCCAGCGGAAACCTTTCTTTGTTTCCGAAGCGCAGCATCAGCGACTTGCTGTGGTAAAGCACGTTTTCCGTGAACGTTCCTCCCGGATTCACATGATTTCGCTGCCAGTCGTATTCGGCGAACGAGCCGTAAGCGATGTGCCCTTTGAAGGCGAACCATCCTTTGGTGCCCGGCACGTTCCAGAACTCAGGCATTTCCGCTCTGATTTGCGGAAGAGGATGGGCGTTCGGGCCTTCCACCATCATTCCGCTGCTCAAAGCCGCGTTTTTTTCCAGCGGAAATCCTTTCCTTTCCTTGATGCCTATGCTGAGGTTCAGCACCTTCCATGAGATGTCGGCGTACAGCTGCTGCACGTTGAAGCTGTTCTGGTGGTTGACGGTTCCGGCCAAGTCTATTCCGGCGGCCACCTTCCAGTTTCTTTTCAACTCTTTTTCGTAGGCGATTCCGGCACGGAGGTATCCTGAATTGGGTTCCGAGCTCGACAGCCCGTACCGGTTGGCGGTGAACCAGAGCGGAGCATACGTGCCGTTTCCGGCTGTGGCTCCCAGTTCCACCTGATATTTCAGTTCCGTATCCAGCTGGGCGTATGAGACCGTAGCCGCCAGCAGGCCCAGCGCGATTATAGCAAGTCTTTTCATTTTACGATTTGTTTTTCGGATTCTTCAGCCGGTTTTCTCATCTCTTCCTTAAACGATTTCCAGAGTTCTTCTCCGAACAATATCCATGCCGATTTGATGAAGAAAGCAAGGAACATGAAGCCGACCAAGATAATCATCTTTCTGGGCGCCGACGGATGCAAGGGGACGGTGGCAGGTTCAACTACAGCGAACACCGGCTTCGCTTCCTGTATTTTGGCGCGCGAGAGCTGCAGCTGCGTGTCCATCTGGTTGTATATCTGGTAGGCTGAGCTTGCCGCTTTCTGCAGGCGTTCGCTTTCCGCCTTCACCGACTGCAGTATTATATTCTTGTTGGCGTCAGCAAAGCGTGCGTATGCTTCTTGGGCCTTGATGTATTCTTCGTTGCATTTTTTGCAGACCTTCTCCAAATAGTCGCAGTCTTGTTGCGCCTTTCGCGTGCGGTAGTCCGTGATATACCGCTGCAGCTTGGTCACTGCGCTGTCCGCCGCCAATGCGGAGGCCACCGGGTCTTGCAGGGAGATGCTTACCGTAGTCATTCCCGTCTTCTTGTCCGTTTCGGCTTTCAGCATCTCTTTCAGCATTTCGATGCGCCCTTTCTGCTCGTGTGTCAGCCTGAAGGGGTCGATAGGCCGGTCGGTTTCATCCGGCTTGTCTCTGAACAATGACATGACGCCGCCCACCGCCTGTCCGGGGAGCTTCATGATGTAGCTCCACCACGGCTGGCTCATCGTGTCCAAATAGTCGTAGAGCGTGATGCTCTCGTCGTCTTTCGTCTTCAGCGGGGTTTCCAGCATTTCCAGCAGGAAGGGAGTGGTTTTGATGATTTCCGGAAACAGGGTGAAGCTCAGCGCGTCTTCTCCTAAACTTCCTCCGCTTCCCAGGCCGAACATGGACGCGATGCCCGCCAGCCCTCCGGAGTTTTCCAGACCGGATTCCGGCGAGAGGGTCACTTCCACCTTGTATTCTTTCGGGAGGCTGAACCCGATGAGGAGTCCGATTACGGCGCCGACGCCTACCGCCTTGTAGAGTCTTTTACGGTTGTCCGCCAGCTTTTTGAACAGGGCAATCAAGTCGATTTCCATTTCCTCTTGCTGCTTTTTCTCTGTTATGTCGTTTTTTTGTTCTGTCATCTTGAAGAAGTTTATCTGTCGGGTTTGTTTGTTTCCGGTGCAAAGATAGTGATTTTTCGCCGATATCCGGATGCGTTTGCGGGCGCGTTTTCATCATCTTTCCGCCGCGTTCCGGCAAAACGTCGCGGCGTTTCCTTATTCCGTCTTGAAAGTGATTCCGCCGGAAGCGTCGTGGATGAATTCGAACTCAAGCGTGCGGGCCAGTCCCTCCGCCAGCGTGTAGGGAGCCTTGAATCCGGTTTCCTTCACTTTAGTCGCGTCAAACTCGGTGGTGGCGCAGAACTTCTTCACGCGTACCGAGCTTACCGTGAGCTTTTTGCCCGTAATCTTGGCCAGAAGGTCGAATCCGTATCCTCCCAACATGCCTAACCAATAGGGGAAATGCGTAGTGGGGATGTGCTTCTTCAGCACCTTGCTGACGTGGGCCACAAGCTCGTTCATGTTGAAATCAGGCTTGTCGATGTAGTTGTACACGTTGTATCCCTCAGTCTTGTTCTCGATGAGGAACTTCGTGAACGCCACGATGTTGCCCACGTATGCCATCGACTTCTTGTTGTTCCCCTTGCCTACCATCAGAAACTTTCCGCTTGCAATCTGTTTCAGCAGGTTGTAGACGTTTCCCCGGTTGCGTTCGCCGAAAATGACGGTGGGGCGCACGATGTTGACGTTCCAGTCCGGATGCGTTTTGTGCCATTCCTGCAACTTCTGTTCCGCCTGCCATTTGCTTTTCCCGTAGTGGTTGAACGGGTCGGCCGGGTGCTCTTCGTTCGGGTTCTTCTTGTTCAGCCCATACACGGCCACCGACGAATAGAACACGATTCGTTTCACCCCGTTCTTCTGCATGGCGTTGAGCGTTTTCTCCATTCCTCCCACGTTCGTGTCGTAGTAAAGCGATACGGGGTGGACGTCATCCCTGTGTTGTGCGGCAAGCAGCACCACGCAGTCCGCCCCCTTCAGCTTTTCGTCCATGCAGCACTGGTCTCTCACGTCTCCTATCTCCGTCACTTCCGGGTGGAAATGGCTCTGTTGCAGGTCGATATTCCGGATATTGTAGCCCTTTTGGGCGTCTTCTTTCAAGAGTTCGATGAGGCGTGTGCCCACAAAGCCGCTGCCTCCGATGAATGTGATGTTCATATTTATAGTGGATTAAAAATTCGTCTTTGAGCCGAAATGCGTTTAATGTTTTGTGTTTAGCGGAATGTTTTCAAAATCTTCCAGTAGCCTCCTTTACTGGAGCCCGCTCTTTCTATAATATTTGATAGCCTCAATATGGCCAAATCCCTTTGAATTGTTCGGGGAGTTGTGGATAGCTTTAAAGCAATTAGACTTGCAGATATTGCATTGTTTTCTTTTATTAAAGAAATGATTTTATATTGTCGGTAACTTATCTGTAACTTTATCCACGACATTACCTGCAATCGTTTTGTCAGTTCTTCTTTGGTCATTTATGCAATACGGACTTGTATAAAAGACCTCTTAATTTGTTGGGAATGATTCTTGCAATAAATCTCGTGAGCGAGTTGGCCCACATCTTTGTCAGGCTGATATATCCGAGTTTGTGAATCGTGCGTTGGAAGCGCAGTTCCGTCAGTGCATATTTCATTCCTCCCCGGCGTTTGTACATGTCTTGTGAGCTGCGGAAAAGCAGAAGCGGCTCCTGAAGGTTGTATAGCTTCGATCCTTTCATCATCATCCTCACCCACAAGTAATAGTCTTCGAACAACGGGAAATGTTGGTATCCTCCCGCCTTGAGTACAACGCTTTTGCGGAACATTACAGCCGGATGGTTCAGCGGGTTGCGGCTCTTGCCGAATTTGTACAGTTCTTCAGAGGTTTCCGGCAAAGTCCGTCTTGAAACGATATTGTCCGGCGTGTCGATAAATTCGTCTATCCATCCGCTGCAAGCGTCTATTTCAGGATGAGCCTCCATGAATGCCGCTTGCTTCTCGAAACGGTCGGGCAGAGCGATATCGTCCGTGTCCATCCGTGCCACCAAGTCGTATGTGCAATGTTTGAGTCCTTCGTTCAAAGCCTTTCCGAGCCCTTGGTTTTGTGGCAGTTTGACGATTCGGACCATACCATGTTGTGCAGCGAATTGCGAAATGACATTTTCTTGTTCTTGCAATAACGGTCCGTCTTCTACCAGTACAATCTCATCCGGAGGCAATGTCTGTTCGATAATGCTTTTCAACGCTTCGGTGAGGAACTCTGTTTTTTCTTTGCGATAGACGGAAAGGAGGATAGAAAACATATTCTTAGGATAATAGTTTGGATATGTATTTGCCGAAATAGAGATGCAGCATGATGTATATGCTTTTGTGAAAAGGCAGCAACTTCAAAGCCTTTAGGGTGAGATGCTTTTTGCAGATGTCGGAAACGAGAGGATGGTTGCGTCCCAAACAAGCTCTCCGCGTGGAATTGGAATAAAACAACAGGAACATTGCATCGATTTCATCCTTGATTTTCGGGTATAGCGTCGCTTCTTCTTTCAGGAAAGACTCGATAAAATATCCGGCCTGCAACGTTTCTTCCGCATATTCGGAAGATTGGATGTGAGATGCAGAGTGTCCGTACTGGATATAATTGTACAGGTGCTTGTTCGTTACCGCAACGTTGCGCGCACGGATTATGAGCTGGATGAATACGGAAGCGTCTTCGCCAATCCTGATACCCTCCGGAACCGGAATAGGTTTCAGAAACAGGCTTTTCCTGTATATCTTGCCCCATAGCTCCCAGCCATAGCGTCCGGACAAGACTTTTTTCAGATAATCAATCTGCGCGAAGTGTCCTTCTTTCAACTCTTTGCGTTTGACGAGCGTGCCGTTTTCAATGATATTGAAAGAGCTTACAAGAATATCTGTATCGTCCGTAAATTCTTTCAGCAAGTTTTCAAGAAAGTCTTTCGAAAGCGTGTCGTCTATATCAAGAAAAGTGATAAAGTCTCCTTTAGCAGATTGTATCCCTGCATTTCGTGCCTTTGCCGCTCCCTGGTTGCTTTGGCTCACGATGCGGATTCTGGCATCTTCATTCGCCGCTTGTTTCAGCATTTTCAATGAGTTGTCCGTGCTTCCGTCGTTGACAAAGACGGCTTCCCAATCCAAGTATGTCTGGTCTCTCAGCGTGCGGACGCATTGAGCGATGTGTCTGCTTCCGTTATATACGGGGATTATGATAGATACGCTCATGGGTTTGCGGCTATTCGGTTTTTGATGAAATTGCATGTCTCCACGGAATCTATTTTTCTGATGAAAAGGATATTCGGATTAGAGAGGCATTCATCAATAATTTTTTTGTCCTTTATCGTTACATTGCTTGGCGAGGGCGAATTTGTCCATTTTATGTATCGCAAACATGAGTTCATAATATTCTCATGAGGCAGAAGGTTGTGGGCAAGCGTATTGAATATTATTTCGTCAGGATTGGAAGTGTTTTGATGATATCTTAAAAACTCCGGATGTGCGGCAATATAAGATATTATTGTTTTCAAAGAAACCGAAGGGAGCACCCACCAAAACTCTCCTGAATAAGGTTTAAGATTATTCGGATGCTTTCTTTGCGGGTATTTGCGCCATATAGAAAGTGCTTTTACAATATTGTTGGGTGAATAAATAATTGTTTTGACAAGTTGCTTAAGATTTGATATGGATAGCTTATGCGGTTCTATTGTTGCAATTTTTCGGTTCCCAACTCTTAAAGCATAACATTCTAGCCTTCTTCTTCCGTATTCTTCCCAATTGCATTCCGGAGTCAACATGCGTCCTCCGGTGATGAAATTTTTGTCTCTATTATCGTTTAAATATTTGTAAATGTATTCATTGGATTTAATGGGAAAATCATTACCGCTTAAAAAGACGATTGTGTCTCCTAACTTTAAGTCAATAATCTCCTGGCAGCTGGATATTAGCGCTTCCACCATACTTATTCCTCCCCAGTCGATTTCTATATTTTTTGATGTAAAGCGCACGTTGGCTAATTTCTGTATCGTTGAGAAATCCTCTTTTGACTTTCTGTCAATATGGATATAGAAACTGCAATGAGGGTAACTTAATTGCTCTATCAGGTTGAGCAGAAACTCTGCATTGTTATGGGCGAATATCAGGTAAGTAATCGTGATAGGCATATTGTGCTCCATTTTTTTTGTGATAATCTTCAAAATAAAAGTATGAAACTAAGAAAATTATAGAGAAAGTCATTTTGTTAAATCCTACCGTCATTGCTTTAAACTCTAAAGCGAATAAATAGATTATAATCATATGTTTATATAAATGCATACTTCGGGGAGAGATAACAGATATTGTTTTGACATGTTTTATTGGATGTATTAAAAATAATTGATATGCAATGATTATTAAATATCCAACCACTCCCCAATATAATAAATTACGCAAGATTCCAACATCTGTTCGTTTATAATAATATCCCCAAGTGGGATCGGTAAACAATCCGTCTCCTATTAAGATTTCTTTTAAGGAAATTGGTACCTGCCACATCTCACCGAGCTTGTTTGTTGAGCCAGTGGAAAATCCTTCTCCATAATATAATTTATAGAACGGTTCAAAAGCAAAAGGCAAAACATTGTCTATCACAAAATCGGCCAATGTGGGGAATAAGAGGTAGAATATCCCGCAAAAAATGATTATGAGAAATAATATCTTGAAAACTAAAGAGAATTTAGAACTTGTTTTTTGTTCCTTAGATAAAAAGAACAGCAAAATTCCCAATCCTGCACCTACGAATCCGGTGCGGCCTGCAAAAAATGTTCCGATGAGCAGAATAATTCCAATTATGATAGTCTTGGTGTGTATTTTTTGCAATAAATATCTTTTTGTGAATATGATATACGTTAACCCGTATGATAGTCCCAAACTCCATCCGCTGCCAGCAGCTAAAGCCAGTCCGCGCACTCCGCCATAACCTTCCTGCAAATCTTCTGCTCTATTAAAGTGGGTAAGTAAAGTTGCGAAAGAAGGCATTCCTAAGGCTATGATTTGTATAATTGACTGTATGAAAAAGGCAGTTACAATAGTTTTTTCAATTTTGAGTTCATCGAAATGTCTCTGGTATTTTAAATAGGTAACAATGACAATCCCCGCTATTAAATGAATCGTTTGTCCAAACATGACTTTTGCATAAGATAAATCAAATGTCAAATGGGTATAGCTGTAGAGAAAGGCTATTCCTATTATGAACAATTGGATTAATAATATCTTTATTGCAAAAATATGCTTGAAATTTTGAAACATCCATCTTTGCTTAGTGGGGAATAAGAAAAGATAGATGGTTAGAAAGAATGCAGCCAATAAAGAACTTGTGATAGGACCGGCTATATAGAAAGAGAAAATATAACAGAATACGATTGCTACGTTTTCGGTTTCTTCTATTAAGTTTTTGTTTATCTTTATTGATAATTTCATTTTGATATTTTTGCAATCAAGGACTTGGATTTGGCGAAGATATTAAATGTTTCCAACCGGTTTTGATACGCAAACATAAGTGCTATTCTCCAATATGGAGACATGCGTTTATAAGAGAACAACACTTTTCTTGCATTGGGGTATAAAGCATTCCATTTAACTTGTTGTTCTTTTTTACTATTGAGAAGCAAATTTAATTTAGCTGTAAGTTGTAGATATAAGAATGCCTTTTTGATGTCGCGATCAGCATTTTGTGCGTCTAAAAATTTTTGCAATATGTCAACAGCTGAGAGTATATTCAAGCATGAAGAATGGTTTAAATGATTTGTATAAGAGGTTTCATTGTATCGAGTGTAATGATACAAGGCTTCAGGCAGATAAGATATATTATTTGCATAATAGTACAAGCGGTTTATTGTTGTCACATCTTCCCAAAAATTTACAGAGTCAGGGAAACAAATATTGTATTTTACATATAAATTCTTTTTAACTAATTTGTTCCACATTCCGCAATGTAATTCACCTTGGAAAGATTTCTTTATGCATTCTTTTCCAATATTGGGGAAGTTCTGTCTTCTATAAATTTGTTTATGGGCAAATTCTTCAAAAAAGTCACAACAACAAATGTCTGAATCTGTTCTTTTTGCTAATTTATATAGTTTCTCATACATGTCAATATTTACCCAGTCATCACTATCACAATGGATTATGTATTCTCCATTAGCTTGCTTGAGTCCTGAATTGCGCGCTGTTGCTGACCCCATATTATGAGAGTGGTTTATTATATGGATGTTTTCTTTTATTTGTGGATATTCAAGAAGAATATCGTTGAGTTTCTTAATGCTATTGTCAGGCGTACAATCGTTTACGAATATATATTCTATATCTTTGCTCATCGTTTGCTTGAATAAAGAATGTATGCATCGTTCAATGTATTTTTCGACATTGTAAATAGGTATGATGACACTAATTTTAGGTTTCATGTTTAAAATGCAGGAGTTATGCTTTTTCGAAATGACCGGTGATTCTCAATAATTTTAAGGAAATCGAATGCTGACATTTTTTGAGACGTTTATGCCACGGCATACTGATATTAGTTTTAGGACTATTGACTAAGGTGGTGAATGAATCGTCCCATTTTTGGCTTATTAGATGTGGGCGTACAGCTTGAAGAATTACTCCTTTTTCTTTTATATATCTCCAATCATCGGCTTTGATAAATGGTTTTCTCTCTATCAGCAATTGAGCTGCTTCCCGATTAATTATATATGCATGAGTTAACAATGCGTCATAAACGTTTGTAATTTTGAATTTATTATATAAGGGACGGGTTTTTAAAAACCAATACCATCCTGAAAGGAGTATGATTTTAGGTACGGGAGTATCAATCTCTTTTTTTAGTCGTTTGATTATTTCATCAAATATATATTTTTCTTGATATAGGATGATATCATCTTCCAAAATTAGGGCATAAGGATTGTCAGAGCAAATAATTTTTTGATAACATTTTTGATGACTAAGGGTACACCCTATTTCCCCAGCACGGCATTTGTGGTAATAACGTTTTTCGAACTTTGCAGTATCAAACATCTTATCTTTGTCTGCGTCAGATATTTGATGACCGTCCACGCCTTCTATGAATTCTATGTCTAAAGAAGTCATTTCATGCAATAAATTCTGCATATATTCTTTTCGTTCAGGCGATCTTTGCAGATTGATAATGTATGTTTTCATAAATGATTATATATTAGTTGAAAAGCATTTGTTTATAAAGCGTCTGGTCTTTCCTAAGAGATGTGTAATCTGGGGCCCTGCTATGCGCGCTATTTTTTCAAATGCTTTTTGTTTGTTTGAAATCCAAGAAGCAGCAAAATGGTGGATTGTGTATGTATTGGAAGTGACGTGTATCTTTCCATTTTTCCATGATTTTGCCGTCAGATAGTCTGTAGGGAGTAATTTTAAATGCCCATGTTCTATTTCTTTGCTTAAGATATTGTACATGGTGTATGGCAAAGGTGTCTCATCGTATGTAGTGTTATCTAAGGTAAAATGTTTGTTTTCATAATATTCCAAACATTTCTTTATCCAGTTCGCTTTAGGCACAGCTCCAAAAATCCCAGCTTCAACGCTTTCTTCGCTTTCTTTGCCCAATATATAATCTCCCTTTAATAAATCATCAAATGGTTTTATCACTTCTACGTCCATGTCCATATAAATGCCGCCATAATTGTAAACGGCATAAAGGCGTATATAGTCACATGCAAAGGCATATTTTTTTGCTTCGAATGCTTGTTTCACCCAAATGCTGGAATTTATATCAAACCGCTCGAAATTCCAAAGCATAAATTCATAGTCAGGAAGTTTTTCTTTCCATGTTTGCATATATCTCTGTAGTTCCTCGGGAATCGGATCGTTGCTTAACCAACAATAATGTATGATTTTGGGTATCATAATTGAAATTCTATGAATTAATAAAAACATTCCTTTTTATTCTTTGCAATAAAAAAACTACAAAGGAGATTATACATGTCGGGATGAAACTGATGCTTAAAAAGTATAATAAATTATTACTTCCGCCTTCTATTGTGTTTTTGTAGTGTGATAGTTGTTTTATTTTTTGTCTGGCCTCTTTGCATATATTGAATCTGTTTGTTGATATACTTCTTAACATTCCCAATGTTAATTGATACAAACAAAAATCATTGATAAACTGGCTAATATATTTATCATTCTGTATATTAAATTTCTCTTTTAATGATATTGTAAGATTATATATCATGTCAGAAACAATAATATAAGATTTTGCAGGATGTTTTGCATTGGAAAGGGTGGTCGTTTCTCTTTTCATATAGTGATAAAACAGGCTGTCTAAAAGAATAAGTTTGTCTATGTAAAGCAGATAGTTTAGCACGAATATATGGTCTTCATGGGTTGACGTTTTTGGAGTAAAAAGTATATTGTTATTAATTATAAGCTCTCTATTGAATAGTTTGCAACAAGGGCATCCGTTATGTAGAATTTTATATTGAGGTATAATAGAGGGGAAGGATGCTTTTGTAGCAGAAATCGTATCATATTGGAAGAATGGTTCATTGGCTTTTTTCCCGTCATAATCGAATAAAATTCCTTGTGAGACCAAAGTTGTTGGGGTTATTTCTTTTCCTTTCTGAAAGAAAGCACTCAAGAAATCTTTTTCTACCCAATCGTCACTATCTATAAATGTAATCCATTCTGCTTTTGCTTCTTTTATTCCTGTATTTCGGGCAATGCTCACCCCTTCGTTTATTTTATGGATAGTTCTTATTCTTTTATCAGATAAAGAGTATTTGTCGCATATTTCTCTTGATTTGTCTGTACTTCCGTCATCAATAAGCAACACTTCAAAGTCTTTAAAACTTTGGTTTAGTATGCTATCAATACATGCAGGAAGATATTTCTCTACATTATATACGGGAATTATGATTGAGACTTTTGGCATAGAATCTAATTATTGTTTGTAAATAATGCTATGTACTTTATTTAAAATAGTTCTTTTTTCTATATCATTGCATCCATATAAGTAAGCACATAATATGACAGAGACAATTGAGATAATACATATAGCTAAAAATGATGAGATGTTTTGTGGCAGATTTAGATAAATAATTAGTGGAACAAGTGGTGAAATGACAAGAACTGCGATTATGGGTTTTATGACATTATGGAGGTATTCTTTCATATCAAGTTCTATCATAGGCAACACGATTCTCAGTCGGGCATATTGAGTGAGTATTTCAATGCAGATATGGACAAGGAATACACTTTCAGGCGGTATGTTGAATAATCTCAGAAGGATATATGCTATGGGGACAATTGACAACAACATTGTCCCTTCAATAATTTGAAATTTTTTGATTTTTCCTGTGGCATGTACTGATGTTAAGATAGGGTTGGACAAGCAAAAAAGAATATTTGCCACAAGAACCAGTCGAAGAAAATTTATTGTGTGGTCGGGATATTCTCCGAGCCACCATCTTAGAACTTGCTCGGCTTCAAGAGACAATGGCAGGCAGATGAGTATCATTAGAAAAACCGAGAATTTGGAACTTGCAATTAATAAAGTATGCATTCTTTTATAGTCTTCTTGCGCATAGCTTTTGGTCAGTTGAGGATTTAAGGCCATTTGAAAGTTAGTGCTGAAGTTGTTTACAATGTTTTGCACTTGGACTGCAATGCCTCGTGCTGCATTTACTATAGGATTGAAAAATATATTTAGCAGAATGTTCAGTCCTTGTGTGTAACCGAAGATGGCAAGGTTGCCATTCATCGTCCATCCAGCATAGGAAAATATTTCTTTGAACAGGGGCTTGTCGAATTTCAGTTTGGTAAGTTTAGTCTCATCAAATTTTTTTGAGCAATAAATGATGTAGACAATAAAGTCGAACAATTGAATGCACAAACAGAATAAAGCGTAAAGAATCAGTTTGTCATAAGGGAGTGCCATTAAAATGAAAACAGACCCTAACTTTAAAATGGCATCTCCAATAGTGAGATAGGCAAAAGCAGACATCTTTTCATGAGCTATAATGGCAGCATTATAAGGGGTGCTGACAAGATTGCCCATTGCTGTCAGGATAGAGAACTGGTACACCCAAAAGGCAGCTGTTTCTCTTTCTGCCGGTATATTCAGTTGGGTCGTCATGAACCATAGGCCAATCGTTTCTCCAATTATTAATATTGCTAATGCAAAAACGATATGGATGGTGACGATGTTGCCGAAAATTTTTTTCAAATGCTCTATGTCACCTTTCCCTAAGGCAAAAGTGATGAAGCGAGAAGAGGCTCCGGCAAGCGACCCTGTAAGGAAACCAAGAAAACTGATTATTCCTCCAACGACATTGTTGATTCCGAAATCTTCAACGCCTAATGCCTGAAGTACGACACGAGAAGTGTATAAACTGATAAGTACCAAAAACAACATGCGTATATATAACAGCAAAGTGTTATATGCAATACGTTTGTTGTTGCTTGTCGGTTCGTGCATATTTGTCCTCTGTGACTTAGTTTCCCCTTTTTCAGGCACGCTCCGCCGTTACCTGTCCCATGCCCGCATTGAAAGTGCGACTCTCAAAAGCGGAACATGCAAGGTAAGCGGCGTTTCTAAAATATTACAAAATTACGCTTTTCAGTTGAAAAGCGCAAAAAACCGGCGGCTGAATTTATAGGGGCGTCCGTCTTTTATGTGGAAATGGACAGAATGTGCAAATACTGCACGGAGGCGGAATAAAAAACGGCTCTGTTCTCCAACAGAGCACGGGGCTTCTTTTTCCGTATCGGCAAAGAAACTTGCTTTTCCGCCGGAAGAAATTGTTTTTTCTCGCACAAATGAGAATTTAGCGGTTTAAATTTATATTTTTAACAACCCATTTTCCGTTCCTTTTCCCGTTTTCCCGTTCCAGCAAGCCACGCTCTATCAAAGAGGGGGTCATTCGCTTGACGGTTCGGAGAGATTTGCCGATATGCACGGCAATCTCAGTTTGTGTGGCGTTAGGATTGTCTTTGAGGAATTTCAATAAGGCAATCTCGTCCAAAGTGCAATTCAAAGTGTCATTTTGGCTCTTTGAATCATCGTTGTTGGCACTTTGGGAAGCTGCGATATGCATTGTCCGATTATGCAACTCATTTTTCTCGCCAAACAACAAGTTCCTGAAAAATAGTTCCAAGAATGATGTGGTGGCTGATATCCCCTTTGAATAATTGTTGTAATTGGCTCTGACCAATGCATTCCTAAAATACCATGAGTGTTCTTGGAATACGCTGTTGTCGAATGTAAATCCAAAAGTGTGCAGGTATTTCATGGTGAACACAGCCGTGGTTCGGGTGTTTCCTTCTCCAAAAGGATGGATTTGCCAAATGTCCGAAACAAACTTGCAGATATGCCTCAATGCTTGGTTGGCATCAAGTGACGGATAATCAACCTCTTTTTCTTGTCCGAAGTCGTGTTCGAGCGTTTGCCGGATTAGCTCATGGTTCGAATACAAAACGGTATCTCCGTCAAGCACCCATTCTTTCTTGGTCATGTCATAATCGCGCAATTTTCCTGCGAATTTGTACAAACCTTCAAACAGCCGTCTATGAATGAGTATCAGATAGTTCGGAGTGAACGAGAAGGATTTTTCGGACAATATTTCAGTGATTCTTGCGGACACTTTATCGGCTTCTTCAGTTCGTTCATCCTCTATATCTTTTCTGATGGTCTTAGACTGGTAGTAACTGTCAATCAGATGCTTTACTTCGCCGATGGTAATATCTCCTTCGATATGTCTGCCTGCTGTTTGCAGCAAATACTCCGACGGTTTAAGGCCGTCAACGTCTTGCAGGCCGATTGCAGTCTGCCATGCCTGAGCCTTTTCTTTGCTCTCAGGTTCGCCTTGCCTTATATATTTGTCGAAATCACTCATTCTGTTTTTTACTCAGTTCTGGCGTTTTTAGCTTGGCAAAAATAGGGCTTTCTTCTGAAAGGCGCAAAAACCAGGGCCGATTTTATTGAAACAAGGCGGCGCTTCGCATGGAAATCCGCGAGGCTTGCCGGAAGAAACGGCGGCTTTTTTTGCAATAACCGAATAATTTGCTTTATTTTGCCGACGCTTTTTTTACAGGAAGAATGGAAGATTTTTGGTCGACAACGGTTCAGGTGTCCGGAGAAAGGGAAAACAGCCTGCTCAACAGGAAGATGATTTTCCGGATTCTGGGCATTCTGCTTTTCATAGAGGCAATGCTGTTCCTGGTGTGCATGGGGGTGGCATTGTTCCACGGTGAGGACGATTATATCTACTTCGTCGGTTCGGCGTTGCTGAACGTCGGGGTGGGAGGCGTGCTGATAGCTTTGGGGCGCGGAGCCAAGAACGTGGTGACGCGCAGGGACGGCTATTGCATCGTGGCCTTTACGTGGCTGCTCTTCACCGCTTTCGGGATGGTGCCTTTCTACGCCAGCGGGAGCATCCCTTTGCTGGCGGACGCTTTTTTTGAAACGATGTCGGGCTTCACCACGACGGGTGCTACGGTGCTCGACGACATCGAGTCGCTTTCCCACGGGATGCTGTTTTGGCGGAGTTTCACGCACTGGATAGGCGGACTGGGCATCGTGTTTTTCACCATTGTGGTGCTGCCTATCTTCGGGGTGGGCAACCAGGTGCTGTTCAAGGCGGAGTCTACGGGGGTGACGCACGACAAGATTCACCCGAAGGTAAGCGTGATGGCCAAGTGGCTCTGGGCTGTCTATTCGATACTGACGGCAGTAGTGACCGTTCTTTTAGTGATTGGGGGGATGAGCTGGTTCGATGCCGTCTGCCATGCGTTCGGCACTACGGCCACGGGCGGATTCTCTACGAAGCAGGCGAGCGTGGCTTATTGGAATTCTCCGTTCATAGAGTACGTGATTGCCGTCTTCATGATTCTTTCGGCGGTCAACTTCTCGCTTTATTTCATGTGCATGAAAGGCCGTTGCGGGCAGCTCTTCCGCGATGACGAGACGAAGTGGTTCATAGGCTCCATCCTGATAGCTACGGCGGCAATCAGCGTATCGTTGGTGGTCCGGAACGGTTACGGCGTGGAAGAGGCGTTCCGCAAGGCGCTTTTCCAGGTGGCCACGCTGCACACTTCGAGCGGGTTCGCCACGGACGACTATATGCTGTGGGCGCCGTTCACGTGGGTCGTGCTGGTATATTGCATGTTGGCCGGAGGATGCACCGGTTCCACGAGCGGAGGCATCAAGATTATGCGCCTGCTGATTGTGGCGCGCAACGTGAAGAACGAGTTCCGCCGCATGATGCATCCGCGCGCCGTGCTGCCCATCAAGGTAAACCGCATGGCGGTGTCTCCGTCTACGGTGTCCACGGTCTCCACGTTTGTCTTGTTTTATTTAGGATGCGTCTTCGCGGGATGGCTGGTCTACATGTTTATGGGATTGGGGATGGTGGAGGCGCTGAGCGTCACGATTTCGAGTTTGGGCAACGCCGGTCTTGCTTTGGGAGCGTTCGGCCCCGCCTATTCGTGGAACGCCCTTCCGGAAGCGGGAAAGTGGTTCTCTTCGTTCCTCATGCTGTTGGGCCGTTTGGAACTGTTCGGCATCCTGCTGATGTTCTCTCCGGGTTTCTGGGAGAAGAGATGACCGCACGTCCCGTCCTCTTCGACCTGCAATCTCCGCGACGTTTTGCGGAAAGGGGCGGGTGTCTGGACGTGTTTCCCGCCGCCCCTTTTTGGCCGTGTTCAGTCGATGAAGCGTTCGGTGAGCTGGCCGAACTTGTCGATTCTCCGGTCGCGGAGGAACGGCCACCAGCGGCGCACGTTCTCGCTTCGTTCCATATCGATTTCCACCACGAGGTTTTCTTCCTTCTGGCTGCTTGCCTGCGCGATGATTTCTCCTTGGGGGCCTGCCACGAAGCTGTTTCCCCAGAACTGGATGCCGTGGGTCATGCCCGACGGGTCAGGCTCGAACCCTACGCGGTTCACCGCAATCACGGGCAGTCCGTTGGCTACGGCATGTCCGCGCTGCACGGTGATCCATGCCTCCAGCTGGCGCATCTTTTCTTCCGGCGCATCGGTGCTTTCCCATCCGATGGCGGTGGGATAGATGAGCAGCTCCGCGCCCTTCAGGGCCATCAGCCGCGCTCCTTCCGGATACCATTGGTCCCAGCACACCTGCACGCCGAGCTTCCCTATGGAGGTTTCGATAGGCTCGAAGCCTATGTCGCCGGGGGTGAAGTAGAACTTTTCGTAGTAGGCGGGGTCGTCGGGGATGTGCATCTTCCGGTATTTCCCGGCTATGCTCCCGTCCGCGTCGAACACCACGGCCGTGTTGTGGTATAGCCCTGCCGCGCGGCGTTCGAAGAGCGAAGTGACCAGCACGATGCGGCAGGCGGCGGCTGTCTCGCTGTAGAATCCGGTCGACGGGCCGGGTATCGGTTCGGCGAGGTCGCAGAAGGCGGGGTTTTCCGTCTGGCAGAAGTAGGGCATGTTGTGGAGTTCCTGAAGCACCACCAGTTGCGCTCCCGCTTGGGCTACGGCTGCAATGTTCCGGTGAAGTTTCTCTAAATTGAGCTTGAGGTTGTCGGAGCATGATTGCTGGACGATTCCGACTCGGATGTTCCTTTTCATATTCATGTGTGCTTTAAAGTGATTTTGCGGATTCGGGATATTGCATGGTCACGCAATGGAGCGAACCGTGCTGGCGTATCAGGGCGCGGCAGTCCACCCCCACGATTTCTCGTCCGGGAAAGGCTTCGGCCAGGGCGCGGGCGGCGAGAGCGTCGTTCTCCGGCTGGGCATAGGTGGGGCAGAGCACGGCCTCGTTCATGACGAGGAAGTTGGCATACGTGGCGGGAAGCCGTTGCCCGTCATCGTCGTAGACGGCTTCCGGCATGGGGAGGGGAAGGAGACGGTAAGGGTCTCCGTCAAGGGTACGGAACGTGCGGAGCTGGCTTTCCATCGACTGGAGGGCGCCGTAATGCTCGTCGCTCTTGTCGGTGCATCTCACGTAGGCGATGGTATGGCCGGGGCAGAGGCGCGCCAGGGTGTCCACATGGCTGTCCGTGTCGTCTCCCGCCAGATAGCCGTAGTCGAGCCAGAGCACCTGCCGGAGGTTGAACCGTTCGACGAGATACCGCTCGATGTCCGTGCGCGACATCGTGTCGTTCCGGTTGGGAGCCAGCAGGCAGGTGGACGTGGTGAGCAGCGTGCCCTCCCCGTCGCTCTCTATCGACCCTCCTTCGAGCACGAAGTCGCGGCAGTTGGTGTAGTCTCCGTTCAGCGCGCCGGCCTTCGCCAGATGCGAGTTGATGAGGTTGTCCTTGTCTGCGGCAAACTTCATCCCCCATCCGTTGAAGCAGAAGTCGAGCAGGAGCGGGTCGGCGTGCCGGTCGATGAGGGTGATGAATCCGTGGTCGCGCGCCCACGTGTCGTTGGTGGGGCACTGCACGAAGCGGATGCGCCCGGCCCAGGGGAAGCCCTCCAGCGCGGCGGGAAACTTGGGCGCCACGAGCAGCAGGGGCTGCCTTGAGGCTATCTCGCGCGCCAGGTTCAGGAAGCACGCTTCCACTTCGTCCATCATATACGCCCAGTCGGTTCCCTCGTGCGGCCACGTCAGCTGGATGTAGCTCTGCGGGTGCCATTCGGCGGGCAAGAAATAAGTCTTTTCCATATTGTCGTTCTTTGTCATTGTTGTTCTTGTTGTCCGTTCTGCTTCGCGAGGCGCGTGCGTCTCCGGCGGAGGAACCAGTCGAACAGTTCGCTCCAGTTCGTGAAGTCTTTCTTGTACATCAGGCCGATGCCCTGTGTGGTCAGGGTCGATTTCGTGAAGTATCGGTCGTTGGTCTGGTTGTATCCCCTCAGGAGGAACTCCCCGTTTGGGGTGAGGAGCCATACGGCTTCAAAGTCTCCCACGAAGTTCGTGTTCTGGAGCGTGTTCTCGCGGTATCCGAAGTTTCCGTTGATAATCAGCCTGTTGTTGAGTAGCCTTCCCGAAAGGATTGCTTCCGCCTCCACGTCGCTCCATCCTTTCTCGCCCGTGGTGAGGTTTGTCCCCACGTTCCAGTTGCGGCTGTTTATCACTTGCGAGAGCATGTTGTTCAGCTGTCCCGACAAGGTGCTGAAGGCCAGCGAGCTGGTGGCGTCCGTCTGGCTGGCGTTCTCCGCCGCTATGTCATACGTGTAGAACTTGCCTACGCTCAGCAGGTAGATGATTTGCGTGTTCATCTGCTCCTCGGTGCTCGTAAGGCTGCGCACTAATTCTTGGTCTTCGTCGCTCACGGTGGGCAGTTCGAGGCCGAACTTCAGT
Source organism: uncultured Phocaeicola sp. (assembly GCA_944320135.1). Lineage (GTDB taxonomy): Bacteria > Bacteroidota > Bacteroidia > Bacteroidales > Bacteroidaceae > Phocaeicola. The sequence continues at coordinate 49,957 of CALUGI010000006.1, read as the reverse complement.
TCGGGCGACGTCAGGTTTCCGCTCAGGTTCAGCAGGCAGTTCACCCTCACGTTGCCTTTCGATGCCGAAGCGTCGGCAATCAGGTCGTTCAGCGACGCCGAGTTGACGGTATACACGGCCTGCACGTTCAGGTTCGCGTTGCGCGGATTCCCGTTGAAGGTGACGGTGCCTCCCGGCTGGAGGATGAAATCTTTCCGGATGACGTTCTGCAGGCTCATCTTGTACAGTCCGTCGCTGATGTTGTACGTCCCGAAAATCTGGAAGTCTCCTTTGTTGAAGAAGTTGATGCGCAGGTTGCCCGTGCCGTGCGCCGAGATGTTGTCGCCCGCCGAAGGGTCCATGACGATTGTCATGCTTGCCTGGTTGGTCGGCTCGATTTGCAGGTTGATATGCACGTCTGCCTGCCCGTCGTCTTTTTCCTGTTCTTTCTGCGCGTTGAGATAGTGGTAGATTTCAGTGTCCGCGTCCACTTGCTGGCGGCGCGGCGTGCGGTCGGCGAACGTGATGAATCCGCTGCTGGCGGCTTCGGCCGCCGTTCCGAGCACGTATGAGAAGCTGGTTCCCCGATCGGCGCGCACGGTTCCGTCCACGTTCAGCTGGTTGTCTCCCCCTTGGATGCGGACGTTGCCGGTAGAGTATATCTGCCCGTAGAAGGGAAACTCCGGCGTGGATGCGGAGGTGTTGTAGACCAGCATGTTGCGGGTGCCGAAAGAGAAGCTGTAGCGCATGTCCTTCATCTTCGTGTGGGCCAGCGTGCCGTCGGCCGTTCCCGTATGCCCTTCGGAATCGGAGACGCGCACGCCGGAGAACCGGAACAGTCCCGGCGAGATGCGGACGGAGTCGGCCTTGGCCTCGAAGCGGGTGTTGAGGATGTTGACCTTCATGCCCATTCTCGCTTTGACGCTCCCTTCGAGGTCCAGCTGCGAGAAAGGCCCGAACAGGCGGACGTTTCCATACGCCTCTCCGCTCACGTCGCTGAACACTTTCCGCACGAAGGGCTGCAGGAAGGCCAGCGGGGTGCCTCCGGCGCGTATGTTCAAGTCAAGGCCCTTCCGTTTGGGCGAGATGTATCCGTCCACTTGGGTCGTGCAGTTTTCGTCTCTCCTGATGTCGGCCCGCAGGCGTATTCCTTCCGCTTCCTTGTCCCACGCCCCCTTGATTTCCGCTTCTCCGAGCAGGGAGCCGTTCAGCGCGAACCCGCTTGCGCGGATGTCCGCTTCCACAACCGGGTCTTCGAGCAGGCGGGCCATCCGCGCCTTTCCGCTGATTCTTCCGTCGAAGCCTACGGCATGGAACTGGATCATGTCCATGACATACCGCAGGCTGATGTTTTTCATGTCTGCGATGCAGGAGTCCGCCGCGTTCCTTCCGATGCGCCCGCTGACGCTCAGGTGCTGGTCGGCGTGTTCGAAAAGGAAGTTGCGTATCTCGATGCTGTCCTTTGCCAGGGCGACCGTTGCCGGATGGACGCGCCACACCGTGTCGTTGAGGATGATGTCGCTCGGACGGATGTCGATGCGCGCTCCGAAGCGTTTCCTGTCGGGGCTTTGCGAGAAAGAGGTGAGGGCGTCGAGCTTTCCGCTGAACGTCTGTTTGGTGTTGTTGCCCCAAAACAGGGTGGTGCGCATCTTGTCGTTCTTGGCGCGGGCAAGGAGCGAGAAGTTGAACATCGCGCCCTTCCGCATCAGGGCGCTTGCGCGGAGCTGGCATTGCAGCGTGTCGCCTATGTTCTTGCAGAGCAGCGTCCCCGACTCGTAGCGTTTCCCGTTGTAGGTGAATTGCGGAAAGTATCCGTTCAGGCTGATGCTGCCCAGGCTGTCGTTGAAATGTCCGCTGAAGGCGGCGGGCATCTGGAGGCAGAGGGGGATGCCGAACGCCTTCGGGAGGATGTCGCTGTTTTCCATCCGCAGGCTGAAGCGGAAGTTGTTGTCAGTCTCCGGCATTTTCTTTTCGGCCGTGAGCAGCGACGGGATATAGCGGAGGATGATTTTCCGGACGCTTGCAAGCACCGTGCGGTAGGAGTAGCGCCCTTCTACGGAGCCGTGGAGGAAAGGCGATTCTATCCGGACGCTCTTTCGGCCGGAAGCGGAAAGAGCGTCCGCCGTGATGCCGAAATACGGCATGAAATAGTCGGGCTCGTCGCCGGGCGCGTCGATGGCGAGGCTGTCGAGGCGGATTTCCCCTTGCATGTCGTCGATGGAATGTCCGCTGAAGTCCGCCGCCAGGTTGAGCGACAGGCCGGTGTCCGTATACTTTTCGGTCAGGCGGAGCTTGTTGGGGCGGAAGTTGCGCACCTTCGCCTTCAGGTTGAAGTCGGGCCGGGGGCGGCCTGTGGCGAAGCTGCCGTCGATTTCTATGCTTCCGTTGGGGTCGTCGACGGCCAGATGCCCGCTGAATCCTCCGGGCTTGAAGTTCCCGTCGAGGCTGATTTGCCCGTAGGTGTAGTTGTTGTATTCCAGCGAGGCGACCGTGCCCTTTATGTGCGATTCCGGTTTGCGGTTGCGGTATCTGAAGTCGTGCAGTTCGAGGTCGAACGACGCTTTCCCTATCTTGTTTTCCTTTCCGAGCAGCTTGCCGAGGCTGAAATCCTCCGCCGTGACCCTTCCCGAACAGCTTCTCGATTTGCTGAGGCTGTCGGCGCTCACCGTGATGTCCGCCCGGAGGTCGCCCGGCTCCGTCTGTATGAGCCCGTGTGCCGCAAGGCGCGCCCGGCTGCCCGACACGTCGCCCCTGAAGCGCAGGAATCCGATGCGCTCCAGGAACTGCGGCACGGAGTCGTTCCCCTTCAGGTTGCCCGCGAGCCATGCCAGCCCCTTTCCGCTCAGCGAGGCTTGGGCCACGGTGCCCCGGAAGCGGGGGGCTTGCGGGCGCGCTGCGGCGTCAATCATCCCTTCGGCGCGCACCGACACCTCGTCTTGGGCGCCGGAGAGGACGAGCCTGTCGCAGCGGAGCCGCCTGCCCCTGCCGGAAAAGCTGGCCCGCAGGCTCACCGAATCGCGGAAATGCGCCAGGGCGGGGGAGAACGCCCGCAGGTCGGCCGGGGTGACGGCTGCGCGGAAGACGCCTGCATAGCGCACCGCTTCATTGAAGTCCGGCAGGCTGTCGAGCGAGGGGGCGGCAAGCGAAAGCGTGTCTGCCGTGAAGTCCGTGTGCGGAAGGCTGAGGCGCATGTCGTTGACGTACAGCCCGCTGCGGTTGGCCGTCAGCTTGAACTGGAAGCGCTTCAGCTGCAGGCCGCTCCGTTCGTTGAAGCTCATGCGCCGCAGCTGGAGGTTGAGCGAGTCGGCCCGCAGCGCCTTCAGCGACAGGGTGGCCGAGAGGTTGCTCACCGCGATGTGCGAGGGGTTGAACCTCCCCGCCGTTTCGGGCACGGAAGCCACGTCGTAGCTCAGCTGCCCGCGCCTCACGAGCACGGAGTTGACGCGCAGGTCGACGTGCATGCCTTTCTTCGCCGTGTCCTTCGGGGCGAAAGCGTCGATGACGAACCGGCAGTTGAGCGGCGCGTCGGGCGAAGGGCGTTTCAGGCGGACGTCGAGGCCGAACAGCTGCACGCTGCTCACGCTTATCTTCCCGCCTAAAAGCGGCGCCAGCTCGAATTTGGCCGACATGCGCGAGGCGCGGAACATCTCGCCGCCCTGCCTGTCCTTTATCCGCACGTCGTGCAGGATGATGCGGTTGAGGAAGCCGAGGTCGACGTGCCCGATGCTCGCTTCCGTCCGGAGCAGCGAAGACAGTTCGCCGGAGGCGCAGGCGGAGAGGCGGCTCTGCACGGCGGGCAGATTGACCAATGCAATCAGTCCGAAATAGCATACCAGCACAAAAATGATGGTAAAGCGTATGGTCTCTTTTATGCGTGCGGCTCTGCTCATCCGTTCGTTTTTAGAAATGGGAAAGCAAAATTACGAAAATCGTCCGGATAACTCCTTTGTACGGGCGGCAAATTAGCAAATTTTTGCGTCTGCGCGTTTTTCGGAAATGCCGGGAAGTTTCCGGAAAAACGTGCGGGCGTTTCCGGTACGGACGGATGAAATTTGCTTACCCGATGTTGCAGAATGAATGCAAGATAAAAAGAATTGCAACCTTTCGGGGCGCATTTGAAGAAATGTTTCAGCAATTGGGCGGCAAAAGCTGTTCGTTTCGTTCTTTTTTCATTATTTTTGCGTGCAAAATATTAAAAACCATTTTTTTTACCTGACATGGCAAATTGTATTAAATTGCGTAAAGGTCTGGACATAAACCTGAAAGGAAAGGCCGCCGCGAAAGCGGTGCAGGTGAAGGAGCCGGGATTCTATGCGTTGTGTCCCGACGATTTCACGGGCGTCACCCCGAAAGTGGCGGTGAAGGAGCAGGAGTATGTGATGGCCGGAGGGCCCTTGTTTGTCGACAAGAACCACCCTGAGCTGAAAATTGTGTCGCCCGTCAGCGGTGTCGTGACAAGTGTGGAACGAGGGGCGCGGCGAAAAGTGATGAGTATAACCGTAGAAGCCGCAGCCGAACAGGACTTTGAAGAGTTCGGAAAGAAAGACGTCGCCTCGATGGGGGCGGATGCGGTGAAGGAAGCCTTGCTGGAGGCAGGGCTGTTCGCTTTCGTCCGCCAGCGTCCGTATGACGTGGTGGCCGACCCGACAGAGGCTCCCCGCGCCATTTTCGTTTCGGCGTTCGACAGCAGCCCTCTGGCTCCGGACTTCGAGTTTGTCCTCAAAGGACAGGAGGCGGATTTCCAGACAGGGCTGGACGCTCTGGCCAAAATCGCCCCGACATATCTTGGTGTCAGCGCGAGGCAGACCGCTCCTGCGCTGACGCAGGCGAAGAACGTGACGGTGACCGCCTTCGACGGGCCGCATCCGGCGGGCAACGTAGGCGTGCAAATCAATCATATCGCTCCCGTGAACAAGGGCGAAACCGTGTGGACGGTCGACCCGCAGGCCGTAATCTTCATCGGCCGCCTGTTCAACACGGGGCGGGTGGACTTGACCCGCACGGTGGCCGTGACGGGTTCGGAGGTGCTCTCGCCCGCCTATTGCAAGCTGAAAGTGGGCGCGATGCTGACCGGCGTCTTTTCCGGAAACGTGACGAAGGGCAGGGAGCTGCGCTACATCAGCGGCAACGTGCTGACAGGCAAGAAAATCGGGGCCAACGGCTTCCTCGGCGCGTTCCACAACCAGCTCACCGTCATCCCGGAGGGGAACGACGTGCATGAGATGTTGGGATGGATTATGCCGCGCACCGATGATTTCAGCGTGAGCCGTTCCTATTTCAGCTGGCTTTTCGGGAAGAAGAAGGAATATGCGCTCGACGCGCGCGTGAAAGGCGGCGAACGCCATCTGATCATGTCGGAAGAATACGACCGCGTGCTGCCGATGGACATCCTGCCCGAATATCTCGTCAAGGCCATCATAGCGGGCGACATCGACCGCATGGAGGCGCTCGGCATCTATGAGGTGGCTCCTGAGGATTTCGCCCTTTGCGAGTTTGTCTGCTCGTCGAAGATGGAGCTGCAGCGCATTGTCCGCGAGGGGCTTGACATGCTCCGCAAAGAGATGTGCTGAAGTCAGTTTAATTCACCAAACATATAAATATAATGAATGCATTAAGAAAATATCTTGACAGGATAAAGCCGAACTTTGAGGAGGGAGGCAAATATCATGCTTTCCGTTCGGTGTTCGACGGGTTCGAGACATTCCTTTTCGTCCCGAACACGACATCAAAGACGGGGACGCACATCCACGATGCCATCGACAGCAAGCGAATCATGTCGTTCGTGGTGATTGCGCTCATGCCGGCGTTGCTGTTCGGCATGTACAACGTGGGCTACCAGCATTTCCACGCCACCGGCGCGGAAGGCGGCTTCTGGGAAATGTTTCTCTACGGCTTTCTGGCCGTGCTGCCCAAAATCATCGTTTCGTATGTGGTGGGGTTGGGCATCGAGTTCGTGGTCGCCCAATGGAAGAAGGAGGAAATCCAGGAAGGCTTCTTGGTGTCGGGTATGCTGATACCGATGATTGTGCCGGTCGACTGCCCGTTGTGGATGCTGGCCGTTGCGGTGGCTTTCTCGGTGATTTTCGCGAAAGAAGTGTTCGGAGGTACGGGCATGAACATCTTCAACCCGGCGCTGGTGACCCGCGCCTTTCTGTTCTTCGCCTATCCCGCAAGCATGTCGGGCGATGCCGTATGGGTATCGGGCGAGAGCATCTTCGGATTGGGAGGCGATAAGTTTATAGACGGCTTTTCAGGCGCCACTCCGTTAGGCGTGGCAAAGGTTGCCGAATGCCCCGCCTTTTCATGGGACATGGTGACGGGCCTGATGCCCGGCTCCATCGGCGAGACGAGCGTAATCGCCATCGCCATCGGTGCGGCGATTCTTTTGTGGAGCGGCGTGGCGAGCTGGAAGACCATGTTGTCCGTGTTCGTCGGCGGCGCGCTGATGGGAATGGTGTTCAACGCATGGGGGCCGGACACGGCTATCGCCCGTATGCCCTGGTATGAGCATCTCTGTCTGGGAGGCTTCTGCTTCGGAGCCGTGTTCATGGCCACCGATCCGGTGACTTCCTCGCGCACCGAGAACGGCAAGTTCGTCTACGGCTTCCTTATCGGGGCGATGGCCATCATCATCCGCGTGCTCAATCCGGGCTATCCCGAAGGCATGATGCTTGCCATTCTGCTGATGAACATCTTCGCGCCGCTCATCGACTATGTGGTGGTGGAGAACAACATCTCACGCCGCGCGAAACGTGCTGTGTCTAACAACTAAAACCGAGATACGATGGATACAAACAGTAACTCTTATACGATTGTTTATGCTTCGGTACTGGTGGTTATCGTGGCATTCCTGCTGGCTTTCGTCAACTTGTCATTGCGCGACCTGCAGGGAAAGAACGTGGAGCTTGACACCAAGAACCAGATTCTTTCGGCTTTGAACATCCGCAATGCGGCAGACGTGGAGGCCGAGTTCGCCAAGGTGGTGAAGGAAGACCGGATTGTGGCCGAAGACGGTTCGCTGGCTCCATACGAAGGCAAGTTCGTGACCGGCTATGAAAAGGAATTCAAGGAGAACGGACGGGCCCATGTCTTTATATGCGAAGTAGACGGCCAGAAGAAATACGTGATTCCGGTGTATGGAGCCGGCCTGTGGGGAGCCGTTTGGGGCTATGTCGCTCTGAACGAGGACAAGAACACGGTGTACGGCACTTATTTCTCGCACGCTTCTGAAACTCCGGGGTTGGGAGCCGAAATCGCGGGCGAACATTTCCAGGACGAGTTCAAGGGCAAGCAGGTCATGGACGGCGGAAACGTGGGACTGAGCGTGGTGAAGTTCGGCAAAGTGGAGAAGCCTGAGTTTCAGGTGGACGGAATCTCAGGAGGTACAATCACTTCCGTGGGCGTGGACGCGATGCTGAAGAACAGCCTGGCTCATTACACTGAATTTTTAACTTCAAAAAACTAAAAGGAGGAGACAACGATGGGAAAATTATTTTCAGCGAAGAACAAAGAAGTCTTTTCTGCTCCGATAAGCATGAACAACCCGGTGACGGTGCAGGTGCTGGGCATCTGTTCGGCTCTGGCCGTGACGTCCAAGCTGGAGCCTGCCATCGTGATGGGGCTCTCGGTCACCATCATTACGGCATTCTCCAACGTGGTGATTTCATTGATTCGCAAGACCATCCCCAACCGCATCCGCATCATCGTGCAGTTGGTGGTGGTGGCGGCCTTGGTTACTATTGTAAGCGAGTTTCTGAAGGCGTTCGCCTACGATGTGAGCGTGCAGCTCTCGGTGTATGTGGGCCTGATTATCACCAACTGCATCCTGATGGGACGGCTGGAAGCCTTCGCTATGGCCAACGGCCCGTGGGAGTCCTGCCTCGACGGAATCGGGAACGGACTGGGATACGCCAAGATACTGGTGATAGTGGCGTTTATCCGCGAGCTTTTAGGGTCGGGCACCCTGCTGGGATACAACATATTGAATTACGATGCAGTGAAGGAAGCCGGTTACGTGAACAACGGCCTGATGCTGATGCCTCCGATGGCCCTCATCATCGTGGCGTGCATCATCTGGTACCAGCGCGCGAAGCATAAAGAACTGCAGGAAAATGATTGACGTCTAATTACAAAAAGGAAATTATGGAACATTTTTTTAGTCTGTTGGTCCGTTCTATATTCGTGGACAACATGATTTTCGCTTTCTTCCTTGGCATGTGTTCGTATCTGGCCGTGTCGAAGAACGTGAAGACCGCAATCGGGCTGGGAATTGCCGTCACGTTCGTGCTGGTGGTCACCCTGCCGGTCAACTATCTGCTGCAGACCAAGGTGCTTGCGGCCGACGGCATTCTGGGCATCGACCTCAGTTTTCTGAGTTTCATCCTTTTCATCGCCGTTATCGCGGCCATTACGCAGCTGGTAGAGATGGTGGTGGAACGTTTCAGCCCCTCGCTTTACGCTTCGTTGGGCATCTTCCTGCCGCTGATTGCCGTGAACTGCGCCATCATGGGCGCTTCTCTGTTCATGCAGCAGCGCATCAATCTCACTCCGTCCGACCCGAAATACATCGGCGACGTATGGGATTCCATTTCTTATGCGCTGGGTTCCGGTCTGGGCTGGATGCTGGCTATTGTGGGACTGGCCGCCGTGCGCGAGAAGATGGCTTATTCCAACGTGCCTGGGCCGTTAAAGGGGTTGGGCATTACGTTCATCACCGTAGGTTTGATGGCAATGGCTTTCATGTGTTTCTCTGGTTTGAATATTTAAAGGGAAAGGAGCAAGACAATGGATATGAATTTTATATTGGCAAGCATCGGAGTGTTTTTAGTGACCATTCTGGTGCTGGTTGTGATATTGCTGGTGGCAAAGAACTTCCTGGTCGCTTCCGGGAAGGTGAAGCTGACCATTAACGGCGACAAGGAGATGGAGGTGGAGTCCGGCTCCACGCTGCTCAACACGCTGGCGGTGAACAACGTGTTCCTCTCGTCGGCATGCGGCGGGAAAGGCTCCTGCGGACAATGCAAGTGCCAGGTGCTTGAAGGGGGAGGCGAGATTCTTCCTTCCGAAGTGGGGCATTTCAGCCGCAAGCAGCAGAAGGACCACTGGCGTCTGGGATGTCAGGTGAAGGTGAAAGGCGACATGGCCATCAAGGTGCCCGAATCAGTGCTGGGCGTCAAGGAATATGAATGCACCGTCATCTCCAACAAGAATGTGGCTACGTTCATCAAGGAGTTCAAGGTGCAGCTTCCGGCCGGGGCGCACATGGACTTCATTCCGGGTTCATACGCGCAAATCAAGATTCCGGCATTCACGATGGATTACGACAAGGACATCGACAAGTCGCTCATCGGCGACGAGTATCTGCCGGCATGGAAGAAGTTCAACATGTTCTCGCTGAAATGTGTGAATACGGAACCGACGGTCCGCGCCTATTCGATGGCCAACTATCCGGCCGAGGGCGACGTGTTCATGCTGACCGTGCGTATCGCCACTCCGCCGTTCAAGCCCGACCGGAGCGGATTCATGGATGTGAACCCAGGTATCGCTTCTTCGTATATCTTCACGCTGAAGCCGGGCGACAAGGTGCTCATGAGCGGTCCTTACGGCGACTTCCACCCGATATTCGACTCGAAGAAGGAAATGATTTGGGTGGGCGGAGGTGCCGGTATGGCTCCGTTGCGCGCGCAAATCATGCACATGACACGCACGCTGGACACGCGCGACCGCGAAATGCACTACTTCTACGGCGCGCGCGCGCTGAACGAAGTGTTCTATCTGCAAGACTTCCTGCAGTTGGAGAAGGACTTCCCGAACTTCCATTTCCATCTTGCGCTCGACCGTCCCGATCCGGCGGCCGATGCAGCAGGCGTGAAATACACTCCGGGATTCGTCCATCAGGTAATGTATGAAACATATCTGAAGAACCACGAAGCGCCGGAGGACATCGAATACTATATGTGCGGTCCCGGCCCGATGTCGAACGCTGTGGTGAAGATGCTCGACGGACTGGGCGTGGAGCAGGAATCAATCATGTACGACAATTTCGGAGGATAAGGCCGTTTCAAAGGAAATTGAGGCTGCCTTAAAGAGAATCAGCTTTATTGTGTCATTCTGAACGCAGTGAAGAATCTCGGATATGCAACTGAGACATACGGGATTCTTCGCTCCGCTCAGAATGACATTCTTTTTAATTTCTATTAGGGGCGGACTATTCGTCTTCAATCTCCAGTTCGAGCAGGAGCGGCAGGTGGTCGCTGTATCCTCCGTGGTAGCGTATGCCCTTATATGTGCGGAAGGGCGTGTCGCCCCCGTAGCGCTCGTCTTCTTCGAGCAGGAAGGGGAAATCCAAGATGCGGGCCGCCTTGCGCGAGGCTCGGACCTTCGAACCGCTTTGCAGCAGGCGTCCGTTGGTTATCATCTGGTCGAAAGCGTTCCATTCGCCCTTGTAGCGGTATGTGCCTCCGGGGTTCCCTTCCGTCAGGTTGTACAGCTTTCGTGCGTCGGCATTTCCGGAGGAAGGCAGTGCGGCTCCCAGCGTTTCGCGGACAGAGCGGTTGGAGGGACAATCGTTGAAGTCGCCCGTCACGATGATGTGCGGGTATCGGCGCATGGCCGTTACCGAATCGATTGCGGCGCGCAGGCATGACGCGGCCTGTATGCGGAAAGGTTCCGTGGCCCTTTCGCCTCCTGAGCGGGAGGGGAAGTGGCATACAAACACGTCGAGCGTGTCACCCGACACCACACGCCCCGTTGCATGAAGAATGTCGCGCGTGGGGCGGCCTCCGATACTCTCTATACTTACCCTTATCGATTGCGAACTCAGCAGGCGGAACGTGGCGGGCTGGTAGAGCAGGGCCACGTCGATGCCCCTCTCGTCGGGCGAGTCGGTCATCACGAACTCGTATGCGGCATCGCGCAACGGAGAGTGGCGGGTCAGGCTCCGGATGCAGCGGGAGTTCTCCACTTCGCACAATGCCACCAGGTCGGGCACCTGTCCGTCGCTTGCCGCCAGAACCACTTTCGCTATCTTGTCCGCCTTGTCCGCGAAGCGGGAAAAGTTCCATCCCCTTGCGCTTGCGGGAAGGAACTCTTCGTCGAGCTTCAGGGAGTCGTGGCGGGTGTCGAAAAAGTTTTCCACATTATACTCCATCACCCGGAACGGTTCTCCCGCCGATGCCGGGAGCAGCAGCGTTCCGATTGCCGCCAGAAGCGTCCCCGCCCGTTTCAGCAGAAGATGCCTCATGCCTTGGTGGGAATATGGGCCAGCACGTCCACCAAGTGCTTCCAGAACTTCTCTACGGAAGGAATCAGCATACGTTCGTCGGGCGAGTGGACTCCCCTCAGCGTCGGGCCGAACGACACCATGTCGAGCGAGGGATATTTTTCGAGGAACAGCCCGCACTCTAATCCTGCATGGATGGCCTTCACTTTCGGTTCCGTGCCGAACAGACGCTTGTAGCTCTCTACGGCCACGCCGAGGATTTCGGAAGAGGGGTTGGGCTTCCATCCCGGATATCCGTCGGCGGTGACGCACTTGCCTCCCCCTAACTCGAATGCGGCGCGCACCGCCTGCGACACGTCTTTGCGCGATGACAGGATGGAGCTGCGCTGGCTGGTGACGACGATGATTTCTTCGCCTTTGCGCTTTACGGAGGCGAGGTTCGACGAGGTTTCCACCAATCCCGGAATGTCCTGGCTCATCGCGTAGACCCCGTTATGCACGGCATACAGGGCCAGAAGGAAACGCTTTGCGGCTTCCGGTTCCATCGTTTCTGCGCGCGCAGGCTCCGATTCCAGCTCGATGGCCAAGTTGGGCTCGGCGGCGGAATATTCTTCTTCCGCTTCGGCGAGGAACACGTTCAAGTCCACGCGCACGGCCTCCTTGCAGTCCATAGGCACGGCGCACACCGCCCACGCCTCGCGCGGGATAGCGTTGTGCAGGTTCCCTCCGTCGATGTCGCAGAGCAGCATCCCGTAGCGCTGCATCATGAGGGTGAGGTATCTGGCGAGCAGCTTGTTGGCGTTCGCGCGGTTTTTGTTGATGTCGTCTCCCGAATGTCCACCGGTCAGCCCCTTCACCGTCACCCGGAAAAAGAAATGCCCTTGAGGGGCGGGCACGTTCGGGCAGAAGAACGCCGACGTTGTTCCCGCTCCCCCGGCGCATCCGATAAAAAGCTCGCCCTCGTCTTCCGAGTCGAGGTTGATGAGGATGTCGCCGTTCATGAACCCTTCCTTGAGGGCGAACGCTCCGGTGAGTCCCGTTTCCTCGTCGACGGTGAAAAGGCACTCGATAGGCCCGTGCTCGATGCCGTCATCGTCCAGCACGGCCAGCGCTGCCGCCATTCCTATGCCGTTGTCCGCTCCCAAGGTGGTGCCTTTCGCCTTGAGCCATTCCCCGTCGATATACGTTTCGATGGGGTCGGTGTCGAAGTTGTGGGCCGTGTCAGCGTTCTTTTCGCACACCATGTCCATGTGTGATTGGAGGACCGTCGTCTTCAGCCCTTCCTTTCCGGGCGAAGCCGGCTTGCGTATGAGCACGTTTCCCGCTTCGTCTTCCTTGTGCTCCAGTCCGTGCGAGCGGGCGAAGTCCGTCAAATATCGTCTGATTTTCTCTTCCTTCTTCGAAGGGCGCGGCACTTGGCATATTTCCTCGAAGTAGCGGAAAACCGATGCCGGCTGCAAGTCTTTCTTTTCCATAAAAGCTGTCGTTAATTATAAGGTGATTGTTTTTTTGTTCCGCAAACAAAAGTTAAATACCGCGATTTGGTCTGCCGATGCGACTTTTTTCGGGACAAAATCCGAAGTTATCGTGACAAAAACTATATATTTGCACCACAAAATTAATGGAAATGCTGAAGACAATCCTTATCGCACTGTTAATAGTTGCTATCAGCATGGCGCTGTTGTCGGTGAAAGTCCTTTTAAAGAAAGGCGGACGCTTTCCCAACACTCATGTGGGCGGGAGCAAGGCCATGCGCGAGAGGGGCATCGGCTGCATCCAGTCGCAAGACAGGGAAGCCCGACGGGAGAATCCCCGCGCCGTAGCCGAACGGAAGGCATAGCGGCGGGGCGGATACGGATGAAGAATACTAACTAAAAACGACATTTGATATCATTATGAGAAAAACGAAGTACATCTTGAATGCCATCGCCGCATTCGCACTTGCTTTCTTCTTTAGCCAATGCGCGCAGAAAAACGAGACGGCGGCCGAAAGCGCGGCTCCGGTTGCCGGAAGCACGAACATGAAAATAGCATACGTGGAAGTAGACTCGCTCCTCACCAAATACCGCTATTGGAACGACCTGAACGAGCAGATGATTCAGAAAGAAGAAAACATCCGCACCACGCTGAACGAAAAGGCGAAAGAGCTTGACGGCGAGATGAGGGAGTTCCAGCGCAAGATTGAAAACAACGGCTTTGCAAGCCGCGAACGCGCAGAGCAGGAAAATGCGCGCCTGCTCCAGAAGCAGCGCGACCTGCAGCAGCTCCAGGAAAAACTCTACACAGAGCTTCAGGCGGAAAACCAGAAGAACAGCCTCCAGCTGCGCGATTCCATCAACTCTTTCCTGAAGATATACAATCAGACGAAGGGATACAGCCTTATCATCAGCAACACCCAGCTGGACAACCTGCTGTTCGCCGACAAGTCGCTGGACATTACGCAGGAAATCGTAGACGGGCTGAATGCGCGCTACACTCCGGCAGAGAAGAAATAATCGTTTTCGAAAGGTATAGATTCGAAAGGTATAAAGAGGGAAGACCGCAGGCTGGCTGCGGTCTTTTTTTATGCCCTTCGGACGGTCGGGGAAAGCCGGGCGTTCAACCCGGACGAGATGAACGCCCGGACCTCTCGAAACAAATGTTCATCCCGACCGGGACGGGCGGAAATAAGAACATCGGAATACTTATGGAGAAATAAGCATCAGCAATTATTGTCCGTTATTTGTTTATTTTGCAAGCCATAACGAACGTGAGTATGAGAAAAGAGAACACAAGCAGAATAGAAGACGAATCGGCAAAGAGTATCGTCACTTACTACGATGACCGGCTTGCGATTGTGGACAGCATCGCGAGTCTGAAAGCCCGCGAAGGGAAAGGCGGGGTAAAGGTAGATGCGTTCATCGCTTTCATGTGTTTGAAAGGGACTGCATCGGTCAATGTCAACGGCGAAACGAATACGCTCAAGGCGAACGACTTGCTGATATGCCGTCCGAACATCATCATGGAAAGCAGTTTCCGCAGTGCGGACCTGGAGTTCCGGTGCATCTGCCTTTCGCCCGAATACATGAGGCAGATGTTTTTGCTTTCAAAAGCCACGTGGGACGCACAGCAGACTATCGAGAAGAATCCTATCCTTCATCTGGAAGCGGACGAGGCGGCGCTGTTCTGCCAATATTACGACCTCCTGCGCTCGAAGCTGACGGGTTCTTTGCGGAAGCACCGGCGCGAAACTACCGACGCGCTGCTCCGTGCCTTCATGTACGAGTTCCACGACGTGCTCGAACGCTTCATCACGCTCACGCCGCGCAGCTACACTTCGGGCGAAAACCTGTTCTTCGCTTTTACCGAGCTGATATCCTCTTCCTTTCCGAAGAAGCGTGTGGTGGCATGGTATGCCGACAGGCTGCACATCACTCCGAAGTATCTTTCGGCCGTGTGCAAGGAGGTGAGCGGATATACGGCGTCGGACATCATCAACCAGTATGTGGTGAAAGACGTGCAGCTCCTGCTGAAGCGGGCGGACAAGAGCATCAAGGAAGTGGCCAACGAACTCGATTTCCCCAACCTGTCGTTCTTCGGCAAATACGTGAAAAGGTATTTCGGATGCTCGCCGCGCGAATACCGCGAGAATTGCTCCAAGCATCTCGGCGACGAGGATTGAGCTTCATTCGTGGTGGTAAGGGCCGTTGTGGAGGATGGTCATGGCCCGATACAGCTGTTCGGCGAAGATGAGGCGTACCATCTGGTGCGAGAAGGTCATCTTTGAGAGGGAAATCCGTTCGTGCGCCGCCTGATATACTGCGTCCGAGAATCCGTAAGGCCCTCCTACGACGAACACTAACCTTCGGCTCACGGTGTGGGACTTCTTTTCAATCCATCCGGCGAACTCTGCCGAGCGGAACTCTTTCCCCCGCTCGTCGAGAAGCGCGACGGCGTCTCCCGGCTGGATGGCTTTCAGAATCATTTCTCCTTCCTTTTGCTTTTGCTGTTCCCGGCTGAGGCTTCTGGTGTTCTTCAGTTCGGGAATCACTTCCATTTCGCAGGGCATGTAGTGTCCGGCCCTTTCTATATAGTCGCGGATGCCCTCGGCATAGAGTTTGTCGGCAGTGCGTCCTACCGCAAGCAACGTAATTTTCATGTCTTTTTTTCTGATTTAAACTTGTTGTTTTTGCAAAGATACGAATAATCCTTACCTTTGCGCACATTCTTAATATATGTATCGATATGGACGAGAAAATTGTAAAAGAGTTGATAGACCGTCTGATAGACCTTTCGTTCGCGGAAGACATAGGCGACGGTGACCATACTACCCTGTCGTGCATCCCGGCGGATGCGACGGGCAAGTCGAAACTGCTCATTAAGGAAGAAGGTATTCTGGCAGGCATCGAAGTGGCGAAAGAAGTGTTCCGCCGTTTCGACCCGACTATGCAGGTGGAGGTGTTCATTCAGGACGGCGCCCATGTGAAGCCGGGAGACGTGGCGATGGTCGTGACCGGCAAGGTGCAGTCGCTGCTCCAGACCGAACGCCTGATGCTGAACATCATGCAGCGCATGAGCGGCATCGCCACCATGACCCATAAGTACGTGGAACGATTAGAGGGTACGAAAACGCGCGTGCTCGACACTCGAAAGACTACTCCGGGTATGCGGATACTCGAAAAGATGGCCGTGAAGATAGGCGGCGGGGTGAACCACCGCATCGGACTGTTCGACATGATTCTGTTGAAAGACAACCATGTGGACTTTGCCGGAGGAATCGACAAAGCCATCGTCCGTGCCAAAGAATACTGCAAGGAGAAAGGAAAGGACTTGAAGATTGAGATTGAAGTGCGCAACTTCGACGAATTGCAGCAGGTGCTCGACTTGGGCGGAGTAGACCGTATCATGCTTGACAACTTCACTCCGGAAGCCACTCGCAAGGCTGTAGAAATGGTGGGCGGACGATATGAAATAGAATCGTCGGGAGGCATCACCTTCGACACGCTCCGCGATTATGCCGAGTGCGGAGTGGACTTCATCTCCGTGGGCGCGCTGACGCATTCGGTAAAGGGGCTTGACATGAGCTTCAAGGCTTGCTGATGCGTGCCGGTTGGGAAAATCGAAACAGAAAGAACTTGCAAACTCAAAAACTGACAAATGAAAAAGACTTGTTTATTGAAATGGATGGCGCTTGCCGTGCTTTGTGTGGCTGGAACGGCGAACATGGCAGCGCAAGACTGGAAGTCGATATTGTCCGGCGTGGCGAACGCCGTGGTGAACAAGGCCACGGGAGAAAGCAATTCCATTGTAGGGACGTGGGACTACGACGGTCCGGCATGTGAATTTGAGAGCGACAATCTGCTGGCCAAGGCAGGCGGACAACTGGCGTCGAACACCGTAGAGGAAAAGATGAGCGGCGTGTTCGAGAAGCTGGGCTTCAAGGAAGGGTCTTCCTATACGTTCAATGCAGACAGCACGTACTCCGCTACCATCGGGAGCCGCACGGTCAACGGTACGTACAGCTACAATGCGGATGCCAAGGAGCTGACTCTTAAAACCCGCTTGGGGCTGAAAGTGACGGTAATCGTATCGAAAGGGCTGATAGGCAATACGATGAGTTTGCTTTTCAAGGCCGACAAGCTGATGTCGCTGGCGCAGACCATTACGGGAGCGGTTGCAGGCAGCAGCTCGAACGCGGCGGTCAGTACGGCAAATTCCCTGTTGAGCCAATATGACGGACTTCAACTCGGCATTTCGTTGAAGAAGAAGTAAAAAGAATACAGGATTGTTTTGAGCGCAGGGGCATCGGGATTTGTTATTCCCGTGTGCCTCTGCGTTTTTGTTTGCTTCACGCCACAGTTTCCTGCCTTAAGCAGGAGTGTTATACGGCATACTGAAAGAAAGGATAGGGAAATCATTTTATGATTTCTATCCACGAAGTATCGAATCCCAAGGAATCCAATATGGATTCCTTCGCAAGCGAAGGCGGCCGTTTGATTCTGAACTTCAACGCATTGTCGGGCACAAGCGTGTGGATGGTGAACTGCGAACCGTGCGGCTGCCAAGTAAAGCATACTCTGCCGGTCTCCGTGTCTTTTCCGATGAGATTCCCTTTTTCATTCACCTCCCAAATATAGTCACTGGTTCTGTATCGATGATTTTCTTCTTCAAACAGACAGTAAGAAAGCAAATCATTGCTTCTTATAAGGACGGATGTACGCACAGGATTGTAATAATCTTGCGCAATATTGACACGCTCGTTCCAAATGCCCAAGACTGCCCTTCCCGTTTCTTGTATGTTTTTATGCGGGTCGGTGATGCCGTAAGGAATAGTCGGGGGAGCAACGCCCGCTGATGAGGCGGACAGTCCTGCAACGGAACGGATTAGTTTTCTTTACTGTCTTCATCGACCAAGCCATTTTCCCCAACACTACATCGGCTATGCCGACGGGCGAATCCAAATGCGTACCTCCGATGGCTGAAGAAAACGCATCTCCCCAGTCGCTTCCCGTAATGTCTTTGCGCCCGAAATACAGCAAATAGACGAAATGTCCGCCTATTTTCTCAATCAAATCTTCGGGAATTTCGTTTATCGGGTAAGGTTCGGACGTTTGCAGCTTGTATGAGTCTCTTAATTTAGGCCGTTTCATTATATTCTTGTTTTATGATATTATCTATTTTCTTTGCTATTGCCCTAATCATAGGGACGGCAACGGAATTGCCTGTCTGTCTTCTGATTTCCTGATGCGAAACTACAATCTTATACGAATCGGGGAAACCTTGCAGCCGCAACAATTCGCGGGAGGAGGGTCTCCTGTAACCGTTTACCAACAAATAATTGTAGGATGCGCCTGTCCGCAGGGCGCAGGCATAATCCAGCACGGAAATATTGCCCGACTTGTTCTCGTGCCAGATTGAGGGATAAAACACCTCTTTACCTTTTGTCTTTTCCAGCCGCTTTTGGACGATTCTATCTGATGCGAATAAAGATTTGTCTACATCTTCGTCTTTCTCCAAAATGTCGGACAAATTATATCTTTGAGGCGGGAAGTCGAAATTAAAATTAAAGAAGTCCTGTTCGTTTCGGAATCCTACGATAATCACCCGCTCCCGCTTCTGCGGAAGTCCGAAATCCAAGGCGTTCAAGACTTTCCATTTCACGAAATAACCCAGCCTATCCAAGCGGGAAAGAATAACTTTAAACGTTCTTCCTTTATCGTGGGTTGTCAGTTGCTTGACATTCTCCAGCAAAACGACGGAAGGTTTATGATAGGTCAAGATTCGCTCTATTTCGAAGAACATCGTGCCTCGTGTATCCGCGAACCCTTGCATTTTTCCCATAATGGAAAACGCTTGGCACGGGAATCCTGCCAGTAGTAAATCGTGTGCGGGAATGTCTTTTTCGGGGATTTTCGTGATGTCTCCTTGCGGGCGTTCGCCGAAGTTCGCAGCATACGTTTCGCAGGCAGCCTTGTCCCATTCCGATGAGAATACGCACCGATAGCCTAATTCGTCGAAAGGAATTCGAATGCCTCCTATGCCTGCAAACAAATCTATGAATCTTGTCATTTCCGATAGTCTTATGCTTGGTTTGAACGCAAAATTACAACAAAGTGCTGGATTTAAAAAGCAAAACAAAACTGTTTTCGGGAAATGGGAAGATGTTGTCCGTGCTGGTTGACTCTGCCTCTATAAAGGCGGCGGGCTTTTTTAAGGCAAAACCGCCGTTCTCTTTCCGTATTCCACTTTTTTCATTTACCTTTGTTCTCCCAAAAACGAAAAGAAGATGGCAGAGACAAGAAGAAATACACGAGTGCCGAAACCTGCGAAAACAAAGCAGACGGACGAATACGGGCATCTCCAGCCGCAAGCTCCCGAATTGGAGGAGGCGGTGCTCGGAGCATTGATGATTGAGAAAGACGCTTATTCGCTGGTAAGCGAGATTCTGCGTCCGGAGTCGTTTTACGAACACCGCCACCAGCTCATTTACGCTGCCGTGACTGATTTGGCCATCCGGCAGAAGCCTATCGACATCCTTACCGTGACGGAGCAGCTTCGCCAGCGCGGTGACCTCGAAGAGGCCGGAGGCCCGTTCTACATCACCCAGCTGAGCGGAAAGGTGGCTTCGTCGGCGCATATCGAGTACCATGCGCGAATCATTGCCCAGAAGTATCTGGCAAGGGAGCTGATTACGTTTACCAGCAACATACAGACCAAGGCGTTCGACGAGACGCAGGACGTGGACGACCTGATGCAGGAAGCGGAAGGGAAGCTCTTCGAGATTTCCCAACAGAACATGAAGAAGGATTATACGCAAATCAATCCTGTCATCCAGGAGGCGTATGAGATGCTTCAGAAGGCAGCGGCGCGCACCGACGGATTGAGCGGGCTTGCCAGCGGGTTCCATCAGCTCGACAAGATGACTTCGGGCTGGCAGAACTCCGACCTTATCATCATCGCTGCCCGTCCTGCGATGGGAAAAACGGCTTTCGTCCTTTCGATGGCCAAGAACATGGCGGTGAACAACCAAGTGCCGGTGGCTTTGTTCTCGTTGGAAATGAGCAACGTGCAGTTGGTGAACCGCCTTATCGTGAACGTGTGCGAAATCCCCGGCGAGAAAATAAAGAGCGGACAGCTCGCGCCCTACGAGTGGGGACAGCTCGACTATAAGATTAAGGAGCTTTACGATGCGCCGCTCTACGTGGACGATACTCCCTCGCTTTCGGTGTTCGAACTTCGCACGAAGGCGCGCCGTCTGGTGCGCGAGCACGGGGTGAAGATTATCATCATCGACTATCTTCAGCTGATGAATGCCAGCGGCATGTCGTTCGGAAGCCGACAGGAAGAGGTGAGCACCATTTCGCGCTCGCTCAAGGGTTTGGCCAAAGAGCTGAACATCCCTATCGTGGCGTTGAGCCAGCTGAACCGTGGGGTGGAGAACAGGGAAGGCATCGAGGGGAAGCGTCCGCAGCTGAGCGACCTCCGCGAGTCGGGGGCTATAGAGCAGGATGCCGATATGGTATGCTTCATCCACCGGCCCGAATATTACAAGATATATACCGACGAGAAAGGGAACGACCTCCACGGGATGGCCGAAATCATTATCGCGAAGCATCGTAACGGTGCGGTGGGCGACGTGCTGCTCCGCTTCCGGGGCGAGTATGCGCGCTTCCAGAACCCGGATGACGACCTCATCATCCCGATGCCGGGCGAAGACGTTTCGTCTACTGTGTTGCGGTCGAAAATGAACGGCGGGGGAGGGCAGGCTTCCGTGCCCCCGCCGCCTCCTGCGGATATGGTTCCGCCTCCCGACAATCCGTTCGGTGGTCCGGTGCCCGACGTGCCGTTCTGAAAAAAAATCTGCCGGACTTTGCTGCTGAAGCTGTGCGCGCTTGCAGCAAAGTCCGGCAGATTTTTTGCGTTTTCTTACAGAAACTCTGCTCCGAACGAGAGCGGAAGCAAATCTTTTATTCCTTCAATCAGGAGAATCTCGCTCTCTCCGTAGAGCAGGATGCGCACGGGGCGTTTGAAACGCTGTTCCGTTTCGAGAATCACCTGCCGGCACGCGCCGCATGGCGTGACGGGCGTTGCCACGAAGCCCGATTCGTTGCGCGCGGCAATGGCCAGCATGTCTACCGGCTGGTCGGGATAGCGCGAGTTGGCGTAGAAAAGGGCGGTGCGTTCTGCGCACAGGCCCGAAGGATAGGCTGCATTTTCCTGGTTTGAGCCGGTCACGGTCGTTCCGTTTGCCAGCAGGACCGCCGCTCCTACTGCGAATTTAGAGTAAGGGGAATAGCTTCGCGCGGCAGCGCTTTTCGCCTCGTCCACCAAGATGCGTTCCGTTTCGTCCAGTTCGCCGTAGCTCGCTGAGCGGATTCTGATGTCGATGTGAATGTCTTTCATGGCTTTTGGGTATTTTCAGTTCGGTATTCTTTTTGCGGGCCTTTGCAGAAGACGAGGGCGGTGCAGCTTGGCGTTAGTGTCCCATGCCCAGTCTTTTCAGGGCGGCTTCGTATTCGCGAAACAGTTCTTCCATCACCTCGTCTACGGTTTGCAGTTGGCGGAGCATCGAAGCCGCTTGGCCTATCTCCAATTCGCCGTCGAAGATGTCTCCTTCGAAGATTCCTTTTTTTGCCCTCCCTTTTCCTAACAGCTCTTTCATCTCGTCGGCAGACGCGCCGCGACGTTCCGCTTCTTCCACCTGCTTGTAAAATTCGTTTTTGACGAGACGGGTGGGAGAGAGCTGCTTCAGAGTCAGGACCGTATCGCCTTCTTCCAGTCGCAAGCAGCAGTCTTTGAATGAAAAATGTGCCGAGCTTTCGCGAGTCAGTGCGAAGCGGGTGCCTAACTGCACTCCGTCTGCGCCCAAAACTTGTGCGGCCAGAATGCCTTCTCCCGAAACGATTCCTCCAGCCGCAATCAGCGGAACCGTGCAGATTCTCTTTACTGCGGGAATCAGACAGAAGGTTGTAGTTTCTTCGCGTCCGTTGTGTCCTCCGGCTTCAAAGCCCTCCGCTACGATAGCGTCCACTCCCGCCTCTTCGCATTTGGCGGCGAAACGGGTGGAAGAAACCACGTGCGCCACTTTGATTCCCGCTCCATGCAGAAACTCCGTCCACTTCGACGGGCTTCCTGCGGAGGTGAACACAACTTTCACTCCTTCGGCAACGATGATATCCATTATTTTCTCAAGTTCGGGATACATTAGCGGGACGTTTACCCCGAAAGGTTTGTCGGTAGCGTCCTTGCACTTGCGGATATGTTCGAGCAGCGTTTCCGGATGCATGGAGCCTGCACCCAGCAGTCCCAACCCTCCGGCGTTGCTCACCGCCGAGGCGAGTCTCCATCCGCTGCACCATACCATCCCTCCTTGGACGACAGGGCGTTCGATTCCGAACAAACGACAGATACGATTCATGCGGTCAAAATTATTTTTGGTATTTTTCAATCAGTCCGGGGGCTACTGTATCGCCCAATTCTTTCGCCTTTTCTAAGTTGGCGAGACCTTCTTCCTTTTTCTTTTGGAGTATCTGTGCATAGCCTATCATGCGGTAAGCAGCTCCGTCTTTCGGATTCAGTTCTACGGCTTTCTGCAGTGCTTTTACTGCTTCTTCAAGCTGGTTGACGCGCAGGTGTACGCTGCCTTTTTCCATCCAGTACGCTTCGTTTCCCGGTTCCATGCTGATAGCTTTGTTGATGTCGTCAATGGCTTGTTTGTACATTCTGCATTGCATTTCGGCTTGTTCGCGGATGACATAGAACTCGGCAGAGACTTGTCCCATCATGGCATCGTGGAAAGCGTTGTAGTCTTTCACCGCTTCCCGGTATTGGCCGTCTTCCGACTTCATGCGGGCACGTTCGTAGAGGTATGGAGCCGCGTCTCTTCCGTAGGGAGTGATGAAGCGGTTTACGGCACTGTCCATCAGTGCGATGGCTTCCTTTTTGCTTGCTCCTTCAATCAGTTCTTTCGTTTTGGCTGCCGAATAGAAAGATGCGGCTGAGGCCAAGGGCGAACGGTTCACGGCATCGTAGCTGGCAAGGGCTTCCGCATACTTCTGTTGGGCGAAATAGATGTCTCCTTGAAGTTGGTAGTAGAGTCCTTGATTGTCTATATTAAGGGCTGCATCGATTTCCGTCAGCGCGCGGTCAAGCGTCCAGTTGCCGTAAGGCTGTCCGCCGTTCAGCGAGAGCACGTAGTTGTAGATTTGTTGGGCGATGTCATAGTGTCCTTCCGCTTTGTTGTCCGACACGTCGAGCATCTTCTTCAGGTCTTCTTCGGCCAGTTTGAGATGGGTTTCGTCTTTCATGCCGATATACAGGCTGGCTCTGCGGGAGTATCCTTCGCTGTTTTTCGGATAGGTGGCGATAAATTCGTTGAGCAGTGCCAGATACATTTCACGATCGAGCTGCGACGATGCCATGAAGAGGTACACCAATGCCTGAGATTCGTCGTCGGGAAGTCCCTTGCGGATGCCGATTGATTGAAGCGTTGCGTCGTTGACAGACAATGCGCTGATGGACAGGTTTCGGGCATAGTTCACTCCGATTGCGTAGCTCGACTCGCTCTGGTCGTCAACGTTCTTCTGGATAAGCCCCAGCACTTCGCCCGCTTCGTTCATTATCGGGCAGCTCACGGTTTTGTCGCCCGTTTTCATGTTGAGCGTGTAGTAGAATGAGTTGTTGCCTATCGTATCTACTTTTACAATGCTTCCGTGTTGTCCCGCAAGGTCCTTTTGCGTGGAGTAGGGCAGCAGATACACGGTTTGCCCTACAGTTCCGGGCTGTGAGGCGGGGGTGAGCGCCGCGCTTTTCTTGTCGGTTTCCGTGCGGAACTTCACCACGTCATACATGTCGTTGGCTCCGAGAATGCGGGCGACGGGCAGCTCTTTCCCCTCGGCCGTGACCACTACGGCGCGTGCGGCCCCCTCAAACAAGCTGTAGTCGGAAACGGCCGTTCCGTCTTCGCTGATGTAAAAGCCGTTTCCCGTGTTCAGTATTTTCCCGTCCTTGTCATACGTAATGACAGAGAATACGGCTTTGCGTGCCTTTCCTGCCCATTTGGGCAGTTCTTGTGCAAGCGTTCCTTGCAGAGTCATGGCGCAGGCGAATAAGAGGATAGTTTTCTTCATCATAGTCTTTCTTCTTTTGGGTTTCCGCCTCCTTCGGCTTTCCGTGAAATGCCGCGACGTTTCGGCTGAAACGGGCGGGCGTTCCGCTCGAAAGGCGGCGGATTGGCGGGCGTTCGTTTTTATTTGCCTGTAGGATGTCCGGTTTCAGCCTGGCGTTGCTTCACCGCTTCATAGATGAGGATTCCGGCTGCCACCGACACGTTGAGCGATTCGATTTGTCCGAAGAGCGGAATTTTCACCCATTCGTCGCAAAGGGAAAGATTTTCGTAGGATACCCCCGTATCTTCCGCACCCATGATGATGCACACCGGGCCTTCGTAGTCAGCCTTTGTATAGTCGTAGTCGCCTTTTTCCGTAGCGGCTATGATTTTGAATCCGCTGTCCTTCAGAAATTTGATCGTCTCCTTCAGGCTTCCTTCCCGGCATACGGGGAGCGTGTGGAGCGCGCCTGCCGACGTCTTGACGGCATCCGCATTGACGCTTGCGCTGTTTTTCGTGGGGATGATGACGGCATCCACTCCGGCGCATTCGCAGGTGCGGGCAATGGCGCCGAAGTTGCGCACGTCGGTTACTCCGTCGAGCATCAGCATCAGCGGGTTCTTGCCTTGTTCGAAAAGGAAGGGCACAAGGTCTTCCGTGCGTTGGTAGACGATTGGGGAGATGAAGGCCACCACTCCCTGGTGGTTCTTTCTGGTGATGCGGTTGAGGCGTTCCACCGGCACGCGCTGCACCGGTATTCGCGTGTTCCTTATGGCGGCGAAGAGTTCTCTTGAAAGTTCGCTCTGTATGTCTTTCTTGACGAGAATCTTGTCGATTTCTTTTCCCGCCTGAATCGCTTCGATGACAGCTCTGACACCGAATATCATTTCGTTCTTTTCTATCATATCGTTGTTCGTTTGTTTTCAAATCCTAATAAGGAGCGTGCGTTCTGCACGGCCGCTTCCGTCATGGTTGTTCCGCTGAGCATGTGGGCAATTTCTTCCACCCGCTCTTCATCAGTCAGCTTGCGGATGTGGCTGTCTGTTCCGGTTTCCGTGTCTTCCTTGTAGACCTTATAGTGCGCAATCCCCCGTGCGGCTATTTGAGGCAGGTGGGTGATGCTGATTACTTGGCGGTTCTGCCGTCCCATATCTTCCATGATGAGCGCCATTTTCTCTGCTATCGATCCGGACACTCCGGTGTCGATTTCGTCGAATATGATTGTAGGCAGTTTTACAGCGCCGGCAATCATGGCTTTGAGCGAGAGCATCACGCGGGCAATCTCTCCGCCGGAAGCGATGGAAGCCACGTTCTGCAACGCCCCGTTCTTGTTGGCGGAAAAGAGGAATGTCACGGTGTCCGTACCGTTCATGTCGGGCTCTTTCCTGCGTGCCAGTTCAACGGCGAAGCGCACGTTGGGCATTCCTAACGGCACGAGCAGCTGCTTCATGTGTTCTTCTGCGTGTCTGGCGGCCTGGGTGCGCAGGCGTGTCAGCATGTCTGCCTGCTTCATTACCTTGCCGTGCAGCGCGTTTTTCTCCCTTTCCAGCTCAGCGATGCGGTCATCGAAGGAAACGATTGCATCCAGCCTGCTCCTGTAGTCTTCTGTCAGTGCAACGAGTTCTTCTACCGATTTCGCGTGATGTTTCTGTTCCAGCGAATAGATGCGGTTCAGGCGGTCGTTCACGTAGTCCAAGCGCGCCGGATTGAACTCTACCGATTCTTCCGCTCCGGATATTTCGCGGGCAATGTCTTTCAGCTCGATGTAGCAGCTGTCCAAACGTTCTGCCCATTCTTGAGCCGGAGGGTAGACTTTTGCAATTGCTTGCAGGGTCTGGATGCTTTCCTTCGTGAGCGGGAGGCTCCCTCCGTCGCCGTCAATGAGCTGTTGCACGTTGTAGAGTCCCGATTTGATGTCTTCCGCATGGCTTAGCGTCTCCGCTTCCTGTTCCAGCGCCTCCTGTTCTCCTTCTTTCAGGCCGGCTTCGTCAAGCTGTTCCAGCTGGAACCGGATATAGTCTTCGTCCTGCCGGCTTTTTTCCGCCTGCGCGGTGAAGTCTTCCAGTTTCCGGCATGCCTGTTTGTATTCGGCGTACAGCGTGCGGTAGGCCGAAAGTTCTTTGTCGTCTTGCGCCAGAATATCGAGCACGTTCAGCTGGAATCCCTCCTTGTTGAGCAGGAGGTTTTGGTGCTGGCTGTGTACATCAATCAGCTTTTCGCCAAGCGTTTTCATTTGAGCCAGCGAAGCCGGGGTGTCGTTGATGAAGGCGCGGCTTTTTCCGCCTGCCGAAACTTCCCGGCGGATGATACATTCTTCCGGGTCGAACTCGATGTCGTTGTCGGCAAAGAACCGTTCCAGACCGTAGGCTGCGATGCGGAATTTGGCTTCGACGACGCACTTCGGCGCACCGTTTCTGATAGCTTTCACTTCGGCGCGCTGCCCCAACAGCAGACCTATGGCTCCGAGGATGATGGATTTCCCGGCGCCCGTTTCGCCCGTGATGACGGAGAAACCCGGAACGAAGCTGATGTCGAGTTTGTCAATCAGCGCATAATTCTGTATGTATAGGGATTGCAGCATAATGTCTCAGATAAGCATAGAGGCCAGTTTGTCGATGATGTCGCCGGCCGCTTCCTTCTTGCTTTTCAGCGGATAGGGAGTTGAGCCTTTGCGGTCGATGATTGTTATTTTGTTGGTGTCTACTCGGAATCCCGCGCCTTTGTCGTTGAGCGAATTCAATACGATGAAGTCGAGATTCTTGCGCTCCAGCTTTTCTTTGGCGTGCTCTTCTTCGTTGTCTGTTTCCAGCGCAAACCCCGCCAGAAGCTGTCCTTCGCATTTCTGTCTGCCCAAAGCGGCAGCAATATCCTGCGTCGGTTTCAGGCGGAGGACGAGGTCGTCTTTTTCCCGTTTGATTTTCTTGGAAAAGGCGGCGGCTTCAGGGGTAAAATCCGCTACGGCTGCGCATAAAATGCCTGCGTCCGCTTTGCCGAACGCCGCCGCCGCTGCTTCGTGCATCTCGGCTGCGCTTTCTACGTCGATGCGCCGGATGTTCGGATGGCATGTTTTCAAGTTCACCGGGCCGCTGACCAACGTCACTTCCGCTCCGCGTTCTGCGCAGGTTTCGGCCAAGGCATATCCCATTTTTCCCGACGAATAGTTGCCGATGAAGCGCACCGGATCAATCTTCTCGTAGGTCGGTCCGGCGGTTATCAGGATTTTCTTTCCTGCCAGCTGTTGCCGTTCGGCAAAGAACTGTTCGAGCGTTTCCGCAATTTTGTCCGGTTCTTCCATGCGTCCTTTGCCTGTCAGATGGCTGGCCAGTTCGCCGGTTGCCGGTTCGATGATGCGGTTGCCGTAAGAGCGGAGGATGTCAAGGTTCCGGCGGGTCGACGGATGGGCGTACATGTCCAGGTCCATTGCCGGAGCCACGAACACGGGGGCTTTCATTGAGAGGTACGTAGTGACCAGCATGTTGTCTGCCACTCCGTTCGCCATCTTTCCGATGGTCGATGCCGTGGCCGGCGCTATGAGCATGGCGTCCGCCCATAGTCCGAGGTCGACGTGGCTGTGCCACGTGCCGTCTCTTTGCGAGAAAAATTCGCTGACTACGGGTTTGCTTGTCAGTGCCGACAGCGTAATAGGAGTGATGAACTCCTTTCCCGCCGGGGTGATTACGATTTGCACTTCCGCGCCTTTCTTTATCAGTGTGCGCGCAAGCACCGCCGCCTTGTATGCGGCAATGCTTCCTGTGATGCCCAAAACTATTTTCTTTCCTTGCAGTGTGTTCATTTCTGTTCAGTTGCAGTCATATCTCGGTTCGTCGTTTTTTCCGCGTTCCGGCGGTGCGGGCGGAAGTTGCGCTTATTTCAGCATTCCGCTCTCCCGCAGCCGGATTTTAGTCAGCACGTTTTTCGTGTTCAGCGTAAAGTCGCCGTTCATAATCCAGCCGTAATAACCCATATCGCGCTTCAGCACTTCAGCCACGGGCATACCTTTGTATTTCCCGAAGTTGAATACTTCCACTCCGTTGTCGTCATAGATGATGCGTCCGGCGAAGTCTGCATTGCGCGTGAAGCTGGAGTATTCCGACAAGAAGCTGATGTCATTTTGCAGCACGTCAGGATAGCGGTCAAGCTGCGCTTTGAGCACCTCGTAAGTGGCGCGCGTGTCTGCTTCTGCCGTGTGCGCGTCTTCCAGATTCTTTCCGCAGTAAAACTTGTAGGCGGCAGAGAGCGTGCGCTGTTCCAGCTTGTGGTAAATCACTTGCACGTCGATAAACTTCCGTTTAGTCAAGTCTATGTCAATGCCTGCCCGCAAAAATTCTTCTACCAGCACCGGCACGTCGAAGCGGTTCGAATTGAACCCGGCGATGTCGGCCCCTTCGAAATCCTTGGCAATGTCTTTGGCCACCTGTTTGAACGCGGGACAGTCCGCCACGTCCTCGTCGTGTATTCCGTGTATGGCTGTCGACGCTTCCGGAATGTGCATTTCCGGATTGATGCGCATGGATTTGGATTCTTCGTTTCCGTTAGGGTACACCTTAAGGTAACAGATTTCCACGATGCGGTCGCTGTTTATGTTGGTTCCCGTTGTTTCCAGGTCAAAAAAGACGAGCGGGTTTTTCAGATTCAGTTTCATCTTCGTCCGTGAGCGGTTAATCGTTCAACATCATCGGCATCAGCAGCATCAGCAAGTCCTCGTTCTCATCTTGTTCTTCCGGGAGAATTACTCCGGCTCGCGAAGGGTCGGCAAGTTCGATGACCACGTTTTGCGAAGATATGTTGTTCAGTATGTCAATTAAGAACGACGATTTGAAGCCGATGCTCATCGGAGCGCTGTCGTACTGGCAGGACAGCGTTTCTTCGGCCGAGGTCGAGAAGTCAATGTCCTGCGCCGATATTTTCAGCGAGTTTGATTCCAGATTCAGCTTGATGAGGTTCACCGCTTGTGACGAGAATATGGCTACGCGGCGCAGCGCGCTGATGAAAGCGAGGCGGTCGACAGTGGCGCAGTGCGGGTTGCGCTGCGGAATGACGGAGTTGTAGTTCGGGTAGCGTCCTTCAATCAGGCGGCAAACCATCCGGTAGTCTTGGAGCGTGAACGAGGCGTTGCGGTCGTTGAACGCGATCTGCACGTCGCCTTCCTCCTTCGGCAAAAGATTCTTGAGCAGGGTGGCCGGTTTTTTGGGCAGGATGAAAGCAGCCTGTCCGTCGCCGTGTGCGGCATACGTCTTGTCGCGCACTAATTTTTGTCCGTCGGTGGCCACTAACGTGATGCTTTCGGCTGTGATGTCGAAGTACACTCCGTTCATTACCGGGCGGAGGTCTGCTTCTGCGGTTGCGAAGATGCAGCGGTTCACTCCGTTCATCAGCACTTGGGCGGGCATGGTTACTTGCGTGGAGTCTTCAGGCATTTCGGGCGTTTGCGGATATTCGTCCGCGTTCTGGCCCATCAGCGAATATTTTCCGTTCTGGTAGTGTACGGTGATTTCGAGGTTCGCCTCGTTCACCTCGAACGAAAGGGGTTGTTCGGGAATCTCCCTCAGTGCATCGAGCAGCGTTTTGGAAGATACTGCGAATGCGCCTTCTCCTTCATATTCGTTCGTTTCTATCGAGGTGGAAAGGGTGGTGTCGTTGTCTGATGCCGTCATGAACAGCGTTCCGTCGGTGAGTTTCATCAGGAAACAGTCTAATACGGGAAGCGAGTTCTTTGAGTTGATGACGCGGCTGATGGCCTGCAGCCGGCCGAACAGTGCGGTGCTTGATACGATAAACTTCATAATAATGCCGTTATGTTTTGTTTGAAATTCTTTTGTTTTTGGTTGATTCCAATTGCCAAAGTTACGAAAAGATTGCGTAAGCCGCATAAAAAAGCCTCAAAAAATTAGTTTACTTCTTTAGAAAAGACTAATTTCGTTGCCGAATTTAAATGAAGAAATATGGAATTAGCAGGAAAAGTGATTGCCGTGCTGGAACCCAGAGGCGGCGTTTCAAGGACGGGGAATCCGTGGAAAGTGCAGGAGTATGTGATTGAGACTCATGACCAATATCCGCGTCGCATGTGTTTCGACGTGTTCGGGGAAGACAAGATAAACCAGTTCAACATTCAGGTTGGCGAGGAGCTGAACGTGTCTTTCGACATTGACGCGCGCGAGTGGCAGGGACGTTGGTTCAACAGCATCCGCGCGTGGAAGGTGGAGCGGGTAGTTCCTATGCAGCAGTCTCCGGCGTCCGACCCGTCGTTTCCCCCGATGAATGCGGCTCCGGTGCCTCCGGCAGATTTCGCAGCGTCTGACGAGAAGGACGACCTTCCGTTCTGACAGTCCGGAAGGCCGGGCGCACGAAAAAAAGTTCCCGCGCGCTTCAGATGAAACGGTTCGGCATTTCATCTGAAGCGCGTGGGGCTTTTTTATGGGCGGTGCGTCCTTTTATGAGTTCATGCTCATCAGGAACTCTTCGTTGTCTTTCGTTTTTTCTATCTTGTCTTTTACAAGCGTCATGGCCTCGATAGAGTTCATGTCTGCGATGTAGCGGCGCAGAATCCACATGCGGTCGAGCGTGGTCTTGTCGAGCAGCAGGTCGTCGCGGCGCGTGCTCGAAGCCACTAAGTTGACGGCAGGGAAGATGCGCTTGTTGCTCAGCGCGCGGTCCAGCTGGAGCTCCATGTTGCCCGTTCCCTTGAATTCCTCGAATATCACTTCGTCCATTTTCGAGCCGGTGTCTATCAGTGCGGTTGCGATGATGGTCAGCGAGCCGCCTCCTTCGATGTTCCGTGCCGCTCCGAAGAAACGTTTCGGCTTGTGGAGCGCATTGGCGTCTACGCCTCCCGAAAGCACCTTGCCCGATGCGGGAGAAACCGTGTTGTATGCGCGTGCCAGACGGGTGATGGAGTCGAGGAAAATCACCACGTCGTGTCCGCATTCTACCATTCTTTTTGCTTTTTCCAGCACGATGCCGGCGATTTTCACGTGGCGTTCAGCCGGTTCGTCGAAGGTAGAGGCAATCACTTCCGCCTTGACGCTGCGTGCCATGTCGGTCACTTCTTCCGGGCGTTCGTCTATCAGGAGCATAATCATGTAGACCTCCGGGTGGTTGGCTGCAATGGCGTTGGCAATATCCTTCATGAGGATGGTTTTTCCTGTCTTCGGCTGGGCCACAATCAGCGCGCGCTGTCCTTTGCCGATAGGCGTGAACAAGTCGACGATACGTGCGGACAGGTTGTCGTTATATCCCTTGCAGAGCTGGAACTTTTCGTTCGGGAAAAGCGGAGTGAGGTGGTCGAAGGGGATGCGGTCGCGCACCAATGCCGGGTCGAGCCCGTTGATTTTTGACACTTTGACTAACGGGAAGTATTTTTCGCCTTCTTTCGGCGGACGGATGGTTCCTTCTACGACGTCTCCCGTTTTCAGTCCTAAAAGTTTGATTTGCGACTGCGACACATAGATGTCGTCGGGAGAAGAAAGATAGTTGTAGTCGGACGAACGGAGGAAGCCGTATCCGTCGGGCATGATTTCCAGCACTCCGGTGCCTTGCAGGATGTCTTCAAAGTCGTAAGCCTTTTCTGCCGGTTTTGCGGGCTGGGAAGTTGCCTGCGCCGTGTTCGTCTGCTGCGCGTCTGCCTGCTGGTTGCTGTAGTTTCCGTTGTTTTGATGGGGACGGTTGTTGTTGCGGTTGTTTTGCCGCTGCTGCCGTTGGAATTTCTGTTTCTGCTCTTTCGGCTGTATGACGGGAGGTTCTACTTTGGTGGCTTCAAATTTTCCTATCAGTTCGGAAGGGATTTCCATTTTTTCCGAGGGGAGATCCTCGATGGGGATGAAGTCGTTGCTTGCGTTCAGTTGGGCTGAAGATGTTTCCGCATCGTTTTCGGGGATAGAGGGCGTTTCCTTTTCTTCCGCTTTTGCGGTTTCCTTTTCTTCTGCCGCAGCATTGCTTTCGGCGGCTACGGCCGCCTGTTCTTTAGCGAGCGTCGATTTGTTTTTTGAGCCGGGTTTTCTTCCGCGTTTGGCTTTCGGCTTTTCCTCTGCGGCGGCTTGAGGCGTTTGCTGTGCCTCTTGCGCGGGTTCCGCAGCGGGGGCGGCGTTTTCGTTTGCCGGGGTTTCCTTGAAGAGCGGCGCAGGAGCCGGAAGTGCAGGCGGCGTTGTTTCGAGCCGTTGCGCTTTGTCTTTTGTCGCGGTGTAAACCTTGTCGCCGTCCTTTTTCACGCTGATGCGCGAACGTTTGCGCGGCTGTCCTTCTTTCCGTTCCTCAGCTGCCGCTTTCTTCGTGGCGGTGACAATGGCTTGTTCGTCAAGAATATGGTAAACCAGCTCTTCTTTTTTGAGCGAATCAGTTTTTGTCAGACCCAACTCTTTGGCTATCTGCTGCAATTCGGACAAATCTTTGTCGTTTAATTGAATGATGTTATACATAAACAGTAGTAATGATTTTTTAGTGACGTGTTGATGTTTCAGGCGCACAGGCCCGTTAGCGGCATACTCTTTCCGTCTTTACACTTCACATAATTCTATGAATTGATTTTGTTTTGGTTGATAATAAATAAGAAAGATATTCGCATGGAGTATGCTTATAGTCTCGCTTACGTTTTCGGTAGGCAAAAGTATATATTTTTCGGCATATACGCCAACAAATGCGGAGTTTTTTTGCTCGGACATCCGTCGAATTGAAGGAAATGTGTTAATTTAGCCGATGAAAAAGTTTATATGAAGACGCTTATGAAGAAAGTTTTTTTTACAGAGAAGGCTCCGGCGGCCATCGGCCCCTACAGCCAAGCGGCAGAAGCCGGAGGCATGGTGTTTTTGTCCGGGCAGATTCCGGTGGACCCGTCTACGGGAAATGTGGTGGAAGGCGGTGTGAAGGAACAGACTGTCCGGGTGTTCGAGAACATAAAGGCCGTGTTGGATGAGGCGGGGCTGGCTTTTTCCGATGTGGTGAAGACGACTGTTTTTCTTGCCGACATGTCGCTGTTCGGAGAAATGAACGAGGTGTATGCCGGTTATTTCGACGGAGATTTTCCTGCCCGTTCTGCCGTGGCTGTGAAGGCTTTGCCGAAAAACGTGATGGTAGAAATCGAGTGTGTTGCGGCAAGATGACGGGCGGGGTGGAAGCGTGCCCGGCTTTAGGAAGAAGGCGGGCGGCTGTCCTGCAAAAGGCGTCCGTCGGATTTCTTTTCTTGCCCGGATTGCATAAAATGAAATGACGATGAAATCGAACCGTTTTTTCCGCTCGGAGGGCGACAAGTGGAAACTGGCTACTTTCGTGCTGGCTGTGTTGGTGGTGGCCGGCTCCACTTTATATATATGTCGGTACGAGCCGTTTTCCGCAAAGATAGAAGTGACCAACGAGCTTGGCGGGAATATCTTTCCCGTAACCATCCTGTCGACAGCCACTACGGACGCCAACTTGATTGTTCCTGCCGGCGACCGCTGTTTGGGCAATCCGAAGTCGTGCATTGCTTTGCGCGTGAAAAGCACGCATCCGAACAGCAAGCTCCATGTAGAAGTGGCCGAGACTCCTTTCTTTTCGCGTTCCGTTTCCGAGTTTATACTTCCGGAAGCCGACAGCGAATACATGGTGTTTCCGGACATTATCTGGAACTACAAGGCTTTGCTTGAAAACGAGCAGGCCATGCCGGTGGACGTGTCGGTGAGGGCGGAGCTGAACGGGCGTGCGATGAACTGCGGAGTGCGCACGTTCTCGATGCGGAGCATCAGCGAGTGCCTGTTGGGGTATGTCGACAGCAAGATGAAGTTTCATGACACGGGCGATTTTTTTGCGGCATACGTCAACGAAGATAATCCGAACATCAGCCAAATATTGCGCGAGGCTCTCGACTCGCGTATTGTGAACCGCTTTTGGGGCTACCAGAGCAAAGACCCGGCTTTGGTGGACAAGCAGGTGTATGCTTTGTGGTACGTGCTTCAGAAGCGGAGGTTCAAATACAGCTCCATCAGCAACAGCAGCCTTTCTTCAAACGTTGTGTTCACGCAGCGTATCCGCACGTTCGACGATGCGCTCAGTTCGGCGCAGATCAACTGCGTGGACGGGAGCGTGCTTTTCGCTTCGCTGCTGAAGGCCGTCAACATCAACCCGATTCTTATCCGGGTGCCCAGACACATGTTTGTGGGGTACTACACCGACAAGTCGCATACCAACATGCACTTTCTGGAGACTTCGATGATCGGCGACGTGAACCTCGACGATTTCTTTCCCGAAGAAAAGCTCGACTCGACGATGGCCGGAAAATCGCAGGAAAGCATTTCCAGGCTGATGTTTGAGAAATCGAAGGAATATGCCACGCGCATCTACCATGAGAACCGCAAACAGATTCATTCGGGGGAAGTGAACTATATGTTTCTGGAAATAGACAAGGCTACGCGCGCCAACATCCAGCCTATCGGGAGGTGAAACGGCGCGCGTGCGCCCTTTTTCGGGACTTTTTCAGGTTGGAAGAACCGATAAAAAACGCTATCTTTGTCGTCCAATCAACAATTATCTATAAAGAAATGAGAAAATACATATCTCCAGGAGCATGGTTTTCGCTGGAATATCCTGACAGCTGGCGCGAGTTTGAAGACACGGAAGACAGTTTTCTGTTTTACAATCCCGACAAGTGGACCGGAAACTTCCGCATATCAGCCTATCGGGGAGGAAACGGGAACTATGCGAAGGAAGCGATCGATTATGAACTTGAGCATGTTCGCGGAGCTCGTTTTGTGAAGGCAGGCGCATGGCCGTGCGCTTATTCGTCGGAAGATTTTCAGGAAAACGACAGCTGGTACACCTCGCATGTATGGGTGACGGGGAAAGGCGACGTGTGCGTAGAGTGCTCGTTCGTCGTGCCTAAAGGCGAGAGTTTCAAGGCGGCCGAAGCGGTTGTCGCCTCCTTGCGCGTGCGCGGTGCGAACGACAAGCCTTGGCGGGAAGTGATTCCGGTGAGGGTGATGGAAATCAGCCTTATAAACGAGTGTTACGATTGGGCGGTGTCAGCAGTCAAGAAACAGTTCGCAAAAGATTTCTCCGACAGGAAAGACGATGTGGTGAACCTTCAGAAAGCGATTGACAGCGGCCGTTTCGACAAAAAGCAGCCTCAGGCATGGGAATGCTTCGGAATAGCTTTCGGCGCGATTTTAGTGAACGAAATGGACGGCATGGAGTGGGTGACCGTTGTTGACGGAGCGAAAGAGTTTCCGGCGTTGCGCTTCAGCGGTTCGGACGTGATGGCGTATCCTTTGCAGCTCGTGTGGGACAAGGTGAGAAACGGGAAGCCTTGCCGTCTGGCCGAAGAATATGCCCGTATCCAGTCGGAAGTGGAAGATGTGTTGGAGCAAAAGGCACAGTGACGTTATGGTATCTTATCTGCAAGTGGAAAACCTAACCAAATCGTTTGGCGATTTGGTGTTGTTTGAAGGAATATCCTTCGGAGTTGCCCAAGGCCAGCGCATCGGACTGATAGCCAAAAACGGTTCGGGGAAAACCACTTTGCTCAATATCTTGTCGGGCAAGGAAGGGTATGACGGAGGACGGATTTCTTTTCGGAACGATTTGCGCGTGGGGTATCTGGAGCAAAGTCCGCACTATCCGGAAAACCTGTCTGTCATTGAAGCGTGTTTCTTCCACGGCAATGCGGTAGTCAATCTGATAAAGGAATATGAAAAGTGTATGGAAACGCCGGGAAATCCGGGGTTGGACGATTTGCTGGTCCGCATGGAAGAAGTGAAAGCCTGGGATTACGAGCGGAAAGCCAAACAGATTCTTTCGCAACTGAAAATACGCGATTTCGACCAGAAAGTGGGGCAGCTGTCGGGCGGGCAACTGAAGCGGGTGGCATTGGCCAATGTGCTGATAACGG
The DNA here is from genome assembly GCA_944320135.1 of uncultured Phocaeicola sp. Classification (GTDB taxonomy): domain Bacteria; phylum Bacteroidota; class Bacteroidia; order Bacteroidales; family Bacteroidaceae; genus Phocaeicola. Next base: position 14,319 of record CALUGI010000006.1, on the reverse strand, counting down.
AGCCGGACCTTCTGATATTGGACGAGCCGACCAATCATCTGGATTTGGATATGGTGGAGTGGCTGGAGGAATATCTCGGACGGAGCACGCTCAGCCTGCTGATGGTGACGCACGACCGGTATTTCCTCGATCTCGTATGCTCGGAAATCATGGAAATAGACAACAAGCGGATTTACAGCTACAAGGGAAACTACAGCTATTATCTGGAGAAGCGGCAGGAGAGGGTTGATGCCGCGAATGCAGAAATCGCCCGTGCCAACAATCTTTATCGCACGGAACTGGAATGGATGCGAAGGATGCCTCAAGCGCGAGGCCATAAAGCTCGATATAGGGAAGAGGCTTTTTATGACCTTGAAAAGGTGGCGAAGCAACGGATGCATGATTCTAATATGAAACTTGATGTAAAGGCTTCATACATCGGCTCGAAGATTTTCGAGGCGGAGCATTTGTGCAAACGCTTCGGCGAATTGAAAATTCTGGACGACTTTTCATACATTTTTTTCCGTTATGAGAAGATGGGTATCGTGGGCAACAACGGAACCGGAAAGTCTACTTTCATCAAGATTCTGATGGGGCTTGAGAAGCCGGACAGCGGCAGGCTGGATATAGGGGAGACGGTACGTTTCGGATACTATTCGCAAGACGGGCTGACGTTTGACGAGCAGATGAAGGTGATTGACGTGATAACGGACATTGCCGAAGTGATAGAGTTGGGCAACGGAAAGCGTCTGACCGCTTCGCAGTTCCTGCAGCATTTTCTGTTCGCTCCCGAAACCCAGCATAGTTACGTGTATAAGTTGAGCGGAGGCGAGCGGCGCCGTCTGTACCTTTGCACGGTGCTGATGCGCAGCCCGAACTTCTTGGTGTTGGATGAGCCTACAAACGATTTGGATATAGTTACGTTGCAGGTGCTTGAAGAATACCTGCAAAGTTTTAAGGGATGCGTGATTGTAGTCAGCCACGACCGGTACTTTATGGATAAGGTGGTCGATCATTTGCTCGTGTTCAACGGACAAGGCGATATCCGTGATTTTCCGGGAAGCTATTCCGACTATCGGGCGTGGAAAGAGGCGAAGGCAGAGCATGACAGGTTAGAGGAAAAGCCTAAGGAAGAGAAGGTGCAGCGTGTACGCCCGAACAACGCCAAACGCAGGATGACGTTTAAAGAAAGGAAAGAGTTTGAACGGCTTGAGCAGGAAATTGCGGCGTTGGAGCTTGAAAAGAAAAATATTGAGGATGCCTTGTGCAGCGGCATGTTGGGGGCAGACGAACTGACAGAGAAATCAAAACGTTTGTCTTCGCTCAATGACGAACTTGACGAGAAAGGCATGCGCTGGCTGGAACTTGGGGAGATAGAAAACATGTAGGATTATTCCCTGCGCAAGGGGGTGTAAAGTTTGAAAAAAAGAGGAGCTGCATCGCAATGCCAACGGTGCAGCTCCTTATGGTTTTATTGTTTTTAGGGTCCCTTTCAGCCAATTTTGCTTATTTTCTTCAATCTTTCCTCATCAATGATTTTAATTTTTCTTCCGTCGATGGTGATGATTTTCTCAGCTGCAAAGTTCGATAGCGTGCGGATGGCGTTCGAGGTTGTCATATTCGACAGATTGGCCAAGTCTTCGCGCGAAAGGTAGATGCTGAGCGTGCATTGGTCTTCTTCCACTCCGTAGGTTTCTTTCAGGAAAAGCAAGGATTCCGCCAGTCGTCCGCGAATATGTTTCTGTGTGAGGTTTACCGTGCGTTCGTCGGATATGCCCAAATCTTTTGAAAGCTGTTTGATAAAGAACATGGCCAACTTCGGATTTTCTTGAATCAGCTGGACGATGACAGGCATGGGAATCAGACACATGGTGCATGGCTCGAACGCCGCCGCAGCAGTGACGAAGTTTTCTTCCGCAAAGTACGCTCTGTAGGCAAAATACTCTTTGTTTTTGATGACGCGGATTATCTGGCTTCGTCCGCCCACTCCGTCTTTATATATTTTCACTTTTCCGCTGAGCAGGCACATAAGGCTTGCAGGAGTTTCTCCTTCGCAATAGATCGTTTCGTTTTTCTTGTATTTTTGAATTGTAAAGTTTTTTGCGAGAAACTCTCTTTGGCTTTGCGTCAACGGCTGCCATAAATCGGGAATGCTTTCGGCAATCTCAGCTTCTGTTAGTTCCTTTTTCACCATAAAATGTTATAAAACCATGTTATTAGGCACAAAGGTAGTAAGAATATCTTAAAAATATTCTTTTTCGTTGCGAAAAATGCCCTTCAAAAAGGCGTTTGTTATATATTTGTTGTCAATTATGTATCGGATTAGAGGTTTCAATGCGTTATTCTTGCTTGCGATGGTGGCCTTGTGTCTCATCGTGGTTTCGGCAAGAGGGGAAACGGCCGGCAGGAGGGAGCGTCATTCCGAGGCCGCACCCGATTCGGTATTGGCCCGGATGTTCGACGCTGCGGCGGTGCATTCGATGAAAGTGAAGGACTATAAGTGCGAGCTTTATCTGAAAGGTCTGCTGAAGGTGCATAAGCAGAACCGGATTATCAAGTATCTGCCCTCTATGTTCCGATTGGAAAAGGGCGTGAACGACTATCTTTACGAATCAATCAGCGACCTTCATTACACGGCTCCTGACCTAATCGACCGAAAAGTGCGCGCTTTGTCTACTACCTTTCCCAACGCCAAGGGGGAAATTTTTGACGTCATCAATTATCTGCATTTCAATATCTATTCTCCTTCGCTGATGAACGACCGCATCGTCTCTCCTTTGAACCGGGAGTCGAGGGTGCATTACCGTTATTCGCTGGAGGATGTCGTTTTCCAGTCGGGGGGAGCTGTCTATAAAATCAGGATAACTCCCCGCTATAAGAGCACGCAGCTGGTGGAGGGCGTGATTTGGGTTTCTTCGCTTGACTGGACTATCCGTTATATCGATTTGTCGGGGCATTATGATTTGGTGGAGTTTCAGCTGTCTATGCAGATGGGAGACACGGAGGAAACCAAGTATCTGCCGATGGTGTTTAACCTTGACCTTCACTTCAGGTTTCTTCGCAATCATTTGGAAATGCGCTATACGGGGTGGATGAAGTATTCGGAAGTGGCTTTCCGCCGGCCGGGGGAGGAAATCGTCAGGAAAAAGAGCGATTATGACCTGACAAGCTCATACATGCTGACTTGCGACACGAGCCGTTTGGTGACGAGCCGTGATTCGTTCGGCCGTATTCGTCCCGTTCCTCTGGAAGAGAAGGAGGATTCGCTGTACCGCCGTTTGGACTATCGCCGGTGGGTAAGTTCGGCGGATACGTTGGAGAGGGATACTCCGCGACGGAAGAACTTGGTGTTCTGGGGGCAGATAGGCGATGCGCTGATAAGCAGCTACAACGTCGACTTGTCGAAGATAGGAAACATATCCTGTTCGCCTATAGTGAACCCGCTGCTGGTCAGCTACAGCCATCGGAACGGAATCTCCTATCGGCAGGTGTTCAAGTACAACAAACTGTTTCATAACTCGCAACTGCTGCGTATCGCTCCGCAGATTGGATATAACTTTACGAAAAAGGAGCTTTATGCCAAAGTGGATATGGAATACGTGTACAATCCGTCGAAACACGGCGCTATCGAAATTCATGCAGGAAACGGTAACCGCATCTACAGCAGCGTGGTGCTCGACCAGCTGGAGCAGATGCCGGACAGCACTTTCTCGTTCGACGGGCTTGAACTCGACTATTTCAAAGACATTTATCTGGATGTGTCGCACAACATAGAGGTAGTCAACGGCCTCCGTCTGTGGGCCGGGCTGTCAATGCACTGGCGTTATACAAAAAGCTCGCCGGAAGTGAAGGCACGCGTGCGCGCCAATTACAACAGTTTCGCCCCGCGCTTCCGTCTGGAATGGACGCCGGGAATGCATTACTACATGAACGGGAAGCGCAAAATCAATGTGGGGTCACTTTATCCTACTTTCATGCTCGATTACGAGAGGGGCGTGCGCCTGCTGAAAAATTCGGGCACTTACGAGCGGTTCGAGGTTTCTATCGAGCAGAACATACGTTTGCGCAATATCCGCTCGCTGTCGTACCACGTGGGAGGGGGGCTGTTCACCAACCAGTCGGACATGTTTTTCGTCGACTATGCGCACTTCGCCAACCTCAATCTGCCCCAAGGGTGGAACGATGACATCGGCGGAACCTTCCAAACCCTTGACAGCCGCTGGTATAACGCTTCGAGCCATTATATCCGTGGAAACTTTACTTATGAAACTCCTTTTCTGCTGCTTTATCCGGTGAGCCGCCTGCTTTCGTTCGTGCAGAAAGAGCGCATCTATGCCGGCGTCCTTTTCATGCCTCATCTGAATCCTTATCTGGAGTTCGGCTACGGGTTTGCTACCCATATCTTCGATGCGGGCATCTTTATAGGCAATGAAAAAGGCAAATTCACATCGGTCGGATGCAAATTTACCTTCGAACTCTTCAACAGCAAGTGAATCGAACTACACCAACTCGTCCGAGATGTATCCTTGCGGAAGCGGGCGGCAATTGTAGCCCGATGCCATGATTTCTCCGTAGGCGCCGGCCGAACGGATGGCGAGCAGGTCGCCCCGGTGCGCTTTGTTCAAGTCGATGGCTTTGCCGAACACGTCGGACGACTCGCAGATGGGGCCTACCACATCGTAAGCCTCTGCGGGCTCTTCCGAAGTGATGTTCTCAATTTTGTGGTACGCCTGATAGAGGGCCGGGCGAATGAGGTCGGTCATGCCCGCATCCACAATGGCGAACTGCTTGTTGGTTCCTTTCTTTACATAAATGACTTTTGCGATGAGGCTTCCGCATTGCCCTGTCACTGCACGTCCCAGCTCGAAATGCAAAGTCTGTTGGGGGCGCAGGCGGAGATGCTTGTGGTATGTTTCGAAATATTCGCCGAAAGCCGGGATTGGCTGCCGGTTGGGGTGCATGTAGTCGATTCCCAATCCGCCGCCCACGTTGATGTGCTCAACGATAATCTGGCGCGCATACAGTTTCTCTTGCAGTTCGTTGATGCGGTTGCAGAGCGCGACAAAGTCACCCATGTCCATGATTTGCGATCCGATGTGGAAGTGGAGCCCGGCAAACTTGACGTGCTTCATCTCCAATGCCCGGTCGACGACGCTGTCCATGTCGTTCATGCTGATGCCGAACTTGTTCTCCGCCAGTCCGGTGGTGATGTTGGCGTGCGTGTGCGCGCCTACGTCCGGATTGATGCGGAAGGCAATCCTGGCAATTTTGTTCTTCGCGGCCGCCAGTTCGTTGATAGTTTCCAGTTCCGGAACGGATTCCACGTTGAAGCAGAATATGTCGTAGTCTAATCCTAAGTTGATTTCCTTGTCAGTTTTCCCCACTCCTGCGAATACGATTTTGCTGGCCGGAAATCCGGCTTTGACGGCAGCCTTGATTTCACCGCCGCTCACGCAGTCGGCTCCGAGTCCGCTTTCGCGGATGATGCCCAGCACTTTCGGGTTGGCGTTCGCTTTTATAGCGTAGTGTACGCAATATTTTCCATATTTCCCGGCTTCATCGTTGATGGCTTTCAGCGTGTTGCGAAGCAGATTGGCGTCATAATAATAAAATGGGGTTTCCAGTTCGCGGAATTTGTCGATAGGGAATGTTCCTTTCATGAGTCTTTAATTTACTTGTTTGGATGAGTGTAAATGTTTTGCAGCCCGCTATGGATGCGGGCAAGGCGGGAGAGGGCAGGCGAAGACGGAGTTTGGCAAGGGACATTGCCAAAAAAGGCGGACGATGCGGCTTGCAACCGAATCATCCGCCTTCTGTCTTTTCCTTTAAAGCATACGGCTATTCGTGATTGAACAATACGTTGCTCAGCGACTGCAGCGCGCGTTTCTTGTCGGACTCGCGAATCAGGAACGAGATGTTGTAGTTGCTTCCGCCGAACGAAATCATACGGACCGGTATGTCGCGCATCGCGTCAAGCGCTTTGGCTTCAAACCCTACGTTTTCCCATTCCAAGTCGCCCACTACGCAGACGATGCACATGTCGTGGTCGACTGTCACTGTTCCGTACTTCTTCAGGTCGTTCACAATCTCGTTCAGGTGCTTCGTGTTGTCTATCGACATCGACACGCCTACCTCCGATGTACAAACCATGTCGATTGCAGTCTGATAGCTCTCGAAGATTTCGAACACTTTGCGCAGGAATCCGTGAGCCAGCAGCATACGGCTCGATTTGATTTTGATGGCCGTGATGTTGTCTTTTGCCGCTACAGCCTTGATTTTCCCTTTCTCCGTATCGTTTGAAATCAGCGTGCCCGGAGCGTCAGGCTGCATCGTGTTGAGCAAGCGTACCGGAATGTTCGCGTATTTGGCCGGCTGCACGCAGGTCGGGTGCAGAATCTTTGCGCCGAAGTAGGCCAGTTCTGCGGCTTCTTCGAAATGGAGTTGGCGCACAGGGGAAGTCTTGTCTACGACACGCGGATCGTTGTCGTGCATTCCGTCGATGTCTGTCCATATCTGGATTTCCGAGGCGTTGACGGCGGCGCCTATGAGGGAAGCCGTATAGTCGCTTCCGCCGCGCTGCAGATTGTCGATTTCTCCGTATGCGTTTCGGCAGATGAATCCTTGAGTGATATAGATTTCATATCCGGGGTTCGCTTCCAGTTGGGCATTCAGCTTTTCGCGGATATAAGTGATGTCAGGTTCGCTGTTCTTGTCTGTGCGCATGAATTCGAGTGCCGGGATAAGCACGGCCTTCACTCCCTGTTCGCACAAATAGTTGGTCACCATATTGGTGGAGATGATTTCGCCTTGGGCCAGAATCACTTTTTCTTCAAACAGGGTGAATATGTCTTTCGTGTATGAACGGATATAGTCAAATACAGATTTGACGAGTTCCAGAGTTTTCCGCTTGTATTCTTCCGTGGAATAAAGTTCATCAATGTGCTGTTTGTATTTGGATTCCAATCTGTTGATGATTTCATTCGCACCTTCCGGGTTTTTCTTGTACAGATAATCCGAAATTTCGACTAATGTGTTGGTTGTTCCCGACATGGCGGAAAGAACTACGATTTTCTGTTCGCCGTCAGTGATTAATTTGGCAACATCTTTCATTCTTTGCGCAGAACCTACCGATGTTCCTCCAAACTTTAAAACTTTCATTTTCCGTTTCGAATTTAATTGTTTGTGAATATAATTTGCGGCAAATTTACGAATAAATCACCGATTGTTAGCGGTTTTGGCCGAAATTCGCCTTTAGTTTTTCTTTTTTAATGAATCTTCGCTTTGCGAATCATGCGGGTTCGGCCGGCATGAGGCGTCGCTGTTCGCACCGGTACACCTTTCCCGGAAATTCGTTCAGCAGGTTCAGGTTGTGCGTGGTCATGATGATGGCCGAACCTTGCGCGCATATACTTCTCAGCAGTTCCACGATTTTCCGTCCGGTTTCCGCGTCGAGATTTCCCGTGGGCTCGTCGGCAAGGATAATGTCCGGTTTGTTCAGTATTGCCCGTGCGATGACGATGCGCTGCTGTTCGCCGCCGGAGAGTTCGTTGGGCATCTTGTAGCCTTTGTTTTCCATGCCTACCTGAGCCAGCGCTTCGCGGATACGGTTGTCGATGTCGGCCTTGTTTTTCCATCCGGTGGCTTTGAGCACGAAGGCCAAGTTTTCTTGTACGGTGCGGTCGGTAAGCAGCTGGAAGTCTTGAAACACGATGCCCAGGCGCCGGCGCAGAGAAGGGATGTCTTTCCGTTTGAGGGAACGCATGTCGTATCCCAGCACATGTGCCGTTCCTTCTTTGATTTCCACTTCGCCGTAGACGGTTTTCAGGAAGGTGGTTTTTCCGCTTCCCACTTTCCCGGTCAGATACACGAACTCGCCCGCCTTTATTTCAAAGTCAAGCCCGGACAGGATGATTTGCGCCTGCAAATCTATTTCCACTCCTTTGTAAGATATAATCGTTCGATTCTCCATGCCGAATTTGAGTTGTCAGTGTTTTTTCCAGCTCTCGCTATGGCGTTCCTTCAGTTCGCGCGCAAGGTCTTCGATGCGGTAGCCTTTTGAGGTGAGCAGCACGATGAGGTGGTAGAGCAGGTCGGCCCCTTCGTAGATGAGGCGTTCGTCGGTGCCGTTGCAAGCCTCTATGATGGTTTCCACTGCTTCTTCGCCTACCTTTTGGGCCATTTTGTTGACTCCCGCCTTGAAGAGGCTGGTCGTGTACGACTTCTCTGGCATTTCTTCGTGGCGTTTGTCGATGAAGTCCTGCAGTTCCTTCAGAAACATGATGTCCTGTTCGTTTTTTTCTCCCCAGCAGGTGTCAGTTCCTTTATGGCATACCGGGCCTTGCGGGTTGGCCATAATCAGCAAGGTGTCGTTGTCGCAGTCTGCCTTGACGGAAACCACGTCCAGAAAGTTGCCGCTTTCTTCTCCTTTCGTCCAAAGGCGGTTCTTGGTGCGGCTGAAGAAGGTCACTTTTCCCGTTTCAACGGTTTTTTCATAGGCTTCCTTGTTCATGAATCCCAGCATGAGCACTTTCTGGGTATAGTTGTCTTGAACGATGGCCGGGATGAGGCCGTTCATTTTGTCGAAATCTAATTCCATCATACTTGTTCCTTATATAGTTAAATTACAGTCTTACGTTGATGCCTTCCTTGCAAAGGTATCGTTTCAATTCCGGTATCGGTATTTCTCCGAAGTGGAAAACGCTTGCAGCCAATGCCGCGTCTGCTTTTCCTCTTATGAACGCGTCGCGGAAGTGCTCCATGCTTCCGGCCCCGCCCGAAGCGATGACGGGAATCGTGAGCGCGTCCGACAGCTCGGCCAGCGCCTCGTTTGCGTATCCCGTCTTCACCCCGTCGTGGTTCATGCTGGTGAACAAGATTTCTCCTGCTCCCCGTCCGTTGGCTTCGCGCGCCCATTCGATGAGGCGGCGTTCGGTTTCTATGCGTCCTCCGTTGAGGTAGCATTTCCATCCTTGCGGAGTCTGCCGGGCGTCGATTGCCACCACGCAGACCTGCGAGCCGAAATGCTTGGCGATGTCGTCAATCAGTTGCGGGTTGCGCAGGGCGGCAGAGTTGACCGACACTTTGTCGGCTCCCGCGTTGAGCAGGCGGTCTACGTCTGACAGCTCGTTGATTCCGCCGCCTACGGTAAACGGAATGTCTATCTCCGCAGCAATCCGCTTCACGAGCTCGGTGAATGTTTTCCGTCCCTCGTGGCTGGCGGTGATGTCTAAATAGACCAGTTCGTCGGCCCCTTGGCGGCTGTAGGCTTTCCCCAATTCCACCGGGTCGCCCGCTTGCCGAAGGTTGACGAAGTTGGTTCCCTTTACAGTCTGCCCGTCTTTGATGTCCAGGCAAGGTATGATTCGTTTTGCTAACATGTCCGGCGTTTTAGATATAAGTTAGGATATAAATGAGGCAAGTTCTTCTAATTTGATGCGTCCCTCATACAGCGCTTTTCCGAACACTACGGCAGGGATTCCGGCCTCGTCCAGCCTGCGGATATCGTCTGTTCCGCTTACCCCTCCGCTCGCAATCAGATGAATGTCGGGGAAAGCCTGCATGATTTCCCGATAGAGTCCGGTGGCGGGGCCTTGCAGCATTCCGTCGCGGCTGATATCGGTGCAGAGCACTTGGCTCACTCCATCCTTTATATATTGTTCAAGGAAAGGCATCAGTTCTTCTCCGCTTTCTTCTTTCCACCCTCCGACGGCGATTTTCCCGCCTTTCGCGTCAGCTCCTAAGATGATGCGTTCGCTTCCGTATGCGGCCAGCCACTCTCTGAACAAATCGGGCGACTTTACTGCCACGCTGCCCAGCGTTACCATTTTCGCTCCGCTTTCAAAGGCGATGCGGAGGTCTTCGTCCGTTTTGATGCCCCCTCCGAAGTCGACGGCCAGCGCAGTGTGTCCGGCCAGCAGTTCGAGAGTGCGGTAATTGACGATATGGCTCGAAGCGGCTCCGTCAAGGTCGACCACGTGCAGGCGTTTCAGTCCGCAGGCTTCAAATTCCTTCGCCACTTCCAGCGGATTTTCGTTGTAAATCTTCTTGGAGTCGTATTCGCCTTGCGACAGCCGGACGCATTTTCCGTCGATGATGTCGATGGCGGGAATCAGTTCAATCATGTCGTTTTCGCTCTTGGGTTAGAGATTCAAAAAGTTCGTGAGGATTCTTGCTCCTGTTTCTCCGCTTTTTTCAGGATGAAACTGGGTGGCGTAGAAATTGTCTTTGTGCAGTGCGGCGCTGAACGGCAGGATATAGTCCGTCGTGGCCGCCGTGTATGCGTTGACCGGCACGTAATAGCTGTGTACGAAATACACGAACTCTTCTTTTGCGAACCCTTCAAAGAGGCGGCTGTTCGTGTTGGAAATCGTATTCCACCCCATGTGCGGCACTTTGTCTTCGTGCCGTTGCGGGCAAAACCGCTTCACTTCCGTGTCGAAGATACCGAGGCAGTCTGCATCGCCTTCTTCCGAGCGGCTGCACAGCAGCTGCATCCCCAGGCAGATGCCCAACACCGGCTGTTTCAAGTTCTTTATCAGCTTGTCGAGTCCGTTCGCGCGCAGATGCTTCATGGTGGTTTCAGCTTCTCCTACTCCCGGAAAGATGACCTTGTCAGCGCTCGACAAAATCTCCTTGTCGTCCGTGACAATCGGTTCCGCTCCAAGCCTTTTCAGCGCGTAGTCCACTGAAAAGATGTTTCCGGCATTGTATTTGATAATAGCTACCTTCATTCTTCTGTTTTTTCTGTATTGGTGAAAATGATGTTGCAAAAATAGCGAATTATAATTAATTTGCTAATATTTCTGACAGAAAGTTTGCCGCTTCTCTATTGTTCTGACAGAAATTCGCAGAAGCGAAGGCTTGTCATGCCCGGAAATGCCGCTCCGCAAGAATGTTTCGGAACGCCCGTCTTCCAAATCAAGGGCGGGCGTCCTTTCGGGCAAATGCGTCCGCATTTTAGCCGGGAAAGTTGTTTTTTTTGTTATAAAAAACGAAGATAAATATTGCGGGATTGAAAAAAAGTTGTACCTTTGCAACCGCAATCGAGAGAGAAAGCAACGAAACAAAGACTTTATGGTGCGTTAGTTCAGTTGGTTAGAATACATGCCTGTCACGCATGGGGTCACGGGTTCGAGTCCCGTACGCACCGCAATAAACATTGGAAATTAATGTTTTACAAAACAAACGCCCGATTTTACACTCAGGAATGTAAAGTCGGGTGTTTTTCTTGCAAAAGAGATTATTGAGAAAAAACAAACATCATTCCTATAGACGTTTTAATTCTTCTTCTGCCGCTGACGAGCCCTTATATTTGCTCTTACGAGGTTGGAAATTATAAATGATGTTGAGTGAAATTCCGCGACCGTCGTAACTCTGGTGTTTATCCACAAGGACACCGTATGTGTTCATCGTCCAGTTGTTGTTGACGGTATTGAAAATATCGGTGGCCGTCAGTTTGACCGTCAACGATTTATGAAAGAAAGTCTTGCCAACTGACGCATCCGTCGCAAACCACGTCGTGCCAAAGCGGTTGGTATGCATGTCTCCCTGTGTTGACCATTGAAGTTTGCTGTAATCATCCAGCCATGCGGCAATGAAAATGTATTGTCAAAATAATAAGAGAGAATATTGGCTTCTTGTAAGATGTATTGTCAAGTGTCAGCCATTGCTTATACATGCCGAGGGTAGCATTGGGCGTCCAACAACGAATGGGTTTGCTCCACACGAGGTAGAGATTGAGTGCCGAGACATCGATATTCACCGGGTGCATAAGAAGTTGAAGATTGTCCGCCGGATAAAGTTGCTTGACAAAGGCATACGTATCGAGGCTCCGTGTAAAACCAGTTTGAAGCATAAATCCGTTCCATAGGCCGAACAACTGTACGTCGTGCATCTTCTCGTCGCGCAGGGCCGAATTGCCCCCTTCGATTTCGTGCAGTCCCGTATAACTAAGGGAACCTGTAAGTTGCGAGTAAGGCGGCTTCACGGTGGCCAATTTATAGCTCAGACTAATTTGTGCGTCATCGTTAAATGAATAAATCAACGATACATCGGGCGTGAGCAAATGGTCGCGACGGCTTGCTTCTTCATCGCGTTTGCCGTTCACGTGGAAATCATAATCGACATATTCATATCTCGCACCGACAGAAAGAGAAAGTTTGCCGAACATCCGTGCCCATGATGCGAACAAGGCGGAGGATGTCTGCTTGGCATCTGTCAATGAGGAAGGAATGTATTGGCTTACCTGTTCATTCAACATGTGGTAATCGAGTGAGGTATGCGTGTAGCTGTCTTGCGTGCCGACAGTGAAGTTTCCTTTTCCAAGCGGGAATGAAGGCTTCTAACATCCGTCCTAAGATAAGGCCATAGACTTCCTGTTCCTTTTCTGTCAGCCCTTCGGGGTACAAGCCGGTAATCATAATGGCGGGATGCTCCGTTGCCCGCTCTTCGTCCACCGTACGGGTAGGTCCGCCATGCCTTTGCGGATGGCCTCGTCCGTGAGCGACGAGATCCAAAGGCGGCTCACCGGCAGGGTGCAGCCTAAATAACGGTATGGGTAGCGGAAAACCTGTTCCAAACGTCTATGCCCGTATTTCTTAGGCATGGCGAGCGAGAGCATGTTGCCGAAAGTCCACGCTACGGTGTAGCCGTTTCCGGTCATGTATCCGTTTTCACACTTGATGGCGCCTACCACCTTTGCAATCTCTTTTCCCACTGCGGGCTTGTCTGTCAATGTCGCGATTATAATTTTCTTTGGCTATTAGCCTTTTCTCCTCCAAACGGGGGTCTGATTGAATACCTTTCCAGCTTTGGCGAAAGGACCTGCATCTTTTAAAAAAGTCCCTCCGTGTTCCCTTAGAACAAAACCTTGTTTTTCAAGCTCCTCCAAATCTTGCCGGATTGTGACATCAGTCACATTGAATATCCGGCTCAATTCCTGTACTTTCGCATGTCCGTCTTTCCTAATCAGGTTAATGATTTTTAGTGTTCTCTGATTGAGTGCTATGATGCCGTCTTTATTTAGGATTTCGATTAGGGCACCTCCGGGTGCAAGCCCTGCCATTCGGGTCAAGTCCAATAAGGCTTCCGTATGTCCGTTGCGTGCCAGCACACCGTTGTCCTTGCCCATCAGTGGAAATACAACGACAAGTTATATGATTTTGCTGTCTGGGCTCTCCCATTCGCTTTATGCAGACCGAGCCGGAGGCCGCTGACTATTTGAAGCACCTGAATATTCCCGAAGGTTATCAGCCGCTTTATTGCATCGCTTTCGGTTATCCGGATGAAGCTCCGGCCGCCAAACCGCGCGATGCGGAGTAGGGGCAGCCCCTACGGGCTCTGTTATTCAAGAAGCATGTCCTGCGGATTTTAGAAATGGCAGAAAAGCAACAGTAAAGAAAAAGAAAGGAGCAGGTCGAGAAGGGAATAGAAGTCCTTGAAGGCGATTCTGAGTTTTTTCAATGCTTTTGAAATATGGTATTCCACTCCTTTCACTCCGATTCCGAGCTCTTGGGCGATTTCTTCATTTGTCTTGTGCTCAAAGCGGCTCAATAAAAAGACATGTCTTGTTTGTTTGCTCATCGTTTTCAAAGATTCTTTGAGAATGTTTTGAACATCCATGCCATACAAATGCTGGGGGTTGCATTCTTCCAATGCGGAGATACGTAACTGGAGTTCTCTCGCTTTCTCGTCTTCAATGTGTGAATAAAGTTTGAGCTTGAATGATTCTCTCCGGAAATATTGAAGAATCTTATTGCGGACCACTCCCATGAGGAAAGGCAGTACGGCACCTATTTCTTCTGCATTGCACAGTTTCTCCCACAATACAATCATGGCATCCGCTACAATGTCTTCGGCTTCCTCTGCATCATGAGTATAAGAGCGTGCAAACAACAGGCATTTGTTGTAATACAATTTATACGCTTCGTCAAATATTTGCTTTTCGTTCATGTGGTTTTTATCTTCTACCAAAAATGCACTCTGCAAAAGTAGGAAATTATTTCAATGTACATCATAAATTCCCATTTACAATTTCGTTACATCTGTGCGGTTTCAGAATCCCCATTTCTCGTTGGAGCGTAACGGCTATTCCATTTAAGATATTATTTCTTTCGATATGTTATTGGTCCGTAGGGGCGGACCCGTGTGTCCGCCCGGATACATTGACATGGCGTTGTCGGGCAGACACACGGGTCTGCCCCTACGGGTCAGTTAAATGAACGAAATGAACGAACCGTTGGTTTATAGAGGTTTTACATCCGGAGACTACCGTCAAGTTAGAAGTGCAACTCCGCGACCTCCTTCCTCCGTCCTTGGAGCGTAGCGGAAAGGGCGGAGGAA
>CALUGI010000005.1 GCA_944320135.1 uncultured Phocaeicola sp. | reverse complement strand
AAGGGATGCAACCTCTGTGTGGTTGCCTGCCCGCTCCACGTATTGTCACTCACCCCGAAAGTTAATCAGAAAGGATACAATTTTGTCCAGCAGGTTGTGGAAGGCACCTGCAACGGATGCTCTTCATGCGCCATCGTGTGCCCCGACGGATGTCTGACCGTCTACAGAGCGAAGTGTGAAGAATAGAACAAATTCAAAAAAGAAAAGATTATGACAGAAGAAGTCGTTTTAATGAAAGGCAACGAAGCCATCGCCCACGCGGCTGTACGCATCGGCGTGGACGGTTACTTCGGATACCCTATCACTCCCCAATCGGAAGTATTGGAAACTCTTGCCGAACTGAAGCCTTGGGAAACCACCGGAATGGTGGTGCTCCAGGCCGAAAGCGAAGTGGCGGCAATCAACATGGTATATGGAGGCGCGGGAAGCGGAAAGATGGTGATGACCTCATCATCAAGTCCGGGCGTGAGCCTGAAGCAGGAAGGCATCTCCTATATCGCAGGCGCGGAGCTGCCCTGCCTGGTGGTGAACGTGATGCGCGGCGGGCCGGGTTTGGGAACTATCCAGCCGAGCCAGGCCGACTATTTCCAGGCAACCAAAGGAGGCGGGCACGGCGATTACCGTCTGATTGTGCTCGCTCCGGCATCGGTGCAGGAAATGGCTGATTTCGTCGACCTCGCTTTCAAGCTGGCGTTCAAGTACCGCAACCCGGCCATGATTCTCACCGACGGCGTTATCGGGCAAATGATGGAGAAAGTGGTTCTGCCCGCCCCCCGTCCGCGCCGCACCGAAGAAGAAGTGACAGCACAATGCCCTTGGGCCGCAACGGGATGCAAGGGACGCAAGCCGAACATCATCACTTCGCTCGAACTCGACCCGTCCGTCATGGAACAACGCAACCTGCACCTGCAGGCCAAATACGCGGAAATCGAGGAAAAGGAAGCGCGCTATGAAGAAATCAACTGCGAAGACGCGGAATATCTCATCGTGGCTTTCGGCTCCTGCGCGCGCATCGCACAGAAGTCGATGGAGCACGCCCGCGAAATGGGCATCAAGGTAGGTCTGCTCCGCCCCGTCACCCTATGGCCGTTCCCGACCAAAGCCGTCAAAGAAAGAGCCAAGCAGGTGAAAGGCATTCTGGTGGTCGAACTGAACAGCGGCCAGATGATTGAAGACGTGCAGCTGGCCGTGGAATGCAAAGTGCCGGTAGAGCACTTCGGCCGTCTGGGAGGCATCGTCCCCGACCCGGACGAGGTGATTGAAGCAATCCGGAAACAACTGATAAACAAGCAATGACATGAACATCGGACTGGTAAGGAACATACTGAACATACTGTTCATGATCGGGGCGGCGGCTTCCATCGTCCTATTCTTCACGACGAGCGACAGCCATCCCTTCCTGTACATGTACGTATGTATGGCCGCGATTGTCATCAAAATGGTAGAATACGTGCTGCGCTTTACGCAGAAGAACAATCAGAATAAAAGAAGAACGTTATGACAAAAGAAGATATAATGAAGCCAGAGAATCTGGTTTACCAGAAACCCCGGCTACTGAACGACAACCCCATGCACTATTGTCCGGGATGCAGCCACGGAGTAGTACACAAACTGATTGCGGAAGTAATCGACGAAATGGGAATGGCGGAAAAGGCCGTCGGCGTAAGTCCGGTAGGCTGCGCCGTATTCATGTACAACTATTTAGACATCGATTGCCAGGAAGCCGCCCACGGACGCGCTCCCGCGCTGGCAACCGCCGTCAAGCGGCTGTGGCCCGACCGTCTGGTGTTCACCTATCAGGGCGACGGCGACCTGGCCTGCATCGGTACGGCAGAGACTATCCACGCGCTGAACCGTGGGGAGAACATCACCATTATCTTCATCAACAATGCCATCTACGGAATGACGGGCGGCCAGATGGCTCCCACCACCCTGTTGGGCATGAAGACATCCACCTGCCCCTACGGACGCATTCCGGAGGTTCACGGCTATCCGCTGAAGATGACCGAAATCGCCGCCACGCTTCAGGGCACCTGCTATGTGACGCGCCAGTCCGTGCAGTCGGTCGCCGCCATCCGCAAGGCCAAAAAAGCCATCCGCAAGGCGTTCGAGTGCTCCATGCAGAAAAAAGGCTCCAGCTTAGTGGAAATCGTCTCCACATGCAGTTCCGGATGGAAGATGACGCCGGAAAAAGCCAACAAATGGATGGAAGAGAACATGTTCCCCTTCTATCCTTTAGGCGACTTGAAAGATACAACTGAAATCAAATAAACCCTGAACCGTATGAAAGAAGAAATTATTATAGCAGGCTTCGGCGGACAAGGCGTGCTCTCTATGGGGAAAATCCTTGCCTATTCGGGGCTGATGGAAGACAAGGAAGTGACATGGATGCCGGCCTACGGACCGGAACAGCGCGGCGGCACGGCCAACGTGACCGTCATCATCAGCGACGAGCGCATATCTTCTCCTATCCTGAGCAAATACGACACCGCAATCATCCTCAACCAGCCCTCCCTTGCCAAGTTCGAAAGCAAGGTAAAGCCGGGCGGCGTGCTGATATATGACGGATACGGAATCATCAACCCTCCCACACGGAAGGATATCCGGGTGTACCGCATCGATGCGATGGACGAGGCGAACGAGCGCAAGATGGCGAAGACGTTCAACATGATTGTGCTGGGCGGACTGCTGAAGATACGTCCCGTGGTGTCGGTGGAAAGCGTGGTCAAGGCATTGCGCAAAACGCTTCCCGAACGCCACCACAACCTGATTCCGATGAACGAGGAAGCCATCAAGATAGGCATGGAAATCATCAGGGAAGCAGGCGAATGAAAAAACGCGGCGGCCCGCAGGCGAAAACGCCGGGGCGTTCGGGACGAAAGGCCGAAAGGTTTTGCTCCGAACGCCCCGGCGTTTTTCCGGCACGGCGATACAGACACAATGCGTGCAACCCGCTACAGCTTTTCCCCGTCACAACACAAAGGCTGCAAGCACCATGAAACAGCGTCTTATCCGCCTCTTTGCAACCGTTCGTGACACTATCGCTTAGAAAAACGACCCGCCTAATATCAGAATAAGTCCGATTTTTGCTAACTTTGCAATAGTTCTACCATAAAAACGAACGAACACATAATTTGAGGCGATACAGAAAGTATGGATTTTCAACAATTAAGACAACAAATCAAACAATACCAAAATGACGACTTTACCGCTGCATCAGCAAAAATGCAAGACATCGTGTTTTCCTTGAGCAAGAAAGACGTCACAGAATTGGTCACCGAAACAGGTATCATCCCTGAAGATATTGCACATGATTCCTCGGAAGAAAAGCTATACTCCAAAACTTCCGACATTCTTTTTGCCAAAGCACTGACATGCATGAACTTTGATGTAAAAGTTCTGAGAGAACGTGCGGATGCCGCAGATATTGTGGCAAAAAGCAAATTCCATGCCTATTCATTGGTAGGAGATGCTAAAGCGTTCCGCTTGAGCCGCACGGCTAAAAACGCCAAAGACCTCACTCTGTTCTCGTTTGCCCCTATTTTCAATATCCGGTGAAAAGTTCACAAATATACAAGGAAGCCCTGAACGGAAACGTGATGCTTCTTAGCTGGGAATGGCTATATATCATGCTGGAGGAAGGCATTGCTGAAACGCCGCAAGTGAATTTGCAAGATATTTGGAATCAGTCAGCACAAATTGGCGCAAACGTAACGATACCACAACAGAAAAAATGTTTCATCCCGGAACAAGACAATAATATGCGTACAATCCTGAGCATTTCAGAAGAAACCGTCGCAACTTACCTCTGCAAGATTAAACAAAAACTCCGCATACGGGGAAGTGAGGAAATTCTTTATTATCAGAATGAAATAGAACGTGTAAAAGGACTTGACCACGATGAAGCCATCAAAGAGCTTCTTGTGCGCATGAAATTGGATTCAAAAATTGAAACCATCCAGAACTTCATAAACCGAATTTCAGACGAAAACTGACATGAATGATTATAAGAATCAAATAATAAATGGAAATTGCGTGGAAGTGATGGGCAAGTTTCCCGCCAATTTCATTGACTTGACCGTAACCTCCCCCCGTATGACAATTTACGGACATACAAAGGGTATTCTTTCCCTTTTGAAGAAATAGCCAAGCAACTCTACCGGATAACCAAACCGGGAGGAATTGTCGTGTGGGTGGTTTCCGACGCTACGATTAATGGAACCGAGACTTGCACATCGTTTAAACAGGCTTTGCAGTTTGTGGAATGCGGCTTCAATCTTCACGACACAATGATTTTCCAAAAGACAAATCCGATACCACAAATATACAGGAAACGGTACACGAATGTATTCGAATATATGTTTGTATTCTCGAAGGGAGCTGTAAAGACTCATAATCCTATCAAGATTCCTTGTGAACATGCCGGACTTGAATTGAAAGGGACAACGTATAAGAACTACTCTAAAGGAGTGCAAACACGCAGCAAATTGGCAAATCCAGTCAAAAATGAAAAACAAAAAGGAAATATTTGGGAATACGTCGTAGGCAAAAAAGCTGTAGACCAGGAAGCGAAAGGGCATCCGGCTCCATTCCCTTATCAGTTAGCTTATGACCACATTTTTTCATGGACAAATGAAGGAGACATTGTGCTTGACCCAATGTGCGGCTCCGGCACTACGTGCGTTGCGGCATACGAATTGAACAGAAACTACATTGGCATTGACATAAGCGAAGAATATTGTGATTTGGCAAGAAAGAGACTGGAAAGCCATAAAGAAACACGTGACTTATTTGCAGAATATGCCGAAATCGAAAAATCCTCTACAGAAAAGAACAAAGAGACAAGAGATTGCATCCGTCTCCCGCAAAGGAACTCTCGTGCCAAACACATAAATTCATAATTTAATACGCTCGTATGCGCTTCTACAAGCCCTGCCCCGTTTACAGACGAGTATTTGGATGCCAACATAATGAAATGGCACAGATTATCTCCGCCCGAAAGAATTTATAAACACTGTGACGGCATAATTTGCCAGTATCTCGCATTTTTGTTGTATCTTTGCCCCGTTATGAAGAAGATACTTTTTGCAACGATACTCATCTTTGTGTGCAGCAGCCTCGCTGCGCAAAACATGATACCGAACCAATACAGCCAATTCGGCACTTCGGCTTCCGGACTCAACAGCAACCAGTACGACCGGAACGGGAATCCCATTGACACGACCGCCGTCATCGACGCGAACACGATTCCTATCGGACTGCACGCATGGAAGATAGAGGAACGGTTCGGAGAAAGAATCGCCGTACCGGTGGACACGCTGCAACACGGATTCCAGAACTCGAACGACACGGGCGGACCGACCGGACATTACTCGTTTTTAGGGAATCTGGGCGCGCCGCGCATCTCGCACGTATTCTTCGAGCGGAAAGACCCGACACAGTTCTTCTTCACCGACCCCTACGACTTCACGGTACGCAAGCCGGGCGATATCATCTACACCAACACCAAATCGCCTTTCACCAACCTCACCTACTACAAGCAGGGCGACGGACGGTACGGGGAAGAACGCTTCAAGGCGTACTTTGCGGTAAACGTCAACAAACGGATGGGATTCGGCTTCGACATCGACTACACCTACGGACGAGGCAAATACCAGAGCCAGTCTACAGCCCTGTTCAACGGCAACCTGTTCGCCTACTACCACGGCGACAAGTATGACATGCACTTCAGCTTTATCAACGAAAACCTGAAAGTGGCCGAAAACGGAGGTATCACGGACGACCGGTATGTGACCGACCCGCTGGAAATGGCCGAAGGGGAACGCACCTACGAAACGTACAACATCCCCACCAACCTGATGGACATCTGGAACAACAACACGGGCTACCACGCCTTCCTCACCCACCGCTACAACTTAGGATTCTACCGCGACGTGACTGAAGAAAACGATACGGTGAGCAAGCAGCTGTTCGTCCCCGTCACCAGCTTCATCCACAGCGTGAAGGTGGACATCGACCGCAGAAAATACGTTTCATACGACGTAGACCAGAACAACGAATACTTCGAACACAAATATTTAGGCACCGACTCGTTAGACATCACACGCCATTTCTCCGTCAAGAACACGGTAGGCATCTCCCTCCGTGAAGGATTCAACAAATGGGCGAAAGCCGGACTGACAGCCTTTATGAGCTTCGAACACCGCAACTTCACGATGACCGACACCGTTACAGGCATTCCGGGACAACGTGTCGCCACGTCGCACAAGGAAAACGTGCTGTCGATAGGCGGACAACTCAGCAAACAGCAAGGGAAAACCCTCCACTACAATGTGATCGGAGAAATAGCGATGCTGGGGGAAGACGCAGGGCAATTCACCGTGGAAGGAAACGGCGACCTCAACTTCCGCCTGTTCAACGACACCGTAAGGCTGGAAGCCAACGCCTACATAAAGAACCTGAATCCGACATTCTACTTCCGCCACTTCCACTCCAAACACTATTGGTGGGACAACGACTTGTCGAAAATCATGCGCACACGCATCGAAGGAAAACTGAGCATCGACCGTTGGCGCACGCAACTGAAGGCGGGAGTGGAAAACATCACCAACTACACCTACTTAGACAACGCTTCCGTGCAATACACCGACCGGCAAGGCAACACCGCCTACAAGAACGACATGGCAGTGCGACAGCATTCGGGAAGCATCCAAGTGTTCAGCGCAACGCTGAAACAGGATTTCAAGTTAGGAATCCTTCACCTTGACAACGAAGTGACTTACCAGAAGACCAGCAACTCCGACGTACTGCCCTTGCCGGAACTCGTGCTCTACCACAACCTGTATCTCAAGTTCGCACTCGCAAAGAAGGTGCTGAAAATAGAAATGGGAGCCGACATGCGCTATTTCACCCAATATTACGCGCCGGACTACGCGCCGGCCATCGGACAGTTCTACCTTCAGAACCGCGAGACACGGTACAAGCTGGGAGCCTACCCGATGCTCAACGGATACATCAACCTCCACCTGAAACGCACCCGAATCTTCGTGCAGATGTACAATTTGTTGCAACGCGGGGGAGACAAGAGCTACTTCTATATCCCGCATTATCCGCTGAATCCGCGTATCCTGAAGATCGGGCTTTCATGGAACTTCTTCGACTAACCTATCTCATCCTGCCCTATGCCAAGAAAACACACCCTTTGTCTGATTGCCGGAGCGGCGATAGCTTGCATCGCCATTGTCGCGCTTTTCTCTGAAAAGAAAGAGGACGAACCGAAAACTGTGCCGCGAGACTATCCTGAAATCGCGAAGTCGGGAGTGCTGAATGCCGTTACGGAATACAACGCCATCAGCTACCATGTGAAAAACGACACGATTGCCGGATTCGACTACGAACTGCTGCATGCTTTCGCGAAGGAAAAGAAACTGAGACTCGAAATCACTCCCGAAATGAGCTTTGAGAAAAGAATGGAAGGCATCGGCACGGGAAAGTATGACATACTGGCAACAGGAACAGTCGTAACCACACGGCTGAAAGATTCGCTGCTGTTTACAAGACACATCCTGCTCAGCAAGCAGGTGCTGGTGCAACGGAAAAAGGAAAAAGGCAAAGACAGCCTCTATATCAGCAGCCAGCTAGAATTGGGAGGCAAGACGCTGCACGTCATTGAAGGCTCGCCGAGCCTGCTGCGCATCCACAACCTTATCAACGAAATCGCAGACACTATCCGTATCCGCCAAGTGAAAGAATACGGGCCTGAGCAGCTGCTGGCTATGGTGGCCGGAGGCGATATCGACTATGCGGTGTGCGACGAAAACATCGCGCTGGCATCGCTCGCCGCTTTCCCCAACCTCGACATCAGCAAAGACATCAGTTTCACGCAGTTCTATGCGTGGGGAGTGAACAAGCGTTCTGCCGTCTTGCTCGACAGCCTCAACCGATGGCTCGACCGATACATGCAGACCGAAGAATACGGAAGACTGTACAAAAGATATTTCAACTAAACTTAAAGACCCTATGAAGATATTGGAAAACGTGAACTGGGGCTTCATCGGATGCGGCGAAGTCACAGAGAAGAAAAGCGGCCCTGCCTTCAACATGATTGAGGGTTCAAAGGTAGTGGCCGTAATGAGCCGCGATGAAGAGAAGGTGAAATCGTATGCCATACGCCACGGAATACCCAACTGGTACACGGACGCGCAAGAATTGATTGGAGACGAAAACGTAAATGCCGTCTACATAGCTACTCCCCCTTCTTCGCACGCCACCTTCGCAATCATGGCCATGAAAGCAGGAAAGCCTGTATATATCGAAAAGCCGATGGCCGCCAGCTATGAAGACTGCGCACGCATCAACCGCATCTCGAAGGAGACAGGCGTGCCGTGCTTCGTCGCCTATTATCGCCGATACCTTCCTTACTTCCAGAAAGTGCGCCAATTAGTGGAGGAAGGGGAGATAGGAAACGTCATCAACATACAGATACGATTCGCCCAACCGCCCCGCGCACTCGACTACAACAGCACCAATCTGCCTTGGCGCGTGCAGCCTGACATCGCCGGAGGGGGATATTTCTACGATCTGGCTCCGCACCAGCTGGACTTGCTTCAAGACATGTTCGGGTGCATCCTCGAAGCGGAAGGATACAAAAGCAACCGGGGAGGACTGTATGAGGCGGAAGACACCATCAGCGCCTGCTTCAAGTTTGATTCGGGGCTTCCGGGTTCAGGTTCCTGGTGTTTCGTCGCCCACGAATCGGCCAAGGAAGACCGCATCGAAATTATCGGCGACAAAGGGATGATATGCTTCTCCGTATTCACTTACGAGCCCATCGGCCTCCATACGGAAAGGGGACGCGAAGAAATACTTCCTCCCAACCCGCCGCACGTGCAGCTGCCGCTCATCAAAGCTGTCGTGGAACATCTGCAAGGAAAGGCCGTATGCACCTGCGACGGCATCAGCGCCACCCCGACCAACTGGGTGATGGACCGGATTCTGAACAAACTGTAGTAAAACGCGCGCGACTACGCGCTTTTACGCGCCGTTGCCCGCCTTTTCCGAAAAGGAAAGGGCGGGATTCTTTTTGGCTTCCATCCGTATGAAAAAAAGAAAAGGCCGAAAGCCATCAAGCCTCGACCTCTGAAAAACGAGCCGAAAGCGGGACTCGAACCCGCGACTTACTCATTACGAATGAGTTACTCTACCAACTGAGTTATTTCGGCATTGTTCCCTTCCGAAAACGTGTGCAAAGATACAGCTTTCTTGGAATATGCCAAACAAAACGGACATTTTTTTGAAAAATATTTTTCAAAGCCTCGACCGGATGCGGACGGAGCTCTGAAAAACGCCGCCGCCCTCAATCCGGAAGACGGCGGAACTTTCAGGGAAAACGGGCGGACTCAAAACACTTTTCCGCCCAAAAGTTTGTCCGTTCCGCAAAAAGTAGCGTCCTTTGCAGACGCAACAACAGAAAGAATCATGGCAGACAACTATATCGAAAAGCAATACGAAGCATACGAAGCGAGGAAAGCCGCTTGGGAAAAAGCGAGCAAATACAAGCGGAAAAAGCCTGCCGCCGAAACGGCGGGCCGCCCCTGCGAACGGCTCTTCCACAACCACAGCAAAAAAGTGGTGGCCATACACGACTTGTCGGGCGCAGGAAGGGTGTCGCTCATGGCGGTTATCCCCATCCTTTCCACGATGGGGCTTCAGGTATGTCCGCTTCCCACGGCCATCCTCTCCACCCATACGCAATATCCCGCCTATTCCTTTCTCGACCTTACCGACGAGATGAAACGCATCATCGACAAATGGGAGCAGCTCGACATACGCTTTGACGCCTTTTATTCGGGCTACCTCGGATCGCCCCGCCAGGCGCAAATCGTGGAAAGTTTCATCCGAAAGTTCCGCCGGCCCGCCGACTTGGTGGTGGTAGACCCCGTAATGGGCGACAACGGGAGCCTCTACAAAGGAATCACCGAAGATATGGTGACGGAAATGAAGCAGCTGATTTGTCTGGCCGACATCATCACTCCGAACATGACGGAACTTTTCAGGCTGCTCGACATGCCGTATCAGGAGAACATGAGCGATGCGGAATTGAAAGCAGTGCTCAAAGCATTGTCCGACAAAGGGCCGAGCATCGTCATCGTGACCAGCGTCCCCGTGAAAGACGACCCCCACTCCACTTCCGTCTATGCCTACAACCGTTTCGGCAACCGCTACTGGAAAGTGACCTGCCCCTACCTTCCTGCCCACTATCCCGGCACGGGCGACACGTTTACCAGCGTCATCACCGGCTCGCTCATGCAGGGCGACAGCCTGCCTATCGCCCTCGACCGCGCCACTCAGTTCATTCTGCAAGGCATACGGGCCACGTTCGGATACGAATACAACAATCTGGAGGGAATCATGCTCGAAAAAGTGCTCCCGAACCTCAACATGCCCATCCAGGTAAGCAGCTACGAGCTGCTGGAATGAGGATGCCTGGAACGCCCGGCAAGCGGAATTTTCTCCCGTTTCACCCCACAAACCTTTATATGGGACATTTTTTGCGGCATTCAGACATCCGACTTCTTGTTTTTTCTTCCCAACTTTGCGGAAAAGACAAACGAAGCCTCATGAACATCCGCCACCCATCTTCCTCGCTTCCGCCGCTTTGCTGCTGCTTGGCGGCATTCCTGCTCGCAGGATGCGACATGATTGAATACCATCCTTACGACCTCAACATAGACGGAGAAACCGGCATCAACGCCAAAAACATCCGCCTTATCGAATCTGCGCTTGCCGGACGGAAAGAAATATCCTTCGCGGTAATCAGCGACACGCAGCGATGGTACGATGAAACGGAAGACGAAGTGGAAGCCGTCAACGCCCGGCACGACATCGACTTCGTGATACACACCGGCGACTTGTCGGACTTCGGCCTGAAGCTGGAGTTCGAAAAGCAGCGCGACATCCTCAACCGGCTCGACGTGCCATACGTCTGCCTCTTAGGAAACCACGACTGTCTGGCTACGGGGGAGGACGTGTTCCGGCGAGTCTTCGGCGAAAGCAACTTCTCGTTTACGGCAGGCAACGTGCATTTCGTGTGCCTCAACACCAACGCATTGGAATACAACTATACCACCGCCGTGCCGGACTTCAATTTCCTGAACTCGACGCTCGACAATTTCCCGCCTCAAGCGGAAAAGACGGTTGTCGCCATGCACGCAGGCCCCTTCTCGGAACAATTCAACAACAACGTGGCCGATTTCTTCCAAGAGAGCATCACCCGGTTTCCCGCACTCCAGTTCTGCGTGTACGGGCATGGGCACAACGTGGCTGTCGACGATTTTTTCGACGACGGAACGATTTATTACGAATGCGCGTCTGCCAAGAAACGGACATTCCTTCATTTCACGATAAACGACAACGGATATGCCTATGAGGTGGTCAGCTTTTAGAACATTCGTCCTCCTGCTGGGCGCGCTTGCGCTCTCGCCTTCCGCCGCAGCAGACCCGCTCGCGCCTGCAAACGACGCTCCCGCTCCGAACACGCGGCGGTGGGACAAGCGCGTACACCTGAAATACAAGTTTTGGAAACGGCTGAAACCGACACATGCCAAGCTGCAATATGCCGGAGGGATGGGCATGTTTGCCGCAGGTGCAGGATGGGATTACGGCAAACGATGCCAGTGGGAAACCGATTTCCTGCTGGGATTCCTGCCGAAAAGGTATGCAGGAGAAAACGCCCGGTTCACTTTTACCGTAAAGCAGAACTACATTCCGTGGAGCATCAGCATCGACGAGCATTGGGCAGTGGAGCCGTTTTATTGCGGACTGTACATGACTACCATTACAGGCGAAGAGTTCTGGAAAAGGGAGCCGGGAAAATATCCGAACAAATACTACAACTTCAGCACAAAAATCCGGCCGTATATCTTCATCGGCCAGCGTTTCGGATTCAGCCCTTCGCACGACCTGCTGCGAAACGTGTCGGCCTATTACGAAGTGAGCACGTGCGAACTGTATATAGTGAGCAAGGCTACCAACCGAAGCCTCCGCATGAAAGACATCCTGCGCTTCTCGTTCGGAATAAAAGTGCAGCTGTTCCGGGAATAACCCGCAGATACGGCCGCGCGGGATTTCCCGCCGGAACATACAAGGGGGATTGCAATCAGCCCGAAACCCGGAACTGTCTGCAATCCCCCTTGCAAGAACCTTCTGCAAACGCCTTTATTTTTTAGACTCGTCCAAAGATACCTTTCTAAATTCCTTCAACGCTTTCTCCAGTTCCAAAGAAACTTTGCGCGCGCGCGTTCCGGCAGCTTTGTTGCCCTTTTCGGCCTGCAATTCGGCATCTGCTATCAAAGAAGCGTGAAGCTCTTTGATTTTTGCAATCAGTTCGTTCATAATACAACTTTTATTTTTGAATTAAACATATTCAAATGTAAACACAATTACTTCAACCTGACTATTTCAGATTGCTTTTTTTGCATCTTTTAATACAAAGGGCTGACTTTCATACGATTCAACCATTCTCTATCCACAACTTCAGCACGCTGCAAGTGGTTGGGGTCACCTTGAAGCGGTTGTCGGCGCGCTCCCCTACCAGCCAGACGATGTCTTCTCCCGAACAAACCACCATCTGACGTTCCTTCTCGAAAAGCGACTTCTTGCAGTCGCGCAGGTAGTTTCTCACCGACTTGAACCCTGTCATGCCGAAAGGCACGAACCTGTCGCCCGAACGCCATTTCCGCAAAACAAGCTCTCCCGCTATTTTATCAGCGTCTATATAGGCAAATTGCGGGTCTTTCGGCACGGCAAACGGCGCAACGGCCGCAATGCGTTCCTGCCTGAGCGACGGAACCCGCTCCGCCTCTCCGCACCGTTTCCACCGGAGCACGCCGTGGTCGGTCAGCAACATATAGGCCGGAGTACGGAACACCTTGCCCGACTCGCCTTCTTGCAGGCAACGGAACACATCGTCCAGCTGCGAAGCGTTCACCCCCAACGGACGCAACGCTTCATAAAGCACCGACCGGGGAGCCGCCTCCCGCAGCAAAGCCGTTCCGTCAAGCGCATCTTCCCCGCACGCGACGCGCTTCACAGCCTCGTCCATCGCCCGGCGATACACTTCCGCCACCTCCGCCAGACGCCCCGCCGTCCGGTCAATCGTCTCCACTACAGAGGGATTGACGGTCTCCAGCATCGGAATCACGTGAAGGCGGAGCTTGTTGCGCACAAACTCGTCTTGAAGGTTCGTGCTGTCGGTGACATACTCTTGCCCCAGTTTCCCCAGATAAGCCAGAATATCTTCCCGGCTCGTGCAGAGCAACGGCCGCACCACCCGCCCGTTCGCCGCGCGAATGCCTTGCAGTCCGCCGATGCCTGCGCCCCTCACCAAGTTCAACAAAAACGTCTCCACGCTGTCATTCCGATGATGGGCCACCGCCACCGCCTTTGCTCCCGTCTCGTCCAGCAGCTTTTCGAACCACGCATAGCGCAAGTCTCTTGCTGCCATCTCGATGGAGACGCCCCGTTCCGAGGCATAGCTTTCCGTGGAAAAGTCCGTTTTGTACAGCTTTACTCCCAACTCTCCGGCCAGACGGGTCACGAAAGCCTCGTCACGCATCGATTCTTCTCCCCGAAGATGAAAATTGCAATGAGCCGCCTCGCACCGATACCCCAAACGGAGCAGCACGCGGAGCAACGCCACCGAGTCGGCACCGCCGCTCAATGCCACCAGCACCTTGTCGGACATGCCGAACAGCTGCTTCTCCTGAATAAATGCACTTACTTTACGTTCAAACATAATGCAAACATATAAAATAAAACGAACGTCCGCAACCCCCGGAAAACAGGGCGGCCCTCTGGACACGACGCGGCGGAACTCCAACCAAAATGCCGCCGCATTGCTGCCGGGACGCGCCCGCGCCAGAACGCCGCACTCTTCTTTTTATTTAAAAACAATCTAAATAATTTGCAAACACCGATGCAATCGCTTATTTTTGCATCGGATTAAAAGAAGCAAATATGAGACTGTCTGAATTGGAAACCGGCGGAAAAGGAGTTGTCGTGAAAGTTCTCGGCCACGGAGGATTCCGCCGGCGCATCATCGAAATGGGATTTATCAAAGGGAAAACAGTGGAAGCCGTGCTCAACGCTCCGCTGAAAGACCCCGTAAAATACAAGATTATGGGCTACGAGGTGTCGCTCCGACGGCAGGAAGCCGCCATGATTGAAATCATGAGCGAAGAAGAAGCCCGCAAGCAGAGCGAAAGCGACACTTTCCTGAAACCCATCACGCAAAACTCTCCCGTGCCCGAAGAAACGATGAAACGCCTCGCCTTGGGGAAACGGCGCACCATCAACGTGGCATTGGTAGGCAACCCGAACTGCGGAAAAACCTCCCTGTTCAACGTCGCCTCCGGAGGACACGAACACGTGGGCAACTACAGCGGGGTTACCGTAGACGCGAAAGAAGGTCTTTTCGACTTTCAAGGCTACCACTTCCGGCTGGTCGACCTGCCGGGCACCTATTCCCTCTCGGCCTACAGCCCCGAAGAGCTTTACGTGCGCAAGCACATCATCGAAGAAACTCCCGACGTGATTATCAACGTAATCGATGCAGGCAACTTAGAGCGCAACCTCTACCTCACCACCCAGCTTATCGACATGAACGTGAGGATGGTAATCGCGCTGAACATGTTCGACGCGCTGGAACACAGCGGAAACAAGCTCGACATACACGGACTGAGCCAACTGCTGGGCGTGCCCATCGTGCCCACGGTGAGCCGCACAGGAAAAGGCGTCGACAACCTGTTCCACGTCATCATCGGGCTTTACGAAGGAACCGACTTCATGGGACAGAAGGGCGAAATCAAGAACGAAGTGCTGCGCGAGTTCCGCGAATGGCACGACGAATGCGTCACCGGCCACAAATTCAAAAGCCCGGAAGAAAAAGACCCGTTCGCACACCAGAGCTTCATCCGCCACATCCACATCAACCACGGAGCGGAAATAGAAGCCTGCATCGAAAACGTGAAGAAAGAAATCTGCCGGAACGAGAACATCCGCCACGAATATTCCACCCGCTTCCTGGCCATCAAGCTGCTTGAGAACGACAAGGACATCGAGGCGCGCGTCATATCCCCCTTGCCCAACGGGAAAGACATCCTTGCCGCGCGCGACAAGGAAGCCGAACGCTTGCGCCGGACAACCGGAGAAGACAGCGAACAGGCCATCACCGACGCCAAATATGCTTTCATCGCCGGCGCGTTGAAAGAAACATATACGGAGGTAAACACCGACACGGAAGCCTTCACCCGCGTGGTAGACAGTATCGTCACCCACCGCATCTGGGGGTTCCCCATCTTCTTCGTGTTCCTCTACGTCATGTTTGAAGCCACCTTCGTGCTGGGTGCCTATCCGCAGGAGTGGATTGAGTGGCTCGTGGAACTTGTAGGCTCCGGAGTGGAACGCTTCATGACGCCCGGCCCGCTGAAAGACCTCATAATAGACGGTATCATCGGAGGCGTGGGCGGAGTCATCGTGTTCCTGCCCAACATCCTGCTGCTCTACCTCTTCATCTCCTTTATGGAAGACTCCGGATACATGGCGCGGGCGGCTTTCATCATGGACAAAATCATGCACAAGATGGGGCTTCACGGCAAGTCGTTCATCCCGCTCATCATGGGTTTCGGATGCAACGTGCCGGCTATCATGGCCTCGCGCATCATCGAGAGCCGCAAAGCGAGGTTGGTCACGATGCTCATCAACCCGCTGATGTCGTGCAGCGCGCGCCTGCCCATCTATTTGGTCATGATAGGCGCGTTCTTCCCGTCGAAAGCAAGCCTGATACTCCTTTCCATCTATGCCGTCGGCATCCTGTTGGCCGTGCTCATGGCCCGCGTCTTCGCCAAATTCATCGTAAAGGGCGACGACAGTCCCTTCGTGATGGAACTGCCTCCCTACCGTATGCCGACCGCCAAGGTAGTGGCGCGCCACACATGGGACAAAGGCAAGCAATATCTCAAGAAAATGGGAGGAATCATCATGGTAGCGTCCGTCATCATCTGGTTTCTGGGGTATTATCCCAACCACGAAGCCTACTCCACCACCGCCGAACAACAGGAAAACTCCTACATAGGGCGTTTGGGAAAAGCCATCGAACCGGCCATCGAGCCGTTAGGATTCGACTGGAAGATGGGCATCGGCATTCTTTCAGGCGTAGGAGCGAAGGAGCTTGTGGTAAGCACGTTAGGCGTGCTCTACACGAACGAAGGCGAGACGGAGAACGTCAACCTCTCCGAACGCATCCCCATCACCCCGCTCGTAGCCTACTGCTACATGCTTTTTGTGCTGATCTATTTCCCCTGCATCGCCACGCTTGCGGCCATCAAGCAAGAGTCCGGCAGCTGGAAATGGGCCATCTTCGCCGCCGTCTACACCACGGCATTGGCATGGGTGGTATCGTTCGCCGTTTACCGGATAGGAAGTATCTTATAAAGTTTCCGTAACGTCATGGATATACAAAGCATAATGGTATATATAATAGTAGCCTGTTGCGTGGCCTACGCATTCAGGCACTACATAAAGATGCTGTTCCGCAAGAAAAGCAAATCGCCCGGATGCGGCTGCGGATGTGCTGGCTGCCCCCATGCTCCGCGTTCCGGACACGACTGCCGCAAGGAAGATTAAGGACAGGAATGCACGGGCTGCTGGCCAAGAAGCCGAAGAAGCTCTTTTTCCAGCCGCCCGCGCACTTCCTCCATCTGCAGTTCCCGGCCAAGTTCGGCAGCCAGCGAAGTCACCCCTTTGTCCGTAAACCCGCAAGGATGGATATATCCGAAATACCGCAAGTCTGTGTTGACGTTCAGCGCCAGTCCGTGCATCGTGACAAAACGGCTGCACCTGACCCCCATTGCGCATATCTTCCGTTCGCGGGGCGTACCGGCATCGAGCCACACTCCTGTCGCCCCGGCCACCCTGCCGGCTTCCACTCCGTAAGAAGCGCATACCTGCACAACCGCTTCTTCCAGCAAGTGCAAATAGTCTTTCAGCCCCAGACGGAAATCCTCCAGATTCAAAATCGGATAGCATACCCACTGCCCCGGCCCGTGGTAGGTGATGTCGCCTCCACGGTCGGTGCGAAACAGCTCGGCATGAATCCCCGCCAACTGTTCTCCGCCCAGCAGCATATTGCTTTCCTTCCCGTGCTTGCCCAGCGTATACACATGCGGATGCTGGCAGAACACAATCCGGTTCCTATACTCTCCGCCTTCCCGTTTCGCCCGTATCAGCCGGTCAAAAAGACTGGTCTGCTTCTCCCAAGCCTCTGCGTAAGAGACAAGTCCCCATTGCTCCGTTTCTATCATTTTCATAGCGCGTAAAGATTCTTTTCGCGCAAAGGAAGAATTTTTCCGCGTAAAAGTCAAAGAAAAGCGAAAAAGAAGTGCCGGTTTCTTAGCTGCAATTTGCCTAATTGTACTATATTTGTAAAAATAACCGGAGGCATCCGAAACCGTCGTTTCGGCACGCCTCCCCAAACCAGCAAAGTATATGAAAACAAGAAATCTGCTTTTCGCGTCATTGATAGCAGGCACAGGGCTGCTTGCCGGATGCGTGGAAGGAGAAGGTTATAGAGAAGCGACGGTCAACGTTTGCAACGCCGACACCATAGTCCGTCTGCTTGGCGATGACCCGTCATCTCCCTCCTGCCACATCAAGTTGAGTTTCGCTTATCTGAATCCTTATTCGGAGAAGGATTCCATATCGGA
Organism: uncultured Phocaeicola sp.; assembly: GCA_944320135.1. GTDB lineage: Bacteria > Bacteroidota > Bacteroidia > Bacteroidales > Bacteroidaceae > Phocaeicola. Next base: position 105,616 of record CALUGI010000005.1, on the reverse strand, counting down.
AGCGGTCAACTATACACTGAAACAAACATTCTTCGGCGACCTGTATGCCAAGCTCGCGCCCCGCACGTTTGTCGACACCATCGCCTCCAGCCTGATCGGAGACTACCGCCGCGACGTGCTGGAGTCTTACCGCACAGACGTTGAAAACGGTGTCATCCCTGAAAACATGCCCAAATGGTACAACTATGATTTCAGAATCACCTCAACATTAGAGAAAGGACGAGACAGTATATGGAACTACCAGGTGACTACGTTCCAATACACAGGAGGGGCACACCCCAACACGTGGTCGAAATGGGTGAACATTGATGCGCTGACGGGAAGACCTCTTGAAAAAGACGAAACGTTCGCAACGGCCGACAAAGCGGAAATCCGTCGGCTGATTCTCGAAAAGATTATCGAGGCTACCAACGAGCGGCTCGAAACGGATACCGTCACATCGCTCGAAGGATTGCATGCCAACGGAGTGTTGCTGGACGAAGATGTGTTCATCCCCGAAAACTTCCTGCTGAAGGACTATGAAGTGACATTCCTCTACAACCCATACGAGATAGCGCCTTACTATATGGGGCAGTTCGAGCTCCATATACCCAACGACGAAATATTACCTTACCTAAACGCAAAACAATAACGCATGGAAATCATCAATAAATACTTTCCGGAACTGACGGAAGAACAGAGAGAGCAGTTCGCAGCCTTATACGACCTGTACACGGACTGGAACAGCAAAATCAACGTAATCTCCAGAAAAGACATCACCAACCTCTACGAACACCATGTGCTGCATTCGCTGGCCATAGCCAAAGCCATACAGTTCAGACCGGAAACGGAAGTCATGGATTTAGGTACGGGAGGCGGCTTTCCTGGCATTCCACTCGCCATCATGTTCCCCGACGCGCGCTTCCATCTTGTAGACAGCATCGGGAAAAAAGTAAAGGTAGCCACAGAAATCGCCCAATCCGTCGGATTGAAAAACGTAACGACACGGCATTGCCGGGCAGAAGATGAAAAAAAGAAATTTGATTTTATAGTAAGCCGTGCAGTCATGCCGCTGGCAGACCTGATAAAGATTGTCCGAAAAAACATCCGGAAAGAGCAGAAAAACTCTTACCCGAACGGAATACTCTGCCTGAAAGGAGGAGATTTAAGCCGCGAACTCGCGCCGTTCAAGCACAAGGCGGAAGTAATTGATTTGAACAACTACTTCAATGAAGAATATTTCGACACGAAAAAACTGGTTTACATAACCGTCAACTAACCAAACGGAGACTGCCATGAAACTAAAACGTTTTGAGTTCAACATGTTTCCGGTCAACTGCTATGTATTGGCCGACGAAACAAACGAAGCGGTCGTTATCGACGCAGGGTGCTACTATAAGGAAGAAGAACAACAACTGAAAAACTTCATCATAGAACATCGCCTTACAGTGAAACATTTGCTCAACACACACCTGCATGCAGACCACCAGTTCGGAAACGCTTTCGTAGCCCGCGAGTTTGGCGCAAGACCTGAAGCAAGCCAACGCGACGAGTTCCTGCTGGCAGGGATTGCCGCATTTTGCAAATCATTCGGCTTTCCTCTGAACGAAGATCCCGCCCCATTGGGACACTACATCGCAGACGGAGACACCATCTGCTTCGGAAACACAGAATTGAAAGCGATATCCGTACCGGGACACTCGCCGGGAAGCATGGTGTATTACTGCCAAAAAGAGAATTGCCTGTTCAGCGGCGACACGCTCTTCAAAGGGAGCATCGGACGGGCAGACTTGGAAGGAGGCGACTTTGACGCTTTAAGAGAAAGCATCGTTTCCAAACTGTTCGTTCTTCCGGACGACACTGTAGTCTTTCCGGGACACGGCAGCGAAACGAGCATCGGTTACGAAAAAATGAACAATCCGTTTTTCCGCTGACCGAAGCGCCCCGCCTTTGACAGAAAACGCGGCGGGAAACGCGACAAGAAACGCCCGGAATCCGAAAAAAATCTTCCGGCTTTTCAAACCGCCCGCAAGACAGGCCAAAGCAACCGGCAGGCAACAAGTTATCGCAAAGGCAGATTGCCTGCCGAACAAGATAACCTTCAAATATGCGAATCATGAAAACGACAACTTTCGCCCGCAGACATGTCGGAATAAACGAGAACGACCTCGCCGCCATGCTGGAAACAATCGGCGTGAGAACGCTCGACGAACTGATTGACAAGACCATTCCCTCTGACATCCGTCTCAAAGAGAAACTGAACCTTCCGCCGGATATGACGGAACGGGAATTTGCCGGACATATATCTTCGCTGGCCGCACAAAACAAAGTCTACAAATCGTACATCGGAATGGGATGGTACGATACGGTCACTCCGGCCGTCATCCAACGCAACGTATTTGAAAATCCTGTATGGTACACCTCGTATACTCCCTATCAGGCGGAAATATCGCAAGGCCGCTTAGAAGCGCTGATGAACTTCCAAACCGCAGTATGCGACCTGACGGCTATGCCGCTGGCCAACTGCTCCCTGCTGGACGAAGCTACCGCTGCCGCAGAAGCAGCCACGATGATGCACGGACTGCGCAGCCGGGCGCAGCAAAAAGCGGGGGCGAACACGCTCTTTGTCGATGAAGAAGTATTTCCGCAAGTATTGGCCGTCATACGCACACGGGCAGTGCCCCAAGGCATCCGCGTAAAAGTGGCCAGCTACAAAACCCTTGAATTTACTCCCGACATCTTCGGCTGCATCATACAATATCCCAACAACAGCGGAAACGCAGAAGACTACCGGACATTTACCGAACAGGCGCACGAAGCAGGGTGCAAAGTTGCCATAGGAGCCGACATCCTTTCCCTCGCCTTGCTGACACCTCCCGGAGAATGGGGGGCAGACATCGTGTACGGAAGCGCCCAGCGATTAGGCACTCCCATGTTTTACGGAGGTCCGTCGGCTGCTTATTTCGCCGTTCGCGACGAATTCAAGCGCAACATGCCGGGCCGCATCGTCGGACAGTCGAAGGACAAATACGGACATCCATGCTACCGTCTGGCATTGCAAACCCGCGAACAGCACATCAAGCGGGAGCGGGCAACGTCAAACATCTGTACCGCACAGGCTTTGCTGGCAACGATGGCCGGATTCTATGCCGTTTACTACGGGCCGGAGGGCATCAAAGAGACGGCTGAGAGGATTCATGCCGCTGCCGTCTGGCTCTCCAAGCAACTTGCGCGATTGGGATACGAACAAAAGAACGAAACGATTTTCGACACCCTGAGAATATCCCTCCCCGCGCAGGTCACCGTACAAAAACTGCGCACTATCGCTCTGAGCAAGTGCGTCAATCTCCGATATTTCGGAAACGGAGACGTGGGCATCAGCATCGACGAAACCACAACGCTGGCCGACATGAACCAGATAGTCAGCATCTTCGGAATCGCTGCGGAGAAAGCCACTCACGACACGACCGAAATCCCTAACAGCACTCCCGTAGCAAAAACGCTGAGCCGCCGTTCCGCGTTCCTCACCCACGAAGTATTCCACAAATATCGCACCGAAACAGAAATGATGCGCTATATCAAACGCCTGGAACGGAAAGACATATCCCTCGCCCACTCCATGATTCCGCTCGGCTCATGCACCATGAAGCTGAACGCAGCCGCCGAACTGCTCCCGCTGAGCAGCGCAGCTTGGATGAACATCCACCCGTTAGTGCCAGAAGACCAGGCAGAAGGCTACCAAACGCTGATACGGAATCTGGCAGAACAGCTCAAGACAATCACGGGATTCGCAGGCATCACTTTCCAGCCGAACTCCGGAGCGGCCGGCGAATACACAGGTTTGCGCATCATCAGGAGCTATTTGGAGAGCATCGGCCAAGGACATCGGCACATCGTGCTAATTCCCGCTTCGGCGCACGGCACCAATCCTGCATCGGCCGTGCAAGCGGGATACGAACCGCTGACTTGCGCATGCGACGACCACGGCAACGTAGACATCGAAGACCTGAAGGCGAAAGCGGAAGCCAACAAAGACAATCTGGCAGCACTGATGGTCACTTATCCGTCCACTCACGGCATCTTTGAGCAAGACATTGCGGAAATCTGCCGCATCGTCCACCGCTGCGGAGGGCAAGTATATATGGACGGGGCGAACATGAACGCCCAAGTGGGCCTGACCAATCCGGCAGCCATCGGCGCGGACCTGTGCCACTTGAACCTGCACAAAACGTTTGCCAGCCCGCACGGAGGCGGAGGGCCGGGAGAAGGCCCGGTATGCGTGGCGGAACACCTGCTGCCGTTCCTGCCGGGACATGTGTCTTTAAGGAGCGCGGACAACGAAGTGTCTGCCGCACCCTACGGAAGCGCGGGCATACTTCCCGTCACGTATGCTTACATCTGCATGATGGGCGAAGAAGGACTGCGCCGCGCCACCGAAACGGCAATCCTCAACGCGAACTATCTGGCTGCCCGGCTGAAGGATACATACGGCATCGTCTATCGCGGAAACAACGGATTCGTGGGGCACGAGATGATTCTGGAATGCCGGAAGATTCACGAGGAAAGCGGAATATCCGAGAACGACATCGCGAAACGCCTGATGGACTACGGATACCATGCGCCCACCCTCTCTTTCCCGGTTCACGGCACGCTGATGATAGAGCCTACCGAAAGCGAAAGCCTGGCCGAGCTTGACCGCTTCGCCGACTCCATGCTGCACATCTGGAACGAGATTGAAGAAATCAAGCGCGGCGACGCGCCGAAAGACGACAACGTGCTGACGAACGCCCCGCATCCGGAATATGAAGTGGCAGCCGATGCATGGCGCCATACATACAGCCGGGAAAAAGCGGCTTACCCGACGGACGACGTGCGCGACAGCAAGTTCTGGATTAACGTGGCGCGCATAGACAACACCCTCGGCGACCGCAAACTCATCCCGACACGCTACGGCACGTTTGAATAAAACGCCTGCACGTTTCACTATCTCCGTCCGCATGTTCCGCTCGAAACGTGCGGACGTTTTTTTACCCTGCCGCCTGCCATTTTAAAAGACAAACGCCCGTCAAAGTAAATATCTGAAGGTTTCCGATGGTTTTACCTTTATTATTTCTATATTTGCGGACAGGATTATACAAAAAACCATGAAACACGAACAAATGTACTTGCATCCGGAGCTGGAAACCATGACCCGCCCGGAAATAGAAAGACTCCAATTGGAAAGGCTGCAACAGACCGTCCGGAGCTGTATGCGCTCTCCATTCTACCAACAACGCTTCCGAGAAGCCGGACTGACGCCCGACAGCATCCGCTCATTGGACGACTTGCAGAAAATACCTTTCACCACCAAACAGGACTTGCGCGAACACTATCCTTTCGGACTGTCGGCCGTGCCCTTGGAAGAGGTGGTGCGCCTGCACTCTTCAAGCGGAACGACAGGCACCCCTACCGTCATCCTCCACACCCAACACGACCTTGACGAATGGGCCAATGCGGTGGCGCGCTGTCTCTACATGGTGGGTCTGCGAAAAGGGGACATCTTCCAGAACTCTTCAGGATACGGGATGTTTACGGGAGGTCTGGGATTCCAATACGGGGCGGAACGCTTGGGAATGCTCACCGTGCCCGCCGCTGCCGGAAACACCAAACGCCAAATCAAATTTATCACCGATTTCGGCACGACCGCCCTGCACGCCATCCCAAGCTATGCGGGCAGGCTCTATGAAGTGATGGAAGAAATGGGCATCGACCCGCGACGCGACACGAAACTTCGCACGCTGGTTATCGGAGCCGAGCCGCACTCGGACGAACAACGCCGACGGATAGAAGACATGCTGGGCGTAAAGGCATACAACTCGTTCGGCATGTCGGAAATGTGCGGTCCGGGAGTGGCGTTCGAATGCCCGGAGCAGAACGGCCTGCACATCTGGGAAGACTACTACATCGTGGAAATAGTAGACCCCGACACGCTGGAGCCGGTGCCCGAAGGCGAAACAGGCGAATTGGTGCTGACCACTATCAATCGCGAAGCCATGCCGCTGCTGCGCTACCGCACGCGCGACCTCACCCGCATCCTGCCGGGCGACTGCCCTTGCGGACGGCACCACAAGCGCCTCGACCGGATGAAGGGACGAAGCGACGACATGATGATTCTGAAGGGAGTGAACATCTTCCCCATCCAGATTGAGAACATCCTGATGCAGTTCAAGGAGTTGGGCAACGAATACCTCATCACGCTGACCAACCTCGAAGCGAACGACGAAATGACCGTGGAAGTGGAACTGAACGACTTCACCGACGACTACGGCTTCCTCCAGAACCTGACCAAAGCCATCACCCGCCAGCTGAAAGACGAAATCCTGATTACTCCGCGAGTGAAGCTGCTGCCCAAAGGCAGCCTCCCGAAACAAGAAGGCAAGGCTGTCCGGGTGAAAGACTTGAGAAAAACATTGATATAAAATCCGAAACAAAAAAACGAAGAATATGACTGTACACCAGCTTTCCGTATTTGTAGAAAACAAGTCGGGCACGCTCCTGCAAGTGCTCGAACTGCTGAAGGAAGCAAACATCCAGCTGATTGCCTCCACCATCTCCGACACCGTAGAATACGGCATCTACCGCATCATCTGTTCCGAACCTATGCGCGCCTACGAGACGTTGAAACAGGCGGGCATATCGGCCAACCTCTCGGAGGTGTTCGCCATCATGCTCGACAACCGTCCCGGACGGGCAGCCGACGCCATCCGCAGCTTCAGCGAGGCCGGAATAGGAATCTCCTACCTCTACTCTTTCCTGCTGTCGGGAAAGGGAATTTTGGTGTTCCGCACCGACAACCCGGAACTGGCCCGCAAGGTGATTCTGGAAAAGAAGCTGGACTTCATCGAAGAAGGCCGCCTTCTTGGGATGGCTTAGCCCGCACGTTCGGGTGCAAAAACGCCGGGCTTTTCCTTTTTTGCGGGGAGGATTTCCCCAAAAGGAAAGGCCCGGCACTTTTCGTGCCCGCCAAAGACCTCCTAACGGAAGGTGACGTGCCTGTTAGTCATGAAATTGACTGCGCCGTAGATGAAGAGGCCGAGAAACTGGGCCAAGTATTCGTTGCAATGGAGCAGCTCGACTAACATCAGAAGAAACAGAAACTGGGCGCTGTAAGCCAGCATGAATGCTCCTGCAAAGAACAGCATCTGATGCCAGATGCTGTTCTTCTTGTTGTCAGACTCCAAAGGGAAAATCCAATATTTGCACCAGATGAAGTTGTGAACCTGCGCAACGATATAGGCAATGATGTTTGCCGTGATGTAGCTTTCGCCCTCGATGTGCATCAGCAGCCACACCACCACGGCAGTAATCAGCGCATTGAGCGTGCCCACCACTGCGAACCGGAATATACGCACAGATTCTTTCATCCAGCTGTCGGTTACGTTAGCCTTCAATGTCCACCTTCAGATGCAGTTCGTCAAGCTGTTTCTGGTCGAGACAGCCGGGAGCGTCCAGCATCACGTCGCGTCCGGAGTTGTTCTTCGGGAAGGCGATGCAGTCGCGTATGGAGTCAAGTCCGGCAAACAGCGACACCCAACGGTCGAGACCGTAAGCCAAACCGCCGTGAGGAGGCGCACCGAATTTGAAAGCATTCATCAGGAAGCCGAACTGCTCTTGCGCCTTTTCCGGCGTAAATCCCAGAATTTCGAACATTTTTTCCTGCAAGGCTGAGTCGTGGATACGGATAGAGCCGCCTCCCACTTCCACGCCGTTCACCACCATATCGTAAGCGTCGGCGCGGACTGCCGCCGGATTGGTGTCGAGCAGCGGAATGTCTTCGTCCTTCGGATGGGTGAAAGGATGGTGCATGGCCATCAGACGGCCTTCTTCTTCGCTCCATTCGAACATCGGAAAGTCCACCACCCACAGACAAGCGAACTTGTTCTTGTCGCGAAGGCCGAGGCGGTTGCCCATCTCCAAGCGCAACTCGCAAAGCTGCTTGCGGGTCTTCATCGCGTCGTCGCCGCTCAAAATCAGAATCAGGTCGCCCGGTTTCGCGCCGAAAGCCTCCTTCATCTTCTGAAGCGTCTCCTGGCTATAGAACTTGTCGACGCTCGACTTCACCGTGCCGTCGGCCTCGATGCGGGCGTACACCATGCCTTTCGCGCCGATTTGCGGACGTTTCACGAACTCGGTCAGCTGGTCGAGCTGCTTGCGCGTGTAATTGGCGGCTCCTTCCGCACAGATTCCGCCGATATAGGCCGCATTGTCGAACACGGAGAAGCCGCTTCCCTTCATCACGTCCATCAGCTCTACGAACTTCATGCCGAAGCGCAAGTCGGGCTTGTCGCTGCCGTAATACTTCATCGCGTCGGCCCACGGCATCCGCAGGAACGGCTCGGCCAGTTCCACCCCGCGAAGTTCCTTAAACAAGTGCTTCGCCATACCCTCGAACGTCCGGATGATGTCTTCCTGCTCTACGAAGCTCATTTCGCAGTCTATCTGAGTGAACTCCGGCTGGCGGTCGGCGCGAAGGTCTTCGTCGCGGAAACATTTCACAATCTGGAAGTAGCGGTCGAAACCCGACACCATCAGCAGCTGCTTCAGCGTCTGAGGCGACTGAGGCAGGGCGTAAAACTGTCCCGGATTCATGCGTGAAGGCACCACGAAGTCGCGTGCGCCTTCCGGAGTGGAACCGATGAGCATCGGAGTCTCCACTTCGAGGAATCCCTTGCTGTCGAGATACCGGCGCACCTCCATCGTCATGCGGTGGCGCAGCTCCAGATTCTTGCGCACGGCGTTGCGGCGCAAGTCCAAATAGCGGTATTTCATGCGGAGGTCGTCGCCCCCGTCGGTGTTATCCTCGATGGTAAACGGAGGAGTCTGCGCCGCATTCAGCACATTCAGTTCCGACACGATGATTTCCACGTCGCCGGTCGGGATATTGGCGTTCTTGCTCGAACGCTCGCTCACCGCACCTGTCGCCTGCACCACGTACTCGCGTCCCAGACGGTTGGCGCGTTCACAAAGCTCGGCATTCACCTCCGCATTGAAAACCAGCTGGGTGATTCCGTAACGGTCGCGGAGGTCGACGAAGGTCATCCCACCCATCTTGCGCACACGCTGCACCCATCCGGCCAGCGTCACGCTCTTGCCTGCATCGGCGAGGCGCAGCTCGCCGCAAGTATGACTTCTGAACATATCGTTTGATATTAGTGTTTTTAATCGCTTTTTGACCGACAAAGGTAGCATCATTTTTCGACTTATGCAACAACTTCGCCATCCGATGCGCGAAACGCCTCCGGGTTTTCCTTCAAACCCGGAGGCGCACGCAAAAAACGCGGAGGGGCAAAAAGGAAAGCCCCTCCGCGCATGAAAATGTCACGGCCGTGCGCACACACGTCACTGTTCTTCGTCGTCAGAATCGTCGCGGGCGTACATCAGCGTGCCGAAGCCGAGCGCGTCGTATCCGCCGCTGGTGTCGCCGTAGTTGTCGCCCCCGCCTTCGGGAAACAAGCGGTTGCAGCCGATTTCCGTGTATTGGATATGCTCAGAATCCAGCTTCTTGACTTTCGCATAATGATAGTAGGGCAACGCCATAATCGGGCGGAGCCCGCCGCGACCGCCTTCACCCAACACGGGCTGGGTTACCGGAGTTATTCCGCCCCACGCATTGTTCTGCTGCCAGATGTAAGTCATGAACGGAAGCTCGTCGGCACTCACCATCGCATAGTTGTAGGCGGCAGCATACTCGCACGCCTTGTTGAACAGATTGTCTTTGTAGGCAAAGAAGTCATCCCCTTGGTTATAGGCAAGCTGGCAAATGGTGCCGAGCAGCCCCACACACATCAGCGTGTGCCCCTGGTCACGTCCGCTTTCCTGAAGCTGGGCGAAGTTCGTGCCGGGGAACTCGTAATAAATGGCATGGGTGATGCGTCCGTTTGTCGCCCCCGTCTGGAAATGCTCGACAGCCTCGTTGTAAATGTCGCGGCGGTCGGTCAGGATGCCGATAGCCATCGTGGAAGCGATGTTGCACAATCCCCAGTTGGCCCAATAGTGGAGCGCGTTCGTGTCGTGATGGCGTTCCAGAAAGTCTTTGTTGGCCGGATACCATACGTTGAGCATCCAGTCCTGATAAGCCTTGAAGTCGTTGGGAGCCCATCCCTCATAACTCCGCAGAATCTCTCCGGCGATGGCGAACTCATGCCCGTAGATACCCGCCGCAAGCGACACGTTGGAGTTGCCGCCCAACGCCTTCGTCGTGCTCGCCCAATCGTTGAGCAAATCGACGGCTATGCTGGCATATTCAGGCTTGCCTTCTATCTTCCAGCGCAAGGCAAGCTGGTAGGCTCTCGCTGCCGCACGCGCCGCATTCATGTAGTTCTCCGCTCCCTCGCCACGGATAATTGTCTCCACCACACCGATATTCAGTGTCGTGGTTTCGCCTGCAAGACGACTGTCACGCAACAGTGCCCATCCTTCTTTCCACGGCGTATCGCCGGAATCGCCGGTATTGTCTTCATCCAGTTTCAGATGTTTTTTGATGCGGTCAAAGTCCGCCTGCGTGTGCAGGGCATACACCCCGTCCGCCGCATGGAGCAGCGGAACCGATTCGTCTTTCAGTTGGATTTCCATCAGCCCGTCCACATCTTCGGGCAGAGGGATATTCTCCAAATCAGTCTGCGCGCCTTCCGGAAGGCCCGGCAGGTCAACGTCCGCACAGCCCGTCCATGCGAGGCTCACTGCGAACGCTGCGGCTATGTAGTATAGTTTTTTCATAATCGTTTCTTTTTTAGTTTTCACCAGTGTAGGGGCGTATCGCATACGCCTGAATGCGTCCATGCGAATGTTTCCGGGCGTATGCGATACACCCCTACACTACAAAATGTTTAGTTCGCCACTTTTTCTATCTTGATTTCGGAGATATGCTGATATCTACCCGGAGCCAACATAAATGCAAAACCGACAGTCACATCAACAGACTCATCCAACGTTACAATACATGTTTGGGTTCCATTTGGCATATCCTTTTTAATATTAGCTTGTCCTAATATGGCCACATCTCCTACGTTCACAAATTTATCAGGCTGGGGATTATCCGAAAGTTCCGGGAAAACAGTATTGGCGCCTTCCAACACCGCAAAAAGGACCACATTGCGCCCAGAGCCAGCCGGTTCCGCACCGCATGATACTATGCTGAACTGATACTTTCCTCTCGGCAGCTTAGAAGATTGATATAAAGACGCTCTCCAAGTTTTGTCTTTACCATTCAATGCCAACCAATACTCTCCACTTTCTTCATCCCAATAATAAGGATTGCCATTGTCGTAGCCGTCTCCCATACTCCATCCTTTCAAAGCCGTTCCTTCAATCTCAAATGAAGATTTATAGTTCTGCAAGATATACTGCGTAATATCCGTTTCATTCGGAATCACATCCACCTTCAATTCATAAGGCGCGATAGCATTGCCATAATCCAGCCTTACGACAACATTCTCCGCCTTTTCAGTATATGTATCAGGCACAGTAAACGAAAGTTGAGTGCCGTCATTTGCGACAGATGAGATAGGCTCATCTCCGAATGTCAAATCCAACTCCAACGCATCCAAGTATATACCTTTAATCAACATCTTTTCTCCTGCAAAGACAGCCGCATCACTATACTCAATGACAGGAGCCGACTTGACTTCAAACTGCTTGCTTACTTCAAACGTCCTACCCGCATACACAAGAGAAATTGCTTTGCCTGTTCCCACTTCCGCTTCCGCCGGAACAACCACAGTCAGTTCACCTTTCTCAACGTCGTAGCTTACAATTTCGGCTTCCTTGTCACCGAAAAGCACCTGCATCGTCTCCGTATCGGCAGGCATGTTCTTGCCTGAAATGGTTATCCGGTTTCCTACATAGCCCAAACCGTTCTCTCCGTCCGTTCCGGCCTTAAAGTCGGTCGCATCAGGAGATACAGTAAACTCGGCAAGTCCTTCCGCCGTTTCAAACGGCGTTGCGATACTGATGCTGTATTCTTCACTCTCAACCAAGTCATTCGGAACGGTCACTACGAGCATGTCCTCTGTCGCGGTTTCTCCGCCTTCCAATGCTGCTCCGGCACGCACGACAGACTCAATCGTCCCTTGCTTTCCGCCGAACGTCACGCTCGTGGCATCGGCCAAGCCAATACCGCTCAATGTAATCTCGCTTCCTTTATATCCTTGAGCCGGAGTAACCTTGCTCACCTCAGCGTGCTGAACCAAGCGGAACACCTCTTTCCCTTGAGTGTCGCCAGGGACGTTCACCTGCTGGCTTCCGATAGTCAAAGCGATATCGCCTGAAGTGGCATCTTCCGGAACTTTCACCGTAAACTCGTTCTCCGACCAAGAAACGATCTCGGCAGATACAGACGACTTGCCGAAACGCACGTCAATATCGTCCTCGCTTCCGCCTAACTCCGCTCCCAAGAAAGTAACCTCACCTCCGGCAAAAGCCCAAACAAACATATCCGTTCCTTCCCCGAAAACAGGCTTCATCATCTCGACGGAGGGCTTGCCCATCACGCGGTACATCAGGTCGGAAGGCACTTCCTGCCCCATGTATTGCACGGAAATCCAGCCCGTAGTAGCATCGTCGGGCACAACGGCCTTGATCTGCGTGTCGCTGCACGTGAGCACTTCCGCTTCGTTCTCGCCGATAAACACCTTCACGAAGTCCACCCCCCCGCCAAAATTGGTTCCGGTGACGGTGAACTGGTCGCCCGGATATCCGTATTCCGGAGAAATGCCTTCCACCGACACCGCCGGAGTTTCGAGATAGTGGAGCTGCACCACTTCCACATCCTCGTCATCGCACGCTGACACGAGGGACGCCAGCGGCAACAGACACATCAAATAATATATCTTCTTCATGACACAGTCCTTTTAGTTCTTACTTCTTTCTATCTTGATTTCAGACATCTTCACGGTATTTGTGCCTTTCATTTTAGACACAAAGCCTATTGCCACTTCTTTGGTGTCGGCCAACGTACAAGAGCATGTATACTGAACCGGCTCAGAAATCGTAGGAGACGTTATTTGCTTCCATGCCAACACTTCGTCCGGCACAGGGTTATAAGTACACTGCTTTACGCCGTTGGTGTTTCCGTTGCTTTCCTCTTTGTTGAACAACGGAATCTGCACGCCTTCTACAACGACAAAGGCTACGCCATAGGTTCCGCTTTCCTTCACGTTCTCTACGACGTTTACCGTGAAGGTGTATTCGCCTTTAGGCAACGTGGCAATCTGGTAAAGCAAAGCGTCCATCTTGGTGCCTTGCCCCCAACCTGTCTGAATGCCCAACACACCCTGCGGATAGTCCGAATTGGTCTGGATGCAAGCGCCAAAGCCGCTTGAAGTAATCCAGGAAAGACCTGTGCCCCATTCGCTGTCGCCTGTACTCAGGAACGGCTGTTTGTAGTTCTTCAGGAACAGCCCGGTCACGTCTCCTTCCGCATCCGGATTGATCAAGGAACTTTGCGCTTCCAGTTCGTAACCGCCGATATTCAGAAGAATCGTGCCCCCGTCTTCGCTATAGTCGGCCGGGAGGGTAAACTTGATTTCCGTTTCCGTCACTTCGGTGGGGGTAACGGGCACGTCGTTCTCCAGCCCCTGTATCGTGACGCTCACGTTTGCCGGATCGCCTCCGAAGTTGCTTCCCGTAATCGTTATGCTATTGCCTGCCGCAGCGAAAAGTTCGCCTGCCGGATGGTCTGAAACGACGGAAGCGATGACAGGAGTCGGTATCACGGTAAACTCGCCGGCCGATTCCGTCTCATGGTTCCACACTTTCAGCCCGATCTTGCCGCTCTGCGCGCCTTCCGGAAGCTGCACGATGATGCGGTTGTTGGTGCATGAAAGGATGTTTTCCACCTCCACGCCGCCGAACGTCACTCCGACGGCTTCAATCTGGTCGCCGAATTCCGTTCCGGAAATGGCCACCTGCGAACCTGCATATCCCGATGCGGGATAGAACTCCGTGATGGAAGGGACGGGATACACGTATTGCTTGAAAGCCGCGTCCTTTTCGCATCCGGAACCGAACGCCGCAAGCGCTGCCGCCATCAGCAGGTTCAAACTGCTTTTCATTATATGTTTCATGTCTTTCTGCTTTTAATCGTTATCGTATCAATATCCCGGATTCTGCACGAGATTCGGATTCAGGTCTCTCTGACGCTGAGGTATCGGATAGAGATAGTCGGTCTCCGACACGCTGATGTCGCTCTTGCTTCCGATGACCACCGCATTGTGGTTCTGCCCGTCAGCGCAGGGAACGCTCTCCTCACCCCACACATAGACGTTCGGAGTGTAGTTTCCGGCAACGGCCTCACCGCCTTTCTTATAATAGGTATCATATCCGTTCTCGCCTACCACCATGCCGCAGCGCGACTCGTTCAGTTCATCCTCAAGAATGCCCCAACGTTTCAGGTCGTCGAAGCGGAAACCTTCCATATAAAGCTCTACCGTGCGCTCGCGGCGGATTTCCGTCAGCATGTCCAGCTCGTTGGACGACACCAGTTCATTGGTCAATCCGGCCACGCCCGCGCGCGAACGCAACTTGTTGACTGATTGGTTGAGCTGGTCGTCGGTGATGGAACCGTAACGCTCGAACACCGCTTCCGCATACATCAGATACACTTCGGCCAGACGGAGCACCGGATAGTTGGCCGCCGCATCCTTGTTCGTGGCGTTGCGCCCAATCAAGAACTTTTTGGGATAGTAGCCCGCATTTCCGCCGGTCAGTTTCGTGTCTGCCGCCGGGGTGCCGATGTACGACTTCAGACGCCAGTCGCGGTTCTCGAACTCGTCGCCGGGATTCGCATAGCCTTGGAACTGTGCGTTCTTCTGCCCGTTGTAGAAAGTGGGCAGTCCGTTCCGGCACACGAACATGTCAATCAGCTTGCGACTCGGAGTCATATAGTTCAGCGTAGTGTTCAAGTCGAGGCTCGACGGGCGTTGGTCTTTATCATACACCGAATAGATGATGAACTCATGGTTGGTATCCTTGCCCATGCCTGCCGGATTGCTGCTTTCGTCTTCTATGTTGAAAAGATAGCAGCTGCTTTCGTTCTGCATGGCCGACACGGTGTTGTAGTTCCACAGCGAATAGGCGGCATCGCCCATCACGTCCTGACACAGCGCAATGACCTCATCCAAAAACGTTTCCACCTGGTCGGAAGCAGGGCCTGCGGAACCTTCGAAATCCTTCGCCGTGTTGTTGTACTTGCGCCACGACGCTTCATACAAAAGCACGCGGGCTTTGAAGGCTTTCGCGCCGCCGCTGCTGATGCGCCCTTTTTCATCGGAAGGAATGTTCGCTTCAGCAGGAAGCATGGCGATGGCCTGGTCCAAATCGGAAAGAATCAAATCGACCACTTCATAGCGGCTGCTTCTTGCAGAACGCAGTTCCGGAGAGTCTACATCAAGTACGGCCTTCACGATAGGCACGCCGCCGAAACGCTGGAGCAGCCAGAAATAAGAGTAGGCACGGAAGAAATAGCCCTCTCCCAACGACTGGGCAATGTCTTCCTGCGCGCCGCCGTATTCCCCGGCCTTCTGGAACAGCATGTTCACCGCACGGATGTTGGCGTAGCAGTTGTCCCAATAGCCGTCGTCCGTGCCCACCATGATACGCCCGAAACCGAGGTCACTGCTGTAATTGAAATAAGTGGAAAGGTCGGTAGAGCAGTCGAAATGCTCCCAGATGGAACCGTAACGGCACTGCCAGCCGAGCAACTGATTGTACAGGCCGAGAGAATATTCTTCGAACTGCGCCGGAGTCTTGAAATAAACCACATCGGTCTTCGAGTCCAGCGGCTCAAGGTCGAGGAACGTGTCCTGACACGAAGCCATCCCCATCATGCCGGCACAAGCTGCGATATATAATATTTTCTTTTTCATATACGTAAGCGATTGTTTCATTTGTTATAAGGTGACGTTCACGCCGAACGACCACGTGCGGCTGAACGGATAACCGTTGTTGTTTGACGTTTCTCCCATTTCCGGGTCAAACCCGTCTTTGATGCTTGTGGCTTCCCAAAGGTCGTTGCCGGAAAAGTAGATGCGCACCTTTTCGAGTTTCGCCTTGCGCGTCCATACCTGCGGCAGCGTATAGCCGACAATCAAAGTCTTCAGACGGATGTAGCGGTTGTTTTGGAGCATGAAGTCGTTGTTCTCATAGTTCCAGTGAGCGCGGTTCTGGTGAGAAGTCAGACGCGGATACTTCGCGTTCGGATTGTCTTCCGTCCAAGTCTGTCCGAGGAATGTCGGATTCTGGTTGGTATGCTGCGCATAGAAAGGATAAGCCATCCAGCCCGTGCGCATGATATACTGCTTGCCCACTCCCTGGAACATCGCGCTCACGTCGATTCCCTTCCAGTTGATTCCGGCATTGATGCCGAACACGAAGTGCGGATTTCCGTCGCCGATGAACTGAAGGTCGCTGTCGCGGCTTCCGTCGGCGGTAATCTTGTAGTCGCCGTTCAAGTCGATGCGCTTCGTGTCACCGGGACGAAGGGCGTCGGCCGTTCCCTGCCCGATGTTGGCAAGCGCCGAACCGCCGTCATTATACAGCGCGTAGTAACGGTCTACCTCAGCCTGGTCTTTGAAAAATCCGTCCGTGCGGTACAGGAAGTAAGAGTTGAGCGGATATCCGTTTACGGTCGCGTTCTTGCCCGCTCCATACGTGTCGGCCCCTTCAAGCTCTTTCAGCATACTCTTCGTGTCGCTGATGTTGAAGTTCACGTAATAAGAAAGGCCTTTCCAGTTGTCGCGCCATCCCACGGTCAGTTCCCAACCTTTCACGCTCAAATGCCCGCTGTTGGTCTTCGGCGCCGTGCCTCCCAGCAAAGAGGGATAAGTCACGTTCGAGAGCATTCCCTTGTTGTCTTTCCAGAAATATTCGAATGTCGCAGTAAAGCGGTTGTCGAAGAAATTCAAATCCACGCCGATATTCTTCTGAACCACGCGCTCCCAAGTACGGTCAAGACTCACCAATCCGCTGAAGCTGCTCGACACTAATCCGTTTACCGGCATTCCCAGATAAGTGGTTCCCATACCCACAAGCGAAACATAGTCGAAGTCGCCCAGTCCGGCATCGTTGCCGGAACTGCTGTAGTTGAAGCGCACCTTGCCGAAGCTCAGCACCGGAGTAATGGCCTCAAGAAACTTCTCGCGAGTGAACGCCCAACCGACAGATACGGAACCGAAGTTCTGGAACTTGTGTCCCTCGGCAAACTTGGAGTTGCCGTCCCGACGTCCCATCAACTCAAGCAAATACTTCTCCTGATAGTCGTAGTTCACGCGAGCGATGTACGAGTAGGTGCCGTTCTGCGTCTTGCCTCCCTGGTTTCCTTGGCTTCCGCTCGCCAGATTGATGTCATACACGCCTTCGTCCTCGAAGTCTGCACGCGCGGCGGCCAGCTTCTGGCTCTTCCACTTCTCGGCATTGATGCCAATCATGGCCGACACATTGTGGTCTTTGGCGAACGTGTTCTTGTAGCGCAAGATGGCAGAATAGTATTGGTAAAGCATGTTGTTCGCTTCGTTCAAGTAGCCCGGATTGTTTTCCGCCTTGATGTTCAACGGATTGGTGGGGTAAATCAGCACCGGTATCGTGTTGTTGACGATTTCTCGCGCCGGATTGCCGAACCAGTCGTAGGTCTGTACCGGAGTCACCCAGCGGTCGCGGCGGTATTCTTCGTTCTGGAACGACATCATTCCCTCAAACGAAATCCCTTTCCAGATGTCCACCAAAGCCTTCAGGTCGACACGAGTCGTAAGGTTCGTCTTGTTGTCGCGTCCGCCTTCAGCCGTTGCAGCTGCCGGCTGGCGGTCGCCCACCGTTCCGTAGTCGGCATACCATTGCCCGTAAGGGTTCTTGGCGGGGAAGAGCGGCGGCTCGTTGCCGTACAGCGTATTGTCCAGACCCGACGAAGGCGAAGAAGTATCCGTCTTGATCATGCTGGCCGAAGTCTCCAAGCGGAACCAGTCGGTCAGCTGCAGGCCGTAGTTCAAACGGAGGTTGAGCTGCTTCTGTCCGTCATACGCGGTGGCAAGGTTGCCTTGATTGTCGGAATACATGGCCGAGATACGATAATCGCTCTTTTCGGTCGAACCGGACACGCTCAGGTTGTGCTGGTAGGAGAAGCGGGTGCGGAACATTTCTTCCAGACGGTTCGCGTTTCCGAGGAATATCTTGTCGCCCCACTCCTGATGGTTGATGGTATAGATGCCCTCGTAGCCCGACTGCATCAGTTCGAGGTTCTCCTTGTTCAGCCATCCCCACCAGTTCGGTATGGTTTCTTCCTTGTTAGCCTCCAGCCACACCGTGGCGTATTCCTGCATACTCGGAGAGAAAGAGGTGATACCCGTAGTCGCGAAACGCAGGTTGAAGTCGTAGTTCACGGTCACTTTGCCCTTTCCTTTCTTGGTGGTCACGAGGATGACGCCGTTGGCCGCCTTCGCACCGTAGATAGAGGCCGAACCGTCTTTCAGCACGCTGATGGTTTCGATGTCGTCGGGGTTCAGGTTCTGGAAAGAGGTGGAGTTGATGGCAGGCACGCCGTCGATGACAATCAGCGGAGAACCGCCGTTGACTGACGTGGCGCCTCGAATCTGAAAGTTAAGACCTTCGTTACCCGGACGTGAAGAAGAACGCGTCACGGTCAAGCCCGGAGTCTGTCCCTGCAAGGCCAGACCGACGTTGGTCACGGCACGGCTCTCGAACACTTTCTCGTCCACCTGGTCGATGGCGCCGGTCAGCGTGGTTTTCTTCTGCACGCCGTAGCCGACTACGACTACCTCGTCCAGCACTTCGCTGTCTTCCTTCAGCGTAAGATGGCTCAAGTCTCGGCCCGTGGCCGGCACTTCCAGATTCTGATAGCCGATATACGAAATGACAATCGTCGCCTTGGGAGACGAAACATTCAGCGTAAAGTTACCGTCCATGTCGGTTATCACGGCGTTGGTGGTTCCTTTCTCCACCACGCTGGCGCCGATTACCGTCAACCCGGAGGGGTCGAACACTTGTCCCTTCACCGTTGTTTTCTGCATGACTGCCTGCGCATGAGGCGCCTCGGCGTATGCCGGCAAAGCGCCTCCCGCCAGCACGGCAGAAGCCACAGCCGCAGAAAAAAGCAGTCTCTTGGACGAAAAGACTAACAAATCATTTTTCATACAATTAAATTTATTATGTGGTTCTTCGTTTGTTTACATGCACTGCCTGATGTATTCGCGCACGCGGCGGCGGCCGAAAAGGATATGCCCTTCCACCGTGCGCTTCGACACGTTCATCTGTTCCGCTATCTCGTCGGCCGTCATTTCCTCAAAGCGCGACATCATGTAGATTGCACGGCACTTTTTGGAGAGCGTCTCCACCTTCTTCATTTCCAAGCGGAGGATGTCGTCGGCTATGACCTGGCTTTCCGTGTCGCACACCGCCTTGGGAAGTCCCTCCATCAGATAAGAAGAAACTTCCTGCCGCTTGTAGTGACGGCGCAGCCAGTCGGTCACCAAGTTTCGCACGATAGCAAAGAGAAAGTGGCGCACGGTGTCTTCCCTCAGCAGCCTGCCGTAGTCGAGCAGCCGGAGGAAAGCGTCTTGCGTCAGGTCTTCAGAATCTGCTTCGCATTCCAGTCTTTTAAGGATGTAACGGTAGACCGCCTCGCGGCATTCGCGGTAGGTCCGGTCGACCAACAGATTCAATGCGTCAGATGAGCTTCTCATAATATTTTCGGTTCTGATTGCGAATACAAAAATACCGCAAACGAATCGAAAAAGCCGTTACTAAGGTAACAAATGATACAATATCCGTAACATCCGGAGGGAAAAGCGCGCACGGGATGCGCCCAATCAAAACAAACCGCGTAGGGGTGTATCGCATACGCCCGGAGTCATCCGCGCGGACAAGCCGACGCATTCGGGCGTATGCGATACGTCCCCTACAGGTCCGCAACGTCAGCCGAGCTTTCCCCTCGTCAGTTCTTCCTCAAAAAAAGCAAAAACATATTTGGGACTTTGGTAATTTATTTAAAATGCCATCAGCCTGTAGGGGCAGACCCGTGTGTCTGCCCGATAACGCCGTGCAAATGCATCCGGGCAGACACACGGGTCTGCCCCTACATCTAAATGAAAGATGCGCAAAAACCTCGCGGCCTTTGCGCTTAAACGCGGAGACTTTTGCGCTCAAACGGCGCGGCTTTTCCCGCTTGCTTGGAAAAGCTGGAAAAGAAACCTGCCCAAGTCAAGAATCAGACTGCCAAAAAAAGATGTCATTCTGAGCGGAGCGAAGAATCTCGTGCATATCTGTTATGGTTTTCGAGATTCTTCGCTCCGCTCAGAATGACAAAATGGAAACTAACTCTTATGCTGGAACAGCCAAGAGGCCGCCAAACTTAATGTTTAGAATGAGAGGATGGGGCGAGGATAGTTGGCATCGTTTGCGCCACTGCCCTTTTGTCTGCTACCAAGCATCTTACGTTCATTCACAGCAAGGGTGTAACAATTGTTTGCATCGCTCTCTGTAGTCGCCCACCAACGGTAAGCGCCGCTTCCATCCCCAGCTCTTCCGCCCATTTTCGTCAGTGCGGTTTCTACCTTGCTCCATGCTTCTGTCGTTATCGCGTTGTTAGCAAACGGATTAAAGCCTTCTGTCAATTCCTGTCCGCCCAAATGCTCCACTATAGCAACCAGCTGTCCAAAACTCGGCAGGTACCATCCGGAAGTATCGCCCGAAACAGCCACGTTATAAGCCTTTGCTTTACGCGGTGCTTCCGCATTCAATCCATTTGAAGTAAGCGCTTGCGTCATTTCATAGCCGTTCATGCAAGCTAACAAAGCATCTACATTTTCAGCTGCAATAATATTTCCTGCAATTGAGTTGCCGCTTCCCCAATTGCACCATTCGTTAAACGTTCCGGTTGCATCATTTCCTGCATCATTCAGCGCCAACACCGACCCATGCGTCCACTTCGTGCCGGGAGCTCCCGTAGTCGTTTCAAAAATCACGCCGATGCAGCCTTCTGTCGGAGGGTTATTGAATTCTGTGTCGCCTTTCCCGTAAGGATAGATGCTGCCGTCGCTGTAATAGTAGTCGCCCGGTTCCAAATCGCGTGTCGTTACTTCAGATGAAACGCCGTCATATTTCATGTTGTACTGCTTGAACTGTCCGGCCTCCAGCGTCACATTGCGGTTTTTTTCGTTGTCGAAATTGACGGGGATGTCGCCGTCATAGAACGCCGCACCGTCGATTACGATGTCCATCGTGCCCGGCTGGACAATGAAGCGAAGCGAACCCTTGCCTGCGTTGAAAGGTTCAACCGTGTTGTCGCCCGCCTTCAAGTCTTCATACCACATCATTTTAAACGGAGCGTTGTACTCGAAACCGGAACTTGTCTTGTAACTGCGCACCGGGACGTTGATTTCCACCATAGCGAACTGGTGTTGCAGCTGGAAGTTCAGCACGCCGTCTTCGGGCATAGCCTCGGCCATCATCAGGTCGGCAGCTTCATAGGCATCGGGGGTGGATTGCGAGTAAGAGAAGCCGTCGCTGAATGCGGTCTTTATGGCTTCTTCGTCAGCGATGTTCTGCGCTGTCAGAGTCTCGTCATACGGGAAATAGGCTACGTAGGTAGCATTTTTATACAGATAGATGGTCTCGTCGCCCGTCCATCCTTCCCCGGTGTAGGTGAACTTCACGTTGTTGTAGAGCGTGCCGTCGGCGGAAAAGGCATATACGCCCATCGCGTCATCGTTGGCAACGAACACCGTCGTGCGGTTCGCATCGTCGTTTGTAGTGGCGCGGCTTCCGTTTCCGCTTTCGTCCACAAAATCCTGGGTTGTCACGTTCACGCTCAACGCATTCTTGCCGTCGGGCTGAGGTGCGGAAGCCACTTCTTCCTGGCTGCATCCCGCAAACATGGCTGACACAGCCAATGAAATCAATGAAACTCCTGCCAAATACTTGCTTTTCATAATCGTATCTTTTTTAAGTTATTGTTATCGTTTGTTTTGTTTCGTCCCTATTCGCCTACCGTTACGTTCAAATCCTCATCGTCCGGCTCGCCCCACGACGGCGCATTGCCGTCCGGTTTCAGTTCGGATGACGAGCCTTCCATGTCGCCGTTGCCGGAATCGGTTTCCGTCCACGACGCACTGCCGTCCGGATTCAGCTCGGACGACGAGCCTTCCATGTCGCCGTTGCCGGAATCAGTTTCCGTCCACGACGCATCGGCATCCGGATTCAAACCGGTAGCTTCCCCGTCTATGGTCTCATCGTCCGGCGTGTCCCATGCCACGGACGCATCAATGTCCACATCAACGCCGCCGCTTTCAGTCACGCTGATGGAGAGGTAGTATATCTTTCCTGCCTCAAACGCGAAGTCCTTGTCGGCGGTATAAGAGAAAGTCAGGTCGTTCTGGTCGGGTATCGACACCCGGACAAACTCGCTTCCCGCCTCTACAGTCTGCGGAACCAGCAAGGCTTCCATTGCGGCCGTGGCCTTTATTTCGGAGCCTCCCTCCACTCCGTCCAAGCCGACGAAGACAAGTTCCGCGTCCTGCGGGCTGGCGTTTTCCATCGTGAGAGTGCAGACCAACTTGGCCGTGCGGTGAGAGAATGAAAGGCGGGTGTACGACGGCCTCACCTCCGCACCAACTACCTCCAACCAGTCGCTTGCCGCATAGTTTTCAGGCACGCTCTGGTCGGACTTCACGCTGATTGTTTCCGGCTTCACCCCGTCGCTGTACGGATACCACGCGCTGACGGTCACGCTCTCCCTGCCTTCCCAGAGGAAAGGGTCGGCAGCGGTCATCGCGCCCTGCTCGTCTACGGCGTATTCCTTCACCGTCCCGTCAATCTGCACCGCCACGCGATTGTCCGCAAGGCCCGTCCAGCTGTTGTCGGCCGTAGCCCTTCCGAGCGCGAAGGCCGGGATGTTTGCAGTGAAAGCAATCGCCGTTTCCTCCGTTCCGCTTCCTCCGTCCGGTTCCTGCCCGCCGCTGCCCGGCATACCCTCGCCGTCGTCTCCGCAGGCCATCATCAGAAAAGGAATGACCGCAAAAAGAAATTTTCTTGTTTTCATAATGATTAGTTTAAAATGGTTCATGTTTCAAAAAACGTTCCAACGGTTTTTCAACGCAGACAAAGGTAGCACACAATTGCCGCACAGCGTTGAAATGTCGTAACAAAATCTGGAATTATGGTAACATGGGCAGTTTTTGCTCCGGATGCCGCCGCATTTCTTCACGAACGCGGCGGCGTTCGGGCGGTCACCTCTCGGCGAACGTGTGCATCGAATGCGCGCCGAGCGTCACCGACAGATATTTCTTGCCCAATTTCAGTGTCAGAGGCCGGCCGGTATCGTCCGAATTGCCGACTACTGCCACGTATTTCCCCTCCGGAGTGCGACAGACTACGGCCTGCACCCCGTCATCGCCTTTCGGATGATAGGCCACCATCTCGCTGCCCGGCGCCACGAAGTGCGAAAAATGCTTCACGGCGTAATACTCCGGCGTATAGCGAAACGTGCGTTTTTCGGGGTCAACCTCGATGAGGGCGTTCTGGTTCCATCCCCACGGGCTGACTCCGCCCTTGGGAAGCAGGAAGTTCCAGTTGAACCACTCGTCGCATCCGTTGCCCACGTTGTCGCAGATCAGGAAAAAGGTGTGCTCGGCCGCTTTCCAGTCCATCGCCCCGTTGCCGCACTCGCTCTCCGAACAGATATAATGATAAGCGGGATATTGGCGGCGGATGGCGGGAAGTATCTCCCTCCCCTCCCACTGGAAAGCCAGCCCGTCGATGCAGGCGCGGAGGCGTTCGTCGGAGAGGATTTTCTCCACGTGGTCTTGGCGGTTCGTGTTGAACGTGCCCAAATAGAGCTTCACGTCGGGATGATGCCTTTTGAGTGCCGGAGCCAGATAATCTCGGTTGAAGCGCACCGTCCCCTCCGCCGTCCACGCGCACCCCGGATAGGGCGTGTAGCTGTAAGCCTCGTTCTGATAAATCACCATGTCGATGGCGATTCCCTGTTCCTTGTAGGCGTCGATGAACTTGCAGAAGCACTCGGCATACGCTTGCAGGTAGCGCGGGTCTTGAATGAGGTAGTCCTGCGTGGCGAGCCTGCGCGGGAACTGCCCCTTGCGTTCGCCGAGAAACTTCATCTCGTCCTCGTCCACTCCCTCCGGAGAGCCGTAGAGCAGACGGTCGAGGCGCGGGTCCATGTCGTTGTATCGGCTGCTCACCACGGGATAGTCGCCGTTGATTTTCATCCAGCTCGGCGGGCTCCACGGCGAAGCCCAGAACGTAAGTCCGGGATTGTGCCCCTGCGCGGCGCGTATCAGCGGGATGATGCCCCGCTTGTCGCGCTCGATGTTGAAGTAGCGCAGCTCGAAGTCGCCCGGCACCTCGTCGCAGCTGTACCACGAACGGGCGTAGTCGTTCGCATTCATGGAGATGCGTCCGCGCGTGAACCGCAAGTCTCCTTCAGGAGAAAAGAGGTTGTGCAGGATTTCGTCCTGCTCGTCGCGCTCCAGCATCAGCAGCGCGTCCCAATCAAGTTCGTTGAAAGTAGTGCCCCACGCCCGGAAAGGGATGCCCTTTTCCGTCCCGTCCATTTCCAACAGAGGCGATTCATCGGCCTCCGCCCGGAGCTTCACCCGGCTTTCCTGCCAGCAGCTTCCTTCGGCGCTGCTCACCCACGTGTAAGTTTGCGCTCCCGCCGCCGGAGCGAGACAAGCGGCGCACAGGGCCGCAACCGTTTTCAGTTTTGATATATCCATAGGCAAATCATTTGTTCCTGTCTTCCTGATACTGCGTGGGCAGCACTCCGAACTGCTCTTTGAAGCACTTGGTGAAGTAGCTTGACGAGTTGAACCCTACCCTGTCCGCCACTTCCGCTATCGTCAGCTGGCTGCCTTCGAGCAGCTGCGCGGCCCGCTTCAGGCGGATGGTGCGGATAAACTCCGTAGGCGTCTGGCCCGTTATCGCCTGCAGCTTGCGGTAGAGGTTCATCCGGCTCATGCCCATGTCGGCGCTCAACGCCTCCACGTTGTATTCGGCGTTGTCCATATTGCTTTCGATGCAGCCCAGCGCCTTTTTGATGAGCTGTTCGTCGAGCGGAGTGATGGTAATGTTTCCCGGATTCACGTCGACTCCCTTCTGGAAGTCCTTCTTCCGCTCATTTTGCTTTTCGATGAGCTTCCTGATGCGCACTAAGAGCACGTCGAGGTTGAACGGCTTCGAGATATACGAGTCCGCCCCCATCTGATAGCCGCTGATTTTGATGTCGTCGGCCGTGCGCGCCGTCAGAAGAATCACCGGGATGTGCGAGGTGGACACGTTCGTCTTGATGCGGCGGCAAAGCTCGATGCCGTCCACTTTCGGCATCATCACGTCGCTGACGATGAGGTCGGGGTTCTGCTCGACGGCAATCTTCTCGGCCGCTTCCCCGTCGGGCGCGTCGAACACCCTGTAGTATTCAGACAACTGCCCCTTCAGGAAGTTGCGGAAATCGTTGTTGTCTTCCACCACGAGCAGCGTCTTCTTCCCATCCGGTTTCCCTGCAAGCGTTTCCTCCTTCTTCCGTTCCGCCTCATGCACGGCTTCCTGCATTTTCTCGTCGAGCTTCAAGTCCGCCGGAATCCGCACAGCGAAAACCGTTCCCTTGCCCGGCACGCTGTCCACCGCCACCGTCCCCTGATGGATTTCCACATACTCTTTCACGATGTGCAGCCCGATGCCGCTCCCGACCTTCGTCTCGTCCCAGTTCTGCACCTGGTAGAAACGTTCGAAAATATGCGGAAGCTCTTCGGGAGCGATTCCCGTCCCCGTATCTTCCACCGAAATGCAGGCGAACGGACGGCCCCCGCGTTCTTCGCGCGACAGCGACAGCACGACATTCCCGCCTTCCGGAGTAAACTTGAAGGCATTGGACAGGAGGTTGTTCACAATCTTGTGCAGTTTGTCGTGGTCGAAGTTCATATACCAAGAATCGGAAGGCATCTTCAAACGGAAATCCACCCTTTTGTCAACGGCGTATGGCCGGAAACCTTCGTAAATGGACTGGAAAAACTCCTTCATGTCGCCGGGCGAGAGGTTGAGTTTCTCGCGTTTCATCTCAATCTTTCGGAAGTCGAGCAATTGGTTGATAAGACGGTAAAGCTCTTGCGCGTTCTTGTAGATGATGTCAAGCTGGGAAGCGGTCGCCGCATCAGCCGCCTTCTTGCGGAGCACCTCAAGCGGAGCGAGTATCAGCGTCAGCGGAGTGCGCAGTTCATGGCTGATGTTGATGAAGAACCGGAACTTCATCTGGTTCAATTCTTCGCGCTGCCGGCCTGCTTCTTCCTCCTGCATCCGCAGCAGCTTGCGGTAATTGCGAAGATGAAGGTAACGGACAATGAAATATCCCGATGCCACCACGCACAGCAGGTAAAACAAGCCTGCCCACACCGTCGCCCAAAACGGAGGACGAATCAGCAGCACGAACGACGACTCCCCGCTCCAACGGTGGTCATTCCCCGCCGACATGACACGAAACACATACTCGCCCGGAGCCAAATGGTTGTAAACCACGCTCGCCTGCCCCTTCTCCGGAAGCAGCTCAATCCAATCCTTGTCCACCCCGTCGAGCTTGTAACGGAAATAAGTCTGCGCAGGATTGACGAGATTCAGGCTCGCGAACTCGAAAGCAACAGAATTTTCGTCATAATCCAGTTCGGCATGGCGCACTTTGTCCACGATTTGCGGAAATATCACCCTCCCGTTATAAAGTTCTCCGCACGTCACCGGCTCGTTGAACAGACGGAATCCGGTAAACATGGGCGGCAACGAGCTGGGAGTAAGCATTACGTTCTCAGGAGAGAAAAGGTAAAAGCCGTCCATACGTCCGAAACAAAGTTTCCCGTCTGAGGTTTTCAACGAACAGAACTCGAAAAGGTCGTTCCAGCTATGGCTTCTATTGCGGTCGAGACACACGACGTGATAGCGGTAACCGCTCCCTTCGTTTTCCACCGTCACGCGATACAGCGCATTGATGGTAGACACCCACACGTCGCCGTTGTTGTCTTCCTGAATGCTCTGCACCGTCAGATTGGTGAACCCGGCTTCGCTCCCCAAGTAATCCACATGAAGGTCATCCGACACGATCTTCACCCCGTATTGCGTGCCCATCCACAACAATCCCCTGCTGTCGAGGAATATGCAATTGAACTTATTGCTTCCCAACGTCTGCACCGGCGAGAGAGGAGCGTCCTTCTCCGGGACATACAAGGTGTCGGCTTCCGTATCATACACATAAAAGCCGTTGTCGGCTCCCACCACAATCCGCTCCTTGCTGTCGAGAGCCACCGTATTGGCCACCCGGTATTTGGCTATTTCCGGAAATCTGGCTGCAAGAGAACGGATGCTGTCTTCCTCAGGGACGAACAGCCCGAACGCACCCAAACGGCTTACCCACAGCTGTCCCCGGAAGTCTTCCGTCATGGCGCGGATATTGCTCCGGCCTAAATAGTGGCTTACGCGGCCTTGGTCGATACAGAAAAGCCCGTCGTTGAACGTTCCCAGCCAAATGCGCCCCCTCACGTCCTTGTAAGCCATGCGAAAGAGCTGCGTAGAGAGTTCGGGATAAGGCTGTTCCATTCTGCGTTCTGACACGAGATAACGATAAACCCCTTTCGTAGTGCCGAACAAGATGGAATTGTCCGTTTCTTCCACCATGCAATGAATGTTCTCGTCGGGGAAGTGTCCGGAAACATTGTCGCTGCCATACAAAGTGAAATTGTCCATACTCGGATGATAGAAAGCCAGCCCTTGGTTGAACAAGCCGATCCACACGGTGCCGCTGCGCTTGTCGGCATAGATGCTATGGACATTGCTATAGGCATTCCCCTCGGAATTCGCATAAAAAGGCTCCACTTGGTGCAACTCGAACGTGTATTTGTCCGCCAGATAGATGCCCCGTGAGGACGTGCCTATCCACGCATTCCCCGCCATATCGACATCGAACGCAACAATCTCGCCGAAGCCTTTTCCTGAAAAGGGGAGTTCGGTCCACACCTTTGCGGCATCCGAATAGTATCCTCCGCCTCCGCTCCACACCAGCCAGAAATCGCCGTTCTCAATCATTTTCACGATTACCGGGCTGTTTTGGGGCAAACGCCCGCAAAGGAATTCCTCCTGGCGCACGAACTTTCCCGAACGGCAATCGAAACAGCGAATCAAGCCGCTTTCATGCACTGTCCAGCTTTTGTCTTTCATAGAGGCGACAGCCAACACCCGACCGTTTCGCTTCACGAAGTCCGGATTGTCGCACAATTTGTGGACGACATTCCCTTTATCGTCAATCTGATAAAGGCACAACCGGGAATCGGCCAGCCACATCTGCCGCTCCGAATCGACAAACAAGTCGGTCACGTCCTGCATCCCCCATTTCCCGAAGACGGTATCGGCATTGACGAAATGCTCTGTGTTCAAGTCGAACACACGGAGCAAACCTTGCTCCTTCAGCCAAAGCCGGCCGGACGAGTCGATATACTGCACCGGCACCACTCCCTGAAAGCCAATCGGACAGGCGGGCGCTTTCCAAAGAGGGAAAGAAGCGAAGTTCTTTCCGTCGTAAAGATTGAGCAGCTCGGTGGTGCGCACGCCCAAACGCCCGTCGGGCAGGCCGAACACCGTTTTCACGTAATTGTCCGGCAGCCCTTCGGAGATTCCGATATGTCGGAAACGTGAAGGTATCGCCACATCTGCCTCAGCCGCCGCAACCGACAGGAACGCCAGCGCTGCCAGAAACAAGTTCTTTATCATAATCTTTTCACTTTTCAAACGTCACATTCTCCACGTGCGGGCCTACATAAATGCGCGCCATATCGCCCGTGTGATACCATTTGGGCTTGTCGGGCATGTCGTCCGAAATCAGTTTCCCGTTAATCCGCAGATTCTTGAAACGAATATTCTTCACTTTCCGATCTTCGTTGTAGCCCTCGATGACGGATATTTCGGCGCGGTCGCCGGTGTAGGTGATGTCTTTGAACAGCACGTCCTCGATGCCTCTTCCGGGAGCGGTGCAATACTTCTCGTTGTAGAAGATACGGAGATTCAGCAGCTGGCCCTGGCGGAAGTTCTCTATGCGGATGTTCTCGAAGCGCACGTTGCGAATCAGATTGTTGTCGCCCGCATTGATGGCCATACATCCTTGATAGTTCAGCTGGCATTCCTTGTGGTCGAGGATGTCGATGTCTACATAATTGAGGTTCTCAAGCACTTCGGGCTTGTCCGTGTTTCCATGAATGCCGATAAATATCGGATGGGCCACGTCTGCCCAAAGCACGGAATGCTGCATGGTGATGTCGTAGCTTGCTCCGTCAAACCCCTTGCGCGTGCCGTAGACCGTGGTGCAGTCGTCGGAATTGCGGCAGAACACGCCGTCGAACAACACGTGCCGGCTGGCGAAGATATTCATCCCGTCGCCCCAGCCATAGTAGCTGACCGACTTCACGTTGCGGATAGTGACGTGCTCCGAACCGCCCGTGATGCACTGGGTGGCGAAAAGCCCCTCCACATACACGTTTTTCGAGTTGTAGATTTGTATGCCGGCCTTCACGGTATGGTCGACGATGCCGCGCCCCATGAGACGGACGTTCTCCGCGTTCTCGATGACAAGCTGCCCTTTCATGACGGCGCCGCCCGCCACATAGACGGTCGTCCCCGACGGAATGCGCAATGCTCCCGACTCGAAAATGTGTACGCCCGGCCCGAACCACATCACGTTGTCCGACTTCTTGTCGGGCACCTCCGCCTCTATGGGGTTGGCAAACAGATGCAGATTGTTGAAGATGTCCCCGTTCACTTCTACGGAGAAGTTGCCGGGCTTGTCGAGGAAGAACGTCAAGGCATTGCCTTTGACCTCAGGCACTATCCCCTTCGAGTTCGGACGGACGCGCGCCTCGCGAATTTCTCCTTTGTTATAGGTGACGCTCACCTCCACCTTCCCCTCAAATCCGAAAGTGGCCATCGAAGAAGGGAGAGGCTGATGCCTCGTGTTTTCCACCTTGTCCACCTTTATCAGATAAGAAGGCAATTCCTGCCAGCCCTTCCCCGGCCGGCGCACTTTCACCGTAAAATTGTCGTTCAGAGCAACGCCGTCAGGAGCTTTCCACACCTCTAACTTTCCTGATTCCGCCCGCCCTTCTGCCATGCCGAAACACATCAGCAAAGCCGCCATACATAGAATTTTCCGAATCATACTTACCAATCTTTATTTTGTTGTCGTTTTACAAGCCTGCCAACTGCCGGGGCGTTTCGCCGTGAACGCGCCGCCGCTTCAAAGCAAACGCCGCCCCGCTATTTCCGGAACTCGCCTGCCTTTTCCGGCAGATGTCATAAAACAATACGAACAAGAAAGGATATTTACGCGGAAAGAATCCGTTTTTTTGCGGAACAAGCGGAACTTTGCCGAAAAAAGCGCAGAGTTTCCCCTGCGCTTCTGCATTTCCGGTGCGGACGCCTGTCAATAAGTATGCTCTCCTTCCTTCATTTCTTCCGCAGTGATAGGCTTGCGGTCGATGGCGCGCCACGCATATACGATATAGGCCAG
Organism: uncultured Phocaeicola sp.; assembly: GCA_944320135.1. Taxonomy (GTDB): domain Bacteria; phylum Bacteroidota; class Bacteroidia; order Bacteroidales; family Bacteroidaceae; genus Phocaeicola. The sequence goes on along the minus strand of CALUGI010000005.1, from coordinate 75,045 downwards.
CACGAAAGGCACCAAAACCGACACGTAGGCCATCGTTTTGAGGGTGAACTTGCTCGAACAGCTGTTGGCGATGGTCAGCGAACTCTGCAAGTCGGCAGTCGAAGGATAATAGGCGGTGCCGTTATATCCCACGGCAAGCAGCAGGGCCAGCACGGTCAGCACCGTCCCGGTTCCGGCAAACCAGATGCCCGACGTACAGGTCTTGCTGAAAACGCTCTTCGCCAGCCCGAACAGCACTCCTGCCACACCGAGCACGAACAGCGCCAGCAGATAAGGCATATCCAGCAGATTGCGGAGATACTTGTAAGGCTCCATCACGATTTGTCCGCTCTCGGCATCCGCTGCAAACCCGTCTTTCGTCAGCACATAAGCCACGAAAGCCAAAAAGAAGATGAGGAAAGGCACCGCATCCGTAACTAACTGACGGCGGCATCGCGCAATCAGTCCGTCGTGGCGGATGTTGTTGATAAAATAAAGGTTGCCGAGCAGACGGGCAAGGAAGAACACGGCCAGTCCGAGCACCAGATTCCACGGATTGCCGAACGCATCGAGACCGTGCCATCCGTTCGCCCAATGGCTGATAACGGGCATCATCTCGTCCGTAAGGTTCGCCTTGCTCACCACAAAGTTGGAGCCGGTGAAGAAAGTAGCCACGGCAGCGCCCAGAAGCAGCGGCCCCACCACCCCGTTGAACACAAGGAAATACTGGTAAGTGCGCTTCCCAAGCCAATTGCCTATCTTCGACTGAAACTCGTATGACACGGCCTGAAGCACAAAGCTGAACAGAATAATCATCCAAAGCCAATAGGCCCCGCCGAAACTTGTGCTGTAGAACAGCGGAAACGAAGCGAAGAAAGCTCCGCCGAAGGTCACCAACGTCGTGAAAGTGAACTCCCACTTGCGCCCCGTAGAGTTGACCATCATCGTCCGTTCTTCCTCGGAACGCCCCAAGCGGAACAGCAGAGAATTTCCTCCCTGCACGAACAACAAAAACACCAGCAAGGCTCCCAGCAACGAAACCAGAAACCACCAATAATGCTGCAAGAATATATAAGTTGAATCCATAATCTTTTCGGTTGACAGTTGATATTGATAATTTTACGGTTGGAAGCCATGCTCAACCGTTCGACTCCGCTTCCGGAGCGACGGCAGTTTCAGGACCTTTCTTGACGGCTTTCACCATAATGCCGACCTCAGCCACTAAAAGCACGGTAAACATGACAAGGAAAATAAGGAACGTCGTCTGCACGGCTCCCGTTTCGAGTCTGGACACAGCCGCCCCTACGGGAAGCATATCCTGAATAGTCCACGGCTGGCGGCCCACCTCGGCCACAATCCATCCGGCATGGCTGGCGATGTACGCCAACGGTATGCTCCACAAAGCCGCCACATGCAGCCAACCCACTTGGGCCAGTTTATGCTTCCACGCGAAGAAAAGCACCAAAAGGAAGAACAGAATGAAATACATCCCCAGCCCGACCATGACGCGGAACGCCCAGAACATCGTGCCGACGTGCGGAACCAGTTCGGACGGTTCGCCGATGTATCCGTAACCGAAATACGGCATGTTTTTCTCAAGGCTGCTGCGGGCAATCTGCATGGCGCTCGCGTCGCCGCTCTCCTTCGCCCTGCGGAAATCGGCCAGAGCCTCAATCGCTTTCTTTCCGTTGGCCATCTTCTCTTCGGCGGAAAGGGCCAAAGTGCCGTCCGCCTGCTTGAACCCTCCCTCCAGCAGGTCGTTGATGCCGGGCACGTAGCCGGAAAACTCGCGGGTGGCAAGGAACGACAGCATTTCGGGCACCTTGACAGGGCCTGCCACCGTAAAGGGCTGATGGGTTCCGCCGTCATACAGCCCCTCCATCGCCGCCAGCTTCATGGGCTGCACCTGGGCCACCTGATAGGCCGACTGGTCGCCGGTGCCTGCCGTCACCAACGCTGCGAACAGGCCCACTCCCGCAGCCACCTTCATGCTGGCAAGAGCGAACTCCTTTTCGCGCTTGCGGATGAGGAACCACGCGCTGACTCCCGTCACGAAAGCCGCCCCTACAATCCAGCTGCTCAGCACAGTATGGAAAAATTTCATTACAGCTACGGGCGAAAAGGCCACCGCCATGAAGTCGACCATCTCGTTGCGCATGGTTTCCGGGTTGAACTCCATCCCGACGGGATACTGCATCCACGAATTGGCGACGAGAATCCACCATGCGGAGATGGTGGCTCCTAATCCCGTGAGCCACGTGGACGCCAAATGGAAGCGTTTGCCCACCTTGTTCCATCCGAAGAACATCACCGCCACGAACGTGGCCTCCATGAAAAAGGCCAGAATGCCCTCGATGGCCAGCGGAGCGCCGAAGATGTCGCCCACGAACCAGGAATAGTTGCTCCAGTTCGTTCCGAACTGAAACTCCAGGATAAGCCCTGTGGCCACGCCGACGGCAAAGTTGATTCCGAACAGTTTCATCCAGAACTTCGCTGTGCGTTTCCAGAACCCGTTGCCTGTAATCACGTAAAACGTTTCCATCAAAGCCATGACGACGGCCAGCCCCAGAGTCAGCGGCACGAACAGCCAATGGTAAATGGCAGTCAGGGCAAACTGCGCCCTCGACCAGTCAATCATCGAAGTGTCGATACTTTCCCACATAAGTCTTTCAATTTATCAGTTATTGCAAAACATTTATTTGACTCCGCGTTCAATCAGTTCCTCGCCCACGAAACGCTGCTTCTCGTCATCCGACTTGCCCTCCAAATAGGGAGTGAAGAAAAACGCCCGCAGAACGAAAAACATCACGAACAGCTTCAGCAGAATGATGACCCACAGCGTGCGCCCCCATGTCATGCTCCTGAAACCGTCGCGATAAAACTCGAAAATAGAAACAAGGCATTTCCTTATCATAACATTCCGTCCGCTTTCAATGCAAACCTCCGCCGCTTTTCCCGGCAAACTCCGCCCCTTTTTTCCGGAGCGTCCGCCCGCCTTCCGGCAAGCCGCGAAAATTCTATTTTTATAATGATTACAAAGTAAATGCTTTATCGGCAAAAAACAACATTTTATCGAGATATTCTGCACGTAAATCTATCTCTTTTGCGCATTTCACGCTGAAAAAGTAGCTTTGCCGCCAAATAGAAAGAAAGACAAACGCAACGAATGATGAAAAGACGAAACCTATTTTTCACTGCATTGCTGACGGCTTCCGCAACGCTCTCTGCGCAAGACGGCAAAACATGGACGCTGGAAGACTGCATCAACTATGCGCTCGAAAAAAACATCCAGCTGCAACAGAACAAGATTTCGCTTCAGGAAACTGAAGAAGACGTGAAAAACGCGAAGTCGGCCCTGTTCCCCTCCCTGTCGTTCAACACGGGACATAACCTCGTGAACCGTCCCTATCAGGAGAACAGCGCGACGGTGAACGGAACCGAAATCATCAGCAGCAGCCGGAACACCACATACAACGGAAGCTACAGCCTCAGCGCGCAATGGACGCTCTGGAACGGCAACAAAAGGCTGAACAACCTGAAACAGCAGAAGAAGAACCGGGACATCGCGCAGCTGACCGTGGCGGAGACGGAAAACGAGCTGAAAGAGCAAATCGCCCAACTTTTCATCCAGATTCTCTATGCCGACGAATCGATACAAATAAACAAAGGGACGCTGGAAGTGAGCAAAGCCACCTGCGAACGCGCACGGACACTCTTTGAAGAAGGAAGCATCTCGAAAGCCGACCTCGCGCAGCTGGAGGCACAGGCGAGCAACGACCAATACCAAGTGGTGACGGCGGAAAGCACTCTCCGCAACTACAAGCTCCAGCTGAAGCAGCTGCTCGAACTGGACGGCACGGCCGAGATGGAACTCAAACTTCCCGAACTCAACGACGAGCACGTGATGGAGCTCCTGCCCTCGCAGGCCGACGTGTACCGGACGGCCTTGGCCTCGCGCCCGGAAATACAGAGCGGCAAACTGAACGTCGACAACGCAAAACTGAACATATCATACGCCAGAGCAGGCTACATGCCGACAATCAGCCTCTCGGCCTCCACGTCGAGCACAACGAACAACGCAAGCCAAAACAACTGGGCGCAACAGATGAAGTACGGATGGAACAACATGATCGGGATAAACCTCAGCATCCCGATTTTCGACCAGCGGCAGACAAAAAGCGCGGTGCGCAAGGCCAAGCTGCAATACAGCGCCTCGCAGCTGAACCTCATGACTCAGGAAAAGGAACTGTACGCAACCGTCGAAGAACTGTATCTGAACGCGCTCAACGCCCAGCAGCAGTTTGCCGCTGCCGAAGCCAAAGTGGAAAGCAGCCAGACCAGCTACGACATGACGAGCGAGCAGTTCAACTTAGGCATGAAGAACACGGTGGAACTGTTGACAGAGAAAAACAACCTCCTCAGCGCCAAACAAGAGCAGATTCAAGCCAAGTACATGGCCATACTCAACCGGACTCTGCTCAACTTCTACGCCGGAAAAGAAATCAAACTCTGAAACAAAACTGAAGGATATATGAACAAGAAAAGAATCATCGCCGCAGTTGCAGTGGCAGCTGTCGTGATAGCCGGAGGCTTCTGGCTGTTCGGAAGCTCGAAAGCGAAAAGCAAAGTGGATTTCGTGACGGAACCTGCAAAGATAGGAACCGTCAGCAACTCGATAACCGCTACGGGCACCATCGAGCCGGTGACCGAAGTGCAGGTAGGTACGCAAGTGTCGGGCATCATCGACAAGATATACGTAGACTACAACTCCGTGGTCAAAAAAGGAGAAGTGATAGCCGAAATGGACAAAGTGACGCTGCTCAGCGACCTCCAGTCTGCACAAGCTACCTACGATGGCGCCATCGCCGAATACGAATACCAGAAGAAACTCTACGAACGCAACAAAACGCTGCACGAAAAGCAGCTGATCAGCGACACGGACTACGAAGAAAGCCTCTACAACTACCAGCGCGCCCAAAGCACTTACCTGCAAAGCAAAGCGTCGCTGGCAAGGGCCGAACGCGACTTGTCGTATGCCACCATCACTTCCCCCATCGACGGCATCGTAACCAGCAAGGACGTGGAAGAAGGACAGACGGTAGCCTCCGGATTTGAAACTCCCACCTTGTTTAATATCGCAGCCGACCTGACCAAGATGCAGGTCGTGGCAGATGTAGACGAAGCGGACATTGCAGGAGTGAAGGACAGCGCGAAAGTGACGTTCACCGTCGACGCCTATCCGGACGACGTGTTTGCCGGAAAAGTTTACCAGATACGTCTTGGAAGCACCAACAGCTCAAGCAGCTCGACAAGCGCCACCAGCGAATCGGTCGTAACGTATGAAGTGGTTATCACGGCGGACAACCCCGACTTGAAGCTGAAACCGCGTCTGACGGCCAACGTTACCATCTATACGGACATCCGGGAAAATGTGCTTACCGTGCCGAACAAGGCGCTGCGCTTCACCCCGGAAAAGTCGCTGGCAGGCAAACGGACCGTCACCGACTGCGAAGCGAAACACAAAGTATGGACTATGGATGAAACCGGGTTTACCGCACATGCCGTGGAAACGGGCATGAGCGACGGCTCAAACACGGAAATCATCTCCGGAATCGCCGAAGGCACGCCCGTAGTCACTGAAACCGTACTGAAAGGGGACATGCCGGAGATGAACGCACCGGGAGGGCAGGGCGAACGCAGCCCGTTCATGCCGGGCCCTCCGGGACGAGACAAAAAGAAAAACAAGCCGGAGGAATGACAACATGGGGAAAGCAGTCATCGAACTACAGAACATCAAGCGGAATTTCCAGGTGGGCGACGAAACGGTACACGCCCTCCGGGGCATCTCCTTCAAGATTGAAGAAGGGGAGTTCGTGACCATCATGGGAACGTCCGGGTCCGGGAAGTCTACCCTGCTGAACACGCTGGGATGCCTCGACACGCCAACGAGCGGAGAGTACTATCTCGACGGGGTGAGCGTGCGGACCATGACGAAGCCCCAGCGCGCGATACTCCGAAACCGGAAAATCGGCTTCGTATTCCAGAACTACAACCTGCTTCCGAAGACCACTGCCGTAGAAAACGTGGAACTGCCGCTGATGTACAACGCTTCGGTCGGCGCAGCCGAACGCCGCCGGCGGGCCATCGACGCACTGATTGCCGTAGGATTGGGAGACAGGTTGGAGCACAAGTCGAACCAGATGTCGGGAGGACAGATGCAGCGCGTGGCCATCGCACGGGCATTGGTGAACAATCCGGCAGTGATTCTGGCGGACGAAGCGACGGGAAACCTCGACACGCGCACGTCGTTCGAGATTCTGGTGCTGTTCCAGAAGCTGCATTCCGAGGGACGGACCATCATCTTCGTGACGCACAATCCGGACATCGCACAATACAGCAGCCGGAACATCCGCCTGCGCGACGGACACGTGATAGAAGACACTCTGAACCCGAAGACACTCTCGGCAGCGGAAGCGCTGGCGGCCCTGCCGAAGAACATCGACGATTAGACTTAAAACATACGACATGAACGGAACGAATCTTTTCAAAATAGCCCTGCGGGCATTGGCGAACAACAAACTGCGAGCCTTCCTGACCATGCTGGGCATCATCATCGGCGTGGCTTCGGTCATCGCCATGCTGGCCATCGGGCAAGGGTCGAAGCGGAGCATCCAGAAGCAGATTTCCGAAATGGGGTCGAACATGATTATGGTTCATCCGGGAGCGGAGATGCGCGGCGGAGTGCGCCAGGACCCGGACGAGATGCAGACGCTGAAATTAGAAAACTACGAAACGCTGCGCGACGAGTGCATGTATCTTTCGGCCATCAGCCCGAACGTGTCCGCATCCGGACAGCTGATAGCGGGAGCGAACAACTACCCGTCGTCGGTGAGCGGGGTGAGCATCGGATACCTGACCATCCGCCAGCTGACGGTGGAACAGGGAGAGATGTTTACGGAAGAAGACATACGCACGGCGGCGAAGGTGTGCGTCATCGGAAAGACCATCGCCAACAACCTGTTTCCGGACGGACAAGACCCCGTGGGGAAAGTCATCCGATGCAACCAGGTGCCGATGCGCGTAGTGGGAGTGCTGAAGTCGAAAGGCTACAATTCGATGGGCATGGACCAGGACGAAGTGGTGCTGGCCCCCTACACCACCGTCATGAAGCGCCTGCTCGCCCAGACCTACTTGGGAGGAATCTTCGCATCCGCGCTGACGGAAGACATGACGGAAGAGGCGGTGGACGAAATCACCTCTATCCTGCGCCGCGAGCACAAGCTGAAAGAGACGGACGACGACGACTTCACCATACGCACGCAGCAGGAGCTCAGCTCGATGCTCAACACCACCACCGACCTGATGACTACGCTGCTCGCCTGCATCGCGGGCATCTCGCTCGTGGTGGGAGGAATCGGAATCATGAACATCATGTACGTGAGCGTGACGGAGCGCACCCGCGAAATCGGCCTCCGCATGTCGGTAGGCGCGCGCGGAATCGACATCCTGTCGCAGTTCCTGATTGAGTCTGTGCTCATCAGCATCACGGGCGGCCTCATCGGTGTCGTGCTCGGATGCGGGGCAAGCCTCGTCATCAAGACGGTAGCCCACTGGCCCGTCTACATCCAGCCGTGGAGCGTCCTGCTCTCTTTCGCCGTCTGCACGCTGACGGGAGTTTTCTTCGGATGGTATCCGGCGAAAAAGGCAGCCGACCTCGACCCTATCGAAGCCCTTCGCTACGAATAGAGGCGGCCAGAAAAAACTCGGAACTCTTTGTTCTTCATAACTTTGGTTTTCTTGTCCGGCGCGATTCAAGCGGACGGCATGCGGCTCTCCATCCCAGGCTGTCCCTCGTTGCCGGACTTTTTCAGGAAAACGCGGACGGACGTTCCCGGCAAGACGGGCGGACACGACAGACAAGACGGCGGAAACCTCCCAAAAAGCCGTCCCGCTTTTTCAGAGAAAAAGATTTTGCTTACCTTTGTGCATCAGACGAACATGAACATGACATCAAGACGCATCAACCGCCATTCGCTCGAACTGCTCATCCACATCATCTGCTGGGGGCTGTTTTTCGGCTTTCCGCTGTTCTTCACCCAACACGACAACGGGACGATAGACTGGCCCGCCTTTCTGCGCCACTCCGTGGTGCCGGCTTCGCTGTTCGCCATCTTCTACGCCAACTACCTTCTTCTGATTCCCCGGCTGCTGTTCAAGAACCGCGCCGGACGGTTCCTGCTGATGAATCTGGCAATCATCAGCATAACGGCCGTCTGCCTCCGCTATTGCCACAACGCCAACATGCCGCCTCCCAACCCGCGCGTAGCCATGCCCCCGCAATACATCTTCTACCTGCGCGACATCGTCAGCCTGATATTCGCCGCAGGACTGAGCGTAGCCGTCCGCATGAGCCTGCGCTGGAGCGAAACCGAACTCGCACGGCAGGAAGCCGTGAAAAGCCGCACGGAAGCCGAACTGAAAAACCTGCGCAGCCAGCTGAACCCGCACTTCCTGCTCAACACGCTGAACAACATCTACGCGCTCACCGCCTTCGACACCGAAAAGGCGCAGCAGGCCATCCAGGAACTGAGCAAGCTGCTCCGCTACGTGCTCTACGACAACCAGCAGACCTTCGTCCCTCTGGCCAAGGAAGCGGATTTCATCCGCAACTACATCGAGCTGATGCGCATCCGCTTCTCGTCGCAGGTGAAGATAGAAACGCATTTCGACATCAAGCCCGACAGCCAAAGCCCCATCGCGCCCCTGCTGTTCATTTCGCTGATAGAAAACGCCTTCAAGCACGGCATCTCTCCTACCGGACCGAGCTTCATCGACATCCGGATTGCGGAGAAAGGAAACGCCATCAGCTGCGTCATACGGAACAGCAACTACCCGAAAGCCTCTACCGACAAAAGCGGCTCAGGCATCGGGCTGGAGCAAGTGCAGAAACGCCTGAAGCTGCTCTACCCGAACCGCTACGAATGGAAAAAGCAAGTGAGCGGAGACGGCAAAGAATACGTATCTTCGCTGACAATCACATACCCCCAAAAAACCATCGAACCATGACACTGACATGCGCAATCATCGACGACGAGCCGCTGGCGCTCGGCCTGCTGGAAAGCTACGTGAAGAAAACGCCGTCGCTCAAACTCTGCGGACTCTATTCGAGCGCCGTCGAAGCGATGAAGGCTCTGCCCGACAACCCGGCCGAACTGCTGTTTCTCGACATCCAGATGCCCGAACTGAACGGCCTGGAGTTTTCAAGAATGGTGCCCGAAACGACCCGCATCGTCTTCACCACAGCCTTCGGGCAATACGCCCTCGACGGCTACCGGGTGAACGCGCTCGACTATCTGCTGAAACCTATCAGCTATTCCGACTTCATGGAATCCGTCAACAAGGCCGTCCGCTGGTTCGAACTCAAGCAAAAAGCGGAAGAAAAGTCCGCCCCAAACCTCCCGGCAGATTCCTTGAAATATATCTACGTCAAGAGCGACTACAAGCTGATTCAAATCGAACTGGACAAAATACTCTACATCGAAGGGCTGAAAGACTACATAAAAATCCATCTTGAAAACACTCCCCGCCCCGTCCTCTCCCTCACCAGCCTGAAAGCGATGGAAGAAAAGCTGCCCGCCGAACGCTTCATCCGCATCCATCGTTCGTTCATCGTGCAAAAGCAGAAAATCAAAATCATCGAAAAGGGGAGAATCATATTCGGAAAAGACCACATCCCAATCTCCGACAGCTACAAACAAGAATTGCAGAACTATGTTAACGAACATATTATCTGATTATTCTTTGTCTATTTCACAAATTTTTCCTTAAAAGCCTTGTTTTTCCCCTAATTTGTTTTGGAAAGTCAAAACTTAACTCCTATATTTGTCACATTCATAATAAGGAAGGACGTTGTGAAACGTCCGATAGAATAGTTTAGTTAAGTCTAGTTTAGTTTTTGTGTTGTGATACTCCTGGCAATAGAGATTGCCGGGAGTATCTTTTTTATCGCTATATCCCTCAGCTACATAGCCAAGAAATATTTCGGGAAAAGCCGGAACTGGCTGTACCAGCGCATAAACGGATACATGGTCAACGGGAAGCGGGCCGAATTCACGCAGAACGAGTTCCGGACGTTTCTGGATGCGCTGGACGATATCGGCACGACAATAAGGAACATCTCGTCTTCGCTTAAACTTAATTAAGCGCTTTGTTTGACACGTCCCCGTATTAAGCCGGTACGGGGATGTTACTTTCCTTCATCCATCCGAAAACCGTTTCATAACGACACGTTTTTAAATTGGATTATACAGACAAAAGCCCCCAGACAATGCGGGGTACGCACCGTCCGAGGGCTTCATATACAAAAATAAGGATTGTATCATTAGCGTGCAGCAACCGAGAAATGAATGACACGTGCCAGACAACGGGAGCATGCCCGAATTTCAATTCCTTTTCAGATACAGCGAATCCGTGATGACATCCGGAAGCTCTTCTTTATAATGGGTCACCATTATCATGGTTTTGTCCTTGCGGCGGCAGAACGTTTCGATAACGTCTTTCACCAACCGCCGGTTACGCATGTCGAGTCCGTGGAGCGGCTCGTCAAGAATCAGCAGTTCGGGGTCTTTCACGAAGGCGCGCGCCAGCAGCACCATGCGCTGCTCGCCGCTCGACAGCTGGAGGAAGTTTCTGCCGCCCAGTTCCGCTATGCCGAAGATGTCCATCCACCATTCGCAAACCGCACGGTCTTCTTCCTTCATCTTTCTGTACAGCCCTATCGAGTCGTGCAGTCCGCTTGCCACGATGTCTATGGCCGGAAGGTTCTTCAGGTAAGCACGGTGCATTTCCGGACTTACATAGCCGATGTGCTTCTTGATTTCCCAAATACTCTCGCCGCTTCCCCTTTTCCTTCCGAACAGGGCGATGTCGCAAGCGTAGCTTTGCGGATTGTCGGCGCACACGAGGCTCAGCAACGTAGACTTTCCCGAACCGTTGTCGCCGCCGAGCGCCCACTTTTCGCCGCACTTCACGCTCCAGTCCAAATCCTTCAGGATTGTCCGGTCGCCGTAACGGATGCTCACCTTGTTCAGGTCGACGATGTGCTCCGTATGGAACAGGTTTTCGGCGTATGGCAGGTTGAGGATACGCTGCCGCTTTTCGTCCGGCAGCACGCGGACGGGAACTTCCGGACGCCGCTCCAGATACTCATGCAAGGTGACTTTCGGCATCACGTGCCGGTCTTCCACAACCACCACATGGGTGATGAAATCCGGAAGGTCGTCCGTTTTCGAGAGCACCAGAACCACTTGCAGGGAAGTCATTTCCGTCAGTTTGCGCAGCAGCGTCTGCAGCAAGTCGCGCGTCTTGGCGTCGAGACCGATGAAAGGGTTGTCCATGATAAGCACGCGCGGACCGCTCAGCAACGTTTTGGTAAGCTGGAACTTGCGCAGCTCTCCGCTCGAAAGCAGGATGATGTGCTTGTCGAGCATCGATTCCACGCCGAAAAGGTTGAAAAGCACCCGACGCAGTTCTTCGTCCGCGCACTCCGGGAGCAGGTCGCGCACAACGGGCGTGTCATCGATGTCGTGCGCATTCCATCGCTGCTGGTAGTAATAGGTAGCGTCCGAATCGCCGTAGGAATCGCGGAAAGTGATGTATTTGATGTTGTCGCACGCCATTTTCGATTCAGACGGCGAAAAGTCGTAAACCACCTCGTTCATCAAAAGCGGATAGCGGCCCGTTATCGTGTCCACCAGCAGGCTCTTTCCTGCCCCGTTCGGCCCTACGATGGCCACGTGTTCGCCCGCCTTGAGTTCAAAGTTCACCGGTTCGCGCATCCGGTAGGCGGGATTTCGCGTAACCCCGTCCGTTATCGTTATTATATTCTGCATAAGTATTGTAAGTTTGTAAGTTGTCAAGTCTATGAATTTGCGAGTTCCGCCTTTGCAGGCCGCCGGGCTTGCCGCGCGTCATTGATGCACTATCAGCGCGCTGTGCGGAGATACGGCGAGAACGTTCCCCTTCACCATGCCCAACCCTGCTGCGGCGTCTATCTTCCCGTCACGGCATACCACCCGGTATTCGCCCTCCGGCACTTCAACTGCCGCAGGACTCGCACCCGCGTTCAGCGCCACCGTCACGTTGGCCCACGCATCGCCGCAAGGGTTTCCCTCGATACGGAAAGCCACCACATTGTCCGACGGCGTATCCAAGAACTTCAAATGCCTGCGCACCCGTTCCGCATCGCCCATCCGGAAGGCCGGATGCGCCTTGCGCATGGCTATCAGCCCGCAGGTGTAGTCGAACAGGTCGCGGTGCGCGGTCTTGTTGCGCCAGTCGATGGCATTGATGCTGTCCGGACTCGCGTATGAGTTTGCCACGCCGAACTTGCTGCGCATCACCTCGTCGCCTGCAAAAATGAACGGAATGCCTTGCGAGGCGAGCACGGCGGTCATCCCTAACTTCATCAGCGCAGTCCTCTCGTCTGCGGAAGCGTCCGGCAGAGTAGCGCTCAGGCGGTCGGCGATGCAGAGGTCGTCGTGGCAGCTCATGTAGCTGATCAGCTGGGACGGTTGCCCCGCCCAATCGCGCAACGGCCCGCCTGCGGAATCCGCCTCCACTTGGGGATGGGCCACGCCTCCCGCCAGCCCGAACTTGAGGCCCTCCGAGAACCCCTCCAGACCGACAAGGAAAGCTCCTTTCGAGTCGTCGCCCCATGCCCCGCGCAGGCTGTCGCGAAATTCGTCGCTGAAGGCCGCAATGCCCGGCATACGCGCGATGTTCTTCTTCAGAGCCAGCCGTTCTTCGGGCAGTTGCGGGGCTTCGGCCGCCCATCCCTCGCCTCCTATATAGATGGTCGGGTCTATCTTGTCGAGGGCGGCGCGTATCTCTTTCATCGTCTCGATGTCGTGGATGGCCATCAGGTCGAAGCGGAACCCGTCGATATGGTACTCGCTTGCCCAATGGCACGCCGACTCTATCATGAAGCGCCTCATCATGGCGCGCTCGCTTGCCGTCTCGTTTCCGCAGCCGGAAGCGTCGGCCAGCTTTCCGTCCTCCGTATGGCGGTAGAAATAGCCCGGCACGGTGCGCTCGAAATTGCTGCCTTCCGCCGAAGCCGTATGGTTGTAGACCACATCCATGATGACGCGGATGCCCGCACGGTGCAGCGCCATCACCATCTGCTTGAACTCCCGGATGCGCACGTCGGGACGGTAGGGGTCGGTAGAATAGGAACCTTCGGGGACGTTGTAGTTCTTCGGGTCGTATCCCCAGTTGTATTGCGGCACATCGAGGCGCGTCTCGTCCACCGTAGCGAAGTCGAACGAGGGAAGCAGCTGCACATGGGTCACTCCAAGCTCCTTCAGATGGCCGATGCCCGTCTTCTCTCCCAAATACGTGGCAGTGCCCTGCTCGGCAAGGGCGAGAAACTTTCCCCGGTGCTTGATTCCGGAAACCGTATCGATGGAGAAGTCGCGGTGGTGCATCTCGTAAATCACCATGTCGGAGAATGCTTGCATGGCCGGGCGCCTGTCGTCTTCCCATCCTTCGGGATCGGTGGCATCCATGTCGAGAATCGCCGCCCTGTTGCCGTTAACTCCCACCGCCTTAGCCTTCAAACCCGGCGTGTCTCCGAGCCAAACGTCGCCGACCTTCACGTTGAACGTGTAGAACTTTCCGTTCAGGTCGCCGTCGGCTTCCGCCTTCCACATCCCGTCGTCGCCCTCTTCCATCCGAATCATGGTGTAGGCCGAACCTCCCTGCCCTTCTTCATAGAGCAGCACCCGCACCTCTTGCGCAGTGGGCGCCCACAAGGAAAAGCGGGTAGACGAAGGAGAATAGAGCATTTCTTCCCATTCTCCCCGGCAGACGGGATAATCGTCGAACGGCAATTCCCCGCCCCGGTGCGAAGAACTGCATCCGGCAGTCGTCAGCACCGACATCAAAATCAAATGTTTCAAATCCATTCTTGCGTTTCTTTCGTTATCTCTTTATCCTTTCCGGATTTTTGGCGATGAAGTCCTTCCAGCCGGAATACGCCTTTTCCACTTCCGGCCTCCCCATCTGGAGATAGTGGCAATAGGCCGCTCCCAGCGCGTCGGTCGCATCGAGGAAAGGCCCCATCTCCGAATCCGGAATATGGAGCATCCTTTTCAGCATGTCGGCCACCTGCTCCTTGCTGGCCTGCCCGTTTCCAGTGATGGCGAGCTTGATTTTCAAAGGCGCGTACTCCGTGACGGGTATGTCGCGGCACAGAGCCGCCACAATAGCCACGCCTTGCGCCCTTCCCAACTTCAGCATCGACTGCACGTTCTTCCCGAAGAAGGGGGCTTCGATAGCCAGTTCGTCGGGCAGATAGGAGGCGATGATGCCTTGCACCCGCTCGTAGATATGCTTCAGCTTCAGATACGAATCGCTGCATTTGCGGAGGTCGACCACTCCCAAGGCCATCACTTGCGGCTTCACGCCCGTCACCTTCAGCACCCCGTAGCCCATGAGGTTCGTTCCGGGGTCGATGCCCAGAATAATCTTCTCTCTGACCGGATGTATCACCTGACTACCTCCATCAAAGTCGGAAATCCGATTACTTTCTCTTTGAACGCCTTTTTAATCTCTTCGTTCAGCCTCTCGCCTCCCTTCACCAACCAGCGGTGCAGCGCGGCGGAGTCTTCCACCTCCCATTGCAGCGAAAAGCATTCGCTGTCCTGCTCCTTGTGGCTCAAGATGCGGAGGATGCGCGGATTCTTCAGCTCCCCGCTCCGTTCTGCCTCCGGGATGTAGCATTCGTTCAGCCAAATGACGAAGTTGCGCGCATCGTCTATCTCTACATGATAAGTTGTATTGTAAACCAACATAAGCCTTTCTTTTTGATTAATCCGGGTGCAAACTTACGGAAAATCGGCGAGATTATTGCAGGGAATCCGCAGATTTGCACAATTCAAGCCAGGAAAAGCAAACAAACGTTCGCCGCCGTTAACAAGACATAAAATCCGGCTTTTCGTCTGCATTTCCAGGCCTTTCATTTTGCAGATTCCGGAAAAGTGCATAGATTCGCACTAACAATTTTGTTAATCAATCAAGTTAATACAAGACTAACGTCATGGACAAACAGAACCACCCGCAAGACACGGAAACAAGGATACTCCAAGCGGCCGAAAAGGAGTTCTTCGAAAAAGGATACGCCGGCGCAAGAACAGCTTCCATTGCAGAAGCGGCAGGGGTGACGCACGCCATGCTCCACTATTACTTCCGCACGAAAGACAAGCTCTTTGAGCGGATTGTATCGGAAAAGATAGATGCGTTGGCAAACATCGTGCTGAGCGCCATAGGCGACGGCGACTTGCCGCTGGAAGACAGAATCCGCCAAGGAGTGGAACGGCACTTCGACTTCATTTCAGCCAACCGGGATTTGCCGAGGTTCATCGTGAACGAAGTGTTTGCACACCCGGAACGCGCAGAGATGTTAGGGAACGTGCAGAACATAGCAGGCAGCCTTCTGAACAACCTGCAGCACGAAATCGACGAATACGCCGCAAAAGGGCTTTGCAGGCAGGCGGACGCGCGGATACTGCTGATTGACATCGTGTCGCTCAACGTGTTTCCGTTCATAGCGGCCCCGATAGTGAAGGCCGCAGTGGGCAACCTTTATGAAAGTTACGACGCATTCCTCGAAATGCGCAAGAAGGAAAATGTGGAAACCATACTGGGAAAACTCAAAATCAGCCGACTATGACAAGACTGTATGTACTTTTGATTTTGTCGTTGCCTGCAAGCGTTTGCGCCTTCGCCCAGGCAACTCTGGAACGGTGCGTCGAACTGGCGCAAGAGAACTACCCGCTTATCAGGAAATACGACTTGCTGAACCGGACGAAGGACGTACACCTTTCTGACATCAACAAGGGCTGGCTCCCCCAGATAAGCCTATATGCCCAGGGCACCGTGCAGAATGAAACGCCTTCATTCCCCGAATCTTTGTCGGAAATGCTGGGCCGGACCGGCACAGACATCTCCGGACTGGACGAATGGCAGTACAAGGCAGGAGCGGACATCAGCCAGACAATTTGGGACGGAGGCGCATCGAAAGCGAGACGCAAGACGGAACGCGCCGAAAACGCGGAACGGCAGGCAGCCGTGGACGTCCGGCTTTATGCCGTCCGGGAGCGGGTGGAAAACCTGTTTTTCGGCATACTGCTCATCGAAGAGCAGGCGGAACAGACACGGGCCATGCAAACGCTGCTCCAAAGCAGCCTCGACAAGCTGCGCGCCATGCGCAAGAACGGAACGGCCATGCAGAGCGACGTGGACATGGTGGAGGCGCAATTCCTCTGCAACGCGCAACAGCTCATCCAAGCCGAAAGCGCATCGAAAAGCTACCGCAGGATGCTGGAAACGTTCACCGGCACAAGCCTTGCAGGGAAAGAGTTAGTGAAGCCCGACGCGTCCGTCCCGCAAAACCTGTTGCCGGAACGGCCGGAACTGAGACGCTTCGAGGCCCGGCTGAAAACCAACGAGGCCAAAAACGCAAGCATCGCGGCACGCACGATGCCGAAAATCGGACTGTTCGCCCAAGCCTGGTACGGCTATCCGGGATTCGACTACTTCAAAAGCATGACGAACCGCGACCTTTCCTTCAACCTCCTTGCAGGAGTGAAAGTGTCGTGGAACATCGGCGCGTTCTACACGAAGAAAAACGACAAGCTGAAACTGAAACTTTCGTCGGAGGACATCTCCGCAGAACGCGACGTGTTCCTGTTCGATACAAACCTGAAGGTACGTTCGCAGCTCGACCGCATCGACGAGCTGAAAGCCGTAATGAAGGAAAACGGCCGGATTGTGGAACTGCGCGCCAGCGTGCGGAAGGCTGCCGAATCGCAACTGGACAACGGAGTAATCGACGCCACTGCATTGCTGGCCAAGCTGACGGACGAGAAGCAGGCCCGCCTCACCGCATCCTATCATGAAATCCAGCTTCTTCAAAGCATTTGCCAACTTAAATACACCCTGAACAAATGAAAAAGATAGAAAAGATAGCATTGTTTGCCGCAACCGTGACGGCATTGGCCTCCTGCCAGAACAAAGAAAGGTATGACGCCACAGGCATCTTCGAGGCCGACGCAGTGACCGTATCCGCAGAAACGGGCGGGAAGCTCGTGATGTTCCGCATAAACGAAGGAGACAGCATCGAGGCCGGACAGCAGGTGGGATTAGTGGACACAGCCTTGCTCGCGCTCCAGCGGAAGCAGCTGTCAAGCCAGCGAGCGGCCGCCGAGAAATCGTCGCCCGACATCGCGGCGCAGGCGGCGGCGCTAAGGTCGCAAATCGCCCACCAGAAAAACGAATGCGACCGCATCTCACGGCTGCTCGCCGACGGAGCCGCCACCCGCAAGCAGAGCGACGACGCGGCCGCACTGCTGAGAACCCTGCGCGGACAGCTGGAGGGGCTGCTCTCCACGCTCGACAAGAACCGCAGCTCCATCACGGAAAGCGCCTCCGCCCTGCAATACCAAAAGGAGCAGATAGAGGAACAGATACGCAAAAGCTGCATCGCCGCTCCGATTGCAGGAACCGTATTGCAGAAGTACGCCGAACAGGGCGAATACGCCGCTCCGGGCCGGCCGCTCTTCAAGATGGCCGACTTGAACGCCGTCTATCTCCGGAGTTACTTCACCGCCTCGCAGCTGGCGCACATCCGGATCGGACAAAAAGTGACGGTCATCGCCGACTTCGGCGGAGACGAACAGTATGAATACCCCGGCACAATCACCTGGATAGCGCAGGAAAGCGAGTTCACGCCCAAGTCTGTCCAGACACGCGATTCGAGGGCAAACCTCGTATATGCCGTAAAGATTGCCGTCAAGAACGACGGCCGGCTGAAACTCGGCCAATACGGAGAGGTGCGCCTATGAACGCTATCGAAATCCGGAACGTCACGAAAAGATACGGAAAGCTCGTTGCGCTCGACCGCGTGACGTTCTCCGTGGAGGAAGGCACCGTGTTCGGGCTTATCGGGCCGGACGGCGCAGGAAAGACCACGCTGCACCAGATTCTGACCACCCTGCTCGCCCCCGACGAAGGCACGGCTGCAGTGGCGGGATTAGACGTGGCAAGGGACTTCAGAAAGCTGCGCACCCAAATAGGCTACATGCCCGAACGCTTTTCCCTTTACCCCGACCTCACCGTCAGCGAGAACCTGCACTTTTTCGCATCGCTGTTCGGCGTTGACGTGAAGGACAACTTCGACTTGATCGCTCCGATTTTCAGCCAGCTGTCGAGGTTTCCCGACCGTATGGCAGGGGCGTTGTCGGGAGGAATGAAGCAGAAGCTCGCGCTGAGCTGCGCGCTGATACACCGCCCCAAGGTGCTGTTTTTAGACGAGCCGACCACCGGAGTGGACGCAGTGTCGCGAAGCGAGTTCTGGGACATGCTGCCCGCGCTGAAAGAAAGGGGAATCACGATTCTTGTGTCCACTTCCTACATGGACGAGGCCGAGCGATGCGAACGGATTGCCCTCATCAACAAAGGAAAGATTCTCGACGCAGACACGCCGGAAAGGTTGGTTGAAGGCTTGGGCGGAAACCTTTACAGCGCATCGTGCGGGGATATGTATCCGCTTCTCGAAGCGTTGCGGCGTTATCCCGGCGTAAACGACTGCTACACCTTCGGGGCCGCGCTGCACCTTGTGGCAGACGAGGGGTTCAACCCGGACGAAGCTGCCCGAAAGCTCGAACAGAGCGGACTGGCGGAAGTCCGGATACGTCCGGCAAAAGGGAACATAGAAGACTTGTTTATCAAACTGGCTAAAAACGATGGATAAGGAAATTGCAATATCTGTGAAGGAACTCACGAAGAAGTTCGGAGACTTCACCGCAGTCGACCGCATCAACCTTCAGGTAAAGAAGGGAGAGATATTCGGATTCTTAGGAGCGAACGGCGCAGGCAAGACCACGGCCATGCGCATGTTGTGCGGACTCAGCTACCCTACGTCCGGCAGCGGAACCGTGGCCGGATACGACATTTTCCGACAGGCGGAGGAAATCAAGCGGCACATCGGCTACATGAGCCAGAAGTTCTCGCTTTATGAACAGCTGACCGTGTGGGAGAACCTGAACCTTTTCGCCACCATTTACGGAATGCCCGCCAAAAAGATAAAGGAAAAGGCCGGCGAAGCGTTCAGGACGCTGGGTATGGAAGACATGCGGAACGTCCTCGTGAGGGAGATACCTCTCGGATGGAAACAGAAATTGGCGTTCACGGCGGCCACCCTGCACTCGCCGGACATCGTGTTCCTCGACGAACCGACAGGAGGCGTCGACCCTGCCACGCGGCGCAGGTTCTGGGAAATGATTTACCGGGCGTCGTCGGAAGGGATGACCGTCTTCGTGACCACCCACTATCTCGACGAAGCCGAATACTGCAGCCGCGTATCCATCATGGCAGACGGACGCATCAAAGCCTTGGACAGCCCGGCAGCGCTGAAACGGCTGTACCGCGCCGCCACGATGGACGAAGTGTTCCGCACGGTGGCCAAAGGCGCAACAAGGGAATGAAGGACAAACGCCATACGCCGCACGGCATTCTTCATTCTTAATTCTTCACTCTAAATTCAAAAGCCATGTCAATATTCCAATCGCTCGTCAAGAAAGAAGTGCTGCACCTCGTGCGCGACTTCCGCACGGTGACAGTCGTGCTGGTCATGCCCGTCGTTTTGCTGCTGCTGTTCGGATTCGCCATATCCACCGAGGTCAACAACGTGAGAGTTGTTGCCGTGACAGACCGCCATACGGACGAAACGAGGCTGATTGCCGACCGCTTCCGCGCCAACCCCTACTTCACGTTCGGAGGAACCGTCTCCTATCGCGAAGCGGAAAGCCTCTTGCGGAAAGGGAAAGCGGACGCGGCCGTGGTGTTCCGCACCGAGGCCGGAAGGCTGAAGCTCCAGATTGTCACAGACGCTTCCAACACCACTATGGCGCAAACGTCGGCAGCTTACATAGAAGGCGTCGCCAACAGTTCTGCAAACGCGGCGGACAAATCCGCTGCGGCAGTCGTCGCCGACACGCTCTACAACCCGCAGCTGAAAAGCGCGTACAACTTCGTTCCCGGCATCATGGGGATGATTTTCATCCTCATCTGCGCGATGATGACTTCCGTCTCCATCGTCAGCGAGAAAGAGTCGGGCACGATGAACCTGCTGCTCGTGTCGCCGGTACGTCCCCGGACGATTATTCTGGGCAAGCTGGTGCCCTATTTCCTGCTGTCGTGCGTCATACTGACGCTGATGCTGACGCTGAGCTACACCGTGCTGGAGATTCCCTTCTCCGCAAGCGTCGTCCATGTAGTCTGGGTAAGCATCCTGTATGTGGCGCTTGCGCTTGCGTTGGGGCTGCTCATATCGGCGGTCGCCTCCACGCAGGTTTCGGCACTTCTCGTTTCCGGCGTGATGTTCATGCTTCCGGTGGTCTTGATGTCGGGCATGATATTCCCGGTCGAGAACATGCCTTTGCCGCTCCAATGGCTCTCGTGCATCATCCCGGCGCGCTGGTACATTTCCGCCATGCGCGTGCTGATGGTCCAGCAGCTGCCGGTGACGTATGTATTGACAGAGGTCGCGGTGCTTTCGGGCATGACGCTGGCCGTCCTTGCTCTGGCCATAAAGAAGTTTAACGCCCAAAAAAGATAAATCATGAACGCGACGACATTGAAGATACTGCTCCGCAAAGAAGTGTCGCTCATGCGGCGGAACCCCATTATCCCGCGCCTGATAATAGCCATGCCCGTGCTGGTGATGCTGGTCATCCCCCTTGTGGCTACGCTCGACGTGAAAGACGTGAACGTGGCCGTTGTGGACAACGACCGCACGGAACTCTCGCGGCGGATAATAGCGGATATGGACGCTTCCGAATACCTGTCGGTGACAGGCTGCCACTTCAGCTACGAAGAAGCCCTCCGACAGATAGAGAACGGGGAGGCGGACGCCATCGTCACCGTCCCGAAAGACTGCCTCAAGAAGCTGGCCAACGGAGAAAAGCCCGGCTTAGACTTGAAGGCCAACGGAGTGAACGCGACGAAAGGAACGCTCGGCGCCCGGTATGCCGCCCTCTCGATGGCCGGTACGCTGTCGAGATGGCAGGCGGAACAGGGCATAAGCCCGGCATTGCCCGGACCGGACACGCTGAACCTCTACAACCCGACGCTCAACTTCCGCAACTACATGATACCGGCCCTTATGGTGGTGCTGCTCATCATCATCTGCGGCTTTCTGCCGACC
This sequence comes from uncultured Phocaeicola sp., assembly GCA_944320135.1. Classification (GTDB taxonomy): domain Bacteria; phylum Bacteroidota; class Bacteroidia; order Bacteroidales; family Bacteroidaceae; genus Phocaeicola. Next base: position 53,798 of record CALUGI010000005.1, on the reverse strand, counting down.
TTGAACTTGGTCAGCGAGAAGGAGACGGGAACCATCGAGGCGATGAACGTCACTCCGGTAGGAAGGTTTGAGTTCGTCTTGTCGAAACTGATTCCTTATTGGGCGGCAGGCATCCTCGTCGTGACGGTGGGAATGCTCATCGGATGGGCGGTTTACGGGCTGGCTCCGGAAGGGAACGTGGCGAACATCTATATAGCGACCGTGCTGTTCAGCCTCGTCATGTCGGGATTGGGCGTGTTCATCGCCAACCGCTCGGCCACCCTCCTGCAAAGCATCTTCATGACGTTCGCCTTCATCGTCATATTCCAGCTGATGGGCGGGCTGTTCACGCCCATCGCGTCCATGCCCCGATGGGCGCAGTGCATCACTTACGCCATTCCGCCGCGCTATTTCATCGAAATCATGCGCTCGGTCTATCTGAAAGGGGCAGGCATAGGCGACCTTTGGACGCAATATGCGGCGCTGTCCGGCTTCGCCGCCCTGCTCTGCGCCGTGGCTGCCGCCACCTACAGGAAACGGGCATAAAATAAAGAAAAGAGAAGCGGCTCACAGCCCCTTCTCTTTCGCCTCGTTCCAGATGGCGTCCATTTCTTCGAGCGACATGTCCGCCAGATTCTTTCCTTCCTTGATGGTATGTTCTTCCAAATAGTTGAAGCGGCGGATGAACTTCTGGTTGGTGCGCTCAAGCGCATTGTCGGGATTGATCTTGTAAAGCCGCGCGGCGTTGACGAGGCTGAACATCACGTCGCCGAACTCCGCTTCGGCCTTCTCCTTGTCCGCCTGCCCCGCCTCGGCCTCGAACTCGCCGATTTCCTCCTTCACCTTCGCCCACACCTGCTCGCGTTCTTCCCAGTCGAAGCCCACGTTGCGGGCCTTGTCCTGGATGCGGCAAGCCTTGATGAGCGACGGGAGAGCTGCAGGCACCCCGCTCAGCACCGACCTGTTGCCGTCTTTTTCTTTCAGCTTGATTTGCTCCCAGTTTTCGGAAACTTTCTCGGCCGTGTCCGCCTTCACCTCGCCGAACACGTGCGGATGGCGGAAAATCAACTTGTCGCACAGTTTGTCGCACACGTCCTTGATGTCGAAGTCACCCGTTTCGCTGCCTATCTTCGCATAAAACACCACGTGGAGCAGCACGTCGCCCAGCTCCTTGCAGATGTTCTTCTTGTCGTCCTTCATCAGCGCGTCGCAAAGTTCGTACACTTCTTCAATCGTGTTCGGGCGCAGGCTCTCGTTGGTCTGCTTGCGGTCCCACGGACACTTCACCCGAAGCTCGTCGAGCACGTCCAGCAGACGGCCGAAGGCTTCCAATTTTTCTTCTCTCGTACTCATATCCATAAAATTTACGCCCGGCAATTTTTGTTTTGCCCCTGCAAAGCTACAGACTTTCGGGCGAAAATCATTGCCTTTGCGGGCGAAAATGAATATCTTTAGCGCGCAAAAACAAAATTCGCCGGATATGGACAGACAAAAAGTAGCTTTAGTGCTTTCTATGGGCGGAGCCAGAGGAATCGCCCACATCGGAATCATCGAAGAACTTATAGAAAGGGGGTATGAAATCACCTCCGTCGCAGGCACGTCGATGGGGGCCATGATAGGAGCCATGTACGCCACGGGAAAGCTGAAGGAATGCAAGGAGTGGATGTGCGGCTGGGACAAGAAGACGCTGTTCCGCATGGCCGACGTGAGCCTCAACCGCGAGGGAATGGTGAAAGGCGACCGGTTTGTCCGCGAGCTGAGGCAAATCATCCCCGACACCCGCATCGAGTCGCTCCCCATCCCCTACACGGCGCTGGCCTCCGACATCGTGAACGAATGCGAGGTGGCGTTCGAGTCGGGCAGCCTTTTCGACGCCATACGCGCGTCCATCTCCATCCCGATGGTGTTCCGCCCGTTCAAGAAAGGAGGGCGCACGCTGATGGACGGAGGAATACTCAACCCGCTGCCCCTGCGCCACGTGCGCCGCACGGAGGGCGACATCGTGGTGGCCGCAGACGTGAACGCTCCCGGCGAAGCGAAGCCCCTCCCCCGCCTCAGCCCCTACTACGTGCTCACGGCATCTTCGCGGATGATGATGCAGGAAATCACGCGCAACGAACTGCGCAACTGCCCTCCCGACCTGCTCGTCAGCATTCCCGCGTCGCGTTTCGACATGATGGAGTTCCACCACGCCAAGGCCATCATCGAGGGAGGAAGGGAAGCCGCACGCAAACTGTTGGACGCCGAACTGCAAAATCCTGCCCGACGGCGCTCCGTTTCCGATTAAATTATTAATTTTGCGGCTGATTACGCAAACAAGTTAATAGAACAAATACACAATGGAATTAGCAAGTAAGTACAATCCCGCAGATGTGGAAGGGAAATGGTACCAGTATTGGTTAGACAACAAACTATTCAGTTCTAAACCCGACGGACGAGAACCGTACACCGTCGTCATTCCGCCTCCCAACGTGACAGGAGTGCTCCACATGGGACACATGCTGAACAACACCATACAGGACATTCTGGTGCGCCGCGCACGCATGACGGGCAAGAACGCCTGCTGGGTGCCCGGCACCGACCACGCTTCCATCGCCACCGAAGCGAAAGTGGTGAACAAGCTGGCGCAGCAGGGCATCAAGAAAACCGACCTCACACGCGAAGAGTTCCTGAAACATGCGTGGGAATGGACGGAGGAACACGGAGGAATCATCCTGAAGCAGCTCCGCCGGCTGGGAGCTTCGTGCGACTGGGACCGCACGGCCTTCACGATGGACGAGACGCGCAGCAAAAGCGTCATCCGGGTGTTCGTCGACCTCTACCGCAAAGGGCTGATTTATCGCGGAGTCCGCATGGTAAACTGGGACCCGAAAGCCCTCACGGCCCTAAGCGACGAGGAAGTGATATATAAGGAAGAACACAGCAAGCTGTACTACCTCCGCTACATGGTGGAAGGCGATGCGGAAGGACGCTACGCGGTGGTTGCCACCACCCGACCGGAAACCATCATGGGCGACACGGCCATGTGCATCAACCCGAACGACCCGAAAAACCAATGGCTGAAGGGCAAGAAAGTAATCGTTCCGCTGGTGAACCGCGTGATTCCGGTCATCGAAGACGACTATGTGGACATCGAGTTCGGTACGGGCTGCCTGAAAGTGACTCCCGCACACGACGTGAACGACTACATGCTGGGCGAAAAGCACAACCTGCAGAGCATCGACATCTTCAACGACAACGGCACCATCAGCGAAGCCGCCGGACTGTATGTGGGCATGGACCGTTTCGACGTGCGCGAACGGATTGAGAAAGACCTCGCCGCCGCCGGCTTGCTGGAAAAGGTGGAAGCCTATACCAACAAAGTGGGGTTCTCGGAACGCACCAACGTGCCCATCGAACCGAAACTGTCCATGCAGTGGTTCCTGAAGATGCAGCATTTCGCTGACATGGCTCTGCCTCCGGTGATGAACGACGAGCTGAAGTTCTATCCGCCGAAGTACAAGAACACATACCGCAACTGGCTTGAAAACATCAAGGACTGGTGCATCAGCCGCCAGCTGTGGTGGGGACACCGCATCCCGGCCTGGTATCTGCCGCAGGGCGGCTTCGTCGTGGCGGAAACTCCAGAAGAAGCGCTCGAACTGGCCAAGGCGAAAACCGGAAACCAAGACATGAAGCCGGAAGACCTCCGTCAGGACGAGGACTGCCTCGACACGTGGTTTTCTTCGTGGCTGTGGCCGATTTCGCTGTTCAACGGCATCCTTGACCCGGACAACGAAGAAATCAGCTACTACTACCCGACAAGCGACCTCGTGACGGGGCCGGACATCATCTTCTTCTGGGTGGCGCGCATGATTATGGCCGGATATGAATACATGGGAAACATGCCCTTCAAGAACGTTTACTTCACCGGAATCGTGCGCGACAAAATCGGACGCAAGATGTCGAAGTCGCTTGGCAACTCGCCCGACCCGCTGGAACTGATTGACAAGTACGGAGCCGACGGCGTGCGCATGGGCATGATGCTGGCCGCCCCCGCCGGAAACGACATCCTTTTCGACGAGGCGCTCTGCGAACAGGGACGAAACTTCAACAACAAGATATGGAACGCCTTCCGCTTAGTGAAGGGATGGCAGACGGCCGATGCGGAACAGCCGGAATACGCGCGTCTGGCAACCGGATGGTTCGAGGCCATGCTTGCCAAGACGACAGAGGAAGTGAACGACCTCTTCGGCAAGTACCGCCTGAGCGAGGCGCTGATGGTGGTCTACAAGCTGTTCTGGGACGAGTTCTCAAGCTGGTATTTGGAGATGGTGAAGCCGGCATACGGGCAGCCCATCGACCGCGCGACTTACGAAAAGACGCTGGGCTTCTTCGAAACCCTGCTGAAGCTGCTCCACCCGTTCATGCCGTTCATCACCGAAGAACTGTGGCAGCACATCTACGACCGCAAGCCGGGCGAAAGCATCATGGTACAAACATTGGAGAGCATATCAACAATATACAATAAAGAACTGATTGACGGCTTTGAAAATGCAAAAGAGATAATCAAAAATATCAGAGATATATATCAAAAATATAATATCAATTGGAAAACTGATAGCAATGCTTTATCAATAGGAAACAATAACAAAATAGCAAAATTTACTCCTATATTAAACAAATTGACAAACGTCTTTATCATACAAAAAGAAAGCTCAATTGTAACAGATATTATTTTCATTGTCCAAAATCAAAAATATTCTTTAAGTTTAGGTAGGAATTTTGCAATATTAGAGCTTGACAGAATGAAAAATGAGCTAAAATATAAACAAGGTTTCCTTGAAAGTATTAAGAAAAAATTAAGCAATGAGAAGTTTTTACATAAAGCCCCACTAAATATTATTGAAATAGAGCGAAAAAAATTATTAGATGCTGAACAAACCATATCCTCTTTAAAAGAAAGCATCTCTAAATTAGAACAAATGTTATAATAATTTATAATAGAATATGAGTTGGGACGAACAAGATTGGTCAACTACATGGATTGTAGGAAATCCTAAAAGATTCGGAAAGACAACACGTGAACCTTACATTTGTACAAAAAGTACAGAACCTCCTTGGTTCATAGACGATTACATAAAGGATGGAGAGAGAACATTCCATTTCTATCAACGTAGTAAAAATATTCGATGTATATCAGATGGAGACGAAGCAAGAATAAAATTAGAAGAAATCGCCAAAACTTTTGGAGTAGAAATAAAATATATTTATTTATGGAGTTATCATCATCATTTTGATTACAGACAATCAGAACCACTTATCAGTGAGGATGAAATCCAAAAAAGGGATCTTATTGAAGAAGTCTTATCTATTGTATAATATAACTCCAGAGCGTGCTGAAAAAGCTCGGCAACGAGAAGTTCGTCAGCAAGGCGCCCGCCAACGTCATCGAGACGGAACGCAAGAAGCAGGCCGACGCTGAAACGAAAATCGCCGCGCTCAAGGAAAGCATCGCCGCGCTGAAAAAATAAAGCGCGGAGAAATAAAAACGCAACGGGGGAGCCGCCGCAATCTGACGCTCCCCCGTTGCGTTTCTGCTTTTCCGTCATTCTTCCGCCACCACGCCCAGCTCAAGCAGACGGCGGAACAGGCTCTGCACGTCGGCCAGCGCCTGCCCGTAGTCCACCTCAAACCGCTCGGTCAGCTTCCGGGCCACATCTTCTTCCGTCAGCGGCTGTTCCTGAAGCAGCTCCACAATCCATGCCGAAGTGCCGTTGAGCACCATCATTTTCGAGAAGTCGACATCCGTGCCGCCTCCCATCAGAATCTTTTCCCCGGCTATCTCCTGCACGAAATAGCCGGACTTCAAACTTGCTTTCATATTGCGTATTTTTAAGTTATAGTTTCTCTTTCCGGCAGCCCAAGCGGACTGTCCTGCCGCACCGTTCCATCAGCATACGGTCGTGAGTGACGAACACCTGTATCTTGCCTTTCCCCCATTCAAGCAGGTTGTCTGCCAGACGGGAGGCCGTGTCCGCATCTAATGCGGAGGTCACCTCGTCGAAGATGCAGAGCTTTCCGGGCTGGAGCAGCGCGCGCGCCACCGCTACGCGCTGGGCCTGCCCTTCCGACAGGCCGTAGCCCGACTCTCCGATGCGGGTGTCCATCCCGTCGGGCAAGCCGAGCACGAAGTCGGCGCAAGCCGTCCGCAACGCTTCCTCCAGCCGGATTTCGTCCGCATCGGGGGCGGCAAGCAGCAAGTTCTCCCGAATCGTTCCGCTGAACAGGCTGTTTCCCTGCGGCACATACACGAAGTTCTTGCGCGACAACGCGGCGACATCATACGAACGCCCTCCCGACAGCAAGCGGACTTCTCCCGCCGTGGGGCGGACAAGCCCCATCAAGAGGCGTACCAGCGTCGTCTTCCCCGCCCCCGTAGGGCCTACCACGGCCACCGGCTCGCCGGGACGGAACGTTTCGTCAAGCCCTTCTTCATACAAGTCGGTCGCCGCGTATGCGAAATGCACTTGCCGGTACTCTACGGCATCGGGGCGCAGGCAAACCTCCGTCCCCGAAGGCGAGAAGGTTTCGCACGACTCCAATTCCTCAAGACGGTCGATGGACGCGCGCACCCGTATCAGGCCCGGCACGAAAGATATAAGCTGGAGCACCGGCCCCTGCACGCGCCCCACCAACTGCACGAAGGCAATCATCGACCCGAACGTAATGGCTCCGGCCGACAAACGGTAAAGTCCCCACAAAAAAGCCGTGAAATATCCCCCGCCGAACACGAACTGCAAGATGCTTTTGGAGTACACGCCCAAGTTCAGCTGCTTCATTCCCAACCTGAGGCTCTCCGCCTGATTGTCGGCAAGCGCGCGTCTGCGCACTGCCGAAGCGCCCAACGAACGGATAAGCACGCGCGAAGAAATGTTCTCCTGCAACAGCGAAAAGATGCGGCTTCCCGCCTCTTTGTAGGCTTTGCTCAGGGCACGCATCCGCTTGTAATACAGCTTTGACAGCAACAGAAGCGGGGTGGTGAGCAGCAATATCCAGGCAAGGCTCGCGTCGAGCGTGCAAAGAAAGAGGAAAGAGGCCAGAAGTTTGACGCACGTCACCGCCACGGAAGGGATTGTATAGACCAGCATCGACACCACTTCGCCCACGTCCGTTCCCAAACGCGCCAGGATGTCCCCCGTATGCCAGCGCGACGAATCCTTCCAGGTGGACATCATCAGCCGGTCGCTCAGCTGCATTTGCAGGTCGACGGTCATGCGCATCCTCACCTGCTCGCTGACGCGTCCGGCCCACATCCCCGCAGCTATCGAGAGCACGGTGCAGCCCACCATGCCGCCCGCCGCCTGCCAGAGGCCACCTTCCGCAGCGCCTGTGGCTACATCTATCGCACGTTTCGACAGATAGATGGCCGCAAGCGAACACGCCATCCCTCCCACATCGACCGCAGCTCCCCAGAGAATCCGCATCCTGTAGGGGCGGACAATCCGATGCAGCCAACGCACCACCTTCTTCCTGTCCGACACTCCCGTCATCTGCCGTCTCCTATCGCTCCGTAACTCAGTTCCGCAGCCGCCTGTTCGGGGCGGTTCCTCAACCGGTAGACGGGCACGCTGCCCGCCACCGTCCCCAGCGTCTGCACAATCTTGCGGTAGCTCGACAAGTCGCTGTACATCAGCGAAGCAGACTTCAGCAGTTCGCTGAAAGCGGCCACCGGACTCAGCCGGACAAGCTCGTTTTCCTTCGCCTGCTCCATGCAGAAGATGCCTTTCAGCTGCGCCTTGTCGTTGCGGTAGCAAGGGGTTTTCCCGCTCCACGGGGTGCCGTATATGCAGACCTTCCCGTCAGGGAACGCCCGCACCGCCGGCTGGTCGTCGTTGATGAGCCTTGCTCCCTCCACATGGCGGAGCCACAGGCGCGAGTGCGTGCTCTTCCCTATTCCGGAACGGCCGATGAAAGCCGCCCCTCGTCCGTCGTCCAGCCCCACGCACGAAGAATGTATCAGCACCCCCTGCCCGTGGGCCAGACTGTAGGCGAAGGCCAGCATCAGCACGTCGTTGAGCATCTTCATCGCGTGCCTGTCCGTTTCTTCCAAGTCCGTCCGGACGAGCTTCCACCTCTCTCCGGCGCGGAGGCGGCACAGGCAGTCGGCATATTCAATCTCCGCCGTCACCTCGTCGCCCTCCTTCCAGATGCGCATCTCCCTGCCGTCGGGACGCGCCACCTGCGAAGGCTCTCCTTGCGGCCTGTCCACCGCTTCTCCCAGCATCACCGCGCAATCGGGCTTCCTGTCCCCGCCTCCGTTTTCCAGAAGGAACGGGCGGAAGTTGGCGGTCTGTCCGAGAAGCTCGCGGCTGCACGAGACTCCCATTATCCAGTCTGCTATCTGCAAATATTCCATAATAGTTTTGTTTTGCCAAAGTACAAATATACGCAAAAAAACAGAAAGACGGCATTGCTTGGCCGGAAATGTGCTGCAACGCCTGCCGGCAGGCTTCCGCCGGAACCCCGCCGCACTCCGGCGGAAACGGGAGGGCGGAGGCGGGGGAAGGCGGAGGAGTTCTCCAGTCAACTTGCATACGGACTTGCAGGACTGTACGCATGAAACGAAAATACAAGGATTGCCACCGTAGATTCGCAATGCAATCCTACAATCAAGACAGCATATAAATGTGTTTGAAGAAATCTTCGACTTCTTTTACAGACAAGTTGTTTCTCTGAACTTCGCATCTTCTTAACATCAGATATGCGCTGTTCTTTTCATCAACAAGATGTTCAAATGTCTTGCGGCCGAAATAGGTATTCATCATCCTCCGATAAAAGCGGAAACGCTTGGTGCATTCAACGCTTTCCCCTTCGCTGTTCGCCCCGACAAAGGCAAACGATGAACGCTCATCCGTATCATGATAATGTTTCATCACGTAAATGCAGCTCAATACTATCCGCCTTGGCTCAAAATCGTTTGTCTGATAGCTGTATCTGCTTTTCAGATGGGCTTGAGACCTCAGATAGAACTTTATGCCATAAATATGTTTTTCATAAACTTCCACATCTACAAGGTAAATCTTGCCGCTTTTCATGGACTTGAAACGCCACAAATCAATATGCAGCATCCCTTCGGACACCGGCGGCTTGCGCATAACGAATCTTGCGCCGTAGCGTTCGGGCAATGCCGCCATTACGGAACCAAATAGGGGTATGAGGGCACTCTATATGCAGAATGCTCTTTTTCAGACAATTTCCTGAAGGATATCTTCACCTTCTTCCGTCCCTTGTCCTTGGCTTTGCTCTCTGTCTTTTTTATATCTCCCATATCAGACTGTTTCTCACACACTGCAAAAATAAGAAGATATTGTCTTATATGCAACAGGATGAAGAAGTTTAACACTTGATTTACAAACAAATGACATAGAAGCCGGGGCATGAGGCGACAGTCTTTATTGATTTTTCCGCACCGTCTGAAACCGCACGCAAGAACGGGGCGGCAATCGCGGCTTTTCCGTCAAGATGCCATAGTTTCCGGCATGTAACCGTCCGTCCGGCGCGCCTCGGCATGGCTCTGTCGGGCAGACACGCGGGTCTGCCCCTACTGCCAAACGAAAGAACCGTGGGCCGCATTTGGCGGAAACGGGAGGGCGGAGGCAGGGGAAAGGCGGAAGCGTTTGCAGCAGGCGGTTACGCAAAAAAGAGAGGATGCGCCCTGCCGGACGCATCCTCTACGTTATCTTGCTAAATTGAAGCCTGAATTTTACCGGCACACCGTAGGGGCGTATCGCATACGCCCGGAATGTGCCGTTGCTGATGTTTCGGGCGTATGCGATACGCCCCTACAGCGATTGGTGACGGATACCCGTCAATAAATTCGGAACGAAACTCAATAAATGGTCTTGCGAATCACTTTCCGAGGCTGCAGCTCTACAAACTCTGTTTCGCCGCCGGAAGCGCGGGATTTGAGGCTCTGAGTGGAAACTGTTGAGGCATCAACTTCTGCATTGTTCTGCCAAACCACTTCTTGACCGGCAGCGTTTTTATACTTCAAACCGAATTTCTTAGCCAAATCGCGCAAGTCATAGATTACCCCAAGCAACTCTATCTGGCCAGGGACAGCATAACAAGGAGTAACCGTAGAAGCACCTCCCACAGCATCATCGCCAAACTCATCTATTTTAGCGACCAAAGTCTTATCAGGAAAGTTGTTGTTATTGACAAGGATGTATGCCTTCAGCGAATTTTCCCTGTCTTCAGCTACCGGAGTAAGCAAGTAATCTTTGTCTGTCAGCAAGCCATACCCCACATAACCTCCTTCAGAACCGCCAAAACCGCCAGTCGTATAACTCGAATATTCAAAAGACCTTGCTTCGCCCTTGTTGGCTGCATAATATGCCTTCCCCGTGCCGTTCGTGCTGGTGCAGAGGTTATAAGAAGTTGGGAACTCTCCCAAATACAAACGGATAGTCCAATCACTCAACTGACCTTTTGAGTCCGTTATGATGCTGTTCCAAGCTATAGCGTCTGACACATGCTGACGATTAGCAAGGTCGGTGAAAATCACACCGCACCTATAGCCCGACACAACATGCCGCATAACCACTACGTCGTTTGTGTCACCGCCCAAACCTAACAACTCGCCTGCATCATAATTCAAGTCAGCGCCTCCTATAATGCTCGCCGAACGATAAATTTCTCTCCAGTTATTCATCGGAGCCGAGGTTCTGTCCTGCAAATACATTACCGGAATATAAGTGCTCTCTCCCACCCGAACTTGATCTGTTTCAACTGAATTCGACCATTCATCGGTTGGCCACGATGAAAAATAAACCGTTTCATCGCTTGCATATTCTTCCGCATTATCTTTCGACGTGTCAATTAAATTGACCACATCGCTGCTCAATGCAAAACTGCCGTCATCATTTTTCCTTATGCGGAAAGAGAAAGACTTGTTTTCGCCCAATGAGAAAGTCAACACCTTGCGATTATTATCGCTTTTGGTGCTATGCACGTACAACACTTTAGGCTCATAAACTTCATCAAACGTATTAGTTGCTTCATTAATCCCTCTCGAATCAGCCGATTCGCTTGCTTCTGTACCTACCGTAACCACATATTCGTTTTCACCAACCTGCTTTATTCCGTTAACGGCAGAGTTGTCTTGCGGCATCTCGTCAGAATCAGAACAAGCAGCCAAAGAAACGGCACACATCAATGCCATTCCTTTAATAAAATTAACCATTTTCATCTTGATTTTCAATTAGAAACTACCCCAACGTTCATCAATGTTATCCCCATCTTCAATATTGATATGCTGATGATGCGTATCATCACCGGGCCACCCAATCACGGAAGCGCCTCCTTCTGTCGACGCTTGGCATACGCCTTCACCCAAATCAAGATTTACAACCTCGATGCGGGGTTCTTCATACTTCATTTTTTCACTAACAATCTTCATTTTCATTTATTTTAAAATTCACTTTTCTAACTTTCACTAACTTTCATCATCCTCACGCCTCAGGATCATCACTAACGATAAAAATGTTTTTCAGACTGCAAAGTTACGGTTTTTCAAATTGACGCAAACTTTGCGAAACGAAAAAATGCAGTTTTCAGGCTCTTTTTAACGTATTATAACTATACGGCGTGAACAATTTGCCTGAGCGTAAAAAACGCTCGGAAAAGCGGCGGATTTTCGCGGACGGACGCCTGCCTTCAAAAGGCAGTCCGCCCGCAAACGGGGGAGGGAAACGAGACGGAAACCCGCAAAAACCTAAGGGGGAAAGGGGGATATCTTTTTTAATTCTTTATATTATAAGGTGCAATTTTCGACATTGTGCCGCCGTTGGTTCGCGAGGCACGCTAACTTGCTGAACGTCTGCGGGTTTATTGTGCCGCCGTTGGTTCGGGGGCGGAAATGTGGGGAATTATGCCTATCTTTGCCTGCGGAAACAAAGACAACAGACAAGCGAACCGATGGACACGAAAACGATAGCCAACGAAATCCTGCTGGGCGAAGTGGCCCGGCTGCTCGCCGAGGGGCGCAGCGTCACCCTCCGGGCGAAAGGAAACAGCATGAACCCCTTCATCGAGGGAGGGAAAGACCTCGTGAAGCTCGTCCCGGCCGACGGGATAAAGGCGGGCGACATCGCGCTGGCCGAAACGTCGGCCGGACGCTACGTGCTCCACCGCGTGGTGAAGGCGGAGGGAGACAGCGTGACGCTGATGGGCGACGGCAACCTGCGCGGGACGGAGCGGTGCCGCCGCGCGGACATACGGGGCAAGGCGGCGCTCATCGTGAAGCCGGACGGAAGGGCCGTCGACTGCACCTCGCGGGCCGAACTGCGGAAGGCTGCCGTATGGCGGCGTCTGCTCCCCCTGCGCAGGGCGCTGCTGGCCGTGTGGCGGCGGCTTCCCGGAAATGCGGACCGCGCGCCGAAGAAAGAGTTTCGGCCATAAAAGCGGAAAAATGAAGAAGAAACTCATTTTTTAACAATTTTCCTTTTGTATGTCTAATCTTTCGCTTACCTTTGTGCCCAATAAACAATTATTCGCTTAAAAACATCTTTTAAAAAGCAATAAACATGAAAAGAGTAAATTGGATGGCTTTGTTGGCAGCGATGCTGGTGATGGGGAACACAACCGCATTCGCTTCGGCTGCAGAGCAAGAAACGACGAAAAAAGAAAAGAAGGCTTACCACTTCGGCAAGTTCTTTGACAACTGGTACATCGGAGCCGGCGTAGGCGCAGCCACGTTCAACGGCAACCACGGCGAAGAAGGAAGCTACGGCTCCCGCATCGCCCCGACATTCAACCTCCAGCTCGGAAAATGGATCAGCCCGGTTGTAGGCGTAAGAGCCAACTTCAACTGGATGAAGGCCAAGAGCTTCACGTGGGACCAATACAACCCGAACGTGGACGGAATCGAGAAAGAGGGCGTTTACAAAACCAGATTCCCCTTCATGTCAGTGATGGGCGAAGTGGTAATCGACCCCCTCAACCTTATTGCGGGATACAAGCCCAACCGCATATACAGCATCCTTCCTTACGGAGGCGTGGGATGGGCAAGAGCGGCCGGCGACCTGAAAAAGAGCAACATCGGCTTCTCTTTCGGTATCGACAACCGCTTCCGCCTGTGCGAAGAATGGTCGTTGAACCTTGACCTGCGCTTCAACCTGTTCCACGAGGGCATGGACGGCACTGCCGCCATCGGAAAATGGGACCAGGACTTCACGAGCGGACTGCTGGTGGGCGCATCCTACTACTTCAAGAAACGCGGATTCGACGGATGCAAAATCAGCGAAGCCGAAATGGAGAGCGTAAGACAGCAACTGGCCGCCATGAACCAGGAAAACCAGGCGCTGCGCGACCAGCTGGCTGCGGAAAGAAACAAGCCGGAGAAGGTGCGCGAAATCACAAAGACCGAGATGATGGTTTCAGACATGGGCGTATTCTTCCAAATCGACAAGTACAACCTCACGGAGAAGGAGCGCGTAAACTTGGGATTCTATGCTGAAATGATCAAGAAGGCTCCGGGCAAGAAGTTCATCGTCACCGGATATTGCGACAAGCAGACGGGCAGCGTGGAATACAACGAGAAGTTGAGCCAGAAGCGCGCCGAAACGGTTTACAACACGCTGGTCAACGAGTTCGGCGTAGACAAAGACCAGCTGATTATGGACCACAAGGGCGGCGTGGACTACATGTTCTACGATGCTGCTAAGCTGAGCCGCGTAACTATCGTGAAGATGGACGACAGCTCCAAGAGCACCATTGAAGAAAAGGTAGTTGAAGAATAAAAACGGCCTGGCGCTTTTCCCCTGAAAAGAAGCGCCTGCCTGCAAGATAAAGGAAGGGAACGTCCCTCGGAACATGGGTTTTCCGGGACGTTCCCTTCCCTTTTTCATATTCTTCCGAAGCCTCTCCGCCGTCCAGCAGGGGCGGGATTTGCCTGGCCCGACAGCGTACAGGCCAAGCAAGGGGCAAGCGGGCCTCTCCCCTGCGCGGAAATTGGCGGATGTCTGCCAGACTTGTCATGACACGTCCTGCAAAAATGTCAGAGGATGTCAGAAGGAATTGATTTAAGTCAATTAATCCGGCAAGGAAAGACGATTTTATGCTGTAAAACATGTTTTCAGCAAAAAAGGCACTACATTTGCATTGTAATCAACGGGCGGAAGGCTTGAAAAAGAAAGAAGCCCGAAGTTCAGCGACAACACAGCCAAAACAACGGCAACACACGGCGGCCCTTCGGGAGAAGCGCCTGCACAAACTAAACTGGGTATTAGATAAAAGCACAAGCAACCAGCTAAAAAGCAAATGAAAGGGTAACAATTATGAAAAAGGTAAAAAGTGTTTTCAAGAAGATTTCAAATGCAGATCCGATGATCTGGGGGTACGTAATGCTGAGTGGCAACGCTCGCATGAAGTAACCCGATGCAGGGGGCGGCGGGCAGCCGCAGTTCCGCATCTTAAAGAAGCGCATTCAGCCGGAAACGGCTCGACATATAAAAGTCCGGGAAACGCGGCGTCGGAAAAGTCCGAGCGCGTTCCCCGGACTTTTTTGCTGAAAGAGCTATCTCAGCCGCCGGAGCTTGACCACCTCGCCCAATTCGGGGATGATGACCGGAACGCCCCTTTTTTTCGCCTCTGCCGCAAACACGTGGGGCGGGTCGAAAAGCGGTTCGTCCGAGAGGTCGAACGTGCCGTAGTGCATCGGTATGGTGAGTCGCGCGCCCATTTCCTCCGATGCAGTGAGCGCGTCGTATGGCGAGATATGGTTGGGCTTCATGAACCAGCGGGGCTTGTAGGCTCCGATGCCGATCATGCAATAGTCGATATGCGGAAAGAGTTCGGGCAGTTCGCGGAAGTGGGCTGCATATCCCGTGTCGCCGCTGTTGTAGATGGTGATTCCGTCTGCCTGAATCATGAACGCCCCCCACAGGCGCAGCCCCCCGTCGCCCACTCCCCGCTTGCTCCAGTGCTGGGCGGGAAGGAACGTAAGAGTCACCCCTTCGTCGGCATACTGCTCATACCATCCCGCCTCGATTGCGGCCAGGTCGGGGAACCATCCCTTGACAAGCTCGCCCGTGCCCAAGCCGCAAAACAGCTTCATGCGGGGATTTCCCCTCACCAGAAGCTCTATGCTCGGCTTGTCCAAGTGGTCGAAGTGGTCGTGGCTGAGAAGCAGGTAGTCGATGTTGCGGAAGATGTCCGGATTGGCCGGAAACTCGCTGCGCCGCTTCACGAAAGGAATGCTGCCGTACACCGGATCAATCATGAAGCGTTTTCCGCCAAGCTGCAGGAAGAACGAGTTGTGTCCCAGCCACACAAGCGAATTGCCCGTCACGCTGTCGAGCGAACGGAGGTAGTTCACTTTCGGGTTCCACTTGACGGCGCGCTTTTCCTTGCGCTGCGGATTGGGAGACAGCCGCCATTTGAGCACGCTGCCCATGCCCGGCCTCCACCGGTGCTGGCGGTTGAAGAACTTCCCGTTCACGTTCGGATTGCCTCTCCAGCGCGGATTGACGCACCGGAGGCTTTCATTTCGGCGGAATGTAATGCGTTCTCCCATAAGAAGGGTTATTTTTCAAGCAGTTCTTTCAAAAAGGCATCCAGCTCTTCGTCGAGTCCCTTCAGCAGCTCTCCGTCGAGCAGGAGGGTGTCGTCGTCCATCAGCAGCAGCTCCGCCACGGTTTCTTTCTCGTCGTCGACAAGCACGAACGAATAGGGCTTCATCAGCGAGAGGCCGTCGAACGCTCCTTCGTCCTTCAGCGCGGCAAGCGCGCCCCGGAGCGCCGGCTCCACTTCCTTGTAGAAATCGTCGGAAACGTAGTCCACCCACTCGTTGATGATGGTGCGGGCCAGTTCCTCGTCGTCGTCGTTGAAGACAAGCAGTTCGCCGCTCTCAGCGTTCGGCTGCAGATGGATGTCTGTCACCGCCGAGTTTTCTTCTCCTCCTGCATATCTGCCTGCCGCCTCGCGAAGGGCGGAAGCGATTGCTGCGTATGATTGTTCACTCATATTCATAGGCTACAGTTTTAACATACCCAAATGTACAAAAAAAATGTCTTTTGCAAGAATTATTCGTCCAAATTGTTTCCGAAACGCTCCATTTGGGCTTTCAGACGGGAGTAGTCGCCCATCCGCTGCGCCAGCCGGAGCGAACTGAACTTCCACACCGCTTCTTCTTCCGACCCTTCGGGGATGTAGGGTTTCGCCTTCTCCAGCCACTCTTTCGCGCGTTCCGGCTCGTCGAGCATCTCTGAGGCGACGGCCAGATTCAAGGCTGCCCGCGCTTTCGCCTTTCCGCCCTCGCGTTCGTTGAACAACGCCAGCCACAAATCGTATGCCCCTTGCCAGTCGCCTTCGTCGATGCACACTTCAGCGTCGCGCATTTCCACGCAGCCTCCCGCATAGAACAGCCGTTCGGTCTGCCGCCAATGGGGTACAAGGCTGCTTGAGAGCTTTCCTGCCGCGATGCGCGCGGCCTCGCGGAGCATCTGCCTGTCGGAAGGAATCAGGTTCCAGTCCCATTCCGTGCTGTCGGCCGCAACGAGTGTCCGCAGCGGCTTCGCGCGAACCGGAGAATAGACGTTCAGTACGGAAGTTACCCGCGTGGACGCCACGGGCCACGGCTGCATCATCCCCGGATATTCGATTTCTTTCTTTTCGTTCTGCACGAATACCCTGTCGATTGAAAAGAGCACGTCCGCTCCCAACTGCTCCGCCAGCTCCTGCACCTCGCCGCGAGACAGCGCGCGGTATCCCGTCCCTTCGGCAGGGGCGCCGTTCAATGCGGAATCGCAGATTATCACCTGGCGGAAATACTTGGAGTCGGCAAGCATCCCGGCAAGCGTTTCCGCCACTGCCTTTCCGTCGGCATTCAGCAGGCCGAACGTGGCTGCGTCGGATTTCGCCTCCGGCACGGAAGGCATGTTGTTGACCACGGCAACCGTCCTCACCCGTCCGGGCAGACTGACCTCGGCCGGGCAAAGCTGCTCGAAAGCTATCGTCCTGACGGTGCTGCACGAGGCCAGCCCGCACAGGGACATCATTGCATACAAGGCACGGATTTTCATATAGTCTCAATCTTTATTTACGGACAAATGTACAAAAATAAAGCAAGGAACGCACCTGTTTGCAGATAAAAATGTTCCTCGTCCGTTTTACTTTCTGACGCAAAATCGCATAATCCGCTTGCATAAAAACGTAAAAAAGCCGAATTTTCATAACCTCACCCGTCGTGTTTTTCTTTCATCTACGAAACAATCCTTAAAAAAGCCGAACGGCTTCCCTCGCCAGAATGCCTTGCAAAAGGAGTAAACGGGAAATCTTGACACTTCAAGCCGCCCGTTCTGTGCTGAAAAATATGCCGCCAGAACAAACACAAAACAATGTACATCCCGCAACACACACGAAATTCATTTCTTTCTAACTGGAACGCACCGAAGCCCGCAAACAAACGATTCTCATCCCACCAGACTTTCGCCATCGTCCGAATGCCGCATCCTATTCTTCAACACGCATTCTTTACTTGCATTGGCATAACAATACACGCAAAAGTGCCGACAAGTGTCGTACATCCCGATATCTTTGCTCACCATGCACCCGCACGCTTTGCGCTGGCCTTTGTCTTTCAAATTCCTCTTCACAGCTGGTATGGGAGGAACCTCGCCAAACAAATCCGGTTCCGGCAGCCTTCCGGTGTACAGATAGTACGCCAATTCCCTATCATCACCCCACAACCGCTCCATCAGTTCCCCGTCGATGCAACGGTTGTGCTCGATGCCGTAACGCACCAAATCGATTTCCTCGGCACAAGTGGCAAGCGTCAGATTCCAGCCCTCAGCCTTCCACGCATCGCGTAACCTCGCCAAACCTTCCGCTATCTCTTTCCGTTGCACCTCATCCGGCTCCGCCGTTTCCACATTCTCCCTTGTGAAGCAACCGATTTCCTTCTCCAAATTGCTTTGTACTTTCCGGTAAGCCTTTACATCCACAAAGCTAAACACTAACTTGTCAGTATATCCTTTCAATTGATTGCCAATCTTCCATATCCGGTTAAGCAAAACCCGTAGCGTAACGGAAGGCGTAAGAATCAGCGGGTCGAACCGCCAGACGACTCGCTCGTGCCCTATCTGTTCGGACAACCTGCGGAATATCTCTATCCGCCGCTCTACGCTTGGCACGTTCGGCTCGAAACCTTCCCGCTCATAATCGTTCAGCGTCACTTGAAAATAATAATGAACCCCCAATTCATCTAATTTATATAAATAAGGTAGGATAGGTTCCGGATTCTTCGTCCAAAACACCACAACCTTGCAATGCTTGAACGACACATACATCTTCTGCCTGTTGAACGGATTCATCCATACGCAATACCCTTTAGCCAAACGGTTGAAGAACCATTTAGCATAAAAGGCTGGGATGTCCGTAGAACGGCTGGCGGAGATAATGACCGGAGCAGCCGCTTCTACTTGTTTGCCGGAATCAGTGGTTATAATTTGCTTACCTGTTGGCATAGTGTGATAATAAACGTTGTCTTATTTGCTCCCTCAATTCTTTTGTGAAATAGGGAGCCTGTTTTTCTTTTAAATGACAAAAGCATTCAATTGATTCATTATCATTGTTTTCGTCAATTCGTTGATAATATTTACGTATTTTCCTTGGCTTTTGCAGTTCTGCTTGAAACCATTCCAAATCTTGCTTTATTTTATCTTTACTTGCATCTGGCACTATGTCTTTTATTATATTCCATGCCTCAGAATCATCGTAAAAATATTTGTTTCCATTAAACAAATCGATATTATTCCTTTCTTCTTTCTTTTCTTTTAACATCTTTTCAATGGCCTTTTGCATATATTTCTGTGCGCCTTTGCCTGAATTTAGCAACCTGCTGTTCTTAACCGCATCCAAGAAACTTTCGGACAAACCACCAAATTGGTTGTATAAGTTTTCATAGACCCGCTTATCATTAGGCATTGCCTTTTTTTTGCCCACTGACGTTTGAAGTTTTTCAAAGAAAGAATCAAATCCTAATACAGATGTTTGTCCCTCATTTGATATGGCATTTCCATTCACTACTGTTGAAATAATTTTTGCATGAGAAGGAAAAGCGTTATATGGCTTCCATTCTTTCCATATTTGAGCGTTTACATAATTAACATTCTCAACTGTCAGCAAAGATTTAAACACACCTTTAGACAAAGACTCATATCCTTCCAACGCTCCCCATAAAGTTAATACATAGCTATAATCTGTCACTCCTTCTTCTTCCAAGTACCGTATAAGATCATCATAGTTTTCACCTTTCATGATGAATGCAGCGATAGAAATTAAAGCTATATTGGGGGAATCTACTAAAGAAAACGGCTCAAAATTTTCACTGTTATTATACAATGAAAGCATATATTTCCTTTCGCTACTGCTTTCCCAATTTTCCTCTCTTAAATGATTTTGAATTTCAGAGGCAATCTTTTTAATAACATCTGCACGGTTTCTGCGCAATTTCTCAACACTTAGTTCACCATTATATATCAGATTCAATACAAGATTGATGAATTCATCATCTGTATTCAACTTATAATCATCTACAACAATTTGATCAAACAAAGTCTTGTCTTCTACAACCCCTTCTTTCTGTTGCGCTATATATCTATCTATTGCTTTTATTATTTCGTTCCTATAAAAGTTCCATTTTTCTTTCTTATCTTTAACATCCGCATTAGACATAACATCTGCATTGGGTAAAACAAAGATGCCTCTTTTATTATAGAAATTTCGTTTTGCAATTGAATATACCTCAAGTTCATGAAGTTTCCGTTCTATTATCTCATATTCACTATTCCATTCATCTTCAATGCCAGGATAAGCAATATCATGAAAATGTTGCTCAAGAGTGACAAGTTCTTCATAAAATTGAGGCTTGCAATTTCCATCATTACTTATTACAGAAGCAATAATAGCATACATACGCCTTTGAAGTCTTTTCAGCTTTGCCGAATCAGGTGACATTGATTTTTTATGGCCCCAAATATTACCCCATATAGCTCCTTTGGTTATATTTATTATGTCATAATTGTCATCTTTGCAAACTATTTTTCTTGAACTAAAACAATTTAAAAATATTGGATTCCTTAATATGGATGATAAAGTTATCTCTTCAGGGCGAATGTTTTCTATCAAAAATCTATCTTCCAATTTGACACATCTACTGTCCTTAATAGACAATGAAGACATAAGTCTTGCTTCGTCAGAAAAGAACAGGATTCTGCAATTCCACGGTGTCAAATATAAAGACTTGCCAACAAACAACACTTCACAAGATTCACTTTGATATTTAGAAACAGTTTCATCATTCAACTGAGTGTCATCATCGAATTCAATAACCATAGGATAGTTGTCCCTCTCATCATCCTCTATTGAAAATGTAGGAATAACAGAAAACAGGAATAACATATCGCCATATCCTGCAAACTCCGGAAGCACTTCGTAATATGTATGAACATAATATTTTTGAGGAGCAATCCTTTCTTGCGAAAGAATTGTGTTAAGATTCAAACTGGATGTCAATATATAGTATTTCATAATGTTTAAATTTAGAAAGGTTTAGAAAGAAGTTTTAGGGTTGCCATAAAGATCAGAAGATTCTTCAGGAAACCATTCCATTAACGAATCGGAATAACAAAGATACAAACGCTCGCTTGTCCTAGTTACAGCCACATACATAGCTGAACGTACATCATCATCATAATCAAAATTACATGCCGGGATAAATACATCATTAAATTGAAGTCCTTTCGCACACCACCACGTAAGAATCTTAGGATTCGATGAATGAAAATCAAGTTCCATTGCTGTATCCATATTAGCATTATATTTAAATTCAACGGTCAGTCCTTTCTTTTCAAAATATTTTTTCACATATTCCACCGACAATTTGGGATTATTAGAACGTGCTTCAGCAGACTTTTCTGTATTATACCTCATAAGCACACCTACATTTGTCAAACGCCTATTTTTTATAATAGAAACAATTTTATCCAATTGCCCGTCAATCGTGTCTGACTCAAATATCCTAGGTTTTTCACCATGACGAAAACACTTATCTACCACATCTTCAACCTCGCCAATATCTTCAGCCAATAGTGCATTCTCAATTGTCAAACGATAATTTCGATAAAGCGGATCAATACCAACCCCAATGGCACGAGCTGTATCTTCTACGCTTTGCAAATCTTTCCTAAAAGACATTATTGACTGATTTGTATCCCCAAAAAAGAAGCATATCTCACCAAATCTTCTCAGTTCGTCTATTTCATCAGACGAAAAATCTTGACATTCGTCAACTACCAAGTATTTCACCTTTGGACGTTTATTGTAATCTTCTCTCCACTTATCATAAATCTTTTTCCATTCGTTATAATAATATACATTCCTCAATCCCAAAGACTTCAAGCCGTCTTCAAAGTATTTCTTTAAACTCTTTGTATATACGATTATTGCATAAGAACCTAAAGCTGAAACTATTTTCGCTTTATGAAGAGCAATCAACGATTTTCCGCTTCCGGCATCTCCGGCAACAACCATCGACTTGTTTACTTTCCGGTCTATATACGCACGTTGCACCGAATCCAATTTATTGTAATCTATATAAAAATCATCTTCCATAATATATTATTGTTTTAAAATTAAACGCCATGCAACTTTACTTTTATCAAGTTTTTTACAGGAATGAGTGATATAAAACATTTGATTGAAGCCTTTATTCCGCATCACTATTTTACCTTGAAATCCAGATAATCCTTTATCCATCATTACAGGCAACCACTCTTGTGATACATTATTATAAGTAGTGACATCCACTAAAAGCATAATTCCTCCCGCTTCCAGTTTTGGCAAAAAACTTTGCGCTATATGCTTATAGGCATTTTCTTCCTCAAAACGTTCTTTCGTCACAAATTCACAAATCGCCTTAAACGATATGATAATATCATAGCAATCAGATATTACTGATTTTAAGATACTTAAATCATACAAGTCATCTATCCTTATCGGAGCGACTTGACATTTTATCGTAATGTCGAGTTTAGAAGAAACGACTTCCATCACTCGCTCAAATAACCGGAGTGCATCCTGATTGCCATCCAAAGCTACAATATCCACAGTATTAATATTCGGAAGAGTTTCTGAAACAGCCATTAACATACCCACAATTTCACCCCCTGTCCCACACCCGAAATCAAACAAAGAAATTGTTTCCTTATCAGCCCAATTCCGCGAATGGTAAATAAAGAATTCACGGAATATGCAATACGACTCTGCATAACTGCGAGGAAAATATGTTCCAAGATAATTCAGCACATCCTTTTTATCCCAATCAATGACGGTCATATCTGAATTGGAACAACAATACTTGGCTTTCAGTTTGATGAATATACATTCATCAAGCCACTTAGGAAGACGCACTTCAGTAACCATAAAGCATTTCCATATTCTGCCAGGCTACCACAACAGAGATTTAAAACAAAGGTTCACCCATACACACAAAAAACGTGGAGCCAGTTCTGTCACTCGTTCCACGCTATAAAGGCCTTCGCATTGCCCGGATTGTCGAAACGAGCAACGTCGAAAGCCCCACGCCGATGTTTGTATATAGTTCACCCTTTCCCTTACTATATAATAAGGTACACCACGGGCCATACATATAAAACACCCTTGGGGCGTTCCCGTTGCTTTGTTTTTGACAATCCGTAGAAGTTGCGAAGTTCTTATAGCGCCAAAACCAAAGCGTTCAGTAACGCCTTTTATGTATATGTAACCCACCCGACCATTCCATCAAAGAATTTATCGGCATGGGTTTGCTGCAAAAATATGAAGTTCCTATTAAACTATCAAATTTTATTTATAAAAAATAGTGCCACCCCGGACATTTGCATCCGGAATGACACTAAACTTTATAAATTCAGTTTCAGGGAAAACGTAAAATCAGAGGTTCTTCCCGTGGCAGTTCTTGTATTTCAGTCCGCTTCCGCAAGGGCACGGGTCATTGCGTCCCACCGTCTTTCCGGAGCGGATTGGCTGCGGCTTCGGCTTCTCGCGAGTGTCGTGCGAGGCGGCTGCCTGCTGGTTCGGGTCGGTCAGGTTCTGCTTTTCTTCCCGATACTGCTGGCGGGGACGAGCGGGTTCCGGAGCCGCCTCGCGCACCTGCTGGGGCTCCCTTACCGGAATCTGTGCGCGCATCAGCACGGACACCGTATTGTTGTTGATTTTATTGACCATATTGTCGAACAGGTTGACGGATTCGAGCTTGAATATCAGCAGCGGGTCTTTCTGTTCGTAGCTTGCGTTTTGCACGGAGTGTTTCAGTTCGTCCAGTTCGCGAAGGTTTTCCTTCCACGCATCGTCGATGGTGTGGAGCAGAATCGCTTTCTCGAACGCCTTC
The DNA here is from genome assembly GCA_944320135.1 of uncultured Phocaeicola sp. Classification (GTDB taxonomy): domain Bacteria; phylum Bacteroidota; class Bacteroidia; order Bacteroidales; family Bacteroidaceae; genus Phocaeicola. The sequence continues at coordinate 30,388 of CALUGI010000005.1, read as the reverse complement.
ACGATGGCTTTCGACTCGGTTTCGTAAGCCTCTTTCAGGTTGACGGATATGTTGTACATGCGCTTTCCGTCGGTGACGGGTATCATGATGTTCTCGTACACCTGCCCCTGGTTCTCGTACACCTGTTTGATGACCGGGTTGGCTATCTGCGCCATCCTCTCCATCTTGCGCTTGAACATCTCCATCGCGCTTGCAAACGTGACTTCCGCCAGTTCTTCTTTCTTCTTGTCGCGGAACTCTTCTTCAGTAAACGGAGTTTCCATCGCCAGCGTATGGAAGATTTCCAGACGGGCATCCTCGAACGTCGGCTGCTCCACCGCATAGTAGCAGCGGTCTTCAATCATGTTGGCGATGTCCATGCCGATGCGTTCGCCCATCAGCGCGTGGCGGCGCTTCGTATAGACAACGGTACGCTGCTTGTTCATCACGTCATCGTATTCCAGCAGACGCTTGCGGATGCCGAAGTTGTTTTCTTCCACCTTCTTCTGCGCCCGCTCGATGGATTTCGATATCATGCTGTGCTCAATCATCTCGCCTTCCTTGAATCCCATCTTGTCCATCACGTGGGCGATGCGGTCGGACGAGAACAGACGCATCAGGTCGTCTTCCAAAGAAACGAAGAACACGGACGATCCGGGGTCGCCCTGACGACCTGCACGGCCGCGCAACTGGCGGTCGACACGGCGCGACTCATGACGTTCCGTACCGATGATGGCCAAACCTCCGGCAGCCTTCACCTCCGGACTCAGCTTGATGTCGGTGCCGCGACCCGCCATGTTGGTAGCAATCGTCACCGTTGAGCTTTGGCCGGCCTTGGCCACGATTTCGGCTTCCTTCTGGTGCAGCTTCGCATTCAGCACGTTGTGGGGTATCTTGCGCATGTCGAGCATCTTGCTCAGCATCTCGGATATTTCGACGGACGTCGTGCCCACCAGCACCGGACGGCCTGCCTGCACCATCTTCTCGATTTCCTCAATCACGGCCTTGTACTTCTCTCGCTTGGTCTTGTAGACGCGGTCGTTCATGTCGATACGCGCAATCGGGCGGTTGGTCGGGATTACCACCACATCCAGCTTGTAGATGTCCCAGAACTCTCCGGCTTCCGTTTCCGCCGTACCGGTCATGCCGGCCAGCTTGTGGTACATGCGGAAGTAGTTCTGCAAGGTGATTGTGGCGAACGTCTGCGTGGCGGCTTCCACCTTCACGCCTTCTTTCGCTTCCACGGCCTGATGCAGGCCGTCGCTCCAGCGGCGTCCTTCCATGATGCGTCCGGTCTGCTCGTCGACAATCTTCACCTGTCCGTCCATCACCACGTAGTCCGTATCCTTCTCGAACATCGTGTAAGCCTTCAGCAGCTGGTTGATGGTATGCACGCGCTCCGACTTGATGGCGTAGTTGGTGAGCAGTTCGTCCTTTTTAGCCAGCTTTTCTTCGTCCGTCAGGCCGTTCTGGTTTTCGAGTTCCGAGAGCTGGGCGGCGATGTCGGGAAGCACGAACAGAGTGGGGTCTTGCGAGTTGCCCGTTATCAAGTCGATGCCCTTGTCGGTCAGGTCGGCGCTCTTCAGCTTCTCGTCGATTACGAAGTAGAGAGGCTCCACCGCTTCCGGCATACGCTTGTTGTTCTGTTCCATATAGATTTCTTCGGTCTTCAGCATACCGGCCTTGACGCCCGGCTCGCTGAGGAACTTGATGAGCGGCTTGTTTTTCGGCAATGCCTTGTGGCTGCGGAAGAGAGCCAGGAACCCTGCCTCCTGGTCTTCCTTCTTGTCGGAAGCAATCAGGCGCTTGGCATCGGCGAGATACTGGGTGGCGAGCTTGCGCTGCGCCTCTACCAGACGCTCCACTAACGGGCGAAGCACCTCGAACAGCTGCTGGTCGCCCTTCGGCACCGGGCCTGAGATAATCAGCGGGGTACGGGCATCGTCGATAAGCACGGAGTCCACCTCGTCGACGATGGCGTAGTTATGCTTGCGCTGCACGAGGTCTTTCGGCGACACGGCCATATTGTCGCGCAGGTAGTCGAAGCCGAACTCGTTGTTCGTGCCGAAAGTGATGTCCGCCATATACGCCTTGCGACGCGCCTCCGAGTTGGGCTGGTGCTTGTCGATGCAATCCACGCTCAAGCCGTGGAACATATAGAGCGGCCCCATCCATTCCGAGTCGCGCTTGGCCAGATAGTCGTTGACGGTCACCACATGCACGCCGTTGCCTGTCAGCGCATTCAGGAACACCGGAAGCGTAGCCACGAGCGTCTTTCCTTCGCCCGTAGCCATTTCCGCAATCTTTCCCTGATGCAGCACCACGCCGCCGAACAGCTGCACGTCGTAGTGAATCATGTTCCACACGGTTTCGTTTCCGCCCGCCGTCCAATGGTTCATCCACACGGCCTTTTCGCCTTCGATGCGGAGGAAGTCATGCCCGCGAGCCGCCAGTTCGCGGTCGAAATCCGTGGCGGTCACTTCCACTTCCCCGTTTTCCGCGAAGCGGCGCGCCGTATCCTTTACGATGGCGAACGCAGTAGGGAGCACCTCGTTGAGCGCCGTTTCATATTTGTCGAGCACCTCCTTCTCCAGCTTGTCGATTTGCGAGAAGATGGCCTCGCGCTTTTCTATCTCGGTTTCCTCGATAGTCGCTTTCAGCTCTCCGATTCTTTTGTTTTCTTCGGCGGCCGAATCCTTTATGTGTTTCTTCAGTTCTTCCGTCTTCGCACGGAGTTCGTCATTGCTCAGCTTGGAGATTTCCGGATAAACGGCCTTCACCTTTTCAACCCACGGCTGGATTTCTTTCATGTCGCGCGTAGCCTTGTTTCCGAACAGCTTGCTTATAAATTCGTTGAATCCCATTGTTATGTTGTCGTTTTGTTGTTGCGTTAATAATTGATGCACTCAGTTTCCTTCTGCAAAGATAGTCAAAAATACCGGTTTTCCGGACATGCGCTCCCCTTTATTTGCAGAGATCGGTTATCGGGGGGACAGGACAGGCGTTGGGCGCCCGGATGCGCATGAAGTGGGCCACGGTGGGAACTATGGCCGCTATTTTCACCGGCGTGTAAAGCGTCTTGGGCTTTACGCCAAAGCCTATGAAGATGAGCGGAGAAGAGCTGTAGGCTTCGCGCACCACTTTCGCATGATGGGCGGAAAAACTTTCGTCGTTCACCACCGTCCATCCCGGCATCACCTCCACGTAGATGTCGCCCGAACGGTTCGGATGGTACGTGTTGCGTATCTTCTCGATTTTCGGAGTCCACGAGCCGAGCAGCAGGCGCTGCGCCGAATAAGCGTTCTGCACCCCGCTCATCTGCACGACGAACTCTGCGGAGCGGTTCATCACCTCCACCAGGTTCATCTTCCGGTCTTCAATCAGCTTATGGTTCAGGTAAATCTGTCTGTCGAAATACGCCTCCACGTATTGGCCGGGACCATATACGGCCATCAGATACATGTTGAGCAAAGCCGCGCAACGCTTGATATGGAACTCTCCTGCGGGCACCTTGAAGCGGGGCGGGTCGGCCGGATCGGGGTCGGTGTAGCCCGTCGAGGTGATGAAGAAGAGCGTATGCTCCAGTCCCACTTTGCGGTCGATCAGCTCCAGCAAGTCGCCGATGCTGTTGTCCAGGCGCACGTACATGTCCTGAATCTCCATCGACAGCTCCGCGTTCGGCTTGTGGGCGTAGTTTCCCGCATAGTAGGCAAGCGTCAGAAGGTCGGGCACATAGTCCTTCCCTATCGGCGTATGGTCGAAGCAGGCTTTCACCAAGCGGTTCACCTCGTCGTTCATGTAGGGGCTCGTGATGAACCTCTTGTATTTTTCGTAGCGTTCGTCGGAGAAATTGTGCTTGAAGTCGAGCTGCTTGCTCCGCGAGGTGACATACCGGTAGGCCGTAACCGGATGATAAGGCCGCCACACCATGTCGTTGATGCGGAAGTCCAGCCCTTCGCGGTCGTTGTAGTCGCTCACCCACTTGGGGAAAGCGCCGTAATAGGTGCTCCCTCCCCATTTGCCCGTCACGTCGTTCAGCCAGAACGCGCCTTTCGCCGCATGTCCTGCCGCAAGCACGGCCATTTCGCGCGTGGGAGCGATGGAATACACTTCCGCCTCGCCGTCGCTCGCCACCATCAGCTCGTCAGAAAGCGTAGATACCTGCAAGAAGCGGGGCGAAGAGCTTTCGGAGGTATAGATTCCCATGAAAGCTGGGTCGTCCACCGCTTTCATCAGGCGGAGCGACGTGCGGTCCATCCAGCGGTTCGACGGTATCCCATTATAATAAGGAGAAGTGCCCGTATAAATGGCGGCGGTGGCCGACGAACGGTCGATATTGATAAAGTCGTATTCCGCGTTCGCATAGACGCGGCCTTCCTTGAGCAGGCGCTTGAAGCCCCGCTCGCCGTAAAGGGCGGAGAAAGCCTCGATGTAGTCGGCGCGCAGCTGGTCGATGGCAAGCCCCACGACCAGACGCGGCACGGCAGGCTGCGTCTGCGCCTGCAATCCCGTGATGGCGAACACGGTCAATAAAGATGTCAGTATGCGTTCCTTCATTCTTTCCGTTTCAATACTAATACATGGCTTGCAGCGTTGACTAACAAACCGAGCGCCAAAGGTAATATTGTTAGATTAAATTTCTGCGGCAAAAGCAGGAACAACACTATAAAAAGTGTTAAACAGACCATATTTGCCGGATGATAGAGGTCTTTCTTGCGCTTTCTCGCCCTATACACCATCACCGGAAGGTAGAGCAACGGGATGGGATTGAACAGAATCAGCAGCCAGTTGGAGCCGACCGTGGGATGGGAGGACACGAAAAACAGAAAGGCGATTACGCATCCCGCCAGCCCCTGCGAGGCATACAGCAGGATGTCCCAGCCCCAGAAGATGCGGCGGCGCTTCCATTGCAGCCACCCCACCAGCACGTTCAGCGCAAGGAAAAGCGAGGCAGCCGCCATCGGCGTGACAGGAAAGGCAGGCGACGGCTCCGGCTCCACATCGACAATCTTCGCCTCGCACGCCACAAGCGGACGGCGCGTCCCGTCGGCCGCCTCGATAAAGGCGCCGGAAGCGAACTCCTTCATGTAAAAGGGCGCGAACATCTGGCTCCGCCCGTCAATCGGACGGTCGGCCTCCGCCCCAAGGCAGAAGTCGATGCCTAACTCGTCCCACGGAGAGCCTGCGGCAAACTCATGCACGATGTTCCTGAACGTCTTTCGCGGAGACCCTGCCGGATAGACCACTCTCCCCTCGATGCATTTCTCAATCTGGTCGCGAGCACGAGTGGTGCAGTTGTCATAAAAATAGTTGTAGCGGTACACCCGGTTTTCGGGGCGGTAATTGTCTTCCAGCAAAGCCAGCAGACGGAGCTTCTCGCCCTCCGTCAGGTTCAGCGTCTGCTGCCACACGGACGAGCCGCGCAGGGCATACTCGGCCTCGAAATAGCGGTAAGGGGTGACGCCGAGCCGATAGTCCGTATCGCCCTTCACGAAACGCCAGACGAAATGGGGCGTGTTGAAGCTGAACATGCCGTAATTGAACACCACGTCCGTCCCGCGCGAAAAGTTCTGATAACGGATGGCCGTATGCCCGAAAAGGGCGTAGATTTCGCTCCCCGGAGCGCACGTGAGCAGGCTGAAGCGGATGCTGTCGGGCGAATGCTGCGCCCGCATCGGGAGCCACGCGCACAGCACCGCCGCAAAGACAAGCAAGCGCAATTTGTATTTCTTCATCTTCATCTTTAGTTCTTAATCTTCTCTGAATGCGGCGGGATTCCGGCGGAAATGCCGGAACGTTTCCGCCGGAACGCCGAAGCGTTTTCCGGATGCAAAATTACACGGATATTTCGTAAGTTTGAAGAATTAACCGCATTTTGTTGCCAAGGTATTCATTTTTTGCGTTACTTTGCACCGGATTTTAAACGACGCAAAGGTGAACTTGATTATAGACATCGGCAACACGGTTGCCAAACTGGCGGTATTCGACGGAGACAAAATGGTGGAAGTGCTGCGAGGCTCGAACCACTCCCTGGACTGCCTGAACATCCTCCGCCACAAATACCCCATCACGCGGGGAATCGTCGCCTCGGTCATCACGCTGAGCAACACCATCCGCCGGCAGCTGTCGGAAGTGGACTTCGAGATACTCGAACTCGACTGGCAGACCCCTACTCCGGTGACGAACATGTATAAAAGCCCGCAAACCTTAGGCATGGACCGGCTCGCCGCAGTGGTGGGAGCCAACTACCTGCTCCCGAACAAAGACCTGCTCGTCATCGATGCCGGCACGGCCCTCACCTGCGAGTTCATCGACGCGCAGGGCAGATATTGGGGCGGAAACATCTCCCCCGGAATCTACGTCCGCTTCAAGGCGCTGAACGCCTGCTGCGACAAGCTCCCGCTGATTGACCGCCGGGGCGACCTGCCCGAATTCGGCTACGACACCGAAACCGCCATCCGCGCGGGAGTCATCAAAGGAATGGAATTTGAAATAGCAGGATACATCCGGCTCATGCAAAAGAAACACCCGGACCTTTTGGTTTTTTTAACTGGCGGAGATAAATTTTCTTTTGATACAAACTTAAAAAGTATCATCTTTGCAGACAGATTTTTAGTATTGAAAGGTTTAAACAGAATATTGAATTATAATGTCAAGTAAGAAAGCACTCGTTAGCGCCTTGTGTCTGGCAGCATCCGCAGGGATGTGGGCACAATCAAGCACTAATTCCCCTTATACCCGCTACGGATTGGGAGACACGTTCGACTACATCTTCGCCAACAATGCCGCGATGGGCGGCGTGGGCTACGCGCTTCGCACCAGCCAGCACATCAACCCGATGAACCCGGCCTCATACACGGCAGTCGATTCCCTCTCATTCATGTTCGACACGGGCATGACATTAAAAAGTTCAAACTATCAGGAAGGAAACTACAAATCGAACGCCAAAAACTCCAGTTTCGACTATCTGGCGATGCAGTTCCGCCTTCACCCGCGCATAGCCACGGTTATCGGATACACCCCCTTCTCCACCGTGGGATACAACTTCAGCCGGACGAAAGACATTGCAGGGAGCGACGTGGCCGTCACCAACAACTTCTACGGCGACGGAGACCTCAGGCAGATATTCGGCGGAGTGGGATTCAAGATTCTCGACAACCTGTCCGTGGGAGCCAACGTCGGCTACCTCTACGGGAAGCTGAACTACCAGACCACCGCCAGCCTGAGCAACGGAGGCGACCAGAGCATCATCTACAACAAAGTGGACGTAAGCAGCTACAACCTGAACTTCGGCCTGCAATACACCCGGCAGCTCGACAAAGGCCATGAACTGACGGTAGGGCTTGCCTACGGCTTGGGACACGTGCTGAACGTAACCGACACGCACGGCACGCAAGTGACGGACGGCTCCACCTACTCGTCCGTCAACGAACAGTCGACGGAGAACGCCTACGGCATCCCGCACACCTTCGGGGCGGGCCTCGCCTGGAAATACAAGAACAACCTGACGGTGGAAGCCGACTACACCCTCCAGAAATGGGAAGGAGTGAAATACGGCAACAGCACCGGACTCTACAAGAACCGCTCGAAAATAGCGCTCGGCGCAGAATGGCTGCCCAAGGAATTCGGAAGAAGCTATCTGGCAAGAATCAAATACAGAGCGGGAGCCTACTACTCCACTCCCTACGTGACGACCCCGTCGGCCGACCCTTACGGCGCATGGACGGACGGCCCGAAAGAATACGGCGTGAGCGTGGGGCTCGGCCTGCCGCTGAACCTGTATCAAAGAAACAGCGTGCTGAGCATCACGGGGCAGTACGTGCGCGTCAGCCCTTCCGCAAGCGGACTGCTATCGGAAAACCGCTTCGTGCTCAAAATAGGACTGACATTCAACGAACGCTGGTTCATGAAATGGAGAGTCAACTAAATGCAAACGAACTTTACGACGGAACATATCATAAAGAGCTTTACGCCGGCATTCTTCATGCTGGCCTTTTGCTTTATGCCCTCCTCCGCCTACGCACAAGAGGCGGACAGCACGCGCTGCGCAGACTGTATCGGCCTCTACACGAAACATCTCGGCGAAGGAAGGCCCGACCAAGCCTACATCCCTTGGACAACCGCGTTCAGAGAAGCGCCGCCGGCACGGAAAGAGACGTATGAGGACGGGGTGAGGATTCTGCACGCTTTGATGGCCGGGACAAAAGACGAGGCCCTGCAAAAAAAATACTTTGCCGAACTGATGGCCGTCTACGACAAGGAAATCGAAAACATCGACACCTTGAACGCGGTTTCTTCCGACTCCGTGTCGAAAGGGCGCGTGTTGGGAGAAAAGGCGCACGACTACATTCTTTTCGCCGGCGCGGAAATGGACGCGGACAAGGCATACGGCATGGTGAAGGAAGCGGTGGGGCTTGAGCAAGAAGCGTCGGAACCTTCCGTACTGGAAGACTTGGCAAACCTTTCTCTCCGGAAACTGAAAGCCGACGAATCGCACAAGGAGCAGTTCATCGCAGACTATCTGGCTGCATCGGGCTACGTGTCTGAAGCCCTCCGCAGGGCAACCGGCGAAGATGAAAAGCGGAGGCTGAAAATAGCGAAAGACAATATCGACTCGCGCTTCGTCAGCAGCGGAACGGCAGGCTGCGAGAACTTGCAAAACGTGTATGCCCCGCAGATAGAAGCGCACAGGCAGGACGCCGCCTACCTGAAAGGGGTGATTGCCGTGATGAAACGGCTGAAATGCACGAATGAAGACGTGTATTATGCCGCGTGCGAAGCCGCCCACGCCATCGAGCCGGACGCTTCCACCGCGCTCGGATGCGCATATCTGCACTACAGGCAAGGCGGCATCGACGAAAGCATACGCTTCTTCGACGAATCCGTAGAACTGGAAGAAGACACGCTCAAGAAAGCGGACAACTGCTACAGCGCGGCAGTGGCCTTGTACAGCAAGAAAATGCTGGGAAAGGCAAGGCAATATGCGGAAAAGGCTATCTCATACAACGGGAAATACGGGCAAGCCTATCTGCTGATAGCGCAGATGTATGCTTCAAGCCCCAACTGGAGCCATGACGCCACGCTGAACAAATGCACGTATTATGCGGCCATCGACAAGCTGCAGCTTGCCAAAAGCGCAGATCCGGGCGTGGCCGAAGAAGCGCAGAAACTGATTACCGCATACGCCTCACAAACTCCGAAAGAGGAAGACCTGTTTTTCTTGGGACTGAAAAAAGGAAGCTCCGTGACTATCGGAGGATGGATAAACGAAAAAACGACCGTCAGATGAACCATAACCGTAACGGACGAACCGGCCGGAAACATCGGATTCCGGCAAGCGCAGCAATTGCCGTGTGGGCAGTTGCCATGCTTGTTTCCATACCCTCATGCGGCGGCAAGAAGCAAGATACGGCAGCAGCCGTAAACGAAAGCGATTCGCTTCCCGACATGCGCACGCTGGGAGTGACGACCCTGGTTTCCGACTCAGGAATGATAAGGTATAAAATCATTGCCGACGAATGGCTGGTCTACAGCCAGCGGAATCCGCCTTTCTGGGCTTTCGAGAAAGGAGTCTACCTTGAGAAGTTCGACACGCTTTTCCACGTAGACGCAAGCATCAAGGCAGACACGGCGTATTATTACGAACCGAAAAAGCTGTGGGAACTGCGCGGCAACGTGCATATCCAAAGCCAGCGCGGAGACAAGTTCGACACGCAGCTGATGTTTTGGGACCAGAACAAAGAAAAAATCTATTCCGACAAGTTCATCCGCATCGAACAGACGGACAAAGTGCTGACCGGATACGGATTCGAGTCGAATCAGGAAATGACAGAATACCAGATATACAACAACACGGGCATATTCACCGTGGAAGACACCGCCCCCGCCGACACGACGGCACAAGGGCGCTAAGACAGAAACTTCAAATATATGGAAACCGCCGTACCGCTGCTCGTCACCTTAGCGCTTGCCGCTTTCTTTTCGGGGATGGAAATCGCCTTCGTCTCAACAAACAAGATGCGCTTTGAAATGGAAAGGAAAAACAACCTCCCCACCCGCATCCTGTCCGTATTCTACAACCGCCCGAAAGACTTCATCTCTACCATGTGGGTGGGATACAACGTGTCGCTGGTGGTTTTCTCCATCCTTTCCGCCCGACTGTTCGAGCGATGGATTCCCGCCGGCCTCGCCTTGCACCCTTCCCTCGCGGTCTTGTCGGAAATCGTCGCGGCGTCCCTGATTATTCTGGCGGCAGGCGAGTTCATGCCCAGAACGCTGTTCAAGTCGAACTCCCACTTCATGCTCAAGCTGTTCTGCGTCCCGGCATTCGTCTGCTACATCGCGCTCGTTCCGTTCAGCCGCATAGCCAATGCCATCTCTGTCGGACTGCTCCGGATGGCGGGAACGCGCATCACCAAGCAAGACCAGGAACGAGCCTTCACGAAAGGAGACCTCGACTGCTTCATCCAGAGCAGCATCGAAGAAGCCGGAGACAACGCAGAGAACATCGAAGACGAAATCAAGATATTCCGCAACGCGCTCGACTTCTCGAACGTCAAGATTCGCGACTGCATGATTCCGCGCACGGAAATCATTGCCGCAGACTTCAACGCCTCGCTCGACGAGCTGAAAAACATGTTCATAGAAAACGGAATCAGCAAAATCATCGTCTACAAAGAAAACATCGACAACATCGTAGGCTATATCCATTCGTCTGAAATGTTCCGCCACACGAAGGACTGGCAAAACAACATCCGCTCCATCCCCATCGTGCCGGAAACAATGGGCGCAAACAAGCTGATGCTCTTGTTCAAACAGCAGAAACGCTCGCTGGCGGCAGTGGTCGACGAGTTCGGAGGCACGTCGGGAATCGTCGCGATGGAAGACCTCATAGAAGAGATATTGGGAGACATAGAAGACGAACACGACATGAACTCAACCGTCGCAAAGGAAATCGGAGAAAACGAATACATCTTCTCCGGACGGCTGGACATCGAAAAAGCTAACGAAGAGTTCGGACTCGACCTTCCGGAAGACAGCGAATACCAAACCATAGGAGGGCTGATTCTGCACGAATACCAGAGCATACCCAAAAGCAACGAAACCATAAAAATAGACAAGTTCCTGTTCAAAATCATCAAAGCAACCACCGCAAAAATCGAACTGGTGAAGCTGAAAGTGGAGAAATAAGCATTTTTTTCCAAAGAAAATAGCGACAGAACGGCATTTTTTGTATCTTCGTGCGCTAAAAGCGAAAACAAAATAACAATAAATAAATAACAACATTAAATGGCAACTTTACAAACTATCAGAAGCAAAGGACCTTTGTTGGTCATTGTAATCGGACTTGCCCTTTTCGCGTTCATCGCCGGTGACGCATGGAAAGTCCTCCAGCCGCATCAAGGGAAACAAGATGTGGGCGAAGTCAACGGAGAAACGCTCAGCGTGCAAGACTACCAGAAAATGGTGGACGAACTCAGCGAAGTCATCAAACTGACCAACGGACTGAACTCGCTGACGGAAGACCAGCTGAACAACGTGAAAGACCAGGTTTGGCAAAACTATGTAAACAATCAGTTGGTGGCTGAACAAGCCGAAAAGCTGGGACTGACCGTCACCGACGCTGAAATCCAAGCCATCATCGACCAAGGCACACATCCGTTGCTGATGCAAACCCCTTTCCGCAACCCGCAGACCGGCATGTTCGACAAGGACATGCTCCAGAAGTTTTTGGTAGACTACGCCAACTTGGGTTCTTCCCAGATGCCGGCGCAATACGCTGAATACTACCAAAGAATGGGAGCATTCTGGATGTTCGTGGAAAAGACGCTGAAACAAAGCACGCTGGCCGAGAAATATCAGAATCTGATTGCCAAATCTCTCATATCGAACCCCGTTTCGGCTGAAGACGCATTCAAGGGACGCACCGAGCAGAGCGACCTGCTGCTGGCAGCCATCCCCTACTCATCCGTCAACGACTCTACAATTGAAGTGACCGACGATGAAATCAAGAACCTGTACAAAGAAAAGAAAGAGCAATACAAGCAATTGGCTGAAACGCGCGACATTCATTATATTGACGTGAAAGTCGTTCCGTCTGACGCAGACCGTGCAGCCGTGCAGCAGGAAGTGACTGAATACAGCAACATGCTGGACAAAACGACCGGCGACTATGCGACATTCATCCGCTCGACAGGGTCTTCCGTCAACTTCGCGGATGTTCCTATGAACAAGTCAGTGCTTCCGGCCGACATTGCTTCACGTTTGGACTCTACCGGAATAAACGAAGTGTACGGCCCTTATTACTATCAGGGCGACGATTCGTATAACGCATTCAAGGTGCTTGCCAAAGTGACCGCCCCCGACTCTATCCAGTTCCGCCAGATTCAAGTATACGCTGAAACTCCGGAAAAGACAGAGGCTTTGGCCGACAGTATCTACAACGCCTTGAAGGGCGGCGCAAATTTCGCGGAAATAGCAAAAATCTACGGACAAACGGGAGAATCGACTTGGGTGAACGCCAGAAGCTGGGAAGGTTCTGAAATGGATGCAGACAACACCAAGTTCGTCAACGCGCTGATCAACCAGCCGAAAAACGAACTGGCCAACCTGACTGTCGGACAGGCACGCTTGATTCTTCAGGTAACGGACAAAAAGAGCATGCAGACCAAATACAAGGTTGCAGCCGTAAAACGCCCGGTAGAGTTCAGCAAAGAAACCTACAATGCGGCATACAACAAGTTCAGCCAGTTTGTGGCCCAAAACACAACGCTCGAAGACTTGCAGAAAAATGCGGAAGAAAGCGGATATTCGCTGATACCTCGCAGAGACCTTGCAAGCACGGAACACTACGTGGCCGGAGTGAGATCAACCGGAGACGTGATGAGATGGATTTTCTCCGCGAAACCGGGCGACGTGTCTCCGCTGTATGAATGCGGAGAGAACGACCACATGATGGTAGTCGCACTCGACAAGATTCACGAAGCGGGATACCGCGACATCAACTCCGTGGCTCAGGAATTGAGAAACGAAATCCGCCGCGACAAGAAGGCGGAAAAGATTCTGGCCGACATGCAGGGAGCCAACTCCGTAGAACAGGTAAAAGCAATGGACAACGCTGTCAGCGACTCTGTGAAACACGTAACTTTCTCCGCTTCGGCCTACATTTCTGTAACCCATGCAAGCGAACCCGCAGTAAGCGCTGCGGCGGCAAAAACAGAAATCGGCAAGACAAGCGCACCGGTAAAGGGAAATGCAGCTGTCTACATGGTGCAGGTTTATGCAAAGGACAAAGGCACGGAGAAGTTCGATGCGAAACAGGAAGAGACGTCTCTGGCCAACATGTCAGCACGTTTCATCTCCAACCAAATCATCACCGACTTGTATCAGAAGGCAGACGTGACAGACCAGCGCTATCTGTTCTTCTAAAAACACATTCTCATAAAAGCAGAAAGGCTGCCCCTGCATCGGGGCAGCCTTTCTTGTCTATGCCTGTCCTCCTGAAACGCCGAAGGAAAGGACTTTGCGCCTGACAACTAAACAGCGGAGGCTGTCTCTACCCGCTTCGAGACAGCCTCCGTTGGTTCCAAAAAGCATTTTTCCGTCAATCCAGTTTCAATACGGCGAGGAACGCCTTCTGCGGCACTTCCACCGTACCTATCTGCTTCATGCGCTTCTTTCCGCGCTTCTGCTTTTCGAGCAGCTTGCGCTTGCGGCTCACGTCGCCTCCGTAGCACTTGGCGGTCACGTCCTTGCGCACGGCCTTGATGGTTTCGCGGGCGATGATTTTCGAGCCGATAGCTGCCTGAATAGCGATTTCGAACTGCTGGCGAGGAATCAGCTCCTTCAGCTTCTCGCACATGCGCCGCCCCAGTTCATAGGCGTTGTCGATATGGGTCAGCGTGGAGAGCGCGTCCACCGACTCGCCGTTGAGCAGGATGTCGAGCTTGACGAGCTTCGAGGGGCGGAAACCCGCCTGATGGTAGTCGAACGAAGCATATCCTTTCGAGAGGCTTTTCAGTTTGTCGTAGAAGTCGATGACTATCTCGCCCAGCGGCATCTTGTAGTGCAGCTCCACACGGTTGCCCGAAATGTAGTCCTGACGCACCAGCTCGCCGCGCTTGCCCAGACACAAAGTCATGATGGGGCCGATATAGTCGGTAGTCGTGATGATGGAAGCGTCGATATACGGTTCCTCGATATGGTCGATGAGCGTCGGGTCGGGCATTCCGCCGGGATTATGCACTTCCTGCACGCCGCCCTGCTTGTCGTAGACCATATACGACACGTTGGGCACGGTGGTGATGACGCTCATGTCAAACTCGCGGTCGAGCCGTTCTTGAATAATTTCCATGTGGAGCAGCCCCAGAAAGCCGCAACGGAACCCGAATCCGAGGGCCAGCGACGATTCGGGCTGGAAGGTCAGCGAAGCGTCGTTGAGCTGAAGTTTTTCGAGCGAAGCGCGCAGGTTCTCGTAGTCCTCCGCTTCGATGGGATACACTCCGGCAAACACCATCGGCTTCACTTCCTCGAAACCTTCGATAGCCTTCTCGCACGGACGGCTTACGTGGGTGATGGTGTCGCCCACCTTCACCTCGCGCGAAGTCTTGATGCCCGAAATGATGTAGCCCACGTCGCCCGTGCGCAGTTCCTTGCGCGGCACCATGTCCATTTTCAGCACGCCCACTTCGTCTGCGTCGTACTCCTTTTCCGTATTGAAGAACTTCACATGGTCGCCCGTGCGGATTACTCCGTTCACCACCTTGAAGTAAGCGATGATACCCCGAAACGAGTTGAACACGGAGTCGAAGATGAGGGCCTGCAACGGCGCGTTCTCGTCGCCCGTGGGACAAGGGATGCGCTCAACTACCGCCTTCAGTATTTCCTCCACGCCCATTCCGGTTTTTCCGGAAGCCCGGATGATGTCTTCCCGCCTGCAGCCGAGCAAATCGACAATCTCGTCTTCCACCTCGTCGGGCATCGCGCTGTCCATGTCGCACTTGTTCATCACGGGGATGATTTCCAGGTCGTGTTCCAGCGCCATATAGAGATTCGAGATGGTCTGCGCCTGCACTCCTTGCGAAGCGTCCACCACGAGCAGCGCGCCCTCGCACGCGGCGATGGAGCGCGACACCTCGTAAGAGAAGTCCACGTGTCCCGGAGTGTCTATCAAGTTGAGCACATATTTTTCTCCGTTATAAGCGTATTCCATCTGGATGGCGTGGCTCTTGATGGTGATTCCGCGCTCGCGCTCCAAGTCCATGTCGTCGAGCATCTGCCCTTCGGTAATCTTGATGGTGTTCGTGTATTCCAGCAGCCGGTCGGCCAGCGTCGACTTTCCGTGGTCGATGTGGGCGATAATGCAAAAGTTCCTTATATTCTTCATGTATATTTACGATAACGTTCCGATTTGTTGCGCAAAGGTATGAAAAAAATAAGATTTTTCCGTATGTTTGCCGTTGAAACTAATTTTACGCTTATATGAACATGAACAAGAAATGGATTACTCCCGTCATTGTCGCAGCGGTCATCGTCATGCTGGCCGCTTATTGCGTGTCGTCTTACAACTCGCTCGTCGGCCAGGAAGAAAGTGTCAACACTGCCTGGAGCAACGTAGAAAACCAATACCAGAGGCGCTCTGACCTGATTCCGAACTTGGTGAATACGGTAAAAGGATATGCCGCGCACGAAAAGGAAACGTTCGACGCCGTAGTGTCCGCCCGCGCGAAAGCCAGCCAGACGCATATCGACATCGATGACCTCACTCCCGAAAAGATTGCAGCCTACCAGCGCGCGCAGGGCGAAGTGGGCAGCGCGCTGAGCCGCCTGCTCGCCATCACGGAGAACTATCCGGACTTGAAGGCGAACGAGAACTTCAAGGAGCTTCAGGCGCAGCTGGAAGGCACGGAAAACCGCATCGCCGTAGCGCGGCGGAACTTCAATGAAAGCGCACGCGCATTCAACACCAACCTCCGCCGCTTTCCGAAAAACATCGTGGCAAGCATGTTCGGCTTCGAAAAGCATCCTTATTTCGAAGCGGAAGAAGGAAGCGAGAAGGCACCCGAAGTGCAGTTCTAATCCGCAGGCATCATGAAACGCTTGTCATTCGCCGGAATTGCGGCCGCTTTCTGCCTGCTGTGCGCCTCCCCTCTCCTTTCCAAAGAATACAAGGCGGAGGAAGTGCCGGCGCCGCGCCTGCAAAACAGGATGCGGTACGTGAGCAACCCCGACCGCATCCTGTCGGAGCAGGCGGCAGCCGTGATAGACACCATGCTCTATGCGCTGGAACAGCAAACGGGCATACAGACATTGGTCGTGGCCGTAGAGCAAATAGAAGGGGGCGACTGCTTTGAATTTGCCTACGAACTGGGACGGACGAACGGAGTCGGTCAGAAGGGGAAAGACAACGGTCTGGTGGTGCTTCTGGTCACAGGCGAACGCTGCATCCAGTTTGCCACAGGCTACGGTCTGGAAGGCGCGCTTCCCGACGCCGTCTGCAAGCGCATCCAGGAACGCTATATGAACGTTCCCTTCAGCAAGGGCAATTGGGACGAAGGGATGGTGGCGGGCATACGCGCCGTCCGCCAAGCGCTGGCCGGCGAAAAAGGCGCGCCCGCTCCCATTGAAGAAAATTCCGGCAACGCATTGCTGCTCATCGCGCTGGCTTTCTGCTTTATAGGAGTGCCGGCGCTGATGTGGTTCACCGTCCGCCAGCGCAGAAAATGCCCGAAGTGCCGCCGCTACAAGCTCCGCCAGGTTTCTTCGCGCACCGTTTCGCGCATCGGAACGGTGCGCACGGTCGAAACCGTCTACCGCTGCGCCCATTGCGGATACGTCCGCCGCGTCACCGAACGCAAGGACGACGGAAACGACATCGGACATCGCGGAGGCGGCGGAGGGCCGTTTGTCGGCGGACCGTTCTTCGGCGGTTCCGGAGGGCACGGAGGCTTCGGCGGAGGAAGTTTCGGCGGAGGGGAATTCGGAGGCGGAGGCGCAGGAAGCAAGTTCTGACAGAGTCGGACACGGGCACGAAGCCGACAGGCAAAGCCCATCGTCTCCGCGCTCAAAACACATCCACACAACAATCCTAAACAGCAAACATTTATGAACACATTTGGAAACATATTTCGCCTGACCAGCTTCGGCGAATCTCACGGCAAAGCTATCGGAGGCGTCATCGACGGATTCCCGGCAGGAATCGCCGTCGACACCGGTTTCATACAGCAAGAACTCAGCCGGCGCCGTCCGGGACAGTCGGCCATCACCACGTCGCGCAAGGAAGCCGACGAAGTGGAGTTCCTTTCCGGAATCTATGAAGGAGTGTCTACCGGATGCCCCATCGGATTCGTCGTATGGAACACCAACCAACACTCCAACGATTACGACAACATGAAAGACGTGTTCCGCCCGTCACATGCCGACTATACCTATACCATGAAGTACGGCATACGAGACCATCGCGGGGGAGGACGCTCGTCAGCGCGCGAAACCGTCGCACGAGTAGTGGGCGGCGCGCTGGCCAAGCTCGCCCTCAACCAATTGGGCGTCCGCATCACGGCTTTCACGTCGCAAGTCGGCCCATACAAACTGGACAAAGACTATACGGCCTACGACCTGAGCCAAATCGAAAAGAACCCCGTGCGCTGCCCCGACCCGGAGTTGGCGAAACAGATGGAAGACTATACCTTCCGCATCAAAGGAGAAGGAGACACCATAGGGGGAACCGTAAGCTGCGTGGTGCAGGGCTGCCCTGTCGGACTGGGCCAGCCTGCATTCGGCAAACTCCATGCCGCATTGGGCAACGCCATGCTGAGCATCAACGCCGCAAAAGGGTTTGAATACGGACAGGGGTTCGGCCGGATGGAGACGAAAGGCAGCGAACAAAACGACATCCTCTACAACGACAACGGACACGCAGGCTTCCGCACGAACCGTTCGGGAGGCATTCAGGGAGGAATCAGCAACGGACAGGACATCTACTTCCGGGTGGCGTTCAAGCCGGTGGCCACCATACTGACGGAGCAGCCCACGATAGACATCCACGGAAACGAAACCGTGCTGAAGGCTCGCGGACGGCACGACCCTTGCGTATTGCCCCGCGCCGTCCCGATAGTGGAAGCGATGGCCGCCATGACGCTGCTCGACTATTATCTGTTAGACAAAACAACGCACTTGTAAACGAAGAACCAAATGGACATCAAGCAATACATCGAAGAAAACGAAAGCCGGTTTCTGGACGAACTTTTCAGCCTTATCCGCATACCGAGCATCAGTGCCCTGCCCCAACACAAAGAAGACATGCTGGCTTGTGCCGAACGCTGGAGGCAGCTTCTGCTCGAAGCGGGAGCCGACGAAGCCATGACCATGCCCTCAGAAGGAAATCCGCTGGTATATGCGGAGAAGCGTGTCGGCCCGGACGCGCCCACCGTGCTCATCTACGGGCATTACGACGTGATGCCGGCCGAACCGCTGGAACTCTGGAAAAGCCGGCCGTTTGAGCCGGAAATCCGCGACGGACGAATCTGGGCACGGGGAGCGGACGACGACAAAGGGCAGTCGATGATTCAAGCGAAGGCTTTCGAATACGTGGTGCGCGAAGGGCTACTGCGCCACAACGTGAAGTTTATCCTCGAAGGAGAAGAGGAAATCGGATCGCCGAGCCTGAACGCTTTCCTCCACGAACATAAGGAGCTGCTGAAGGCGGACGTAATCCTCGTGTCCGACACCAGTATGCTGGGAGCCGACCTCCCTTCGCTGACCACCGGCCTGCGCGGGCTGGCATATTGGGAAATCGAAGTGACCGGCCCGAACCGCGACCTGCATTCGGGACACTTCGGCGGAGCGGTGGCCAATCCTGCCAACGTGCTCTGCAGCCTCATCGCGCAACTCACCGACGAAAACGGACGAATCGCCGTCCCCCGCTTCTACGACGATGTGGAGGAAGCGCCCGCAGCGGAGCGCGAGATGATTGCCCGCATCCCGTTCGACGAGAAAAAATACATGGAAGCCATCGGCGTGAAAGCCCTGAAAGGAGAAACGGGATACTCTACGCTGGAGCGCAACAGTTGCCGCCCGTCGTTCGACGTATGCGGAATCTGGGGAGGATACACGGGCGAAGGCTCCAAAACGATATTGCCTTCGAAAGCATACGCCAAGGTGTCGTGCCGGTTGGTGCCCCATCAGAACCACGAAAAGATTTCGGCGCTTTTCGCAGACTATATCCGCTCAATCGCCCCCGATTGCGTGACTGTAAAAGTGACTCCCATGCACGGAGGCGAAGGCTACGTCTGCCCGATAGACCTCCCCGCTTATCGGGCTGCGGAAAAAGGGTTCGCCCAAGCCTTCGGAAAGAGGCCGCTTGCCGTGCGCCGTGGAGGAAGCATCCCCATCATCAGCGACTTTGAACGCATTCTCGGCATTAAAACCGTGCTGATGGGATTCGGATTGGAAAGCAACGCCATCCACTCGCCCAACGAAAGTTTCCCGCTCGACATTTTCCGCAAAGGCATCGAAGCGGCAGCAAGTTTCCATATAGAATTCGACAAGGATATTTAATTTTTCACGCAACGGACGTCCAACCGAATGCGTCCGCATCTCAGCCGGGAGCCGCCGGAAAAGCAAAGGATTGCCGCCGCTTTTCAGCACGCTCCCGGCTGCTTTTTCATTGCCGGAGAGCGTCCGCCGCCAAAAGCGGAAGGAAATAGGCTTCAAACACTAAAAAGGGATAAATAAAATATTTTTATCCGTCGGAGAAATACGAAAACAGATATTTTTATGTATGTTTGCAAGGAAAGAAATTAAATAGACCTATAAAGAAACCTTATACATTTAATTATCATGAACCGACTTAATGAAATTATTTCTTATTTTCCGGAAGTCAAAGAGGTGAGCGAAATAGTCCCGCTCACCGCAGGCCTCATCAACCAGACTTATAAGGTGGAGACGAAAGACCCCGGCGCTTGCGACTACATCCTGCAATGTATCAACCACCAAGTGTTCCAGAATGTGGACGTTCTGCAACGCAACATTGAATGCGTGACGCGCCACATACGCAAAAAGTTGGAGGAAGCCCACGAAACGGACATCAACCGCAAAGTGCTCCGCTTCGTCTCTGCACGCGACGGAAAATCATATCATTTCGACGGAGAGCACTACTGGCGCATGTGCGAGTTCATCCCCGACTCGCAAACCCTCGACGCAGTGACACCGGAGTCCTCGTATCTTGTGGGGCTGAAGTTCGGAGAATTTGAAGCGATGCTGGCCGACATTCCGGAAAAATTAGGAGAAACCATCCCCGACTTCCACAATATGGAGTTCCGCATAAAGCAGCTCCATGATGCCGTAGCGGAAAATGCGGCCGGACGCATGGAAAAAGTGCAGGCGCTCGTAAGCGAAATCGAAAAAGACGCCGACGAAATGTGCCAGGCCGAACGCCTGTACCGCGAAGGGAAACTGCCCAAACGCATCTGCCACTGCGACACGAAGGTAAGCAACATGATGTTCGACAAAGACGGGAAGGTGCTCTGCGTCATCGACCTTGACACCACCATGCCCAGCTTCGTGTTTTCCGACTTCGGCGACTTCCTGCGTTCGGCAGCCAACACCTCGCGCGAAGACGAACCGGACTTGGAGAAAGTGCGCTTCAACATGGAAATCTTCAAAGCCTTCGCCAAAGGCTACATCGAATCGGCTAAAAGTTTCCTTACGCCGCTCGAAATAGAAATGCTGCCCTTCGCCGTGAAACTTTTCCCCTACATGCAGGCCGTGCGCTTCCTCACCGACTACATCAACGGCGACACTTACTATCAGATTCAATATGCCGACCACAATTATGTGCGGACATTAGCCCAATACAAGCTCTATCAAGAAGCCAAAAAGTCCGAACCGGAAATGAAAGCATACATCGCTTCGCTGCTTTAATCCGGTTTCCGACAAACGCACAGGCCCGGCAGACCTCACGGTTTGCCGGGCCTTGCCTTTCTTTCCGCGCCGCCTCACTTCAGCAGTTCGGCCAGTTTGGAAGCGATGTCCTCACCGCGCAAGTCGCGCGCCACGATGGTTCCGTCTTGCGCTACCAGCACCGTAGACGGAATGGAACGCACGCCGTAGAGCCGGGCCGCTTCGCTTTGCCATCCCTTCAAGTCCGACATTTGCGGCCAAGTGATTTTCAAGTCAGCAATGCCTTTTTTCCAGCTCTCCGGATTGCTGTCGAGCGAAACGCCCACCACTCCGAAACCTTTTGCCTTGTATTTTGCATAAGCGGCTGCAACGCTCGGCATTTCCTTGCGGCATGGGCCGCACCAGCTTGCCCAGAAATCTACCAAAGTGTACTTGTTTTCCGACACGTAATCCGACAGCTTCACTTCTTTTCCTTCCGGAGTGTCGAGCGCAAAGTCGGTGTACTTCTGCCCTTCCGAAGTCTTTGCTATGGTTTCCACGTATTCTTTCAGTCGGACGAAGCCCGGATTGGACGCCAGAGAGTCCGGAACTTGAGCAACTAAAGGCTGCACTTCCGCCGCCTCGAACGAAGCCCCGAACATGCCCAGCAGTTCTACGCCCGCCGCCTTGCCGACGTTGTCGGATATCAGCCGGAGAATACGTTCGGAACCGGCGTCCCTTTTCTCGTCGAGCACCTTCAACAGCGAGTCGCGACGGGCAGGACTCAGCGTAGAATCCGTGTTGGCCTGCATGTAAACGGCTTTCACTTCGTCGCCGATGCGCCGGTATTCGTCCATAAACTCCTGGAAAATGTCGTTGTTGGGAGTGCCTGATATGCGGCTGTCCTGCGCGCTCATGTTTACAGTCACTTCGCCCGGTTCGACGAACACCATCGCAGACATGCGGCGGCCTTCCTTCAGATAAGCGACATAACGCGATACGGCTATCGAATCGGCAACGCCCGAAAACTCGAACATGCCGCCGTTCACCACCGCCGAATCCAACGCCACGAACCCTGCTTCCGTGCGGTTCTGCAAATAGACGGTGTCGCCGTCGGCCGCTCCTTCCGCCGTACCCTTGATGGTGTAACCGTTCTTTTCCTGACATGCCGCCAGCATCATCGCGCCCGCTGCGGCAATCCAAACTAATTTTTTCATGAATCTGTCGTTATTGTTTTAAGAATTATATGTCGGCAAAGATAGCGGTTTCACGCCAAAGTCTTTGCGTTTTTCACGTTTATTACAATCTGTGCGCACGGCACTTTCATTTAACCCGCAGGGGCAGACCCGTGTGTCTGCCCGATAACGCCATGCCTATGTGTCCGGGCGGACACACGGGTCCGCCCCTACGGACAATGATATGCCGGAAGTTATGGCATCTTAAATGAAAGAACCGTGATCCGTGAGCGGCAGGCTTCCGAAACGGCTTCTGAAACAGGCCGGAAATGCCGCCGCGTTCCGGCCGGAATGCCGGGAGCTTCAAAAGGAAACACGGCTGCATTCACCACAAAGCCAGCAGGCAGCATCCCAGGCAAACCCACTCCAACGCTTCGGACGAAATGCCCGCATACGCCGCCAGTCCCGTATAGTCGATTGAAGCGAAAAAGAGCAGCACAAAAAACAGGGTGACGAAAAAATCCGCTTTCCGGACGAACAGCCACGCCATTCCGTCCACCACATCGCGGTCGGTGAAATAAGTGTCGGAAGCGAATCCGTACACCACAGACGGAAGGGCGATTCCCAACGAAAGGACGCACCAGAGCCCTTCTGCAAGCGGAGACCCGCGAAACGTGCCGACCGCACTGCTTGCCGCTCCCCAAGGCCCCCATGCCGCCAAGAGGACGAGGCAGACATAAACGCCCGCAACCGCACCCGCAGACGCCAAGGCCCTGCGCTCTTTCCGCGACAGCATACGCTTCTTCCCGAATGCGGCAAGGCAAGCCCCTCCCAGCCCGGAATGCCTCCACAAGCCGCACCCAAGAAACAGAACCAGCGCTGCGGGAAGCAGCGGAGAGTGCAGGTACAAGCCGCCCACGGCGCGCAGCGTCCAGCGGAAGCCTTCGTCGCCAAGCAGACTTCTCACGCCCGCCCACTCGTAAACCGTACCGACCCACGACGTGAATGCAGCCAGCACAGTCAGCAGGAAGAAGCAGGCGGCAGGATGCGGGAAGCGTCTATTCTTCATCAGGCTCCAGATTGTCGACGTCCAAAATGCGCAGTTCAAAGGCACGGGTCACCAGCCGGCAGGCGTTCACTCCCGTCCGCTCGTCCGGTTTGAAAAGGCGGCTCACCAAATCGTTCTGCCTCTTTTCCACCGACTTCACTCCGAAGGGCATCCCCTTGAGGTTCGTAATCATCTCTTTGGTGTATCCCAAAGCCAGATGACGGAGCAGCCTTTCGTCGTATTCGTCGATGTCATAGTCCACAACCGCCTCCTGGCGGCGCTGCTCGGCTTCGACCGTCTGCTTGAACCGCTCCACAATCTTTTCAAGAATAGGATAGTTGAACACCAATTTCTTTCCGTCCATCACGGCCTGCACGTCGGTAGCCGTAAGCAGTTCGCCCGTTTTCAGGATAATGCCGACCGCTCCGGCATCGAGCGCATCCACCCAAAGCCTTTCGTTGAGCACCTCGCCCGTAAAGATAAGCACCTTCAGCCCCGGACGCTCCCGGTGGAGCCGGGCGCAGATGTCCACCCCGATAGTGGTGGAGCCGCCCAATCCGAGGTCGAGCAGCACCATGTCGGGAGTTTTTTCTTCAAGCAAAGGCCAGAACTCCGCTTCGGTCATGGCCGTCCCTATCACCTCTGCGCCGGGTATCTCGTGGCGGAAGATTTCTTCCGTCCCTTTCAGCTCCAGTTTCACGTCCTCTACGATTATCACTTTAAACTTTCTGTCCATATTCGTTCCGTTCTTTAGTTTTGAGTTCGAGAGTTTATAAGTTCCGCCAATCATCCGTTCGTTTTCCGGCGAAGGGGCACCGTAAACCACACGTCAAATCCCCCTCCCTCCACGGAGCAGGCATTGATGCGGCACCCCCTTCTTCCGGCAAACTCGTCATGGTCGCGGATTATCTGCTTGCACACGATATATTCCGTACCCGCCAACGTCCGCCCGTTCGCGTCCGCGCGCATCTTCCGCTTGTCGGGGCAGAACAATCCTTCCAGTTCTTCCAAGGGCAGGGTGCGGCGGAAGTCGATAAAGTCCACACACACGAAATCCCCTTCCTGCCTGACCCCTATCTTCATCCTGCCCGGCTCCGGGACGCGCAACGCTTCGTCGGCCAGATTTTCCAGAAGGAAACGCAGCAGCACAACGTCCCCCGTGGCATACAAAGGCGACGGGCAGTCCGCCTCCACGTCCAAACGAAGCCCTTGCCTGCGCATCTGCTTTCCAATATACGCCTTCACGCTCTCCGCCAAAGCCGCCATGTCCACCTCCGACCGGCGGAAAGTCACTTCCTCCAGCTGGCGGGCCGCACACGAGGCGAGCAGCGAAAAAATGTCTCTATAGTACTCCACCAACTCCGACATCTCGTCCAGAATCGCTTCCTTCTCGCCGGAAGCAGTTCCGCCCAAGCGGTCCGCCATCTGACGGATGCGGTTCGGATAATAAACGGTTTCATGCTTGATGGTAGAAAGGCAATTGTCGAGCACCATGTTCTGCACATGAAGCTGGTTTTCCTCAAACAGCACCCTTCTTGCCTCGTCTTGGGCAAGCTCTATGCCGAGGCATTTGCGGTTCACCTGAACGACGGTGTTATTGAGAACGACCGCCAGATAATTGCATACAAGCTCCGCCAGCAACTTGTCTTCCTCGCACACATGCGGGCGAGCCGCCTTCAGCGCCAATATGCCCACGTAACGCCTTTCACCCCCGGCTTCCACCCACAACGGCAGGCAGCTCCATCCCGCCCCTTCAGCCCACTGCAAGCGGCGCGCCTCATAGCATTCGCTCATGACGCTGCGCCAATCCGTTTCTTCCTCACGAAAGCAAGTGAACTGAAGCCCGCGAGTTGCCTCATCTTCTACGGCCAACGCCAGATTGTCGAGCGGAACGAGTTCGTTCATTTCCCGGAACATAGCCCTTACTACACGCTCCGCCGCTTTTTCCGGCCCGTCCGCACGCATGGATGCGGAGAAAGCCGCTTCATTGACGGCAAACACCTGCTCCATATTGTAGCGGCAATGCAGCTTGCGGCGCAGGTAAAGCATGTAATAAGCAACGAGACATCCCAATGCCATCAAGACAAAAACAGACAGTGCTATCCGCTTGTTGGCAGCCGACTGACGCATCTGGCGGCAATATTCTTCAAGAGAATTGTCACGGCTCAAGCGTTTGTAAAGAGAAGCGTAAGCGGCATTGTTGTAACGGTAACGGCGAAAATCCTTCAACGCCAGCGAAGCCACCGCCGCTTCGTTGCGCACGTCAAGCAAAATGTAATAGTCGGTGTCAAAACGACCGGCGAGCCATGCAAGCTCCGCCGCCTCGCCGGAGCCGTACAACGCCAGCAAAGGAGCGTCCGCCCCCGAATAACGCAGATAGTGCGCATTCATGCAAGCCACCACGCTGTCGGCCAATTCAAGAGCCGTGCGATAGTCGCCCCTTACGTTGCACTCGTACACCCAATTGGCGTAATCGTTCGCTACGGCAAGCAGGCTGTCATAACGGCTCACCTGAAGCGAATCGGAAGGCGATGCCTCCGGAGAGGACGGAGAATGCTGCGAACACCCTCCCAAAACGACGCTCCACACGACCCCGACCACGGCCAGCGCACGCCTCACGCCTTTGGGCAAACGGAAGCAGAAGCGGCTGCCTTCCCCCAAAACGCTCTCTATGCGGAAAAGGCACACCGAGAACACTTTGTTCGTCTTGCGGTATTTCTCAATGATTCCCTTGCAGTTCATCAGGCCGAAGCCGTGTCCTTTCTGCTTCTGAAGGCGGGAGGCATCCGCAGCGGTGTCCAGACCTATCGTGCCGGAATCGTACACTTTCTCGTCGAGAATCCGCCGGATGTCTTTGTCGGACAGGCCCGGACCGTCGTCCTCCACCGAGATTTCCACATAATCTTCCCCTTCGCGGGCCGAAAGAGAAACGTGCCCTCCTTCTTGGGTGTACTTTCTGGCGTTCTCCGCCAGCGTGTTTATCATAAAAAGCGTCAGAGCCTTGTCTGCCTTTACCACCGCATCGGTATCCTCCACCCGCAGGGTCTGGCGCTTCATCTCGAACGAACGGCGGCCCTTCGCCACCATTGAAAACAGCTCTTGCAAAGGGAAATTCTCAATATTGAGGCTGAGCGTCCCCTGACGCACCTTAATCCAAAGCGCCAGGATGTCGTTGTATTCATTAATCTTGTCCGCAAGTTCGCCGATATAGTCCAGCCTCATCCGGCCGACCTGCCCGCATTCTCCGGACATGCGGAGCTTGCGGATTTCGTTCGCCATCCGGTCGATAAAGGGAAGGATGCCCGTCACTATCGAAAGGCAAGCCTTTTTCACTTCGTTCCGGCACTTGTTTTCCGCGAGATGCTGGCGATGCACGTATTGCTCCTTCTCCAGCTGTTTCCGTTCGTCGTCGAGCGACACTAAATTCAATCCGTTTTCAACGGTCCAAGCGAGGTAGGGCAAGAGCAAACCGATCAGGCCGGATTCTTCCTTGCGCAAGGGAGAGGGCAAGGCCAGACGCAACTCGCCCACGGGCTCGGCCTTTCCCGGAGAGACGAGAGGGAACGAGCAAGACGCTCCCGCCCCGCACGCCGGAGAGCCGTGCGGCTCACCCAACACGATTTCCGCATCGGACGCGCGGAACATCTCAAGCAAGTCCGCTTTCACCGCCCCGCACACCGCCTGCGCCACCTCGTCTTGGGCGACCGCATCGGAGGGTACGGCCCCCGTCGCGTGCTGGCAAAGCCGGAGCGCCCGCTTCAGTTCTTCCACGTGCTCCATGTTCTTCCTCTTCCAGCGTCTGCCGAGCAGCACGAACAGGCACACGAACGCCAGCAGCCCTCCCGCCACCATCAGCACCAGCGCGTTCAGCTGCTTCCCTTCGCGCTCCAACGCCATGTAGCGGCTTTCCAGTTCCTTGTCCTGCCGCGTATAGTCGAGAATGTCCAGATAAACGTTTCGGTTGTAGTCCGACTCGGCCTTCATGTCCAACGCCGAATAGCTCCGGCTCAGCTGCTCGCGCAAACGGGCTATCCATTCGGGCACGGTCTTGATGCCTTCTTCGTTTATCCATTTCAGCTCGACGGAGGACGTTGCGCCGGGGATATACGTCCGCAGGCGGTCGGCGGTGTCCGTGCAATGATAGTATGTTTCGTGATGAAGGTTCACGTAGGCGAGGGCATCCTCCAGATTGGGAAGCGCCATTTCCGACCGTCCCGCGTAATTGTAGTAAGTGGCGATGGTGCGATAAGTGCCCGAAATCTGATACCAGTCGCCGTACTCCTTGAACAGTTCCAGCGCATGGCGGGCGAACCTCAGCGGAAGGCTGTCTGCGGGCAGTTCTTCCGGGTTGACCAGACGCAGCAGCCCCGGCTTCTCGCGCTCCAGCAATTCCCGGTTGCTCCTGAAATTGAGGATTTCCGCCATAGCCTGAAGCGCGTTCGCCTCGAAATAGACGTATCCGCCGCGTGCGCTCGCCTGAAGGCATTCCGCCAGATAGGAAAACTCGCCCTTCACCTCTTCCTCCGGGGTGGGCGCATCGAGCATCCCTCCCGAACCGCGCATATACAGATAGTAGAGCCATTGCCCCCTGTCGCCCCGAAGGGTGGAAAGGGGAACGGAGTCGATGGAGGCAAGCGCTTCTTCGTCCTGCTCCAAATAATAATAGTAGATGCCCGACACGATGTGGAACTCCGACAAGGCATAGTTCATCCTTTTCTTCAGACGCCCTTCAAGAAGCTGCCCGTCTTCGTTGATGCGCCTGATGCGCCGCCGGGCGCTGTTCCGATAGTCGTAAAACTCTTTGTTCATCGACGTTCGCTGGCAGATTTTCATCATCCCCACATCGGCCGCAAGCCGTTCCACCTCGTTTCCGCTCGCTTCGGACGCCTGCCGGTACAGCGCGGAAGCCCGCTCGAAGTCCATCCGCATAAACGCGCAGAAAGCCCTGTTGTTCAACGCCTCCGCCCGTTGGGAGGAAGTTCCGCCGGCCGCTTCCCTCCAAGCCTCGTCCGCCAAGCGTTCCGCCCGGTCGAGGCTCTTGTAGCGCATCTCGTAGGAAAGTTCGTTCAGCGAATCGGCTTTCCGCACAGACTCCGCTTGACGGGCCGGACGCACGCAAGCGCACAGCGCCAGCGTCCAGAGCCAGACCGCGCACACGATTCTTCCTTTCAATCTGCATAAAGTCGCCATTTCGGAAAACATTTCCACAAATGTAGGAAGTTCCGGCCAAAACGGAGCGTATCGCATCATAAAAATTCCTACTTTTTTCGGTTCTTCCAGCCTTAAGAAACCGCGCGCTCCAAGCCTCAAGAAGAAGAAAGCAAGAAAAGCGCAGAAACTTGTCCGCCCGACTCAGGCAACTTTTGCGCAAAAGTTTGCCGACTTTTCCACAAAGCCCCGGAGTTTCTTGCGCACAGGCCGCCGCATTTTCTTCGACAAAAAACTGCAAACCGTTCCGTTTCTCATTTATTATCCCTATATTTGCGGGCAGACAAAGGGGTGCCCTACCGGACGGGCTGAGATCATACCCTACGAACCTGATGCGGTTAGTACCGACGAAGGGATTGTTCGTCATGACGCTTATTCTCCGATTTTCCCGTCCAGTTCCGCTTCCTTTGGCACATTCACCTAACAAACGAAGGATTATGAAACTATTGGTAAACAACAAGGAGACTGAACTCACCGAAGGGAACACCGTCGCCGACCTGGCCCGCCAGCTGGGACTTCCGCCCCAAGGGGTGGCCGTCGCCCTTCACAACCGCATGGTGCCGCGCACGCAATGGGAAGAGCAAACCTTGCAGCCCGGCGACAAACTGGTAATCATCAAAGCGGCTTGCGGAGGATAAAGGATGGGACTGCAGTTCATCACGCATTTCACGGACAAATATTCGTACTTCGACTCCGCGCGCATCGCGCTCGAAGGCGGATGCCGCTGGATTCAGCTGCGCATGAAGGATGCCTCCGCTGAAGAAATCGAAAAGGAAGCGATGCGCATCCTGCCCCTCTGCAGGGAATGCGGAGCCACGTTCATCCTCGACGACCAAGCGGAACTG
Source organism: uncultured Phocaeicola sp. (assembly GCA_944320135.1). Classification (GTDB taxonomy): domain Bacteria; phylum Bacteroidota; class Bacteroidia; order Bacteroidales; family Bacteroidaceae; genus Phocaeicola. Next base: position 1,256 of record CALUGI010000005.1, on the reverse strand, counting down.
GCCAAGAAAATCCATGCCGACGGAGTGCATTTGGGCAAGCTCGACATGCCCATAGCCGAGGCGCGCAAGATGCTCGGCAAAGACTTCATCATCGGCGGAACGGCCAACACCTTCGACGACGTGAAGGCGCACTGCGAGGCGGGAGCCGACTACATCGGATGCGGACCGTTCCGCTTCACCGCCACCAAGAAGAACCTCAGTCCGATTTTAGGACTGGAAGGATACCGCCGCATCATCGCCCGCATGAAGGCGGAAGGCATCGGCCTGCCCGTAGTGGCCATCGGAGGAATCACGTATGACGACATACCGGCCGTCATGCAGACCGGCGTGTCGGGCATCGCGCTGAGCGGCTCCATCCTGCGTGCGGAAGACCCCGTAGGGGAAACGCGCCGCATCGTATCGCTCATCAATCAGACAATAACCCAAAAACAATAAAGCAACATGGAAAAATTAGTCATAGCCGGCAAGGAATTCGGCTCGCGCCTGTTTCTCGGAACGGGAAAATTCAACTCCAACCAAGTGATGGAAGAAGCCATCCTTGCCTCAGGCACGGAGATGGTGACCGTCGCCATGAAACGCATCGAACTTGAAAACAAGGAAGACGACATGCTGAAGCACATCGTCCATCCGCACATCCAGCTCCTGCCGAACACGTCGGGCGTGCGCACGGCGGAAGAAGCCGTGTTCGCCGCACAGATGGCGCGCGAGGCGTTCGGCACCAACTGGCTGAAGCTGGAAATCCATCCCGACCCGCGCTATCTGCTGCCCGACTCCACCGAAACGCTGAAGGCTACGGAAGAGTTAGTGAAGTTAGGCTTCGTGGTGCTCCCCTACTGCCAGGCCGACCCTACCTTGTGCAAGCGTCTGGAAGAAGCCGGAGCCGCCACCGTCATGCCCCTCGCCGCCCCCATCGGCACCAACAAGGGACTGCAGACGCGCGACTTCCTGCGCATCATCATCGAGCAGAGCAACGTGCCCGTGGTGGTGGATGCCGGAATCGGCGCACCGAGCCATGCGGCTGAAGCGATGGAGATGGGAGCGGCGGCCTGTCTGGTGAACACCGCCATCGCCGTGGCCGGAAATCCGGTGGAAATGGCCGTGGCCTTCAAGGAAGCAGTCGTTGCCGGACGCCGCGCATACGAAGCCGGACTCGGCATTCAGGCGGAAAATCTTGAAGCGTCGGCCTCATCGCCTCTCACCGCATTCCTGAACGACTAAAGACAAACCTTCAAATCATCCGAACATGGAAAAAGACA